>CAYUYZ010000015.1:0-61525 GCA_964449575.1 uncultured Stakelama sp.
CATGCTTGACGACGAGCGTGACGGTTTCGCCGAGCAGTCGCTTGAGCAGGTTCGAGACTTCAGAGATCACGTCGGGGAGTTGCAGGATCTGCGGGCGCAAGGTCTGCTGGCGCGAGAAAGCAAGCAATTGCCGCGTCAGGCTGGCGGCGCGGTTCGAATTGAGGCGGATCTGCTGGATGTCGTCATAATCGCCGTCGCCGGGCGCATGGCGCATCAGCATCAAGTCGCAGTGGCCGATGATCGCGGTCAGGATATTGTTGAAATCATGCGCGACGCCGCCGGCGAGCTGGCCAACCGCCTGCATCTTGGTCGCCTGCGCCACTTCGCGCTTCAACCGGCTTTCCTCGCCATTGTCCTTGAGGCTGAGCAGCACGGCGGCATCGCCGAAGCCGCGCGCGCCGGCGATCGACAGGATCACCGGCTCGTCGGGGCGATCATGCAGCCGCACCGCGAGGTCGCTTGCCTGCGCGCCGCCGCCGGTGAAGCGGCGCACGGCATCGGCGACGGCGGCCTTGTCCTCGCGCACGACAAGGTCGCCGGGATAGACCGGGACGGTGAGCGGATTGATCCGCGCCGCGCGGTGGAACGCGGCGTTCATCTCGATGAAGCGCCCGTCGCGCGCCACCAGCGCGATCGCGGCGGGAATCAACGCGACGAGGCTCTTCACATAATCGGCGCTCGAGGCGTCGATCGCGGGCACCGGCGGGGCATCATCATCGACCAGCGCGACGAGAATGGGCGCGGCATCGCCGTCGAGAAACGGTATCTGCATCACGCGCAGCGGGGTGCCGCCGCGCCCCTCGCGCTCGAACCGGACGACGCCGTCGCTGTCATTGGTCAGGAAACGGCCGAAGTCCCGCCCGGCGACGGCGCCTTCCTCATGCCCCATCGCGCGCAGCCGGAACACGCGGTTGGCGGCCTTGATCCGCCCGTCGGGGTCGACGAGGCACAGCATCAGCCCCGCGCCCGCAACCCGGTTGCCGATTGGCCCTGCAATCATCGCTTCGGCGCGCGCGGCGACGTCCATCCCGGCGGCACCGCGAAAGCGCCAGACGAGCATGTCATCGGCATGGCCTGCGCGGGTGATGGCGGCAGCGATCGGGCCGCTTGATGTGGTCAGCCGCGCCACCTCGCCCGTGCCGTCGCGCCACGCCGCGCGCCCCGCGCCTGCGAGCGCAGCGATCCCCGGCTCACCGATGGGCAGATTGGGGGGCGTGGGAAAGCCGTCGAACTGCGCGCGATAGGCCTGGTTCGCACAGACGAGCCGCCCGCCGCGATCGGTGACGGCCACCGCGTCGCTCGACGCATCGGCGAGCAGATGCGCGATCGACCAGTCGAGGTCGGGCTCGGCGGCTTGAGCGGCGGGCTGCAGCATGCGGGCCGCAATCGCGATGCCGCCCAGCACGACGGCGCCCGCCAGAAATCCTGCTGCTACGGTGATATTGCCGATGGCGAACAGCACGATCAGCGCCGCCGCCAGCCCTGCCCCGCCCGCGACCAGCGCCGCCGCGCGGCCGGAGCGGGCTCGGGGATCGGGGATAAGCGACAGGCTGGCCATCACGCCGTCATGACCGTCACGGCCAGCCCGTCAAGTCCCTGCTGCGCACAAGCTGCTGCACCGCAGTGGAAAAGCGCTTACCAGATGCGCACGCGCGCTTCGGGGGCGAGGTACATCTTCTGCCCCGGCTTGGCACCGAACGCGGCATACCAGGCATCGATGTTGCGCACGGTCCACACCCGCTGCTCGGCGGGCGAATGCGGATCGGTGAGCAGCCGGTTGCGCAGATCATTGTCGCGGTGGCGCCGCTGCCAGACTTGCGCATAGCCCAAGTAGAAGCGCTGATCGCCGGTAAAGCCGTTGATCACGCGGGCGGGCTTGCCGCCGAGCGACTTGTGATAGGCATCAAGCGACGCCGCGAGCCCGGCGAGATCGGCGGTATTCTCCCCCAGGGTCAGCGCGCCCTTCACATGGAAGCCGGGCAACGGTTCATAGCCATCATATTGCGCGACGAGCTGGTCTGTGCGCTTCTTGAACGCGGCGACATCGGCGGGGGTCCACCAGGTCGCGAGCTTGCCCTTCGGGTCGAACTTTGATCCCTGATCGTCGAAATGGTGGCTGATTTCATGGCCGATCACCGCGCCGATGCCGCCATAATTCACCGCCGGATCGGCCTTGGGATCGAAGAAGGGCGGCTGGAGGATCGCAGCCGGGAAGGTAATCGCGACGAGCGTCGGGTTCGCCTGCGCGTTGACCGTCATCGGGGCGAGGCCCCATTCCCAGCGATAAACGGGCTTGCCGAGCTTGTTGATGTTATAGTTGTGCGCCCATTGGTTCGCGCGCAGCTGGTTGCCGAACGCATCACCGACCTTCATTTCGAGCGCCGAATAATCGCGCCACTGCGACGGATAGCCGATGCGCGGTGTGAAATTGGCGAGCTTCACGCGCGCCGCCGCCTTGGTTTCGGGGGACATCCAGTCGAGCTTGTCGATCCGGGCGCTCATCGCGGTGAGGATGTTCTTGACGAGCGTATCGGCCGCTGCCTTGGTCGCGGGCGGGAAATATTTGGCGACGTAGATTTTGGAGACTTCATCGGTCACCGCCGCCGATGTCCAGTTGACCGCCCGCTTCCAACGGAGCTGCTGTTCGGGCGTGCCGCGCAATTCGGTGCCGAAGAAGGCGAAATTCTCCTTGTCGAAAGCTGTCGGCAACACGCCCGCAAATTCGTCGAGCGAGCGGATCAGCAGTTGGTCCTTGAGCACGTCGATCGGCGCGTCGGCGATGACCTTGGCGATGCCGGCGACCGCGCTCGGCTGGCCGACGACGACGGTTTCGGTGGGTGTGCCAACGCCTTTGAAATAGGTCGCGAAATCGAAGCCCGGTGCCATTTCGACGAGCTGGGCAACGCTCATCTTGTTATAGGTCTTGTCGGCGTCGCGGCTCTGGACGTTGGTCCAATGCGCCTGCGCGAATTGCGTCTCCAGCTCGACCACGGCCTTGGCGCGCGCTTCGGCATTGGGCTCGCCCGCGAGCGCGAACATGCGCGCGATATGCCCCTGATAGGCCGCCTTGGTCGCTTGCAGCTTGGCATCGGCGCTGAGGTAATAGTCGCGGTTGGGCATGCCGAGCCCGGCCTGGCGCACGCTGACGGTGTAGCTGTCGGGGTTCTTGGCGTCGGTCGACACGCCGCTCCCGAACGGGACCGCCACGCCACTCCGGTCGGCTTCGATCGCCAGCGCAAGATAATCGGCCTTCGACGCCGCTGCCTTGATCCGCTCGAGCCACGGCCTTATCGGCGTCAGGCCCTTGGCCTCGATCGTCGCGGTGTCGAGATAGGCAGCATAGGCATTGCCGATCTTCGACGCCGGGTTCTTGGCAGCGGCCTCGAGCAGCCCGCGCGTGCGCATTTGCGACAGGTCGGCCAGCGTATCGAACGCGCCGAAGCTCGGCTTGTCGTTCGGAATCTCGGTGCGCTTCACCCAGCCACCATCGGCGAAGGCGAAGAAGTTATCGCCCGCCGCGACCGATCGGTCCATGCCGGTCTCATCGAAGCCAAAGGTGCCGATTGTCGGCTTGGAGGCGCTCGGCTTGCCCGGAGCGGCGAACGCCATGCCGGCAACGATTCCAGCGATGGCGGCGCCCGAAGCGATCGTGGCGATAGTCTTGCGGTGCATCATTCTCTCCCTGAATTTTTGAGCGCGACGCCCTGAAAGCAGGAAGGGGCGACACCCCCCGGTGCCGCCCCTTCCCTGTTCAACGATCTACCAGATGCGGACCCGAGCCGCTGGCGCGAGATATTGCTTCTCGCCGGGCTTGGCACCGAACGCCGCATACCACGGATCGAGATTGCGCACCGTCGCGGTGCGATATTCACCGGGCGAGTGCGGATCGCTGAGCAATTGCGAGCGCAGCGCCTGCTCCTTGTACTTGGTCCGCCACACCTGCGCCCAGCCGAGGTAGAAGCGCTGGTCGCCGGTCATCCCGTCAATCACCGGCGCGGGCTTGCCGCGCAGTGACTTGTGATAGGCATCGATCGCGACCGACAGCCCGGCGAGATCGGCGATATTCTCGCCCAAGGTCAGCCCGCCCTGCACTTTCTGGCCCGGCAGCGGCTCATAGGCATCATATTGCTTGACGAGCTGCGCGGTCAGCTTGTCGAAGGCGTCGATGTCGGCCTTGGTCCACCACTCGGCGAGCTTGCCGGTGGGATCATATTTGCGGCCCTGATCGTCGAAATGGTGGCTGATTTCGTGGCCGATCACCGCGCCGATGCCGCCATAATTGACCGCCGGATCGGCCTTGGCATCGAAGAACGGCGGCTGCAGGATCGCGGCGGGGAACACGATCTCGTTCATCACCGGATTGGCGTAAGCGTTGATCGTCATCGGCGTCATGAACCATTCGGTCCGGTCGATCGGCTTGCCGAGCTTGGCAATCCCGCGCGCATATTCGAACGCATTGGCGCGCGCGATATTGCCGACCAGATCGTCGCGCTTCACCTCAAGCCCCGAATAGTCGCGCCAGCGGCTCGGGTAGCCGATCTTCGGCGTGAATGACGCGAGCTTGATGCGCGCTTTGATCTTGGTTTCGGGGCTCATCCAGCTGAGCTTGTCGATGCGCGCGCCCATTGCCGCGATCACATTCTTGACGAGCGTGTCGGCGGCCGCCTTGGTCGCGGGCGGGAAATAGCGCGCGACATATTCCTTGCCGATTTCCTCGCCAAGCGCACCCGACGTGGCCGCGACAGCGCGCTTCCAGCGATCGCGCTGCACCGCCTGACCCGACAGGATCGGGCCATAAAAGCTGAAATTGGCGTCATCGATCGGCTTGGCGAGATAGCCCGCAAAGCTGCGAACAACGCGCAGCTTGGCATAATCGCGCAGCACCTCAATCGGCGTGTCGGCAAAGGCCTTGGCCTCACCGGTGATTGCGCTCGGCTGGGCAACGATGAAGTCCTTCTCGCCCGCGATGCCGAGCGCGGTGCGGATCGCGCCCCATGGCATGCCCGGCGCCTTGGCGTCGAAATCGCCCGCCGACCATTTGTTGTAGGTCTTGTCCGAATCGCGCGATTCGATCGCGGTCCAATGCGCGGTCGCGAGCGATTTTTCGAATTCGAAAACTGCCTTCGCACGCGCCTCGGCATTGTCGCCTTCGCCGATCAGGCCCAGCATCTTGGCGATGTTCGCCTGATAGGCGGTGCGGACCGCGTCGAGCTTGGGATCGGCCTTCACATAATAATCGCGGTTGGGCAGCGCGATGCCGCCCTGACCGATGTTGACGATATAGATGTCGGGCGCCTTTTCATCCTGATTGACGAAGAAGCTGATCAACCCGCCGACGCCCTGCCGCTGGAGCTTGGCCATTTCGGTCGCAAGCGCGGTCTTGTCTGCCGCACCGTTCAGCGCCGTGAGCCAGGGCTGGATCGGCGCGACGCCCTTCGCGTCAATCGCGGCCTGATCCATGTAGCTGGCGAAGAAATCGCCAATCTTGCTGCCGGGCTTGGCGGCGGCTTCGTCGAGGATCGCCTTGGTCTGGGCAAGGCTGCGGTCCTGCAGCACGTTGAACATGCCGTAAGCGGCGCGGTCTGCCGGGATCTCAGTCTTGGTCAGCCAGCCGCCACCGGCGTAGCGGAAGAAGTCGTCGCCGGGCTTGACGCTTGCGTCCATGCCGGCGGCGTCAAAGCCATAGCTGCCGATCTCGGGCTTGGCCGCTTTGGCCTTGGCAGCGGCCTTGGGCGCCGGTGTACCGGGGTTGGCGATGGCCACACCGGCCACGGCGGCCGAGGCAAGCAAGGTCGTGACGATAAGCGTCGAGCGCATGGAATATCCTTATGAGAAAAGGTTAGCTGGCGCTTTCTACGCAATGCGCGCGATCCGTCAAACCCGTATCGATCGCAACCAGATCAGCCGCGGTCGCGCATGATCCGGGCAGCGTCGCGCTTCCAGTCGCGTTCCTTGATCGCGTCGCGCTTGTCATGCGCCTGCTTGCCCTTGGCCAGCGCGAGTTCGACCTTTGCACGGCCCCGCCCGTTGAAGAAGATCGACAGCGGGACGAGCGTCATCCCCTGCCGCGCGACCGCACCGTGGAGCTTGTTGATCTCGCGTTCGTGGAGCAGCAATTTGCGCGCGCGCTTGGGCTCGTGGTTATACCGGTTGCCGTGGCTGAATTCGGGGATGTTCGAATTGATCAGCCAGACTTGCCCGTCGCTGACCTCGGCATAGCTTTCGGCGATCGACCCTTCGCCGAAGCGCAGCGATTTGACCTCGGTGCCGGTCAGCGCGATGCCCGCCTCGTACACCGTCTCGATCGCATAGTCGTAACGCGCGCGCCGGTTCTCGGCGACGGTCTTCTTCTTGTCGAATACGGGCGGCTTGGGGCGCGGCATAAGGGAGAGGCATGTAGGGAGGGTGAGCGCGGAAGGGAAGCGGCGTTAAGCGATCGGCAAGGCGCGCGGGTCTATGCCTACGCCATGCACGCCGCCTGGAAATTTGAAACCGACCCCGCGCACAAGCTGCTGCGGATCACGCTGAGCGGCACTTTCTCGGTCGCCAATGTCGAGCAGATGGACCTTGAGCGCAAAGGTGCGATCGGTTTGCTGAAGTGCGGCTTCAACGATCATGTCGTGCTGATCGATGTGTCGCGCTGCGATTTGTCGACCCCGGATGTGGCCGAGGCTTTGCAAGCGGCGATCGGCAACCCGGTGTTCCGCGCGGGGAAATGCGCGATGGTTGTCGCAACTACCTTGATCCGGATGCAAGCGCGGCGCGTGGTCAATCGCCCCGTCATGCGGTTTTGTGCGAGCGTTGAGGAAGCTGAGGCCTGGTTGATCGGGGACGTGGCAGCGGCGGCTTGAGCCCGGCCCCCTCCACCAGCCTTCGGCTGGTCCCCCTCCCCCGCTAAAGCGAGGGAGGAACTTTCTCAATCCTCCCTCGGAGCATCGCTCCGGGGGAGGGGGACCGCGCCCGAAGGGCGTGGTGGAGGGGGATCGACGCTCGCGAGGATCAGGCGGAGGACGGCATCTAAGTCAGTCAGCACCGCTTTCGCCGGTAGCCGCAACACCCGCACCCCCTGCCCCTCAAGCCAAGCATCTCGGGCAGCATCCCGCGTCGGCCGATCGCCAAAATCATGCGCTGCGCCATCGACCTCGATCGCCAGCCGGGCGGGTGCGCAATAGAAGTCCAGGTCGTACGGGCCTGCGGGATGCTGGCGACGGAAGCGATGGCCGCCCGGCGACTGGCGCAATTGCTGCCAGAGGAGGACTTCGGGGAGCGACATTTTGCGGCGGAGTTGACGCGCCTTGCGTTTGGATTGGTCGTTGCCCTTTAGCCGCATCGGCCCCCTCCACCACGCCTTCGGCGCGGTCCCCCTCCCCCGCTAAAGCGGTGGAGGAATTTTCTCAATCCTCCCTCGGAGCATCGCTCCGGGGGAGGGGGACCGCGCCCGAAGGGCGTGGTGGAGGGGGATCGACGCTCGCGAACTACGTCCGCCCCCTCCACCCGCGTGCGGCTGGTCCCCCTCCCCCGCTTCGCGAGGGAGGATTTAGATTAGCCCCGCCCCCGCCAGCGCCGCATCCACCGCGCGCTGGCTGCCTTCGCTGGGCCAAGTCATCGGCAGGCGCAGTGCCGTCGGGAAGCCGGGGCGCACCCGGCTCATCGCGTATTTTACCGGCCCCGGTGAGGCGTCGGTGAACATCGCCAGATGCAGCGGGAACAGCAGATCGTGGAGCCGCAGCGCTTCGACGCGGTCGCCTGCGGCCCAAGCGCGCTGGAAATCGGCACACAAGCGTGGGGCGACATTGGCGGTGACCGAAATCGTCCCCACCCCGCCCATTGCGTTGAACGCAAGCGCCGTCTCGTCATTGCCCGACAGCTGGATGAAGCCGTCGCCGCATGCGAGCCGTTGCTGCGTCACCCGACCGAGATTGCCGGTCGCGTCCTTCACCGCGACAAAGCTGGCCGGATAAGCCGCCACCAGCCGCCCCATCGTCTCGACCGCAATATCCGTCACCGTGCGGCCCGGCACATTGTAGAGCATCACCGGCAAGTCGCAGCTTTCGGCCACCGCCTTGAAGTGCTGGAAAATGCCTTCCTGCGACGGGCGGTTGTAATAGGGCGGGACCATCAGCGCGGCATCGGCACCTGCGGCCTTGGCAGCCGCGATATTCTGGATCGCGACGCGCGTGTCGTTCGATCCCGCGCCCGCGATCACCGGCACGCGCCCCGCCGCCTGCTCAACGCAGACGCGCACGACGCCGAAATGCTCGTCGGCGGACATCGTCGCGGCCTCGCCTGTGGTGCCGCACGGGACCAGACCGGCCGACCCTTCGGCGATCTGCCACTCGATTAGCTCGCGATATGCGGCCTCGTCAAAGCTGCCGTCGGCGGCAAAGGGCGTGACGAGCGCGGGAATGGAACCGGAAAACATGGGATAAAGCGCTCCGCTGGGTCGGTGAACTGTCGCACATGCTCGGAACCGGGACAGTTTGTTAGGCGACAGATAAGATTGAATCCCCTATCATGTCCACATGATCGCGGGGACCTACAAGTCGATACTTCTGCTCGCCGCGGCCGGCGGGCTGATCAGCACGAGCGCGATATCGCAGGATCAACTCGACGCTTATCGGCAGCAGCTCCAGCAAATGCCGACGTCGGATGCGATTGCGAGCGCGATCACCCAGTGGAAACAGGTCCAGCAGTCCGACAGCTACAGCTTCGATACCTATGCCCAGTTTCTGCTCGCGCATCCCGGCTGGCCGGGTGAAGCCGCGCGGCGCAAAGCCGCCGAGCGCGCGCTCGATACCGCGAGCTGGTCGCCGGGGGTGGCAGTTAGTTATTTCCGCAAATTCCCGCCGCTGACGGGAACGGGCGGGGTGCGCTTTGCCCAAGCGCTAGCCTCGACGGGTCAGCCTGCCGAAGCCAATGCGGCGGCGCGGGCAGCGTGGTTGCAGGGCGCGCTGTCGCCCGCCGACGAAGCCGTGGTGCTCACCAATTTTTCGAGCGCGCTCACACTGGCGGATCATGACGCGCGGATGGATGCGTTGCTCTGGGCTGGCGCGACCGCGTCGGCGCAGCGGCAGTTGCCGCTCACCAGCGCCGACAAGCGCCCGCTGTTCGAAGCCCGGCTCGCGCTGCGCGCGAAAGCGCCCGACGCTGCCGACAAGCTCGCGCTGGTTGAGGCGCGCTTTGCGAGCGATCCGGGCCTCGTCGCCGATCGCGCGGTGTGGCTGCGCGCAAGCAATCGCTGGAGCGAGGCACGCGCGCTGCTCGCCCGACCGCATGGCTTTACGGCGCCGCCGCGCGACACCGCCAACTGGTTCGAGCTGATGCTCGCCAACGCGCGCGGTGCCGCTGCCGATGCGCAATATCAGACCGCGTTCGACATCGCGCGGCAGGTCGACGACGCTTATCCGGTCGGCACCGATGTCAGCACGCGCAGCTATGCCGAGCGCGATGCCTATACCGATCTGGTCTGGCTAGCCGCCCGCACCGCGCTCAACACGCTCGGCAAGCCCGGCGATGCGGCAGGATTGTTCGAGCGCTATGCTGGTGGCTCGGCCTCGCCGACGGTGCGGTCGAAGGGGCTGTACTGGGCGGGCCGCGCCGCGCTCGCCGCCGGGCAGACCGCGCAGGCCAATGCGCTGTTCGATCGCGCGGCGCGCTACCGCGACCAATTTTATGGCCAGCTCGCGAGCGAAAAGCTTGGTCGCGCGCTCACCGCGCCGCCTGATGCGGCCCCGCGCCCGGTCGACAAACCCGTGCGCGATGCGTTCTACAGTCGCGAGACGGTGCGCGCCGCGCGCTACCTCGGCACGGTGGGCGCGCATGAGGACCAGACCGCTTTCGTCCGGCAGATCGCGCTCGACGCCAAGTCGGACAGCGATCATGTGCTCGCGACCGAATTGTCGCGCAGCCTTGGCCGACCCGATCTCGGCGTGATGGTCGGGAAGAGCGCGCTGCTCAACGGCCTGTCGGATTATGCGGCGACCGGTTACCCGAGCGTCAAGGTGCCCGATGGCGCGGCGGACGCCTGGACGATGATCCATGCGATCGCGCGGCAGGAAAGCCAGTTCGACCGCGCCGCCGTCAGCCGTGCAGGCGCGCGTGGGCTGATGCAATTGATGCCGGGCACCGCACGCCAGGCCGCCAACGGCCTTGGCCTCGCCTATGACAGCAGCGCGCTGACCGCCAACACCGATTACAACATCCAGCTCGGGTCGAGCTATTTCCAGAAGCTGCTCAATCTCTATGGCAGCTATCCGCTCGCGGTCGCGGCCTATAATGCGGGCGGCGGCAATGTGAACAAATGGCTCGCGGCCAATGGCGATCCGCGTCAGGGTCAGATCGACATGATCGACTGGATCGAAGCGATCCCGTTCAGCGAGACGCGCGGCTATGTCCAGCGCGTGCTCGAAAACGCCGTCGTTTACGACTTGCTCCACCCCGAGCGCAGCCGATCGCAAGGGAACGCGCGGCTGAGCTGGTATCTGGGCCGCAAGCCGGGCTAACCTCGCCCGCAGCATGGACCACCCCAATTACATCACCCCCGCTGGTTACGCGGTGCTGCGTGCCGAGTACGACCTGCTCCTCGGCGAAGAACGCCCGCGCATCGTTGATGTCGTGTCCTGGGCGGCGGGCAATGGCGACCGGTCGGAAAATGGCGATTACATCTATGGCCGCAAGCGGCTGCGCGAAATCGACCGGCGGCTCGGCTGGCTGTCGAAGCGGATGCAGACGGCCAAGGTGATCGACCCGGCACAGGCGCCCGACAAGCGCCGTGTCTGGTTCGGCGCGACGGTGACGATTGCCGACCCCGACGACAATCAGCGCGTGCTGACCTTGCTCGGCGACGACGAAGCCGACGCGAGCGCAGGCACGATCGGCTGGAGCGCGCCGATCGCGCGCGCGTTGCGTGGTGCAGCCATCGGCGACACGCGGCGCGTCACGCTCCCCGCCGGGGTGTGTGATTATGAGGTGCTGGCGATAAGCTACCCCGATTGAGCCGCTTGCGCCCAAGCGAGTCAGGGCTGCGGCAGGCTGCGTGTATTTGTGCCGCCTAGGGTCGCGCGCGATGCTAAGCTTCGCCGCGATCGGCAATGTGCGCCGATCGGGTAGCGTGGGGTAAGCGGCAATGCGCCGGGTATTTGTGAGCGGCAAAGTGCAGCATGTCGGCTATCGCGACTGGATCGTGCGCCGCGCGGGAGAGCTGAAACTCGCGGGATGGGTGCGCAATTGCACCGATGGCCGCGTGGAAATCCTGATCGCGGGCGATGACGAGGCCACCGACGCGCTGGTTGATGCCGCTCGCCAAGGCCCACCACGTGCGCGGGTCGACAATGTCGAAGCGCATGTCGCCGACGAACGCCTGCCCAAGGGCTTTACGAAGCGCTTTACGGCGTAAGGTCGGCGGGCGGCTCGCACAGGCCATAGCTGTCGATCGCTTCCATCAGCAGCGGCTTGACCTTGTCGCGCGGCAGCTTGGCGAGCGCTTGCAGCGGCATGGTCGCGCCGATCTTGGTCGCAAGCTGATAGCCCAGGAAATAGCCGTAACGCGATGGAAATGGCCCCTTGGCGCCGCCGCCGAGGAAAAAGGGCGTGTAATCGTCTTGCTGCGTCGAATCTAATTTGGCGCGCAGGCTGCACATCGCCTCAGCAAGGCGCGGCTCGACTTCGGGGCGGATCGGGCGCGGCTGATTGAGCAGCAGCGCGCGGTCGCTGGCGCCGGGGTTGAGCTGCGCAGCCACATAGGTCGCCATCCCCTCCTGCCACAGCGAGCACCAGAGCTGTGGGCAATCGCCGAAATATTTCTCGTGATAGATGTGGAACAGCTCGTGATCGAGGAACGGGCCGATCGTCGTCTCGTCGTGGATCGCCGCAATGACGTCGGCGCCGAAGAACATGATCGTGCGCCCACCAATTGTCCGCGTGCCGCCATCCTGCTGGCCCATCGAATGGACGAGATAGACCGGCACGGTCAGGCTGTAATCGGGGAACGCCGTCTTGAAATGATCCTGCCCGCGCGTGAAAGCGGCGCCAAAGGCAGCGGCCGTGGCGACGAATTTGTCGCGGTTCTTGGGCCAATTCTTCAACAACAGCGTCGCGAAGCTGTCGAACCCGGCCTGTTTCGTGCCCTTGCCGTCGTAATAGCCGGGCAGCACCGGATCGAAGCGCGCATGGAATGCCTTCACCCGATCGGCGTCGGTCAGGGTCGCACTCGCATCGGCAAAGGCGACGAAGTCGGGCGTGAGGTCGGTCAGCGTGCCGGGCTTCGCGCTTGCGGCGGCCTTTGGATCGGCGGGACCCGCCGCGCTCCCCAACATTGCCATCGCGATCAGCAGCAACAGCCTTGGCGCACGCATCTCCGTCTCCCCGAATGGACCGCAACAAGCGCGTCGCTGGTCAATCGACAGGCACGATCCGACACGACATGATGGCGCGTCAAGACTCGACGGGAGGGAAAACATGCGCCGTTCGATCGCCACGATCGCTTTATCATTTGCCGCCACCGCTTCGCTGACTGCACCCGCCACCGCGCAGCAGGGACCGGTCCAGCCGATCACACCGCAGGAACGCGCGCAGGGTGACGCCGCCAATGGCGACATCGTCAGCCAGTATGGCGGCGCCTATACCGCGCGGCAAAACGCCTATGTCGAAAGCATCGCGCGCCGGGTGGCGGTGCAATCGGGGCTGTCGACCGATCCCAAGGCCTTTACCGTCACCATTCTCGACACGCCGATCGACAATGCCTTCGCGATTCCCGGTGGCTATGTTTATGTCACGCGCGGCTTGCTCGCGCTCGCCAATGACGAGGCCGAACTGGCGGGCGTGCTTGGTCATGAAGTCGGCCATGTCGCCGCGCGCCACAGTCGCAAGCGCCAGAACACCGCGACCCGCAACGCCATCCTCGGCATGCTCGGCCAGATTGCCGCGAGCGCGCTGATCAAGAACACCGATATCAGCAATCTGCTCGGGCGCGGGATCGGCACCGGCACGCAATTGCTGACGCTCAGCTATTCGCGCGGGCAGGAAATTGAGGCCGATAATCTCGGCATTAATTATCTGCGCGGCGCCAGTTACGACAGTGACGCCTTGGCCTCGATGCTGGCCGACCTGTCGAACAAGACCGCGCTCGATCAGCGGCTGGCGGGGCGCACGGCCGCGACGCCTGCCTGGGCGAGCACGCACCCCGAACCGGGCAAGCGGGTTGCCGCCGCGCTGGAGCGCGCGCGCAGCGTTGGCGGCACCGATGCGCCGCGCAACCGCGCTGCCTATCTCGCCGCGATCGATGGCCTGCTTTATGGCGATAACCCTCGGCAAGGCGTCGTTGAAGGCAGGACGTTTCGCCATCCTGACTTGCGCATCACCTTCACTGCGCCGACCGGCTTCACGCTGGCGAATGGCGCCCGCGCGGTGACGATCAGCGGCGACGGCGCGCAGGGCGAGTTCTCAACCGGCGCCTATGCGGGCGATTTCCAACCCTATGTCGCGCGCGTGCTGCAGGCGCTGGGCGACAAGAATGCCGCACCCCCGCCCTTCGAGCTGCGCCGCACGCGGGTGAACGGCTTTGACGCGGCCTATGCGACGGTCGAGGCGGCCGGTGGCAGCGGGCGCGTCGACGCGACGGTGTTTGCGATCGCGGTGTCGCCGACCAAGGCTTACCACTTCACGATCGTCGCGCCGCTCGGCACTGGGCTGGGTCCGCTGGTTGACCTGCCCGCCAGCTTCCGCACGCTGACCGCTGCCGAGGCCGCCGCGATCAAGCCGCGCTTCGTGCGGATCGTGACGGTGAAGAAAGGCGAGACCATCGCGACAATCGCCGCGCGCATGGCCTATGCCGACGCCCAGCTCGAACGCTTCCTTGCGCTCAATGGCCTGGCGGAGGGCGCAGTGCTGAAGCCGGGCGATAAGGTGAAGATCGTCGGCTACTAAGGGGCGGCGGATTGGTGATTTGCCGCGTTTCTGATAGGTTCGTCGCATGACTGAAGTGCTGCCGCTCAACACGACGCCACTGCCGGTGAAGCTTCGGATCGAGGATTATCTCCTCCTCGATCGCTCGGGCGCGTTCGACGCCTATGCCAAGACCGAGCTGATCGATGGGGAGATTTTCTACATGAACGCCCAGCATCGGCCGCATGCGCGGATCAAGTCCCAGCTGTTTCTCGCGATCAGCGCGGCCTTGAGGTCATCGCGGTCGCCGCTCGAGGCCTTGGTCGAAGCCAGTATTGCGGTTCCCGATAACGGGGTGCCGGAACCCGACATCGTTTTGACCAGCGAACCCGAAGGCGAAGGGCTGATCCCGCTCGGGACGGTAGCGCTGGTGATCGAAGTCGCCGACACCACGCTTGCGAACGATCTCGGCGTGAAGGCACGACTCTATGCGCGGGCAGGTATCCCCGAATATTGGGTCGTGGACGTTCAGGGCAAAGCCATCCACCAGCTCTGGGCGCCCGAGGGCGACACCTATGCGCAGCGCCGCGCAGCGGCGTTCGGCGCGCGGATCGAGGCGGTGACGGTGGCGGGGTTGGTGGTGCAGAGGGTCGGTTTATGAACCTGCAAACGACCATCGGCCGACGTCCGCCGATCAAAATTACTTCTGCCAGCTTTTGGTGGTTGCGGAATCGCCCGACGTTCTCGGGATTCGTCAAAAGAGAATTGATCAAGGGCGAACTGCTCGGCGTGCCGCTCGGTGACGATGGCGAGCCAATCTCCGACGCGTCGGTCACCGTCAAACTGCTGGCCGACGACTACCAGCTGCTGTGCGACACTGGTGCCTTCGCCGAATACGGCAGGACGGAGCTGATCGATGGAAAGGTGTTCGAGGTGAGTCCGCAATATCGTCGGCATGGCATCGTCAAGATGGACCTGTACGATGCATTGCGCGACGCGCTCCGCGCCAACGGCTCGCCGTTCCGGCCTGTGATAGAATTCAGCCTCGCGCTGAGTCCGGTCAGCCTCCCCGAGCCGGATATCCTGCTGACGTCGGAACCAGTCGGGGACGGTCCGGTGCCGCTGGCGTCGGTGGCGCTGGTGGTCGAAGTCGCCAGCAGTACGCTCGCCGAAGATATGGGCACCATGGCGGGGCTCTATGCAGCGGCGGGTATCCCCGAAAATTGGGTCGCCGATGTCGAGGGCAAAGTCATCCACCAGCTTTGGGCGCCCGAGGGCGAGACCTATGCGCAGCGGCGCGAGGTGGCGTTCGGGGAGCGGATCGAGGCGGTGACGGTGGCGGGGTTGACGGTGACGAGTGCCGCCTTGTGAGTTTTGCTGATCGCTACAACGCCGACGGCTCGCGGATCCGCGCGGTCCTTGCCATCTTCGCGCTGATCGGATTCGGATTTGGCTGGGTCCTGCTCTATGCGCAGGGCTCAATGGTGATCCTCGATGCCGATGGCGTCGTAGATGAAGTCGTGCTTCGGGATTCGTCACGCCAAGTGAGCGCCATGCAATTGGTCGGTGGACTTTATGTGACCAATGCCCATCTCGAGGGCGAAGCGTTGGTTCGCTGCCGGAACGGTCGCGAGATCAATTACGGCTACTACACTGCCGCAACGCATATCTGGCAGACGATAGAGGCGAGCGACTGTAAGAACGCTCGCCTCCCGTCAACACTCACCGCGTCAGCTTCTTATACGCCAAACGCGTAGGCCGATCCGCCGCATCGCCCAACCGCCGCCTTTTGTCTTCTTCGTAGCTCTCGAAGTTCCCCTCAAACCACTCCACATGCGAATTCCCCTCAAACGCCAGGATATGCGTGGCCAGCCGATCCAAAAAGAAGCGGTCGTGGCTGATCACCACGGCGCAGCCTGCGAACGACTCCAACGCTTCCTCCAGCGCACGCAATGTCTCGACGTCCAAATCGTTGGTCGGTTCGTCGAGCAGCAGCACATTGCCGCCCTCTTTCAGCATCTTGGCCATGTGGACGCGGTTGCGTTCGCCGCCTGAGAGCTGGCCGACTTTCTTCTGCTGGTCCTGCCCCTTGAAGTTGAACGCGCCGACATAGGCGCGGGTGCCGAGTTCCTGCTTGCCGAAGCGGAAAACGTCGGCGCCGTCCGAAATTTCTTCCCAGACATTCTTGTTGGGGTCGAGATCGTCGCGGCTCTGGTCGACATAGCCGAGCTTCACCGTCTGGCCGACTTCGATCGAACCTTCGTCGGGCTGTTCCTGGCCGGTGATGAGCTTGAACAAGGTCGATTTACCCGCACCGTTGGGGCCGATCACGCCGACGATGCCGCCCGGCGGCAGGGTGAAGTTCAGGTCCTCGAACAGCAATTTCTCGCCATATGACTTGGTCAGCCCCTTGGCTTCGATCACGCGACCGCCGAGCCGTTCGGGGAGCTGGATGAGGATCTGCGCCTTGCCAACGCTGCGGTTTTCCTGCGCGGCCACCAGTTCGTCGAACGCGCGGATACGCGCTTTCGATTTGGTCTGGCGCGCCTTGGGGCTCTGGCGGATCCAGGCGAGTTCGTCCTGGATCGCCTTTTGCTTGCCGGCGTCCTCGCGCTCTTCCTGGTCGAGCCGTTTGGCCTTCTTTTCGAGATAGCCCGAATAGTTGGATTCGTAGGTGTAGTAGCGACCGCGATCGAGCTCGAGCACCCAATTGACGACGTTATCGAGGAAATAGCGATCGTGGGTGACGAGGATGACGTTGCCGGCATATTCCTTCAGGAAGTTCTCGAGCCAGGCGACGCTTTCGGCATCGAGGTGGTTGGTCGGTTCGTCGAGCAGCAGAATGTCCGGCTTTTCAAGCAGCAGCTTGCACAAAGCGACGCGGCGCTTTTCACCGCCCGAGAGATTGTCGACCGGCGCATCGCCGGGCGGGCAGCGGAGCGCCTCCATCGCCTGTTCGAGCTGGCTGTCGAGGCTCCAGCCATCGGCGGCGTCGATCTTCGCCTGCAGGTCGCCCATTTCCTCCATCAGCGCGTCGAAATCGGTGTCGTCCTGCGGATCGCCCATTTCGGCCGAGATGGCGTTGAAGCGCTCGACCATCGCCGCGACCGGCCCCGCGCCGTCGCGGACATTGCCGATCACGTCCTTGGTCGGGTCGAGCTGCGGCTCCTGCGGCAGGTAGCCGACCTTGATGCCGTCGGCGGGCCAGGCTTCGCCGGTGAAATCCTTGTCGATGCCGCCCATGATTTTCATGAGCGTCGATTTGCCCGATCCGTTCGGGCCGATGATCGCGATCTTGGCAGTCGGCAGGAATTGCAGGCTGATGTTATTGAGCACCGGCTTGGCGGCGCCCGGAAAGGTCTTGGTCAAGCCCTTCATCACATAGGTATATTGAACGGCCATGGCCGACGAGCTCCGTCATTTGGGGGTCGGGGAATTTGGCCGGGGACATAGCGATGCCCCCCGCGCTTGGCAACGCGCCGGAAGCGGTCAGGCCGGGGTAATGCTGATCCGGTTGCGGTCATGCGCCGCGTCGATCGTGATGACATCGCCCGCCTGCGTCTCGACCGGGTCGTCGAAGCGGTGGAAGCGCAGCCCCCAGTTCGACCACGCACCGCCGGGCGGATTTTCGTAAGCAATCCCGGCGGCCAGTTCGAGCCGCAGCCACTGCACCACGCCGTCGATCCGCCCCCCACCCGAGACCATCGATCGCGTCCCGCGTTCGGGTGCTTGCCGCACTGGCGTGGCGAGATCGAAGGCAAAGAGATCGATCGGATCGCTGCGCAATTGCACATCCGGGTCGTCGGCCTTGATGCTGATCACGGGGGGCTTGAGCCGGTTGAAGGGTGCCAGATCAAAGCCGTCAAGATGATCGAGCGGGGCGCGGACAGGACTGTGGTCGGTCGCGAGCGCCACGCGCACGGTCGCCCGCGCCGGAATGACGACCGGATCGGGCACGCACAGCGCACGCAGCGCATGTTCGTGCGACGGGAGCACCCCTTCGCTCAACACATTGTCGGCAATGATTTCCGACACGAGAATGTCGACGCGGCCGCCGATATCGGTCTCGGTCAGGCTGGTCGAATGGCGGTTGAGCAGCGTGACTTGCCGGTGGAGTCCATTGGCGACCAGCACCCCCTGCGCGGCCTGCGCGACGAGGCGATTGGCCTCGCACGTCACCACCTGCGCCGCGCCCGCCCGCGCGGCGTGCATCGCGAGGATGCCGCTGCCGGTGCCGATCTCCAGCACCCGCGCCCCCGGCCGCTCGGCGAGCGCGCGGGCAATGGCATCGGCATAGGCGCGGTTGCGCGGCAGGTCGCTCAGGATCGAGAAATGCCAGCCGGGGATTTGGCGCAGCATCAGGCTGCGTGCGCGCGCCGCGACATTGGCATCGGTGCCCGCGATGATTTGCTCGCACAGGTCGATCATCTCGTCGAAGCGCTGCGCCTCGACCATCATCTCGGCAATGCGCAGCAACGCGAGCGAGTCTCCCGCCGCTTTGGTGCGGAGCACGTCGATATGTTTGAGCGGATCGATCACCAAACTCCCTAGCAAGCGTCAACTCGCCGCGCCTTGGCATAGGCTGCGGATCGTACCAAGCGATTGCATCTTGGCGCCACCCGGCTAGGCTCGCGAGCATGAACCTTCGCCCCCTGCTCGCGGCCAGCGCCGCCTTCGCCCTGCCCTTTCTCATCCAGCCCGCCACCGCCCAGCGCGCCGCACCGCCGCCTGCCCCCGCGCTCGACCCGCAAGTCGCCGTGCTGCGCGAAGCGGCGCTGAAGGATGAGGTCGCCTATGACATTGTCGAGGGACTGACGACCGAAGTCGGCCCGCGCATGGCGGGCACCGAAGCCGAGGCGCGCGCCCGCGCCTGGGGCCTCACCAAGATGAAGGCGCTTGGCTTCAAAAATGTGCGGATCGAAACCGCGATGATGCGGACCTGGGTGCGCGGCATCGAGACGGGCGAAGTCGTCAGCCCCTTCCCGCAAAAGCTGCAACTGACCGCGCTCGGCGGATCGGGCGCGACGCCTGCTGAGGGGATTACCGCCGAAATCGTCTATTTCCCGAGCTTTGCCGATCTTCAGCGCGCGCCCGACGGGAGCCTCAAGGGCAAGATCGCCTTTGTCTCCAACGCCATGGTCGCGACGCAGGACGGGTCGAGCTATGGCACCTTCGGGTCCGCGCGCTTCGTCGGCCCCAATCTGGCGGCAAAAAAGGGCGCCGTCGCGATGGTGATTCGCTCGATCGGCAGCGATCACGGGCGCGGGCCCCACACCGGGCAGACCAATTTCGAAAAAGGCGTGACGCCAATCCCGGCGGCAGCGCTCTCCACCTCCGACGCTGACAATCTCAGCCGCATGGTCAAGCGCGGCAAGCCGATCACGCTGCACCTGACCTTGACCCCGCGCGATCTGGGCATGACCGAGACGGGCAATGTCATTGGCGAGGTGCCCGGCACCGATCCCGATGCGGGGATCATCGTCATCGGCGGGCATCTCGATAGCTGGGACCTTGGCACCGGCGCGATTGACGATGGCGCGGGCGTCGCGATCACGGCAGCAGCGGCCAAACGGCTGCTCGACGGCCCCGCCCCGCGTCGGACGATCCGCGTGGTGTGGTTCGGCGATGAGGAAACCGGTGGCGCGGGCGCCGAAGCCTATTTCGCGGCGCACAAGGCCGAGCGCCATGTGCTGGTGGCGGAATCGGATTTTGGTGCCGACCGAGTGTGGCGCGTCGCGTTCAAGCTGCCACCCGCCGCAAGCGCGGTGAGCGACCGAGTCTACGCCGCCCTCGCGCCGCTCGGCATCGTGCGCTCACGCGAGGCGGCAGGCGGCGGCGCCGATGTCGCCCCGCTGGTGCGATCAGGCGTCGCGGTGATCGATCTCAACCAGAGCGGCACGCGCTATTTCGACTATCACCACACGCCGGAGGATACGCTCGAGCGGATCGACCCTGTGCAGCTCGCACAAAATGTCGCGGCGTGGACGGCGATGCTGGCAGTCGTCGCCAATGCGCCCGAGGCACTCGATCCCGCCCCAGCCAAGTGAAGCCATGCAAGTTGATCGCGTTGTTCTCTGGGAGCAAATGAGGTGAAGAAGCTAGCGATCGCCGCCATCGGTCTTATCAGTCTGTCCGCCTGCAATGGTCCGCCCGAGGGCGCGGCCACCGAAAATCGGGGCGACGACATGGAGATTAAGGCCGATAACATGGAAGCGATGGCCGAATCATCGTCGAACGCGATGGCCGCCGACATGATGGAAAACAACGCCGACGACATTAATGCCAACGCCGACACTGTTGCCGAGCAGAGCGACGCAATGGCCACGAACAAGGCCGACAAGAAGTAGCCCGATCGACGGTTGGCCGCCGTCGAAAGGCCGAGGGGCGCTTCCCCGCTAGTGTGGGCCCTGTGCAGCCGTCTAGCGTCAGCCGGCAGTCGGCAACCAAAGGGTCACGCGCAAGCCCGGCGCGTTGTCGCCGATCACCAGCCGCCCGCCGTGCGCGACGGCGATGGCCGACACGAGATTGAGCCCCAGTCCGTGACCGGCATTGGTACGACTCGAGTCGAGGCGCACGAATCGTCGCACGACACGCGCGCGATCGGCTTCGGGAACGCCGGGGCCGTTATCTGCCACGATCAGCTGCACCCCGTCGAGCACGCGCTCGGCAAGGATGGCAATCGCCGTGCCGGGTGGCGTGTGGCGCTGGGCATTATCGAGCAGATTGATCAGCGCTTGCGCGATCAGCTCGCGGTCGCCGCGCACGCTCAGCCCCGGCACCACGCTTTGCGTCAGCGCCCGTCCGCCATCGGTGATGGCGGGGGCAAAGCTCTCGGACAAATCCTCGACCAGAGCGGACACATCTATCGTGCTGAAACTGCGTTCGAGCGCCCCACCCTCAACTTCGGAAATGCGCAGGATCGCGCTGAACAGCCGCAGCAATTCATCGCTCTGGCGCAGCGCGCGGTCGAGCGCTGCGCGTTGCTGATCAGGATCGGGCGCGCCGTTCTGCGCCAACTCGATCTCCACGCGGAGTCGCGCCAGCGGTGTGCGCAGATCGTGCGCAACGTCGCTCGAAATCTGGCGCAGATTGTCGAGCAGCATCGTGATCCGGTCGAGCATGGCATTGAGCGCGCCCCCCAGCCGGTCAAACTCGTCACCGCGCGGGCCAAGCGGCATACGCCGCCCGAGATTGCCGCCCGCGATATCAACGGCGGTCGCAACCACGACCTCAAACCGTCGCTGGAGGTAGCCGCCGAGCATCAGCGCGCCGATCGCGCCGACCACAATCGCGAGCGCAAAGGCCGCGAGGCACAGCGCCAATATCGTCCGGTCGACCTGCTCAATCGCACGATTGTCGAGCGCGACCGCGAGCCGCAGCCCCGGCGCGATGTCAGTTGAGAACAAGCGCGCCGGCACGCTTGCGTCATCGCGCTCGCGCACGGCGATGCGGTGCCAGCCAATCGCTGGGGCGCGGATCTGGAGCGTTCCGGCCATCCGCTTGCCGCGCGCGTCGAACAACGCATAGCTGAAGCTGTTGCTCCCGCCGCCCGCTTCGCGCGCGTCGATCGAGCGGATCAGGTCCGCCAGCCCCTCGCGGCGATATTCGTCGGTCAGTTCGACGACCTCGACACGGATACCCTCGTCCTGCTGGCGGTTGATTTCGGAGTCAGCCGCAAAATAGACGGCGATGCCAAGCGCAGCGATCGTAACCGCATAGACGACCGAATAGATCAGCGCGATCCGATAGGCCGCGCTCGCATACCATTTGAGCTTTCTGCGATGGGGCATCGTCAGCGCCCGGCCGACGCGGGCGCCAGCCTAGTCATCGACGCGCATGCGATAGCCGACGCCGCGCAAGGTCTGGATCGGATCGACATCAAAGCCTTCGTTGATTTTTGAGCGCAGGCGGCTGAGATGGCTTTCGACGATGTTGGTCTGCGGGTCGAAATGAAAACCCCAGACGATTTCGAGGAACATCGTCCGCGTGACGATCTTTCCGGCGTGGCGCATCAATTGCTCGAGCAGGGCGAATTCGCGCGGCTGGAGGTGGATTTCGCGCCCATCGCGACGGACTTCGCGCTTGATCAGGTCCATCTCGATGCCCGCGACCGCGAGCCGGGTCGGCGAATCGCTGATCGGCGGGCGCCGCATCAGCGCAGCAAGCCGCGCGGCCAGTTCGGGAAAGGCAAAAGGCTTCACGAGATAATCATCGGCGCCAGCCTCAAGGCCTGCGACCCGGTCCCGGATTCCGCCGAGCGCCGTCAGCATCAAGACCGGGATACTCACGCCCGCAGCGCGCCAGCGCTGGACGACTTCGGTGCCGTCGAGTTCGGGCAACATCCGGTCGATCACGGCAACGTCGAACGGCTCGCCGCCGCCCAGCTTCAGCGCGGCATCGCCGGTCGCGACGCGCACCACTTGATGGCCAAGCTCGACCAGCCCTTGGTCAACGAGCCGCGCCGTATCATCATCGTCTTCAGCCAGAAGTACCCGCATCCATGTGCTTTTACCGCAACCGTCCGACAACGCTCAACATTTAATCCCAATGTTCATGAACAAGCGAAATCAAGGTGAGATATGTGGGGCATTTTCAAATGACAGTGCCAGTGCCAATGGCGATGAACTGTTCCGAGACTACGACAGTTGATTAGCGTTTCCAGCATGTAAACCTCAAAAAAATGGCGCTCGCGTTGCACTGCCGGAACCATTCGTGATACTCTTTTTGCACTTCGATCGGCGATGTAATTCCGACTCGACTCTTCGTATAGTAGCGCCCGCGCCTTGGCGTCGGGAAATGGGCACGAGGCGTGCGCGCACTGGCGACAGGCTGGCGCGGCTGCCGTGATGGGGATCCGAGGTGATACACTCCGACGTGGTCGCGACTCCAACACCCGCTAAACGGGTGACCAAAGCGATCACCGTCAAGTCGGCGGGTCAGGGTTTCGGCATCGGCACGGCGGCCGCCACGCCGCATCTTTCCGAGCGCACCGAGTCGCCGATCATTGATGGCGATCGGTTTGTCGGGTCGAGTCCGGCCGCACGCGCGGTGCGCCGGATGATCGGTCGGCTGGCGCGAACCAGCGTCACGACCCTGATCCACGGTGAAACCGGCACCGGCAAGGAAATCGTCGCGCTGCTGCTCCACCGCAACAGCCCGCGCGCGGGTGGCCCGCTGGTGCCCGTCAACTGCGCGGCGATCCCCGAAGCGATGATCGAGGGCGAGCTGTTCGGCTATGAGAAAGGCGCCTTTTCGAGCGCGGTGCGCAGCTATCCCGGCAAGTTCGGGCTGGCGGATGGCGGCACGCTCTTCCTTGATGAAATCGGCGAGCTGAGCCTCGCTGCCCAGGCCAAGATTTTGCGCGCCATTGAAACCAAGGAAGTCTTTCCGCTCGGCGCGATGACGCCGCGACGCTGCGACGCGCGGATCATCGCCGCGACGCACCGCGATCTGGAAGCCGAAGTCGCGGCGGGACGCTTCCGGGCCGACCTGTTCTTTCGGCTGGCGGTCGTCCGCATGGCGATTCCGCCGCTGACCGAGCGGCGATCGGATATCGAGGCGATTGCCCGCCACTTGCTGGAGGCGCTGGCGCTCGAAATGGGCTGCAATGTTCCTGTGCTCGACGCGAGCACCGTGGCGGCGCTGCGGGATCGCGACTGGCCCGGCAATGTCCGCGAGCTGCGCAATGCGCTTGAGCATGCGATGGTCGTCGCCGAGGACGTCGCGTTGTTGCGGGCAGACGACCTGCCCCGCCCTTGCACCACTAACTGCGCCGTCTGCGACTCGCTCGCCGAGCCAGAGCCATCGGTCTCGACCGCCGACATTGTCGCCGCGATCCGGGCGTGCGGCGGGCAAAAGGCACGTGCCGCGCGGATGCTCCATATGTCGCGCACAACGCTGTATCGGCGCTTGCGCCGCATCGGGATCGATCCCGCGAGCGTCTGAACGACGCGTTCCCCAAAGCGCTGATCATGAAACGCGCGGACGCGCCGCGACTCCGCGTCGCGGTCGATCTGTATCACCCCCTGTCCGCCGCTGTGCCACGGTGCACCACCCAGGTGTCACCCGTTACAGCGCCGACGCACGGGCCTGCGCCGGAGTCGCCAGAAATGCGCGAGTCATACGGTTTGGCACAGCGCTTGCGGAGCAATGCCCGAGCAAGGGGACCTGAACGCGGATGGGTGGCACCGGCAGTCATGGAGCAGGAAGCGACGCGGGCGGCGACCTGCCCGCGCGTCACTTCATCAACCATCTCGACGTCAGCCTCTCCCTGTCCGAAGTTCGCTTCGATCTCGCGATGGTCGGCGCCTTGCCGGGTGCCGCGACCTCGGTCTGGCGCTTCGTGACCACCCCGGATCACTTGCAGACGATCCACGGCGATATTTCGGTCGCACTCGACAGCTATGAGGCGCGCTTCGGCAAGATCCGGGCGGGCGGCTATGATCGCGGCGCGGTTGGCTTCCATAAGGACAGCGACGATGGCTGATGTCGCCGCGCCGCATCTGATTGGCGAATCGATCGTGTCGCTGCTGCGCTCACGACGGGCGCTGCTGGCAAGTTCGAACCTGCTGGGGATTGTGCCCGCAACGCAGGACATTGCGCATGTCCCGGTCGCCAAGCTGGTGTCGACGACTCCCCCGACCGGCGGGCTCAGCCTGACCTGCTACCATATCGCCCGATCCGATCAGGGTCGATCGGTGACGGGCGGCAGCGGCGCAGGCGACGCAGTCGGCATCTCGCTTGAGCTTTATTATCTGCTCGCCTGCTGGGAAGGGACCGCCGCCGACGAGCTGGCGATGATGAGCTGGGCAATGCTCGAGATGAATCGCTATCCCGTGCTTGGACCCGGCCAATTGCTCGGCACTGGCTGGGCGCGCGACGAAGCGATCCAGGTGACGCTGTCGACCGACACGATTGAGCAAATTGCGCGCATCTGGGATGCGATGAAGGCCAAATACCGGCTGTCGGCAACCTACCGCGCGCGGATTGTGCGCATTGGCTATGGACAGCCCGATGCAGGGCCGCCGGTGGTGGCATCGCGCTTCAGTTTCGCCGACGGCGATGTCGCGCTGGAGCCGCAGTCATGACGATGATGCTGACGCCTGACCTGCTTGATCGGCGCGCGCTGGTACTGCTCCAGCTGGTCGATGGCCGCGGCCAGCCGGTCGAAGGACCCGTCGCGGTGACCGGTCCCGGCGTGCGCAGTGTCGCAAAGCGCGGCGGGCAGATTGCGCTGCTCGAGGCAACCGGGCTTGCGACTTATGGCGCGAGCTTTGCGACGCCGGTCGCACCGGCGGTCGCCTCGGTCACACTCGCGGTTGATCTGACCCCTGCGGCGGGCGACGTGCTCCCGCGCCGTCTGACGCTACGGCTACCGCGCGATCCCGATCCGGCCAATCGCGCGCTTCTCGCCTCGCTGTTCCAACCGGTCGTAGTCCCGTTCGCGGCCTCGCCCCGGATCAAGGCGAATGGCAATGATTGCATCCTGCGCGTCGCAGTGCGGCGCACCACCGATCAGGCGATGGTCGAGAACGCTTTGGTGCGCGCCCGCAGTGCCGATGGCACGCACAGCGCCTGGGGCCTGACCGACGCCTGGGGCGAGGCGGCGCTGGTGTTCGGCGCGCTGCCGATCACCTTTGCCGGCGGCGGCGGTGCCACCTTGCCGACGATCGATTGTGCTGTCGTCGTCCATGCCGAACCGGCAAGCGCGCGCTTCGCCACGCCGCAAACGCTGGCCGCCGCGCGCCGAGACGCCGCGACGCGCTCCACCGGCCACCCCAACCCCGACGCCATTGCCACCGCCCAACCGACCGATTTTGCGGGCGCGGCCATGGTTGCGATCGGCGCCGGGCGCCAGCCGACGATCAGCCTTGGCTGGACGCCGCCATGACCCTGCCCTTCCGCCCTGCCCCGCACGCCGTGCGGATGATACCAACGCCTCTTGCGAGGCCACTGAAGGAGGCCTTCGATGCCTGAATACCTAGCCCCGGCGGTGTTCGTCGAAGAAACGAGCTTTCGCGCGAAATCGATCGAAGGTGTCGGCACCAGCACGGCTGCGTTCGTCGGCATGACCGCACGCGGTCCGACCGCCAGCGAGCCCAACGACCCGACGCCGCCGTTGCTCACGAGCTTTGCTGATTACGAGCGCTATTATGGCGGCACCGACGACCTTGCGATCGGCGGCGCAGCCGCTCCCAATTACCTCGCCCATGCGGCGCGCGCCTTTTTCAACAATGGCGGTGGGCGGCTGTATGTCGCGCGGGTGCTTGGCACGGGCGCGGGTGGCGGGACCACGGGGCATCTGACCCCGGGCGCCGTCGTCACCGCCGACGAGCGCGTCGCCTTCGTGAGCCGCAAGCCGGGCGGGGTCAAAATCCCCAACACCAACGCCAATTTCCGCGTCGTCATCGTCGAGCAGGAGCTGGCGACGACCAAGCGGCTTGCGCTCGCGCAGCCAGCGGGGACCACGGTCCGCATCGGCACCGAATATTATGTGATCGGCATCGATCCGGTGGTGACCAGCGCCGCCGATCTGAGCGCGCTTACTGGACTGGCCGATGACGGCGCCTGCTTCATCGTCAGCTACGCGGTCGAAGTTACCGATCCGACCGGCGTGGTGTTCGAATCGGTCGGGCTCGGGCTGCACGCCCGCCACCCACGCTTCATCGGCACATTGCTAGGGGCGGCACCGCCCAACCCCGCCGATGCTGCCGCCAATCCGGTGATGCTCGAAATCGGCAGTGGCGTCTCGCCCTTTGAATTGCGCGCGGCGCTGGCCGATGGGGCCGACAACAGCCCGGTGGCGGTCACCGGTGGCACCGACGGCACCGGCACGCCCTCGACCACCGATTTCCAGGACGCGCTCAACCGGTTGCTCGCGCTTGAGGATATCTCGATCGTCGCTGCCCCCGGATCGTCGAGCTACGCCGCGAGCGATCCCGAAGCGATCAACCAGATGCTGATCGGCCATGCCGAATCGCGGCGAGCCTATCGCATCGCCGTGCTCGACGCGCCGCCCAACCTCGACATTGCCGGGGTGCGCGCGGTCAAGAGCAAGATCGACAGCAAATATGCCGCGCTCTACTATCCGTGGATCCGGGTCACCAATCCCGGGGCGGCGACCAATCCGCTCGCGCCCCGCGAAATCGACCTGCCACCGTCAGGCGCGGTCTGCGGCATTTATGCCCGCAACGACGTTCAGCGCGGCGTGTGGAAAGCGCCCGCCAATGAAACCGTTACCGGCGCCATCGGCTTGCAACGCGACGTGCATTTCGGCGAGCAGGAAGTGCTCAATCCGATCGGCGTCAACTGCATCCGGTCGCTGCCCAATCGCGGCATCCGGGTATGGGGCGCGCGCACGCTGTCGAGCGACCCCGAATGGAAGTACGTCAATATCCGGCGTTATTTCCTGTACCTCGAATCATCGATCGATCGCGGCACGCAATGGGCGGTGTTCGAGCCCAACGGCGAAGCGCTATGGGCCAATGTCCGCAACACCGTGTCGGACTTCCTCTACAATGAATGGATTTCGGGCGCGCTGCTCGGGACCAAGCCCGACGAGGCCTTTTTCGTCCATTGCGACCGCTCGACGATGACCCAGAACGACCTCGATAATGGTCGGTTGATCTGCCTGGTCGGGGTCGCGGCGATCAAGCCCGCCGAATTCGTCATCTTCCGCATCGGCCAAAAAACCGCCGACGCGCGCGGTTAAGGAGCAACATCCATGCCTCGCGATACACCTTATGGCGCCTATAATTTCCTGGTCGACTTCGGCGGCCCGGAATCCCCCACTTCGGCGCAGGGGGGATTTTCCGATGTCTCCGGGCTCGGGACCGAGATCACGCTGATGGAATATCGGCAAGGCAATGATCTTGAAAACCATGTCCGCAAAATCCCCGGGCTGCACAAGGCGGGCGATGTCACGCTGAAACGCGGGATCATGGGGCTGAAGAGCTTCTGGGACTGGGTCAATATCGTGCGCCGCGACCCCGAGCACAAACGCGTGGTCAACATCGTGCTGCAGGATGAGCAGCATAACCCGATCCTCGCGTGGAAGCTCGTCAATGCCCGGCCGATGAAATGGACCGGGCCGACCTTGGCCGCCAAGGGCGGCAGCGATGTGGCGATGGAGGAAATCGTCATCGCCGCCGAGGGCATCGAAAGCGTCGACGTCTAAGCCGTCGGACAGGAGCCGTAGCCGCCATGCCCGTCCCGGGTATCCAGTTCCAGATCCAGCGCCCCCCCGCGCCCGCCGACACGCCAACGCGTGCCGATGTCGCGGTGTTCGCCGGATTGATCGCGCGGCGCGCGAAGCCTCTGTCGGCGCGCCTGCGCGGACAGTTGGCGGAGGCGGGCTGGCGGCTGGGCGGTAGCTATTCGGTCGATGAGGCGCGGCTTCAGGCGCTGCTCGGCATTCCGGTTGCGGTCGACGGCTGGACAGAGTTTGATGCGCTGTTCGATTGGCGCGGGCGGCCATCGGTGCCGGGCGCGACCGATGACCTGCCCTGCCCGCTCGGTCTGGCGGTGCGGCAATTCTTTCTGCAAGGCGGCGCGCGCGCGTGGATCATCCGCTGCGGCGACCCCCTGCCGCTGACTGATCCGGCGCTCGACGCGGCTGCCTTCGCCGCACGCCAGCTGACCGCGCTCGCCGGACCGGTGGCGCCCGGTGCCGATGCGCAGCCGATCCTGCCCGGCTTCATGGCGCGCTCAACCGATGCCGATCCGCTGAACACGGCGACATGGAGGGGCGCGGCGACGATTTACGCGATCGATGGCGCGGCGATGCTGCTGCTGCCCGATTTGCCCGAGCTGTGCAGTGGGGCCGCCGAAATCGCGCCGCCGCCGCCATCGCTGCCGGGACCGCCCGAGCAATTTCGTCCCTGCGCTGAACCCGCAGGCGATCCCGCGCCCGAAGCGCGCACGGCACGCCCCAATTACCGCGCAGTGCAGCTGGGGCGCGATGGCTATCGCCGCTGGTCGGCGGCGCTTGCGCATATGCTGGTGTTGCTCGGGCGCCCGCGCGGCCCTGCGCATCGCCGCGACGTGATGCTGGTGGGCGCGCTCCCTCTGCCGCGTGGCGCGCCCGAGATGCCGAACGGTGCCGAGCAATGGCCGCTCGACGTGCTCGCGACTCCCGGCAACGCGGGCAGCGACACCGGCCCGCTCGCGCTGTTCGATGCTGCGGCGGTCGGGAATGCGCGGCTCCAGCTCGGCTATCCGTGGCTGGCAACGCCCGATGCGGCGGCCTGCCCCGAAGGGTTGCAATCGCCCGAAGGCGCGCTGGCAGGGTTGATCGCGCGCACCGCGCTCGAAGTCGGCGGCTTTCGCAGCGCGGCGGGGCGCAGCCTGAGCGGCCCGATCACCCTTTATCCGACCATTCCCGGCAGCGCGATCGCGCGCGGCCTGCCCGGTTACGCCGATTGGCTCGGCGACCGGCTGTGCCTGTTCGATGCGCGGCGCGGCGCGATCGAGCTGATCAGCGATTCGACGATGGCCGAGGACCGCGCGTGGCGCAAAGGCGGCGTGTCGCGGCTGATCGGCATCTTGCTGCGCGCGTGCCGCTATATCGGCGACGAGCTGATGTTCGAGCCCTCGGGCCCGGCGCTGTGGTCGCGGCTCGCCGGTCGCGTGACGAGCGTGCTCGAATCTTTGCGCACGCTCGGCGCGTTCGAAGGGCTGTCGGCGGAGGAATGCTACCGCGTCACGTGCAACGAAACCACGATGACGCCGCTCGATATCGATTCGGGGCGCGTGCGCTGCGAAGTGATCGTCAATCCGGCCTCGCCGATCGAGCGCATCGTCGTCACCTTGGCGCTGATCGAACCCGTCCCGCAATTGACCCAGGCGGCGGCGTGATGGCGATGCAGCTCCCCAGCGGCCAGGACGATCAGGTCCTTTACGGCAATTTCGCCTTCCACCTGCAATTCACGGGCACGGCGGGGCCGTTCGCCGCTTCGACCGGCGTCAATGAAAGCCTGCTCGGCGCATTTTCCGAAGTCTCCGGCCTTGAAGCCAGCATGGAGCATAAAGTCGTGCGCCAGGGCGGCGTCAATTATGGCGCGCGGATGCTCGCCGGGCCAGTCAGCTTCGGCACCGTCATCCTGAAGCGCGGCGTCGCGCGCTCGCAGACCTTGTGGCGCTGGTGGTCGATGGTCGCGGGCGCTGATGAAGTCGCCGACGGTCGCCCGATCGCGGCCAACCGCAGCGACGTGCTGATCGGGCTGATCGCGCTGGCCGCCGCCAAGGATCCCAAGTCACCCGCGACACGATCGGTGGCGATGGGCTGGCGGCTGAAGAACGCTATGCCGGTCAAGTTCCGCGTCGGCGATCTGAATGCCAAGGGCAGCGACGTCGCGGTCGAGGAACTGCACCTCGTCCACGAAGGCCTGCATGTGTCGGGGGTGGCGGCATGACGCTCGCGCTCATCACGATCGCGGTCGGTGATGGCGACCCTGTCCCCGCGCAGTTTAATCCCGCCTCGCTGCGGATCACGACGACCAACCAGTTCGACGACGGCAGTCCCAATCAGGTGTCCAAGCCGACCAGCTTCAAACTCGACGCCGAATTGCTGTTCGACACCACCGAGACCGGCACCGACGTCCACCGCATCACCCGCGCGATCCGCTATGCAGCGATTGCGACGGGCGAAGGCGCGACCCCCGCCGCCAGCGGCAGCCAGAGCCAGAGCGCCGATCCAACCGCGCATAACAGTCATCTCGAACTCGTGGTGCTGACCTGGGGCACGCACATCTACCAAGGCTATGTCGAATCGCTCAACGAGACGCTCGACTATTTCAGCAGCGACGGCGTGCCGCTGCGCTCGACGCTACAGATCAGCCTGAAGGGCACGACGACCGGGTTCCTGACCGGGCGCTACAGCGACATCCAGAATTTCACCGACAATCCGGTACCGGCGCTGCCCAAGGTCGTCATGACGAGCGCGGCGATCGACAAGGACCGCGTCACCAAGGTTACCGGCGGCGCGGGCGACAAGACCACGGGACGCGGCACAGCGGCGCTCAACGGGATCGAGAACATCCGCGGTGGAGCTGGCGCGGGTTTTGGCGCGAGCGCTGGCGCGGGCTTTGCGGCAGGCGGCGCGCTCGCGGTCGGTGGCAGCGCGCAACTCAAAGCCGCCGCCGGGTTCAAGCTGTCGGGCGGCGTCAGCGCGGGCGCTTCGGTCGGCTTCGGGATTGGCGCGTCGGCGGGGCTGAGCGCAGGCGCGGGCTTGGGCGCGAGCGTCGGCGTTGGTCTATCGGCTGGCGCCGGGATCGGTGGCGGGATTGGTATCGGCGCGAGTGCCAGGGCCGGGATCGGCGGCGGCATTGGCGTTGGGATTTCGGGCGGCATCGGCATTGGCGGATCAATCGGTGGCGCGGCTGGCGCCGGCATCGGCATATCGACCAGCACCAGCGTGACCGGCCTCAACGGCGTCACCACCACCAGCACAAGCGCGTCGTTCACGGGGCTCGACGGCGTCACGCGCTCGAGTTCCTCGACAACGCAGAGCAGCGTGGGCGGCTTTGGCTCGGCGAGTGCGGGGATCAGCGCCAGCGCGGGCGCCTTTGCCGGGCTTGGGGCGTCGCGCACGTCGATGCCCGGTGCTGGCTTCAATCCCGATCGGCTGCTGCCGCCGCCGCTGCCCGCAACGGGCGCGCAGGCGCGCTACGACGTCAGCGGGCGGGTGGTGAGTGACAATGGGCAGGTCGCGGCGAGCTATTCGGCGCGCGCCGGCGTGGCCGTGTGGTGAGGAGACAGCCATGGCCGTCGTGATCAACGAAGTCGAGCATGTCGCCCCCGCCGAGCCGGGCCGGGGCAGCGGTGGCGCAGCGCCGCAGGCGGCCAGCGCAACCTCATCCGAGGCCATGCATCGCGAAACGCTGACGATGCTGCGGCGTGAAGCGCAGCGCACCGCGCGGCTGTGGGCCGACTGAAATGGCGCGGTCCGATCCCCTTTATGCGACATCGCCGACAGTCGAATTCGGCGGGCAAAGCTATCCGCTGATCCAGCGCAACCTCGTGCGGCTGACGATGCGCGAAGCACTGGGCGGGCTGTCGAGCCTAGAAATCTGCTTCGTCGACACGGTGGAGGATGGCGGCACCAGCCATTATGCCGCCGGGGTCGGCTCGCCGCTTGAACTTGGCGCCGGGGTGCGGGTGTTCGCAGGACCGCATGAAGTCGGCGCGCCCGAAATCTTCGACGGCCAGGTCACCGCGATCGAAGCCGAAATCCGCGAAGGCGAGCCGCCGCTGTTCACGATCCTCGCCGAGGACCGGCTGTTCCCGACAAGACGCCGCCGCCGCACGCGCTTCTACGAAAATGTCGCGCTCGGCGATGTCATCAGCACGATTGCGGGTGACTATGGCCTGACACCCGAAGTGCGCAACGGTGTCGATACAACCGCGCGCAACTGGATGCAGGCCGACGAAACCGACCTTGCTTTCATGCGGCGCATCCTCAGCGCCTATGACTGTGACATGCAGGTTGTCGGCGACCGGCTTCAGCTCGGTCGAATCGGGATGGACCAGCGCGCGCTCGTCCCGCTCGCGGTCGGCAGTTCGCTGATTTCGGCGCGGATTACCGCCGATATTGCCGATCAGGTCAGCAGCCTGGCGCTCGGCAGCTTCGATCCGGGCACGGGTGATGCCGTCACTGTCGATCATGCCTCGGTCGGCTTCGGGCCGGGCAGCGGCACGGCGGGGCCGGACGTTCTGCGCGACAAATTCGCCGAGGTGGTCCTGCATCTGGGCCGCCATGGCCCGCTGACCGACGGCGATGCGACCAAGCTGGTCGAGATCGACGGGCAGCGGCGCGCGCGCGGCTTCGTCCGGGTCGATGGTTGCGCGCGCGGCGATGGCAATATCCGCGTCGGCAGCTGGGTCGAACTGAGCGGCGTCAATCCGCAATTCGCCAACCAATATGCGGTGCGCGAGGCGGTGCATCGCTTCGACCTTGAAGGGGCCTATCGCACCGATTTCGTCGCCGAATGCGCCTATCTGGGAGCACCCGAATGAGCAGCGGCCTCGCCTTGCCCGGACCGCTCGCGCTCGCATCGAGCTGGCGCGCGGGCGTCCATCTCGGAATCGTTGTGTCGGTGCAAGACCCCGATCAGCGCGGCCGCGTCCAGGTCAAGCTGCCCGCAATCGATCCGCAGGGCGATGCGCCGGTGTGGGCGCGCGTGGCGGTGGCCTTTGCCGGCGACAACTTCGGCGCCTTCCTGATCCCCGATGTCGATACCGAAGTGCTCGTCGCTTTCACGGCGGGCGATGCTGGCTGGCCAGTGGTGATTGGCAATTTGTGGAACGGCAAGACCAGCCTGCCCGAAAGCCTGCCCGGCAATGCCGTCGATCGCTGGACGCTGACCGGCAAGAACGGCACCCGCATCGCGATTGTCGAGGAAAGCACCGGCCAGGAAAAGGTCGAGATCGCCACCCCCGGCAGCGCGACCGTGACGCTGTCGGAAAGCGCCAATGGCGAGATCAAGCTGGAGGCCGGCGGCAACACCATCACCATGTCGACGTCGGGGGTATCGATCGTCTCGTCGGCTACGGTCGAGGTGCAGGCATCGCGCGTCACCGTGTCGGCCGGGCAGGTCTCGGTCGACGCCGGCATGTCGAGTTTTTCGGGCGTGGTCCGCTGCGACACGCTGATCACCAACAGCGTGGTGTCGTCGAGCTACACACCGGGGGCGGGCAATATATGGTAGCAATGCAGCTCCTTGAGCGGCCCGTCCACCCGGCGCAGCGTCGTCGGCTGATCGCGCAAATGCCCCCGGCAGCGCCGCACGCGGTTGTGCTGCGCCCGCTTGGCGGTGGCGACCAGCGCACGCTGATTGCGACCAGCAGCGCACAGGATTTTGTCGCGGGGCTGTTCGAGGATCTCGCCGCCGCCGACTGGCGTGATCGGCTCGCGCGGATGCGTCGGGTGCGCAAAGGCGCACGCGACGATGTGCTTGAACTCAACCAGCCGATCCACCGCCGTTTCCAGCTCGCGCTGTTCGAAGCCTATTGCAACCAGCCCGGCAAGCCCCGGCTCGACCCGGCGAAGATCGCGGGATCGGGACTCGTCATTCGGCGGATCGCGGGCCCTACGCGCAAGGGGTGGATGAAGCGCGGCAAATCGATCGACGGCTGGCTGCCGGTCGCCGACCGCGACGCTGACCCCGCAGGCGGAGCCGATCACGCCGCCAATGCATCGATCCGTCAGGCGATTGCCAAGCGCCGGGGCGCGGCCGTACCGGCGCGCGAGACCGTCCACCGCCTCTACCCTGCCCCGCCCGATGTGTGTGCCGCGATTGGCCGCACCGTGCTGTTCGCGGTGATCCCGGTGTCGAGCGCCGAGACCAGCGATGCTGCAGCCGACGCGATCAACTATGCGACGCTGCCCGACGCCGATCGCCGCGAGATGGTCGCCCATCTGTCCGAATATCTGAAGGACCGGCCCCCAACCGACATGCCACGCAAGGACGACGTGCTGCGCGCGGGGTGGAATGTCCTCGACGCCGCGACGCTGGCGAGCGATGCGCGGCTGGCGGCACTCGGTACGTTTCTCTACCAGATGATGGTCGAACTCGACGCGCTGGGCACCGGCCCCGCCTCGCGCGCGCTGATGGCGGTGCTGGCCGAAATCCGGCTGACGACGGTCGAAGACGCGTTCGGTAATGTCGTTCAGACGATCGATGCCGCCAGTTTCGTGCGTCAGGCAGGGCCGATCCTGATCGGGCGCGAGGCCAATGGCGCAAATGTCCGCATGCCCCGGCGCTGGCCCCGCGTTTCGGCCGATCTCGGGCGGCGGCTGACCAATGCGGCCCTGGGCTGCCTGTCCGAGCAATATCGCGCGCGCGTCGGCGCGCCGGCCAAATTCGCCGACGATGCCGCGCTCTATGCTGTGCGCGGCTTCATCCGCGTGGCCGGGCACGACGGCTGCCCCGAACGACCGGTGTGGAGCGTCGAAAGCGAGCCCTTCCGTATCCTGCCATGGTGGGACGGCGAAGGCCCGGGCACGACGATCGCTCTGCCCGACATCGCGAGCCTGAAGCGGATCAAGCCGTCGGTCGCGTTCGCCATGCCGCCCGCGCTCGGCAACCTGCTGAAAGGCGACATGAAGGATTTGGCCGAGGGCAAGGGCAGCACCGATGGCCCGGGTATTGCGTGGCTGTGCAGCTTTTCGATCCCGTTCATCACCATCTGCGCGTTCATCGTGCTCAACATTTTCCTGTCGCTGTTCGACCTGATCTTCCGCTGGATGCTGTTCATCAAGATCTGCATTCCCATTCCCAAGGGGGGCAAGTGATGTCGGGGCCGATCCTCACGTCGTCGCGCGGTGCGCAGATCAGGCCGCCGCTCTGCTGGCCGTTGTTGCCGCTGCCCGACGAAGATGGCCGGCTGCATTTCCCCGACCTCGAAACATCGGTGCGCCACCGGATCGAGGCGGTGCTGCGAACGAGTCCCGGCGAGCAGCTGATGCGGCCCTATTTCGGGGCGGGGCTCGAACTGGCGATCCACAAGCCCAATAACGCAGGCGTCCGCGCCGAGCTGCAGCGCGATATCGCCGCGCATGTCGGCGCGTTCGAACCGCGCATCCTGCTCGACCGGGTCGATGTCGAGCCGGGGGATGATCCGTCGGTGCTGATGGTGACGATTGCCTATCGAATCCGTCAGATCGGGGTGGCGACCGCGATGACCGTTTCCGTGCCGGTGGGAGGCGCCTGATGCCGATCCGTCCGCCCGCGCTCGATGACCGCGGCTTTGCCGATCTCGTCGCCGACATGCTCCGCCGGGTCCCGGCGCACACGCCCGAATGGACCGATTTGCGCGACGGCGATCCGGGGCGCACGCTGATCGATCTGTTCGCGTGGATGGGTGACACAATCCTCTACCGCGCCAATCTCATCCCCGAACGCCAGCGGCTCGCGTTCCTGCGGCTGCTCGGCAAACCGCTGCGCGCGGCCAGCCCGGCGCATGGGATGGTGCAAGTGTCGATCGACGATCCAGCCGCGACCGCGCCGGTCGTGCTGCCGCAGCGCCATGTCATCGCCAAGCCGATGCAGTTCGAATTCGACAGCGAGCTCGCGGTGCTGCCGATCGAGGGCCGCGCTTATCTCAAGCGCCGCCCCTCACCCACCGAGCTCAGCAGCATGTCGGCGCTCATCCGTGATCTCAAAGAGCTCTACTCAATCTCGGGCACTGCCGCTGCCTATGTCACGACGCCCGTGTTCGTCGGCGGGATGGCCGAGGCGTCAGGGCGCGATGTCGTGGGCGTGAGCATCGATCGCTGCCTATGGTTCGCGTTGCTGGCGCCGACGCCCGAGCCAGCGATCGTCGCGGCGGTGCGCGATACACTGGGGGGTGGCGCCGACAATCGCCGGGTCGCACTGTCGATCGGGGTCGCGCCGACGATTGCCGCGCCCCGGGCACTCGAAGCGATTTCGGCGCGCGCACCGATTGCGCATGTCTGGGAAATTGCGGCGGCAGGCGATGGCACCGGCTATCTGCCGCTCGAATTGCTCAGCGACGGGACCTCGGGGCTGACGCAGGCGGGCGTGGTCCGCGTGCTGCTGCCCGGCAAGGATGATTTCGGCGTACCATCGAACGACGTGCTGGCGGATATCTCAGCCGGGGTCGGCGCACGCCCGCCGCGCATCGACGATCCGGTGACGGCAGCGCGGCTGGTCGGCTGGATCCGGCTGCGGCCTTTGCCCGAAGCGCGGCTGTCATCGCTCAGACTCGCCTGGGCGGGGACCAATGCGGTCACTGTCACCCAGCGCAAAAGCTATGGCCGCCAGCAGATCGGGCTCGGCACAGGCCTGTCGGGGCAGGAACTGTCGCTCGGCGCGGTCAATGTCGACCCCGCCAGCCTCGTGATCGAGGTTGAGGAGGAAGAAGGCATGCGCGGCTGGCCGGTCGTGCCCGAAATCGCGATGGCAGGGCGCGGCGAGCGCGCCTGCGCGGTCGATGCCGAGGCCGGGACCGTCCGCTTCGGCGACGGCGTGCGCGGCGCGGTGCCAGCATCGGGTCGCGCGATCCATGTCGCCTATATGCGTGCGGGTGGTGGCAGCGCGGGCAATCTGCCGCCGGGATCGCTCAAGGCCATCACCGGCTTGAGCCCGACGCCGCGGCTGAAACTCAACCAGCCGCTGGCGATGGCGGGCGGTACCGATGCCGAAACGCTCGACGTGGCCGAAATGCGCATCCCGGCCGAGCTGCGCCACGGCAATCGCGCGGTTACGCGGAGTGATTTTTCGGCGCTCGCGCTGGCGACACCGGGGTTCAACATCGCGCGGGTCGAAGTGCTGGAGCGCTTCAAGCCGCAGCAACGGCGCGACGGCTTGCCCGGCGTCGTGTCGGTCATGGCGATCCCGGCCCGCGCGGGTGTCGAAAAACCCGCGCCGCGCCCCGACCGGGCGATGCTCGAGACGGTGCATGCCTGGCTCGACGCGCGCCGTCCGCTGGGCACCGAACTCTATGTGATCGCGCCCGAATACATCCCGGTCGGCGTAAGTGCCGCGGTCGAGCTGATCGATCCGGCGACCCGCGACGCGGTGCTCGACATGGTTGCCCAGACGATCCGGCTCCATCTCTGGCCGCTCGCGCCGGGGGGACCCGATGGTCAGGGCTGGCCGCTCGGCCGTGCGCTCGATGATCGGCTGATCGAAACCGCGATTGCGCGTGTGCCCGGCGTGCGCAGCGTCGCGCCGGTGCGGCTGTTCACCCAGAGCCGCCGGGGCGCGTGGCGCGCGGTGAGCGAGGACCGCACCGGGCGCGGCTTCATCGGGCTGGAGCGCTGGCAATTGCCCGAGCTGGCGATGCTGTCGGTGGGCATCGGCGAGAATGCCTCGGCCAGCCTGCCGCCCGGTGACGGGTCCGGCGGCGCAGGTGGCGCGGGCACCGGCATCGCCGTGCCCGTTGTGCCGGAGCTGTGCTGATGACGCGGAGGGCCTCGCCATGGATGTGAACGGCCTGCCGTTCCGCCTGATCGCGGGCCAACGCGATTTCGGCTTTGCGCCCGACGCCAGTGGTGCGCAGGTTGCGGCGCATCTCGCGCTGGCCGAAACCAATGGCCATCTGCGGCTCGCCTCGGAGCAAGCGGCGCCCGCCGATGCTGAGGACGAGATGTTCGCGCGCGCGATGGCGAGCCAGCCTTCACCCGTGGCCGATCCGCTCGGCGGCTTTGCGTGGTGGAGCAGCGACGCGCAGCGGATCGAGGCGAGCGGCTTTGCCCCCGGCGCGATGGTGATCGCGCTCGACGACGTGGCGACGGCCACGGCGATGCCGAGCGACATGATGCTGGGCGACGACGATATCCTCTATGTGGCGCGCGACGGCGGCGTGACCTGGCATGACCTACGCGATCGCTGGCCCGACGAAACCGTGCGCCACGGCGCGCTCAAGGCCGATCTGCTCGCCCCCGCGCCGGGCGGCGGAGGCTGGGGTTTTGACCGCACCAACCGGCGGCTGCTGCGGCTGCGCGGGCGGCCCTTGCGCTTCGCCGGGCTCCGCGGAGAGAGCGGCGCGGCGTTCGCGCCGGTCGAGCCCAATCGCGATCCGGCCCGCATCACGGCGGCGCGACGCGGCACGATTCCGGCGGCGTTCGACGCGGTAGCGCTCGCGACGTCGCCCGAAGGCAAGCTCGCGCTGCTCGTGTGGGAAAGCGGCGCGGACGCCGCGCTGTTGGTGTTCGGCGCCGACGGCTTTGTCGAGCATGGGCGGCTGCGCGGCTTGCGCTTCCCCTTCGGCCTTGCGTGGTCAGGCGAGGACAGCGTCGCGGTGATCGCCGCCAAGGGCAATGCCCCTGCCCCGCAAGCCTATGTCTATGCCGTCACCGGTGCGCCGGTCGCGGGTCGGGCGCTGATTCCCGAAGGGCGCATCCATCCGCTGGTCCGGGCCTGGCCGGGCAATTTTTGCAACGCCCTCGGCGCGCTGCCACGCCACTTGCAAGTCCCCGCGCCCGGTGCCCAACCCAACGCGATCCGCCCGCTCCACGCGCTATCGGGCGGCGCCTATGCCCGCGAAGGCCAGGTGTTGATCGGGCCGCTCGATGGCGCGCGCGCAGGGTGTGTGTGGCACCGCCTCTATGCCGAAGCGGCCCTCGCCGACGGCAGCGCGATCGACTTGCAGTTGTTTGCGAGCGACAGCGCCGAGCCGCCGGTGATGCCGACATCGCCCGCCGATCCGGCCTGGGGCCTTCACCGCATCCTGCCGCATCGGCGCGAGGATACACTGCCCGGCACGCCCGTCGCTGGCTGGGTGCAGCACCCGACCGAGCTCGGCAACGCACCGCCGATGCTGGCGTGCCCGCCGCGTCCCGACAAGGCAGGGTTGTTCACGCTAATGATCCAGCATGCGGGGCAGCGCGTGCGCCGGGTGACCGGTCGCTATCTGTGGATCGCGCTGACGCTGCGCGGCGACAGCCAATGCACGCCCGAGCTGGCGTGTCTGCGCGTTTATGCGCATCGGCGGTCGTGGCGCGACAGCTATCTCCCCGCCTTTTTCGGCGAGACATTGAGCGGCAGCGACGCCGATGCCGCTGGGCCCGCCACGCGGCAGGATTTCATGGAGCGGCTGCTCCACGCGCATGAAGGGGCGCTGACCGAGCTCGAAGGGCGGATCGCCGAGAGCTGGCAGATCACCGATCCGGCGACCGCGCCCGAGCCGGCGCTGCCGTGGATCGGCCAGTGGATCGGCATCGCCGCGACGCGGGGTGAATCGACCGCACGGATGCGCCAGCGGCTGCTCGCGGCGCCTTATACAGCGGCGCTGTCGGGCACCAGCGGTGGGTTGCTCGCCGCACTCGAACTCGCGACCGGCGGGCGGCTCGTCAGCGGCGGACGGCTTGACCCGGGGCGGCGCGCGCCCGCGCCTGGCGAGCTTGCGATTGCGCGCGCGGGCGATGTCGCGGTGCGCGCGCTGATGCTCGCGATGCACAGCGACGGCGGCTGCGTCTTCCTGACCGGCGGCAGCGTGACCAAGGGCGACATCGTCGCGGTCGAGGGCTTCCGGCTGCGGCGTACCTTCGCGACGATCCTTGGCGCCGATCTGGCCGATGAGGAGGACCCGCTGACGATGGGGCTGGCGACATCGGGCAACAGCTATGTCGGCGACACGCTCATTCTCGGCGACCGCGCGCGCGACGAATTGCTCGCGCTATATCGGCCCGAAATCGACAACCTGCGTGGCGACACCACGGCCGTCACCCAATTCTACGCCCGTCTCGCGTGGCGCGTGCTGGTGCTCGTGCGCGGCGTGACCGACCGGACCGAATTCCGGCGGCTGTCCGATATCGTCGCCGCTGAAATCCCCGCGCATGTCGAGCCGCAGGTGCTCCATGCGCGCAATCCGCTGATTGTCGGCGCGGCCTCGCTGGTCGGGCTCGACACGTATCTCGCCGAGCCCGAGCCGTTCGAGCGGGTCCGGCTCGGTCGAAGCGACCTCGGCGGCGGAGATTTCGTCGCCGGATCGGGCGGGCTCGATGCGCGCGCCGATGGTCCGGTCCCCAGCCCGCCCTTCGCGTTTGCCGATGGGCCAGCCGAAGTCTGGCTGGGCAACAACTTCACGCTCAGCGGGCTCGCCAGTCGGGCAGCCGGTCAGGCGCGGATCAACAGCTATGTGTGGATGTGGGAAAAGGAAACCTGAGCAATGGCCGAATTCAAGCCCAATGTGCCCGTGGTTCAAACGGACCCCTTCGTCAGCGTTGACGTCAAACAGGACAATCCGATGCCGCCCGGGCGCTATCGGTTCCAACTCGTCGTGATCGATGACGCCAAGAATGAATCGGAACCCGCCTTCATCGACGTCATTGTCCGCGACACCGAACGACCGACCGCGATCCTCGACATGGTCAACGCCGATCGCGTGATCGTCCGGCCGCAAGTGTCGGTGGGTGCGAGCTTCATCCTGTCGGGCAGCCGGTCGAGCGATGTCGCGCCGGGGAAGATCGCGTCGTACCGCTTCACGCTTGTCGACAGTCCGGCCTGACCGATGGCGGTGCTCACCCCAGGCCAGCCGGTGAAGCTCGACCAGCCGATGCTGCTGGTCGAAAACCGGCTGCAACCCGGTCGCTACCGGTTTCAGCTCGTGGTGACCGACAACGCTGGCAACGACAGCGCACCGACCGAATTGGTGGTGACGGTAAGCCAGCCAGCACCGACACCCACCCCGCCGCGCCCTGGTCCGGTGCTGCGCCCCGACGTGATCGGCCCGGTCGTGCGACCGGGGCCGATTATCCAGCCGGTCGATCCACGCATCATCCGGCCGATCCGGCGACCGCAATGATCGAACGATGACCCTCCACCCGAAACGGCTCCTGCGAAAGTCTGCGCCATGACCAGCTATGCCAATGCCGCCGATACGATGGTTCCCGCCGACCCGCTGCTGGCGGGCGCGCCGATCGAGCGCGTCAATTACGCCACCGGCGTCCTGTTGCAGGCGGAGGATTTCCGCGATGAGCAAACCTATCACCGCGCCCGGTTGGCGGCGGCGCTCAGCTATATGGTCGGGCATGGCACGTTGGCGGGGCTGGCGGTACGCGCGCCCGAAGCGGGCGACAGCGAATTGCATCTGCGCGTCGAGCCGGGCGTCGCGATCGATCGCTATGGTCGGTTGATCGAAGTCGAAGAGCCTTGGTGTACCCGGCTCGAGCGCTGGATGCTCGCGCAGACCACCGGCGCTTTGCGGGCCGCGATTCACCGCGCGCCGCGTGTCTCGGTGCCGGTCGCGGTCGTTGCCGACCTGTTCCTGACGCTGGCCGACTGCGGGCGCGGCAAGACGCCGAGCTTTGCGCAAGGGCCGTTCGATGCGCTCGATGCACTGGTGCCTGCGCGACTTGCCGAACAGCCGCGGTTCGAGCTGGTCCTGCGCGCCGAAGGGCCGCCCGATCCGATTCCGAGCCCGGCCAATCATTGGCCGAGCGCGACGGCGACAACCGACGAGAAGCTCGGCGCCGTGCTCGGCAGCTACGCGCCCGGTGCCCAGGCCGGAGTCGATGGCGGGCTGGCGCCTTTTGCCGAGCATGTGACGGGCCATGATCCGGGTGCAGTGCTGCTCGCGCGCGTCGTCATTCCGGTCGTGCTCGATGCCGGCGCCGAAGCGACGGTGCGGCCCGCGCTCGACCTGGGCGAACGGGTTCAGGTCGACAATGGCCTGCGCCCCTTCATCCATCTGGCCGGCAAATGGCTTGGTGCCGCGCCGCAACTGGTTCCGATCCGTGAACCCTGAGGAGAGTCGGTCATGATTACGCTCGACAAGGCCGAACAGCGCGCGCTGATCCGCGTCGCCGATGCCCAGAAGATTGCCCAGCTCATCGCGTCCGATCGATCGGTGCTGGCGCGCAGCGACGTTGAGGATATATTCGAACAAAGCCCGTTGATCCTCGACGGACTGCGGCGGCGCCCGCGCTATTTCGATGGCCGCTTCCTGACCGGTGCCGATCTGACGCGCGACCAGGATTATGTCCGCCAGCGGCAAGCCGACATGGCCCGCGCGGGCGGTGTCGGCGTCATTTCGGGACTGCGGGTGCGGAATCGCACGCTGACGCAGGGGCAGACGCTGTCGATCACCTCCGGGGTAGGGCTGACGCCGTCGGGCGATGTCGTGATGCTGAGCACCCAGCGTGACGTGCCGCTGCTCGACCTGCCGACCAGCCGCATGCTCGACGCCGCGCTTGGGCTATCGGAAGAGCCGCGCGTGCCGCTCGGACGGCGCACCGGCCTGTTCATTCTGGCGCTGCGCCCGGTCGAATTCACCGCCAATCCGATTGCGGCCTATCCGCGCTCAATCTCGGGCCGCCGCACGATCGAGGATGGCGACATCATCGAAGCGTCGGCGATCACGCTGATCCCCTACCCCGATCTGGGTGGCGCGGCCAACATCGCTGAGGCGCGGCGCAAGGTCGCGCGGCGGATCTTCGCGGGGCGGGGCGCGGCGATGCCGCAGGACGCGCTGCCGCTCGCGATGATCGGGCTCGAACGCGGCACAGTGCGCTGGGTCGACACGGCGATGGTGCGGCGTGAGACCGGTGCCGAAAGCGGCGTCCATGTCGTGTTCGGCGGCCGCCCGCGCGCGATTAGCGAAGCCTTTGTGGTGCAGCACCGCGCGCATCTGAGCGATGTGCTGACCGACATGGCCGGTCGCGGCCTGCCGCCGGTTTTCCCCGCCGCAACGCAGTTTTCGATGCTGCCCCCGGCGGGGTCGATGCCGGCCTCGGCGATCCGGCCCGACCAATATGGCTTCAACCAGATCTACTTCCCGGTTGGCGTCGATGTCGACCTCGCCTTTGTGCCGATCGACGAAATCGCGTCGCTGGCCGAGGAGGCGCTGGCGCTGGCGCCGATCGATCTCGATGCGACGGTGGCCGATCTTGACGCGACGGGCATCACCGTGCTGATCCCGGTCGACCGTCCGCGCTACCAACGTTTCTCGGCAACGCTGGGCGCGGCCAATCTCGCGGTCGCGAGCAACGCGGCGGCGGTGACGGGATCGGGCAGCGCGTTCGATTTGGTCTCGACGATCGTCGCCCGGCGCAAGGCAGCCGAGGCGAAGGCGCGCGACGCTGCTGCTGCCGCTGCGGCCGAAACCGACACACTGCGCATCCGCGCGTGGCAGGCCGCTTTCGGCGAGGCGGTGGCAGCGTTGCCGCACGGACCGGGGGGCACACCGCTCGTCTGGTACACGCGGCGGCGCTCGATCGCGCAGCAACCGCGCGTTACCGGCACCGGGGTCACCGTCACCGGCGACGAAGTCGGGCTGAATGCGATGGTCAACGCCAATATCGACCGGCTCAAGCTCGCCAAACGCGTTGCCGCGATCAACGGCAATGCGACACCGCAAGCGACGGTGCGCCTGTTGTCGCTGCTGGGGAGCCGCAGCATCGCCAGTTCGGACGTGTTGACCGTCGCGGTCGTCTCCGATCTCGAAAAGGTGATCGCCAAGGATCTGCCGGTCGTCAATTTGCCGCCGGTGCCGATCGTGCTGCCGCCCGCGAGCACCGACAGCATTACGGCCTCACCGCCGATCCGGGCGACGATCGATCCCTCGATCCTCACGCGCGTTGGTGGCTTGCGAGTGCTCCAGCCCGACATCGCGACGCTGCGCCCGGGGCTGACGCGGATCGCGGTGGCCGATGCCGCCGGCGTTTCAACGGCGGCGCGCGAAGACACGCCGCTCAAGCTGGGTGAAAGCGAAGTGCTCGATATCGCGCAGGACTATGCCGATGTGCGGCTTGGCGACGGGCTGAGCCGGGTGGTGGCAACGCTCGGCAAGGACTGGCCAACGGCCAAGGAAGCAATGTGGCTGGGTGAATCGGGCAAGGCGCTCGCCATCGACCACGCCTTCCGCACCGTCGCCGAAGAGAAGCTGAGCGATTTCGCCGACCTGCTCAAGTCGGCGGTCACGGCGCAAAAGCCGACGAATATCGATGAGCTTATCAGCAAAATGGCCTGAGCCGGCAGCCTGAGGACCGCAGTCATGGACGTCACCCAGCCGATCAGCCGCAGCTTCGCTGATGAACATGTCATCGGCACCGACCCGCCGATGCGCCCCGAGCTGTCGACGGTCTGGCGGCGGCGGATCAATGCCTTTGGCGGGCGCGCGCTGTCCGACAAGGCCATGACGGCCGAACAGGACCTGCGATCGGGCATGCAGCGGCTCTATGGGCTCGCGCTAACGCCCGGCACGGTCGAGGGACTCGAACTGCGTGCGGAGGACAGCGCGTTCGGCGCGGCGCCTGACAAGGCGTTTGTCCAGCTTTCGCCGGGGCTGGGCATTGCGCGCAGCGGCGAAGATATCTCGATCGGGCGGTCGGTGCGGCTGCCGCTCGGCGATCTGCCAGTGATTCTGCGCGCCGATCACGCCAATGCGCTGGCCGGACCGGGGGATATCATGCCTGACGCCGCGCCGCTTGAGGGCGACGCTCCAGCCGGCAGCGGGAGCATGGCCGAGCGCATACGACCCGAACGGCCCCGGCTGATCGGCGACACACTGTTCAAGATTGCTGAAAATGCCGAAAGTGCCGCCCTCCCCCATGTCGCGGTGCTGGTCGCGCAGCCCGTGGTCGGCGATATTCTGGGGCGGCCCGGTGACGACTGCCCGCCCGATCCGCGCGACGATCCCTATGTCGACTTGCAGCGGATCGATGGCACGCGGCTTGCGCTCTACCTCTGGCCATCCGAAATGGTCGCGATCGACGGTGGCCCCGATTACACGCTGCCCGCCGCCGACGCCGCGTTGCGCAACCGGGTCGCTTATCAAATCTTCGAGACCGAGCGGCTGCTGGGCGAAGGCGAGGTGCATCCCTGGGAAGCATGGGGCGTCCCGCTCGGCCTGATTGGTTTTGCCCCCGACTGGACGCTGGCGTTTGTCGATCGCCATGCGGTTGCGCGGGTCGGCGGCGCACCCAAGGGCCGATCGTCGATCGCGCCGCAATCGGGCGATGCCCGGCTGTGGCAAGCACGGCTCGACCAATTCTGCGGCCAGCTGACCGAGCTGCCGAGCTTGGACCCCGCCAGTCTCCGCAATGCGTTCGTGCGGATGCCGCCGGTCGGCATTCTGCCACCCGAAATGATCGACTGGACGCTGCGGCGCCAGCGCTTTTTCCCCAGCGGCTATGCGGTCGACGCGCTGCCAGTGGCGCAGAGCAATTTCAACCTCGTCATAGCGGAAAGCGCGGGCCTTGCCCCGCTCGATCGCGGCCAGCCCGACAGCGTCGAAATCCTGGTGCCCGTTCCCGACAATGTTTACGAACCCGGCCTGCTCCAGGTCGAAGCCGAAGACCCGCGCTTCGGCAAAGCAATCAAGGCACTGCGCGAAGATCGCCAGCGCTGGCTGGTCCGCCGCCAGATGGCACGGCGGCGCTATGACCGGCTGATGGAAACCGTGTCGGGCATGGTGATCGGCTGGCCGGGCACCGACTTGCCGCTGGAGGAAAACAGCCCCGCGCCGCACGTTCAGACCCCGGTCGAAGTCACGCGCACGCGCCGCTTTGCCGCTGCGTCCGCCAAGCGCAGCCACACCATGGTCAATGCCAATGCGACGCTAACGGTGGCGGCGAGCGACACGATCTGGTGCTGGGTCAACATCCGCAGCGACAGCCAGATGACCGGGCTGTCGTTGCGGCTCGGCGCCAACAGCCGCCCGGAAACGCCGGCAACCTTTGCCAAGGGCGTGTTCTGGGGCGCGGCCGATGTCATGCCGATTGCCGCCGAAGCAAATGGCCTTGCCGCGCGGCGCGTGGGGGATTTGCCCGAGGAAGGGATCTGGACGCGGCTCGAAATCCCGGCCAGCCGTATTTGGGATGGCGCGGGTGGCTCGCTCGACGGCTTTGCGATCAACGCGGTCGAATTCACGCAGCGCGGCGGCGATGTCGAATGGGCATCGTTCGGCAAGATCGACTCAGGCGGGCGCGTCTACACCTATCTCGCGGACGATGCCCCCGCCGGAGCAACCCTGGGTACCGACAATGATACCGGCGCGCGCGGCTGGCCCTGGGCGCCGGTCGCGGGTCGCGACACGCTGAGCGTCGATGATTTCGGCACCGTGGTGACGCGCGATGTGCGGCGCGCCGCTGCGCTCGACAGCTTTCGCGGCGATTGGAACCAGACGTTTCTGAAGGAAGACCTCGACAGTGTTGACGAAAATGGGATCGCCGCCTTTCTCGCTGCGGTCGACGCGCGGTTGAAAGCGACCAATGACGCCGTCGATCTGGGGTTCGTACGCGCGCGATCCGACATTTACCGCGTCCGCCAGATCATGCTGGGCGCCGACGCCGCCTCGCGGCTGGTGACCTCGCCCTCGCTCGCCGATCTGTCGTTACGGGACGAGGGCGCACGGGCGACGAGCAAGGGCATCAGCGATTTCCTCAACCTCGCCGTGGCGCGGACGCCCGCCGATACGGTGATCAAAGTCGGTGTCGCGCCGACGCCTTCGACGGGCGGCGGGTCATCCCCCACGCCCTCACCCACCCCGTCGACCTCTCCGGGGTTCGCAACCGCCACCAATGTCGGCTTCTTCAACGCCAGCATCATGACGCTCAACATCGCGCGCAACGACAGCGTGTTTGCGGAGCCCGTCAATCGCGCCGCTTTCACTGCGTCGCCGATGCTATTCGCGACACCGCTCGCCACCACCAACTTTGCCGCAGCGAGCAGCTCGAGCGCTTCCGCAACGGCCGCCTTTGTCGCGCCCGCGGCGGCATTCCAGGCAGCGACGCCGCAGCGTGCCTTCAACATCGATTCGGTGGCGCTGTTACGCGACAGCAGCCGCTACCGGGTGAGCGATATTCAGCGGCAGAGCCCGATCGCCGGGCTGGTCGAGCGCACCGCCAGCGTCGCCGAACGCCTGAAGCCACCGCCCGCCGTCCAGGCGCTCGAATATGCGCTGGCCAGCAAGGCCGCCGTGGTGACGACGCTGGCTGGCCTCGCCGAAGGGCGCGGCGGTCGCCCGACCGGGATTGCGCTCGGCGATATCCCGATGGCCGGGTTTCGCAAGAAAGCCGATGTGAAGGAGGTGCCGACGCTCGCGGTGCTGCTCGCCGATATGAAGCTCGCCAAGGCGAGCCAGCTTTACGAAGACGCCGACACCCTGCCCGATGTGGAAAACCGGAAGCACGAGTCCGACTATTTTACGACGGCCGTGCAGGCGATCGACAATTCGATCGCGATCATGCGGTTGGTCGAGGGCCGCGTCGCGCTGTTCGAAGAGCTGTCGAGCGCGCTGCGTGAGTTGCGGCAGTCGATCGAGGCATCGGCCAATGCGGCAGCCGGTTATCTGCGCTCGGTCGATGTCGAAGTGGCCGAAGCGCGGCACGATCTCGCCACGGCCGAGCGGCTGCGCCAGGAAGAGGCGAACCGGATTGACGCGGTCAACGCGCGCCGTGCCGCGATCCTTGCGACTCATGTCAACGCGATCGCCTGGCGGAGACGGCGTGCCGCCGATGTCCGCGACGAAGTGCCGCTGATCGAGACGGTCTCCGGCCTCGCCCCCAGCGCGGTTGCGGTCTGCCGCCGCGAGCATGAGGAAGCGCCCGACGAAATCCAGGACTATACGCAATTGCTACGCGAAGTGCCGGTGTCATGGTTCCCGACGCTGGCGGCGATGGTCCAGCGCATCAATCGGCTCGAGTCCGCGCATGCGGCGATCCGCGCGATGATCGAACGCGCGGCGACGCCCCGGACGCTGGCCGCGCCCTATCAGGTGACCGCGACCAACCGCTTCCTGAAGGGCGTCCAGAACGCCATGGTCGCCGGGCGCCGGATGGTTGAGGACCGGCGCACCTCGATTGCGATGGTCGACGCCTCGCGGATTGGATTGCTGTCGCTGGCCGAAGCACATGTCCATCTGACAGCCTTGACGACGATCGGCGACCTGCTGACGGGCGTGCACCGCCAGCCTGCGCTAACCCGTGCGGCGAATGAGGAAATCGACGCGATCAACACGATTGCGGGGTGTCTGCACGAAAGCTTTGGCGAAGTGTCGGCGATTGTCCGACTCGGCTGGGCCGAAACCCTGTCGGAATTCGACCGGCCCGCCCCGCTTGCGCAGCTCGCCGGACTGCCCGGCTGGGGCGAAATCCCGGTCGAGTTGCGCCGCACGCTCCAGAGCTTTGTCGATTATCTGTTCGGGCGGATCGACCAGAAGCAGCGACCGGCGAAGGACGCGATCAACGAACTGGTGCGCATCTGCCTGCTGATGGCAGCCCACGCCCCGGTCGACCGGATCATCCCCGCGCATCTGATCACCCCAGCGCCTGCTCGGCTCGGCGGCAAGCTGTTCCTGACGCTCGATATTGCGCGGGTGAGCAAGGGCATGGTGACGCTGATCCGCGACGATGCCGACCGGATCATCTCGCGTGCGGTCATCGACGACATCGTCGACGGGCGCGCGCAGGCGACGATCACCCATGTCACCGCCACGATTCAGACGATCACGCCCGCCATGCGCTTTCAGCTGGTTGGCGGTGTCGGGCGTTAGGGGCGCGCCGTGACCGCGATTGACGTCGCGAGGCTCAAGCTGCGCTGCGACCCGGCGCGGCGGCATGCGACGCAGCATGCGATCGAAGATGCGCTGCACACCGAGATTGCCGATGATCAGCGGTTGCGCGTCGTCCGGCGCTTGTCGATCGGCGCGCAGGGGAGCGCGGCGCATCCTGCGCGGCGTCAGGCCGCAGTGCGCGACGCGTGGCGCCTGGCGACCGCCGATGCCCTCCACGCAAGCGACGACGGCGCGGGTGGCGCCAATTGCGTGTGGTTCGCCGATCGCGCCGAGGCCGAAGCGCTGCTGCTCGCGCGCCTCTTGGCCGGGAAACCGGCGGCGGAGTGGTTCTGGCGGCTGGCGCTGCCCGGCTGGCGCGGTGCGCCGATCCGGCAGTTTCTGCGCGAGCGGTTGGAGCATTGTCGGGTCGCGCGGGACGATGCTGCCCTGCTCGCGCTGACCGAAACTTGCATTGCCGCTGGTGCTGCGGCGCTGTTTGTCGAACTGATCGCCGAAGCGAGTGCAGCGCCAGTAACGCCTGAACAGCACCCGGCCTCCGGTTACCGTGCCCGATCAGATGAGGCGGTTTCAGCGGCAGATGGATCAGGCCCGCCGCGCGAGTATCCGCCGGTACCGGTTCGACTAGCGCTCCCCCCGACACTAGCGGCGGTGATCCGCCGGCTCGACCGCATCGGTTTGGGCGCGCGCGCGGTCATGGTCGCGCTGCTTCGAGCCGATGCGCTGCGGCAATCGCCCGCGCTGGCGCTGAACCGAGTACTGCTCGAGGCTGTGGTGGCCGAAACGCTCGACGCGGTAGTGAAGCAGAGCCAGTCGGTCGCTCGCGTTCGCCCCAAGGCTGCGTCGGCAAGACAGGAAGCACGCGTCCCTGCCACGCCCGCACCGCGCAAGCCAACCGGCAAGTCCAACGAAACGCAGGCGCCGCCAACCCCAATGGGTGAGCCGTCGACAGGTCTCAACTCAGGCGCTGCACCAGCGCAAACGCTGCAATCGCCACGATCGGACACGCCTTTTGCTGCACCAATTGCTGCGCAGCATAGCCGCCACGCCGGGCTCTGGCTGGTGATCCCCAGTCTGGAACAAATGGGCCTGCGCGCTTGGCTGGCGGCGCGGTCGGCATTGCTTGGTGATCACCCGGCCCGGCAATTGCTGGTGGCGATTGCGCGCCACCACAGGATCGCGCTCGATGATCCCGCGCTTGCGGTGCTGACCCCCTATGCGGCGCCAGATGGGCTGCCCGATTGGACGCTGATGTGGCGCGCTGGCCTCGACCGTTGGCTGCGCCGGACCGCGCGGCGGCGGCTGCATGATCTGGTGCACCGACCCGGCGTGATCACCCTCGGCGACCGCGCGCTCGACATTCGCTTTCCGCCCGCCGCCGCCGATATCCGCCTGCGCCGGCGCGCGCTCGACCGCGACCCCGGCTGGGTCGACTGGCTCGGCCTCTCGGTCCGCTATCGCTTTCGCGATGCCGAACCGGGATGAACGCGCCGCACCCCCTTCACCCGCCCGTCGAGCTGATCGATGAGGCCCTGGCGCGGCTGGTTGCGGTCGCCGAGGACGCGGGGCATCCCGGCTGGACGCCACCGCCGGTCGCAATTGCGGCTGATCGGCTCGCCAATGTCATTCGCGCGGCCGGGCTGGATCGCGGCGAGGCGCTGGCGGTTGCCTTGCTGCTCGCGGCGGAATGCGATGCGGCGGTCGCGCGGATGGTCGCAACGGTGCAGGCACCCGTCGGCGGCGCCCGCGCGCTCGCCGGACTGATTGCCACATTGTTCAGCGCCGAGGGGCTAAGCGTTGCCGCGCTGTGGAGTGGCGGTGCGACCCACACCGGCCTGATCGCCTGGGGCGATGAAGCCGCGCCACTTCCCGAACGGTCGCTATCGATTCCGCCCTGGCTCGCCGCCGGGCTCGCCGGGTTCGACGCGCCGCCGCCGGGGGTGACCACGCCGTCGCCCGCAAGGGTACTGATCCCGGCGCGGATCGAGCATATGATTGCTGCCGAAGGCGCGTTGCTCGCGCACACCGTGGGCGCCGCGACGCAGCCGTTGCTCGTCATCCGCTGCCACTGCCCGGCCGAGGGCGAGGCGCTGGCCAAGGTCGTGGCTGAGACCGCCGGATTGACGCCCTGCCAGATCGGCGACGGCACGACCGCCGGGCTGGCGCTCTGGCTGACGATGATGCGGCGGTTGCCGGTCGTGCATCGCAGTGCCGGACCGGGCGAAACGATCGACCTGTCCGCGTTCGATGCCTTGGCCGCCCCGCTGGTGCTGATCGCTGGTCCTGATGGTCAGGTTAAGTCGGGGCGCAAGCAGCGTGACTGGCGCGCGCCAATGCCGGACGATGACGAACGCGCCGAACTGTGGCGCGGCTGGGGTCTCGACCCGCCGAGCGCGGAAACCGCCGCTGCACGCTATCGCCAAGGCGCTGGGCGGATCGCCGAAATCGGGCGCCGCTTGCCCGAGGGCGACGCTAGCCTCGATGCGCTGATGAGCGCGATGCGCGAAGGCGGTGGGCGGATCGACGCGCTCGCGCGCCGTTGCAGCGCGCAGGTCCGCCGCGCGGACATTGTCCTGCCTGGTGGGCTTGGCGATTCGCTTGACCGGCTGCGCGACCGCATCCTGCTGCGCAACCGGCTGCACGAAGGGCTCGGCCCGACGATCGCCGCACGCTATCGCCCCGGCGTGCGTGCGCTGTTCACAGGCGAATCGGGCACTGGCAAGACGCTCGCGACGCATTGGCTGGCGCAGGAAGCGGGGCTGCCCTGCTACCGCGTCGATCTCGCGGCGCTCACCAGCAAATGGATCGGCGAAACCGAGAAGAACCTGTCGCAACTGCTCGATGCCGCCGAACAGGGCGATGTCGTGCTATTCTTTGACGAGGCGGATGCGCTGTTCGGCGCGCGTACCGATGTGAGCGACGCCAATGATCGGCACGCCAATGCGCAGACCAATTTCCTGCTCCAGCGGATCGAGGAATTCGAAGGCGTTGCGCTGCTCGCGACCAATAGCCGCGACCGGTTCGATCCGGCGTTCGTGCGGCGGCTCGATATGGTCCTCGAATTCCCTTTGCCCGATGCCGCTGCGAGACGGCAGCTCTGGGATCGGCATCTCGGCAGCGGCCATGCGATCACCGCCGCGCGGCTCGACCAGGTGGCGGCGACGATTGACCTGGCGGGTGGCCATGTCCGCAACATCGTGCTCGCCGCCGCCGCGCGCGCCAAGGCCGAGGGGCGCCAGATCACCGCTGCTGATGTCGATGCCGCCACGGCCGAGGAATATGCCAAACTCGGCCGGACACCACCGCCCTTGGCGGCAGGCTGATGGGGCGGGCGCCGACTTCGGCGGTGCGGACGCGCGTCGCCGCATCGTCCGATCGTCATGTCTCCTCAGCATCAAGGCCAACGGCGGCGGTCCATAGTGGCGTTACCCCGGCCTATATTGCCCCGCGTCGGCCACCACCCGATACGATGGCGGGCGGACGCGCCACGGCCCGTGAAACGCGCGCGATGTCGAGCCTTGAGGCCAGCCGCCTCGACGATACGGTGCGCGCAAGCGCTGCGGCCCGTCGTTCGGCAGCACCCGTCATCGCGCGCCCCGCCCCCATCACGCCGCGCACCCGCGCAGCGCCCGATCCAGCCGCATCGAGCCATCCGGCCGATGGCAGCGGATCACCGGTCGCGAGCATGCGCGCCGCGGCAGATGGCGCCGCGCGCACCAGTGCCGGGGCGGCGACGAGCGGCGGGGGCGATCACGCCGCAGCCCCGGCCGCGCCCGGTGCAGCCCGCGCCGCTGGCGCCGCCCCGGCTGGCGGGGCTCTCCAACGTCGCGGGAGTAGCAGTGACAGTCGCGATCTCGACCACCAGCGCGATGCCACGCTGACGCGGCTCGCGCTGCCGCAGCCGCGTCCCGCCACCGGCGGTTCATCGCTCGGTCGCGAGAGCATCGCCGTCGATCTGCGCATCAAGCCCTTTATCGCCTCCACGATTGTTCCCGTTCCCGTCGGGCAGCGGCCGGCGACGGGCAAGGACGGCAAGCCGCTGCCCAACCCGAACGCATCACCCGCCGCCGCAGCGACGCAGTTCAGCAGCGCCATCGGCAGTTCGCGCGGCTTCTACGACACAATCATCAGCGCCGCGCGGCTGCTGGCCGCCGATGCGGTGCGCGACAATCTGCGCGCAGGTGATCGCGCGCGCAGCGAACTTGATCGCGGCCTTGCCGACATCGCCGCCGGCCTCGCCAACAATCGCATCTCGAATGACCGCGCCCGCGAGTTCGCGCTCGAAAAAGTACATGCGCTGGCCAGCACGCTGCGGCGGCGGATCAACCGCGCTGCCGGATCGGCCTTTGGCCGGTTGGCGACGATGCGCCAGACCTATCAATCGCTGATGGCGGGGCCGCGCGGCGCGCGCGTGCGGATCAGCGACGAGGTGTCGTCGGCGCTTGCCGATACCAGTCTCAAAGCTGGCGATGCGCAGGCCGCGATCCAGCAATTCGCGCAATCGCCGTCGAGCGACCTGACCGAAGCCGATTTTCCGAGCGGCGACGCGGGCGGCGATGCCGTCGCGCGGGCGAAGCTTGAGGCGGCGCTGCAATATATCGTGCCCTATATCACCGCCGACGACACGGCGATCGGCGAGCGGCTGACGGCGATTGAGGGTGTGCTCAATCCGTTGAACGATTGCCTGCCCTGTCAGATGGACGGCGCATTCCAATTGCTCGACATGCGGATGGATCATCTGGCGACAGCCGGGCCGCGGGCGGTCGCCGCCTCGCGCGATGGCGCGATCCAGTCGGTCCACGACCTCGTCGAGCGGCTGACGCTATCGATCGAAGATACCCACCGGTCGATCGAGCGGCAGCTTGTGGCGCAGCATGATCGCTTGCGACACGACCTGATCGATCAGTCGCGGCTCGATGGCGCCACTGAGCGGCAGGACATCAGGTCAATGGCGCAGCGGCAGGCCGACGCGCTGACCGCCGTTGCCGAAGGCCAGTCGCTTGGCGTGGTCCAGGCGCAGCAGCGGCTCGCCAGCCAGGCCGCGCAGGGCGGTGGCGATTACAGCGGCATGCTGCTGGCCGGTGCCAAGCGCCTGTCGAGCAATGTCGCCGGGATGCAGCGCCGCTACCCCGCCGAGCAGCTCGCGAGTGCGACCAGCCGCGCCGCCGGGCGCCGTGCACGCCAGGGCGCGATGGCGCACGCGCGCTCCGCCAATCTGGCGAATGCCAAGCAGACGATGGCCGATATGGTCCGCACGACCTTTGCTGACCTCAACGCGAATACCGAGGTCAGCTTTGCCGGGATGCATGACACGCCCGATCGCGTGCGCAGTTCATGCGAGTCTTTCCTTGGCCCCGCCGAAGCGCAGCGCAGCATCGAAGTCGCGCAGCTCAATACGCAGGTGAACGACCTGGGCACGCGCGTTTCCGCCGCTATTAGCGGTACGCCGGGCGGCGGCGGCGGTGCAGGCGGCGCGACGGCCGACGTAACGGTTCCGACCGCGACGCCAGCACCAGCGGCGGCCACGTCACCGACGGGCGCCGGGGGTGCAGGTAGCGGTGCGGCGCCGCAGCCAATGCCGCCGCCCGCAAGCTGCGGCGGCTGTCCGAGCGCAGGCGGTGACCATGCCGATGCCCCGGCCCCAAGCGCGGCGCCCGGCCCCGGCGCGACCGCGAGTCCGGCCGCGCCTGGCGCAGGCAGTGCACCGGCCACCAGCGCCTCTGGCGGCACGACGACGACTGCCGCGCCGAACGCCAGCCCCAGCCCCGGCGGAAACTATATGTCGTCGGTCGAGTTCCGACGCGATTGCGACACGATTGTCGGCGATCCCAAGCTTGCGCCCGGCACCGCCGCTTTCATCACCCGCGTCAACACCTCCGTCCAGGCCGAGCTGCTCAGTCGCGCCAATGGCGCCTATACCGCGCTCGATCACTGGCGCGGCCCCGACCCGTCGGCGCTGATGGATGCGTTGCGCGGCCTCAGCGCGGCGTCAGGCGCAGCGGTATCGGCCGTCTATGCGCTCAGCCACGGCAGCCTCGTCGACCGGATCAACACCAAGTTCGACGATGCGAAGGAGTGGACCTTCTCGGATCCCGATACCATTGAGTGGAATCGCAATGCCGCGCTGGGCGCGCTGTCGGGCGACATCACAGGCGCCGCGATGAACGAACTGCGCGCGTCGTTCAACTGGTCGAACGAAGACGCCCGCATTCGCACGATCATGGGCAGCCTGACGCCGGCGCAAATGGCCGCGCTCCCGGCGAGCGAGCTCGATCAGCTTGCGACGCAACTCGACGGCGACGATCTCGCGCGCTTCAACGCGATGCGTAACCAGCATAGCGGCGGCACCGACCGAGCCGTGGTGCTGCGCGATGCCATTGACCGCGCGAACCGGAGCGAAGGCGACGCACGTGGACGCGCGATCAGCGAAGCGGTTAGACAGGCACGCAACAGCCATGAACTGGCAATCGAAGGCCCCGCCGACCGGCAACTGGCTGATGTTTTCCATCTCGAACACCCCGACATCACCGGTGCGCGCCGCGCGGCGACATGGCACGCGACGCTGGCGGCATTCGGGCAGCTCGACGGGGTGCGCACGACACTGGCGACAATCCCCGAGGGACGCGTCAGCGCCTTGCCGCCCGGGAGCGCCGCGCCCGCCCCCGCCCCCCCGGCGGGGTCGCCTGCCGCGCCTGCACGGTCCGCGGCGCACGACGCCCCGGCGACTGGCGGTGATGCGACGGCGACCACCGAACCTGCGGTCAACCCGGACACGGCGCTTGAAGACGCGCTGATCCGCTATGCCACGCGCGATATCTATCACCCTCCCCCACCGCCACCGCCGCGCGGGGGCACGGGCGCGGATATGGATTTCGATGGCGGCTCGATGGGCGAAGGGCGCACCGACCATGTCGCGCCCGACATGCTCAACTGGATCGAGCAAAGCGTCCGCTATGGCCCCGACAGCATTGAAGCGCGCGGCGCGCAACTGCTGGTCGAATATAACCGCGCCGGTGCGCACGGGTCGGCCGAACGTGTCGACGCGGCCCTGCATATCGGCTCGAGCGATGCGCGCGAAGGCGGACACGGCGAGCGCGGCTCGTCCGACGCCGCCGAGCGCGACCGCGACCAGATTTTTGCGCAATTCGCCCACTTCCGTAGCGGTATTGCGGGCGAAAGCACGACTGATCCCCTGCCCGTCGCCGATATCCGCAGCTACATCAGCAATCGCTTCCGGGACGCGTTGCCCGAAGGATCGCCTCAGCAACGCCTGGCGCTGGGCATCATCGGCAGCGAGGGCGGCAGTCCTGACGCGGCGATCGATTATGCCATTGCCACCGAAAACCCCGAAATGGCGCTGCGCTACCTCCGCCGAATGGATCGCGTCCAAATCGACGCGATGCTCGAACGCTGGAACACCGCGCATCCATCAGGGCCGAGCCTTTATGAGAAGCTGGGGCTCGGCGCGCATCGCTGGTCGGTCACCAACTGGAATGGCGCGACCTTCAGCGGCGATGAAGCCAATGAGCTTGAAATCGCTTTCATGGGGGTGCCGCAGAACGACCAGCAGCGCGGCGAAGTCGCCTTGCGCACGATGAACCAGCAGATCGAACAATCGACCGGTCTGGGTCGGTTGATGGCGGGCAACGACGCCGATCTGCTGCAGACGAACCGCGACGCCTTGCTGCGGCTGATGGGGCATTCGAATGGCGACTTCGGCCCCGATGGACGCCTGCGCTCGACCGACCCCATTACCGGCGAGCCGATGGCGCTCGGTAACTTCGATGCGCAGGGCAATTTCCTGCCCGCGCAGGGGCGGTCGTACAGCGCGTTCGAGACCGCCGTCGCGCTGTCGCGGATCACGGCCAATAACTTCGTTGCCTCGGTCGATGCCGCCGCCAATTTCGTGACGACCCTGCTGGTGGTGGCAGCAGCGGTGATCACGACGGCACTGACGGGCGGCGCTGCCGCATCGATCTGGATTCCGATGCTGGTGACGGCCGCCGCTGGACTCGCGGGCGTGGCCATGACGGCGGCAATCAAGGGCGGCCGCTACAGCCGCGACGAAGTCGTGCGCGATCTGGTGATGACGGCGGTCCAGACCGTGACGGCGGGAATCGGCGCTGCCGGATCGGTCGCCGCGCGCGGCGGGATGCCAGCGTTGCGTGCGGTCGCCAGTCGCGGCATTTCACAGGGCTTCCGCATTTCCGAACGCACGCTTGAACGCTTTGTCATCAGCAAAGGCGGAACGATGGCGGCGACGGCGAGCCTGGGCGCCGATCTCGGCATTGCCGCGGCTTCCGGCGCGCTTTCGGGCGGCGTCGGCGCGGCGATCGACCGAACGAACCGCCGCAGCGGCGATTATGGCGACCGGGTATGGGGCGCGATCTTCCGCGGCGCGGCGGGTGCAGCGGTGGGGTCAGGCGTTGCGCGCGGTGCCGGTGCGGCGCTCGGCCGAGCCGGCACCGCGGTCACGTCGGCGGCGGCGCGCAGCACGGCACGCAACGCGCTCGCGGCTGGAATGTCACGCGAGCAAGCGGTGGCGCAGGCGCTGCTGATGGCGCGGCGGGCCAATTGGGTGACGTCGGGAGTCACGCGCGCGATTTCGAGTGGCGCGTCGGGGTCTGCGTCGCGCGTGACCGAACTCGGCCTTGAGGGGCGCGCCAGCTTCAACGAGATCCTTGCCGAAGGGCGAAGCGCGTTTCTCCAGAACATGCTTCAGGGCGCGCTCGAACATGGCGCCGACCCCGGATCGCGCAATCCGTTCCGGCGCGGCGGCGGCGCGCTGACCGACAGCGAAATACGCGGCCTGCCAAGCTCGCAACGCGAAGAATATCACAATATTAGCGACATCGCCCACGCCGCCGTTGCCCGCCAATATGACGCACCTCGGCTGGCGGCGGCCGACGCAAGCACATCGACCAGCACACCATCGCCTGCCGCGAACGACAATGCGGTGACGAGCACGGCGCGACCCACGCTATCTGATCCCAGCGACCAGTTGACTGTCCCCATACATACGCCAGCAGAGGGCGAGTCGATTCCGACCGGTCACTCGCTGCTCACCGACGATCCCGGCATGCTCGGCCCCGCGCTGCATCCCGATGGCGCGGAGCCTGTGCTTCACCTGCGCTCCGAAGGCGACGATTTCGACCCCGAAAAGACCAATCCCGGCTTTACGGTTACCCCGCCGAGCTTTGCCCGCGGCGTCGATTTGAGCCCCGGCGGTCTCGATCATGTGCTGCCGCTGATTCCCGGCACCAAGGTGCGGGGGACCAATCCGCTGGATGGCGATCAGGCGCTCATCAATTACGAAGTGATGCGCACACGTCAGCCCGATCATGAAGTGTTGCTCGCCCATCATCCCGGCACCGGCGACTATTATGTAATTCAAGGCAAGCACTCCACGGTGGCTGCGCCCCCTGAAGGCTATATCACCATCCGCCACACCCACCCCGAGGTCGTCGGCGGCGATGCGGCTCATCACTTCCTGAAGGCATTGCCATCGGGCATCGGCGGCGACTGCTCGGTGCTCGCGGCCGAACTCGACCGCATGCACGGCGCGTCCACGGGCATGACGGTCCGCCGATCGTCTATCATCGACATCACCATCAACGGAGAGCGGATCGCAACCACATTCGAAATCACCCGAACCGGCACAAACTATGAGCTTTCGGTGACGCTCAACCCTAGAGTGCACGGTGTCGAATCGCTGGGGCCGTTCAGCGGTTCACGCGAAGAAGCGTTGCTGCAATATGCGATTGCCGCTCGTCAGCGGACGGAAGGTCGATCGGACTTTGGTCAATCGCGTCGACCCGACGAGCCTGCCGCCATGGTCGAGCATGGGGCCACCGAGTCGCGGGTGGTGCGCAACGCCACCCTGTCCGAGGTCGAGCGCCACGACGCCGCCTTCGTCGCGCAACGGATGGCGCAGCGCGAGGCGTTTGAACGGCAGGCGAACGGGCTGGCTGCACGCGGCGAGATCGACCCGCATCTGGGCCGGATAGCAACGACCAACGATGCCCATGAGCGGGTGCGCGCGATGGGGCTCGTTGGCGAACCCGATTCACTCGCGCGACTGACGCGGCTGCTCAACGCGAGCGATCCCGATTTCACGCCCGAAATGCGCTCAGCGCTGGCGCGGGCGACGCTCGAGGCAACGCGCGCCGAGATGATCCGCACCGGCGCGCTCGCCCCCGGCGACGAGCTGTTGATGCTGTTTCGTGGCGTCACTGGCGCGCGCACCGATGACTATGAGCGCGACGGCATAAACCTCGCGCATCTCGGCCCCGGCAAGGACGAGGATGCCAGCCGGGGACTCTACGGCAGCCAGGATTTCGAGAGCGCGCTGCGCTACACTGGGTCGGATGGCCAGGGTGCGGTGCTGCCGCTGATCGTGCGGCAGAGCGAACTCGGCAATGTAATCGATGTTCGCTCTGGCACGCCGCTGGGCGATCGCTGGCTGGCATTCCTGCGAGCGCGGACCGATGCGCATAGTTCATTCAAGGGCGGCTATGATCATTTGATCGGCCAGCTAAGCGCCCACTTCCCGATTTCGCATGACCGTGACGGACGCGGGACGCGTTACGAGGCGTTCCTCGCCGAGCTTGCCGCCGATCCGACGCTGCCCGACGCCATCCGCAGCGCCGCCCGCGACCCGCATATCACGCTGATGGACTTGGGGGGTGCCGCAAGCACGGGCAATGATCGCGGCATCCTGACCGACCAATTCGCGATGCACCAACAGCGCATCGCCGACATGTTTAACGAAGCGCATGGCTTTCTGGTGCCCGGGCGCGAGGGCGCGGGCAGTGAGCCGCTCATGCTGCGATCCGAAACCGGCGGCCCCGATCACCCACCCACCCCGCCCGCGGCCGAACCCGTCGTCGCCAACACGCTGCATCCCGCGAATGATGTCGAAGAAACGACTCCCGTTCCGCTGCCCCTCGCCACCGACACCGATCTCGAAGCGGCCACGTCACTATCGCTTCATGCCGCCAACGACGTGGACGACGATGGCGTCTCAACCGCGGCAAAAACGCCCGAGTCCTCGCAGTTCGACGATTATATGAACGCGATGATGGAGGCGCAGGCCGAGCTGAACGCGCCCAAGCCCGCAGCTACGACCTTTGCCGAGGCCGTCGCCAACGCCAGCCACGCCGAACGCGACCAATGGCACCAGGCCGCGCTGGCACAATTTGCGATGGACCACCCCGCCGATTTTCTGCGGCTCAAGGCCTTGGTTGGCAACGATCCGATCGCGATCCGCAACGCGATTGCAGCGGCCAATGATGCCGGTCGCGAGCAGCAGATCGTCTATTTGGTCAATCGCATGAAGGCTCGCGGCCATAGCGAAGCCGATGCGATGCGGATTGCGCGCGAGGTCATCGGCTTGGCGAGCGATATGCACCACCGCTATGCGCAGACCCTGCGGCACACCGTCGAGTTGCGGCTCTGGCAGAGCCGCATAGATGCGTTGCCAAGCGCCGTTCGCGCAATGGCGACCGAGTCGAGCCTGCTCCTTTATCTGGGGGCGCATCACTCTCAGTTGCTGCAAGACCTGCACACGCGTTTCGTCGCGCAGCCGGGCCTTGCTCCCGAACTAATCACACCTGCCCATTTCGAAGAGTTCGTTGCGCGTGAGCTGGTCCATCACCCGGTCGCTCAGGCCGAGACGGCGGATCGCCGGGTCGTTCGCTTCGCCACGGAGGCCGACTTCAACGCGGCCGCAAAAAATGCGACGCCGAATACCCGATATGAATATAAGCGTCTTGCCTACACCACCGATGAACAGGGCCGAGTTTCGGTGGCCGAGGGCGTTGCAGATCGCGTCAAGGGCCACCGCGCCAGTTCGGCACTCCAGACCGAAATCGGTCATACGGGCTATACCACCGATGTCGGCTTCCACCTCATCGCCCATATCTTTGGCGCGGTCGTGAACGAACTGACGGTCGTGGCGGGCAATGGGAAGCCAATCGTGGGTGACTCAGAGCCAAATCTGAATGGCAGTGCCTATAAGACCCAGTTCGAAAACATCGTGCGCGATTACCTCGACAACTCATCGCACATTGTCGAACTTCAGGTCGTATCGATCTACGACAGCGGCAACTCGACGTCGCGGCCTGACCGATTTAGGGTTCGATTCCGGACCGATGCGGGGACCTGGGTAACGGTCCCTTTCGAAAACAAACATTGATGGGATGCCGATGTTCTCGACCCTCGCTGATGCTCAGAACAAGCTCGTCAATGCCGTGCTCGATGTTGTCGAAGACGAGCCCGACTGGCGGCGCGCCTTTCTCCATGCTGAATTTGCCGGATCGGGCGACATGCTGCGATCAATCGTTGAGTCGTTCATCGTGCGCAATCCGCCCGATCCGCGCCAACGCGATCCACTGATGCTCGCCGCGTCGGCGCTTGATGCGATCGAAGAATTGCACGCAGCTTATACGGCGGCCGGTCAAGGCTTTGCCCGGCTCGACCTGACGATCGAGGCGCCCGATGGCCGATATCGATTCGAATTCGGCAACGACCCTTCGCTAAGACTGGCGGGTGAAGCCGATCCTGCGGCCGCCGCTTACCTCGACAAGCGCTACGCCGAGTTATCTCGCAGCTAAGCGGCTTGGGCAGAATTTTCCGCCAAAATGGTCGGGGAGACAGGATTCGAACC
>CAYUYZ010000016.1:0-60511 GCA_964449575.1 uncultured Stakelama sp.
GCGACAGTGCCGAGGCGCACAAGTTCACCAAGCAGATCGCCTTCAACGTGATCCCCCACATCGACAGCTTCCTCGACGACGGCTTCACCAAGGAAGAATGGAAGATGGTCGTCGAGACCAAGAAGATCCTCGACCCCAAGATCAAGGTCGTCGCCACCTGCGTGCGCGTGCCGGTGTTCGTCGGGCATTCGGAAGCGATCACGATCGAGTTCGAGAACGAGATTTCCGCCAAGAAGGCGCAGAGCATCCTGCGCGAGGCCCCCGGCGTGATGCTGGTCGATAAGCGCGAGGATGGCGGCTATGTGACGCCCGTCGAATGCGTGGGCGAGTACGCAACCTTCGTCAGCCGCGTGCGCGAAGACCCGACCGTCGACAATGGCCTGGTGCTGTGGTGCGTCAGCGATAACCTGCGCAAGGGTGCCGCGCTCAACGCGGTGCAGATCGCCGAGCTGCTCGGGCGGCGGCATTTGAAGAAGGCGGCTTGAGGATCTGATAGCATTTTGCTATCACTACCCCGATGGGACAGGTGCTGATCCGCAATCTCGATGACGCGCTGCTGGCCGATTATCGGCAAGCGGCCAAGGCGAATGCGCGATCGCTCGAGGCTGAACTGCGCGAAGCACTGGCGCGCGGCAGACCTCTAAAGCCCCGATTGTCGGCGACCGAATTAACTGCGCTCTCGCAACGACTCTGGGCCATGACTCCCGACACTGCTGCAACGGTCGACAGCACTCCGCTGATTCGAGAAATGCGCGACGAGGGCTATGGATCTTCCCGTTGACCGCCATCGTCCTCGACGCAAGCGTTGCAGTGAAGCTCGTCGCCCGCGAACCCGATAGCGCGCTTGCCTTGGTTCGCGTGGGGGAAGCGAGCGCCGTCATCGCACCCGACTGGATCACGCTCGAAGTGGCGCACGCCTTGTGGAAAAAGGTGCAAGCCGCACAACTCGACGCAGCAGCGGCGGAGGCGGGCACGGCGGCGCTCGGCCAGATCATCGACCGGATGGTGCCCGCACAGCAGTTGATATCGGCCGCAGTGCGGCTTTCCTATGATTTGCCCCATCCGCTTTATGATTGCCTGTATCTCGTGCTGGCACAGGCCGAGGATGTTCGGGTTCTGACCGCCGACGTCAAATTTGCGCGCGTCGCGCGGGCGGGGGGCCTAGGCGACTATGTGGAGTATCTAGGAGAGGCGTCATGACCGGGACCGTCACTGGCGGCTGCCGCTGTGGCGCGGTGCGTTACACGCTCGCGCTCGACACATTGCCGCCAGCTTATGCTTGCCACTGCCACATCTGCCAGCGCTGGAGCGGGAGCGCGTTCAGCTTGCAGGCGCTTGTCCCTGAGGCGGCGCTGACGGTCACTGGTCCGGTCGTGGTGTATGAGCGCACCACCGAGGATCGCACCTCGACCCAGCGCGTGTGCGGCACCTGCCATTCGCGCATCTACAACACCAACACCCGCCGCCCCGGCCTTGCGGTGGTGCGCGCCGGGACGCTTGATCGGTCCGAAGAACTCGAATGCCGCGCGCATATCTACACCGCGACCAAGCAGGCATGGTTCGCCATTCCCGATGACGTGCCGAGCTGGCCCGATGTTCCGGATGCGAGCTTCGCCGCGCTTATGATGGGGAAGACGTAATGACCGATCTGCCACTGCACCGCTTCGCCAGCTTCGACGGCGCCGAGATCGTCTGGCGCGAGACCGGGGAGGGGCGCCCGGTGGTGATGCTCCACGGCTTCTTTTCCGACGCGCAGACCAACTGGATCAAATATGGCCATGCTGCCGCCATCGCAGCACGCGGATTTCGGGTGATCATGCCCGATCTGCGCGCGCACGGCGACAGCGCCAAGCCGCATGACGCCGCTGCTTATCCCCCCGATGTGCTCGCGACCGATAACCTCGCGCTGATCGCGCATCTAGGTCTCACCGACTATGACTTGGTCGGCTATTCGCTCGGTGCACGCACGAGCCTGCGGATGCTGATCATGGGCGCGACGCCGCGCCGCACGGTGATATCGGGGATGGGCTATCAGGGCACGATCGACGCCCAGCGCCGCGGCGACTTCTTCCGCCGGGTGCTGACCGAAATCGGCAGTTTTGAGCGCGGCACGCCCGAATGGTTGGCCGAGGCGTTTCTGAAGACCAGCGGCGGCGACGCCAAGGCGCTCGTCCACCTCCTCGACACGTTCGTGTCGAGCACCGATGCGGAGTTGGCCGCGCTCGACTGCCCGATCCTGATCCTGTGCGGTGAGGATGATCAGGACAATGGCTCGGCACAGGAACTGGCCGAAGCGCTGCCCGAGGCACGGTATCAGGCGATCCCCGGCAATCACATGAGCGCGGTGGCAAAACCCGACCTCGGCCAAGCGATTGCGGAGTATCTCGCCGCTTGACCCTGACGGCGCGGGCTGCTCACTGTCGCGCCAACAGACCATCAAGGGGATAGCCATGATCCGCCATTTCACCGCCGCATCGGCACTCGCCGTTGTGCTGGCCGCCAGCCCGGCGCTCGCTGCGCCCGCGCCGACGCTTGCCGATGTCGATGCCTTTCTGAAAGACGCCGAGACGAAGCTCGACACAATGGTGCTTGAGGCGGGGCGCATCCAGTGGATCAACGCGACCTATATCACCGATGATACCGATGCGCTCGCGGCGAAGAACAGCGCCGAACTGACAGAGTATCAGGTCAAGCTCGCGCTCGACGCCGCCAAACTCCAGAAGGTCGCCGGGCTGTCGCCCGACCAGAGGCGCAAGCTCGATCTGTTGCGCGGTGGGATCACGCTGCCGGCACCCACGACGGCGGGCGCTGCCGACACCCTCGCGACGCTATCGACCAAAATGGCCTCGGCTTATGGCAAGGGGAAGGGGACGCTCGACGGCAAGCCGATCAACGGCAGCGATATCGAAGCCGCGATGGGCACGATCCGCGATCCCGCCAAGCTCCAAGAAATGTGGGTGAGCTGGCACGACAATGTCGGCGCGCCGCTGCGCGACGATTATGCGCGGGCGGCGGGCATCGCCAATCAGGGCGCGCGCGAGCTCGGCTATAAGGATGTCGGCGCGATGTGGCGCTCGGGCTATGACATGAGCCCCGAAGAGTTTGGCGCGCTGACCGACAAGCTGTGGAAGGATGTAGAGCCGCTCTACAAGGCGCTGCACACCTACACCCGCGCGAAGCTCAATGAAAAATATGGCGACATGGTGCAGCCCAAGACCGGACCGATCCGCGCCGATCTGCTCGGCAATATGTGGGCGCAGGAATGGGGCGACATCTATGATCTGGTAGCGCCCAAGGGAGCGGGCGAGCTGGGTTTCGACATCGGTGCGCTGCTAGCGGCACGCGGTGACGATCCGGTCAAGATGGTCCGAATCGGTGAGGGCTTCTATACCTCGCTCGGCCTTGCGCCGCTGCCCGAAACCTTCTGGACGCGCTCGCAGATCACCAAGCCCGCCGATCGGGAAGTCGTGTGCCATGCCTCGGCCTGGGATATCGACAATCAGGACGATCTGCGGATCAAGATGTGTACCAAGGTGAACAGCGGCGATTTCGTCACCATCCACCACGAACTCGGCCATAATTATTACCAGCGCGCGTACAAGGCGCAGCCGTTCCTCTACAAAAATGGCGCCAACGACGGCTTCCACGAGGCGATCGGCGATTTCGTCGCGCTTTCGATCACGCCGCAATATCTCGTCGACATCAAGCTGCTCGATCCCGCCAAGGTGCCGAGCGAGGACAAGGACATCGGCTTGCTGCTGCGGCAGGCGATGGACAAGGTCGCCTTTCTGCCGTTCGGGCTGCTCGTCGACAAATGGCGCTGGGGTGTGTTTTCGGGCGCGATCAAGACCAACGATTATCAGGCCGCGTGGAACGCGCTGCGGCTGCAATATCAAGGCATCGTCCCGCCAGTCGAGCGCGACGAGACCAAATTCGATCCCGGCGCGAAATATCATATCCCCGCGCAGGTTCCCTACACCCGCTATTTCCTCGCGCGGCTGCTTCAGTTCCAATTCTACAAGGCGGCGTGCGATCAGGCCGGGTGGAAGGGGCCGCTCCACCGCTGTTCATTCTATGGCAACAAGGAGGTTGGCGCGAAGCTCAACGCGATGCTCGAACTCGGCCAGTCGAAGCCGTGGCCCGACGCGCTCGAGGCTTTCACCGGCAGCCGCGAGATATCGGGTGCAGCAATGGCCGAATATTTCGCGCCGCTGAAGGCGTGGCTCGACGAGCAGAACAAAGGGAAGTCGAGCGGCTGGTGATCGCGCCGTTGCATCCGCCGCGCGCCCATGCTAGCGGCCCGCCCTTCCTCAGGCTGGTCGGAACCAGCCATTTATGGAGCTTACCCCGATGGCCAAGAAGAACATCCACCCCGAATATCACTTCATTACCGTCCAGATGACCGACGGCACGTCGTACAAGACGCGCACGACCTGGGGTAAGGAAGGCGATCTGATGACGCTCGAAATCGATCCCAAGTCGCACCCGGCGTGGACCGGTGGGCGTGGCTCGATGCTCGATGCCGGTGGCCAGGTGGCGCGCTTCAACAAGCGTTTCGGCGGCCTGTCGCTCAAGACCAAGTAATCGCCAGCGAATATGCGCCCAAGGCGTCGTTCTTAACGGCGCCTTAGGGATGCACGGCTACGCTTTGCTCATGAATGACAAAAGCGTGATGTTTGCCGCCGAATTCGAACCGGCCATGCTCAATGGTCGGCGCCGCAGCCCGCGTGCGCCGGTGTCGCTTGACGCCCGCGTCGGGCGGGGCGGGCTCGACCGGGCGCTGTGCCGCGTCGTCGATCTGTCGATCCATGGTGCGCGCCTCCAAACCTATTCGCCGATCAAGTCGGGCTCGATGATCTGGCTGACGCTGCCGATCGTCGGGCCGGTCGCGGCCACAATCGTGTGGAGCGACGATTTCGTCGCGGGTTGCCAGTTTCAGGCGCCGCTCGAGCAGGCGATTTATGACGCGCTGCTCGACCTCGACCAGAAGCCGAGGTCCATGAGCTGACGCGCCTGAACGTTTATGGCGCATGGTTTGATGCGTTTCCGTCCGCTGATCAGCGAAGTGTGGCAGCGCGCGCATACGTATTCCCTTGAGAACCGTTGGACGATCATGATGCGCGTCGCCATCATTTGCCAACAACTCACGGGGGGTCAATCTTCATGGCTGGAGTGCGGCAGTTTCGCGTAACGCTGGCATGGCTTTGTGCACTGCTACTGATGCTCGGCGTTGACCCGGTTCAACCCGCTCGGGCGCAATCGCGACCTTTAGCCGCGCAACCAGAACGCAGCGAAATCTTCTACCACGTCTTCGTGCGCAGTTTTCGCGACACCAATGGCGACCGGATCGGCGATCTAGACGGGTTGCGACAAGGGTTGGGGTATATCAAGCGACTGGGGGTCACAACGATCCTGCTGACCCCGGTTCAGCCTTCGCCCTATTACCATAATTATTTCGCGACCGATTTCGACGGCGTTGGCGCTGAGTATGGCGGCAAGAATGCCTGGTTTGCGTTCATTCGCGCGGCCCATGCGCAAGGCATCAGGGTCTATATGGACCTTGAATTCCAATATGTCGCGGGCGGCCACCCCTGGTTGACCAGTGCATGGCACAATCCGGCATCGCCTTATCGCGATCGGCTGTTCTGGAACGAGGCGCCCGGCGGCGGTGCAGAAAGCGCCAAGGCCGCCGATCCGATTGCGTCGGTGTTCGGCCTTTATGCGGGCGCGGCGGACGGCACATCGCATGTGATTACGCCGATCAATCTCAACAACCCAGCCGTGCGCGACTATTTTCGCGACTATCTGCTGCGCTGGGCCGACCCGCACGGCGATGGCAGCGGGCGCGATGGCGTCGATGGCTACCGGATCGACCATATGATGGACGATCTCGACAATATGCACCGCGCCACCAACCTGTTCGACAGCTTCTGGAAGCCCTTGATCGCCGCGGTGAAGACGCGCCGGCCGGAATTTCGCTTTGTCGGCGAGCAATGGGATTGGGGCTATGGCACCGATTTCATGACGCGCGGCCATGCCGACGCGGTCTTTGCCTTTCCGCTGCGCGACGCGCTCACCCGGCTCGACACGGCAGCCATCGTGCGCGAGATCGCCGCGACCGAACAGGCGACGCCCAAGGGCAAGCGCCAGGTCGTGTTTCTGGAAAATCACGATACCGACCGTTTCATGACGCTGTTGGGTGGCGATTTCGCCAAGGCGCGGGCCGGTGCCGCGATTCTGCTGATGCTGCGCGGCGAGCCGCTGATCTATTATGGTCAGGAACTGGGCATGCGCGGGAAGAGGGGACCGGCGGAAAGCACCGACGCGCCCGACATCCCCCGCCGTGAAGCGTTTCGCTGGCGGGCGGCGCTGGACGCGCCCGAGTCCGCGATCTGGTACCAATCGTTAAGCCGGGTGTGGGATCCGCGGGTCAACCGATCAAACGATGGCGTTTCGGTCGAGGAGCAGCAGCAGCCAGCGTCGCTGCTCAACTGGTACCGGCAGCTGATCGCGCTGCGGCGCACAAGATCGGAGCTTGCGTCGGGCGACCAGTCCTTGCCCTGCGCGCGGTCCTCGCCGGTGCTGTGCGTGCTGCGCCAGCACGGCAGCAAGCGGACACTGTTGCTGGTCAATCTTTCGGGCGCACCCGCCGCGCCAGAGTTTGACCGCGGGATCGAGACGGCACGGCTTCGGCTGCTGGCGGGTAAGGGCGCCGTGCGCGCGCCGCTCGCCCCCTATGCGGTGCGTATCCTGGGAACCCCGTGAGCGCAGCGCGGCTGCGCATTGCGATGGGCCAAATGCTGGTGGCGCCGGGCGTGCCGGCGTTGAATCTCGCCCGCGCCGAAGCCATGATCGCCGATGCCGCCGCATCAGGCGCGAAGGCGATCGTGCTGCCCGAAACGCTTGATCTCGGCTGGACCTTCGGTGCTGCGGGCGGCATGGCTGAGCCGCTGCCCGGCCCCCATGCCACCCGGTTGTGCGATAAGGCACGGCGCTATGGGCTTGTGGTTGCGGCCGGGCTCACCGAACGCGATGGCGCTGCGATCTTCAACAGCGCCGTGTTGATCGATGCCGATGGCCGGATCGCGGCGATCCATCGCAAGATTGCCGAGCTCGACTTCGCCCGCGCAATCTATGCGACCGGGAGCAACCTTGGCGTGGCGGATACCGCCATTGGCAGGGTGGGATTATCGATCTGCGCGGATTTGTGGACGCCGGTGCTGGGTCTGGCGCAAGGCGCAATGGGGGCCGGGATTCTGCTGTCGCCCTGCGCCTGGGCGGTGCCGCCGGGATTCGACAATAAGACGACTCCTTATGGCGGCGAGTGGCTGGCCAGCTATCGCGCAATCGTCGAAGCTTATGCGATTCCGGTCGTCGGCGTCAGCAATGTGGGACCAGTCTCCAGCGGCGCGTGGTCGGGATATTCGTGCATCGGCGCGTCAATCGCCATCGACAGCGATTTGAGTGTGGAGGGGCGCGGTCCGTTTGGCGCCAATGCCGAATCTTTGGTGATTGCGGAAGTCACGATGCCGGGCTGATCGGCGCCGTCGCAAAGCGCAGCGTCCCGCCGCGAATGATCCGCACATGCGGCATGCCGAGGAGGTTTAACGGCTGCCCGGCCAAGGTGACCCGCAACAGCCGATCACCGCTCCCTGTCCGTTCGATGGTGAGCGCGCGGTGTCCGGGCACGCGAATGCTCGCACGCCGGACGAGCGGGATGCCGGAGACATAGGCGCCGCTCGCGGGCTGGACCGGATAGAATCCCAGCGTGGCGAAGACATACCAGGCGCTCATTTGCCCGGCGTCTTCATTGCCGATGATCCCGCCCGGACTGTCCTTGTAGAAGCTCCGGGCGATGCGCGACACGAGCTGATGCCCGATCTCAGGATGGTCGGTATAGGCGTAGAGCCAGGCGATGTGATGGCTCGGCTCATTGCCGTGGGCATATTGCCCGATCATCGCTTCCTGCCCCAGATATTCGGCTCCGGCGCTGGGTTTCAGGCCGAAGAAAAACCGGTCGAGCATCGACTTGAAGGCCGCACGGCCGCCGACTGCTTGGGCAAGCCCCTCGGGATCCAGCAGCGCGGGGGTCCAGCTATATTGCCAGGCATTGGCCTCGGTATAGTCGCCCGGATTGTTCAGCGGTGAGGTGGGCTTGAGCGGATCGAAGGGTGCGCGCCACTTGCCCGTGCTGTCGCGTCCGCGCGCCAGCCGGGTTTCGGGATCGATCAGCTTGCGCCAGCCTTGCGCGCGGGCGGCAAAGCGGCTGGCTGCTGCCTTGTCGCCCAGCATACGCGCCATCCGTGCCACGGCATCATCACCCACGCTCGCCTCAAGCGTGCGCGAAACGGCTTCCCCCTCGACCTTGTCATAGGGGTAATAGCCGTACCGGTCGAAGATGCTCCATTGCGACAGCGCCCCATCCGCGCTCGACGTCCGGATCATCGCCGCTAGCGCGCGTTTGCCGTCGAAACCGCGAAAGCCCTTGGTCCAGGCATCGGCGAGCACCGGCAGCGCCGGCTCGCCGATCATCGTGCCGGTCTCGCCGCCCCAGATCGGCCAGATCGGCAAGCGACCGCCTTCGTCGGCTGGTTCGATCAGCGAATTGACGAAATCATCGACGCGTTCGGGCGCCAGCAACGTGTAGAGCGGCATCGCTGCGCGGAAGCTGTCCCAGAGCGAAAAGGTCGAATAGCGCAGGCCATGCTTCGCCGTCCGAATCTTGTCATCGGGGCCGCGCCAGCGCCCGTCGCGGTCTGATACCAGCGAGGGGTGAAGGAACGCGTGATAAAGCGCCGTGGCGAAGATCCGCTGCTGGTCGCGCGGTCCTTCAATCGTGGCGCGTGCGAGCAGCGCGTTCCACTCGACCCGCGCCTGCGCCGCAACGCGATCAAAGTTCCAGTCAGCTATTTCGCCACGGTTCAGCCGGGCGCCGACAACGTCAGTATTCGCCAGTCCAATTTTGGCCTGAAGCAGATGGCCGCTGCCGAGATCGAAACCCAACAGATAGCGCGGCGCGGCATCGTCCGGGCGCGGCGGCAAGGTGATGCGTTCGGCGACGCGATGATCGAACGCGAGCGAAAAGGCGATCGTTCGCGTCGTCCAGTTGCGGCGGCGCGAAACGCCCTCCAGCCCGAACGGCGTCGGCTCGGTGTGGTTCGACAACACCGGTTGCTGGCCGGCAAGGAAGGTCAGGCCATGCTGCAAATCGACCAGCACCCAGACCCGACCGCCCTTATCGAAGGTGTAGCGGTGGAATGCCGTGCGCAGGGCGGCGGTGAGTTCAACCCGAACGCCATTATCGGCGAGCGTCACGCCATAATAGCCCGGCCTCGCGCGCTCGCTTGCCTTGTCGTAGCGGCTGACGAAGCTGTCCCGGCGCGTCTGGCTGGGCTGCAGCAACACATCACCAAGCTCGGGAATGCCGGTGCCGCTCGCCCGATTCTGCGAAAAGCCGATGATATCGGGCGCGCGATACTGATAGCCCGACGTATATGCCCAGCCCGTGCCGACATTGTCCGGCCCCGGCTGAACCATGCCGAAGGGTCGGCTGGCGGCGGGCGAGGTGTGGCCTGTGCCGTCGGTGCCGATGAAAGGATCGACATAATCGACGGGCTGCGGCGCCTTTGCAGCGGGTCGCGCCAGCAAGGGTCCGGTCGCGAAGAGCAGGAGGAACGCAAGAAGCACGCGCATCGCTAGGCGCTCCAAATCACCGGGTTGAGCGGCGTGCCGATCACCTCGCCGACCTCGGCCCCAGGGCACCATTTCTCCCAATCGGCCGCCTGCATATGATTGGCGGGCGCCGCCAGCCGCATCGCGGCATCCATATAGATCATCGTCATTACCGATCGCGGCTGGTTCGATTGGTTGGCCCCGGCGCGGTGGAAGGTCCAACCGGCATGAAAGCTGACATCGCCGAGCGCATAGGGCTGTTCGTCGATCGGAAATCCCTGCGCCTCCATCGCCGCCGTGATTTTGGCTTCGCTTTCGTCCGAAATTGGCAGGTCGCGCCCGAAGGCGGCGTTCTGGCTGCCCTTGTAGAAGGCGAGCGGCCCCATTTCGAGCGGGACCGGCTGCAAAGGAATCCACACCGTGATCGTCCGATCCGACGCGAGCGGCCAATAATATTGGTCGGCATGGGCCGGTGTGAAGCCGCCCGACGGTTCCTTGTACAGTGACTGGTCATGATAGAGGCGCACGCCATCGACGCCCATCAACGCCGCCGCGATGGCGGCGAGCCGCTGGCCGGAAACAAAGCGCTGAACGGTTTCGGATACGCGCCACAGGTTCATCACCTGCAGAAAGGCGCGATCATAGGTGTCGCGCTCTTCCAGCGGCTTGTCCTGCGTGTTGAGCGCCAGCGTCAGCCGGGTAATCTCGGCGCCATAGTCGGCCAGTTCGGCCGGATCGAAGACGTTCGTCAGGCGGACGAAACCATCGGCGCGGTATCGCTCGATCGCGTCGGGCGACAAGGCGAAGGGGGCGTTCAAAGTCACCGTTGATCCACTTGTTCGAGGGGAGGGACTCCGCAACCATGCCAGCGCTGTGGCAAGAGGCGACACGATAAATGTCGGAATATCGCGCGTCATTGGCCGATATTGTGAGAAATTGCGCGGTAAGTTATCAATATCCTGTCATGCTGCTCCCCTTGTCCGAACCTGTCCCCCTGCTTCCAGGCGTGGCCGCGCGGGTCGAGCAGGTCCGTCAGCCTGCGGAGATGCAGGTTCCCCAGCCATTCCTCCATTTTCACGGGCCTGCGGAACTGGTGGTGATTGAGGAAGGCGGCGGCCAGTTCATTTGCGAAGCCAGCCGGCATAGCTTTGCCCCCGGCACCATCGTCTATGCGCCATCGATGGCGATCCATGATTTCGCCTTTGCGCCCGGTGCGCGGGCATGGACCCTCATCCAGTTCGATCCGCATGCGGTTGATCGTCAGGCGATTTTGCTACCTGCCGCGCCACAGGGGGCCATCCTTGGCCCGGAAGCGCTCGCGCGAATGAAGATGCTCGCCCAATGGCTGGCGCAATCGATCGCGGATCGCGCGCCGCAAAGGGCAGTGGCGGTCCAGCTCGAGGCGCTGGTGCTGGCCGCCGTGCAGTCCTTTGGCCCCAAGACGGCCGACGGCACGATGGCGCACTCCAGCCTTTCGAAATTCCGCCCCTTGCTCGATCGCCTCGACGGCGACCCGGCGCTGACGCTTCAGCTCCATCAAGCCGCGACTCTGTGCGCGATGTCGCCTTCCTATTTCTCGCGCCGGTTCAAACATGCGTTCGGCACCGGCTTCATCGACTATCAGGCGCGGCTGAAATTGCAGCAGGCCGCGCGGATGCTTGCCACAAGCGATGAACCCGTTTCCCAAATTGCCTACCGCATGGGATTTCGATCGCACGCCTATTTCTCGCACTGTTTCAAGGCGGTGTTCGGCGTGACGCCGACGAGGCTGCGCAACCGGCGCTGAGCGCGGATGCTATCGGGGCGGCAAATGCAGGATTCGCCCGGCGATCCGCTCCTGACGCGGGTAAACCTGATGGATTGCCGCCGCGACGGCCGGGTTAAATCGCTGATCGAACAATGTGTCGCCTGCATCGCCATCGGTGACGAAGAAGCCGAAGTGGCGCGCGCGAATCAGCGTGATCAGCGCGGGCTCGTCATAGAGTTTCGCGCTGCCCAGTTCGGCGACGATCGCGGGTTCAAACTGCATCGGTTTGCCCGCGCGGAGCAGCAAGGTAGCGTCGTCCGAAATCACCGGTAGGCGGCTCGCGCGAATGCGTTCCACGATCGTGTCGAGCGCCCGCGCCTGCGCGCGCGCCGCCGCCACGTCGGGCGATCGCGCTAGGTCCACCCCCTGAATCGGCACGCCGATGCCGAGCAGGATGAGCAGGAGCAGCGACGGTTTGGCGGGGGCGCCGATGGCGGCGCGCACCACGGGCACCACGGCAATTCCCGCCAGCATCGCGATTTCGGCGAACCAATCGATCAGATAATTGTCGCTCGCCCCCGATTTCAGGATGGCGGGGAGCATCAGCGTCTTGACCGCAAGCGTCAGGATGATGATCGCGAGCGCAACCTGGCCTGGCGCCGCCAGCCGGTCGGATCGTAGCTTTGCCCAGCCGCGCGGCGCTCCGCGTTCCAGCGCCGCCCGCAGCCCGATCATCCCGATGGCGATGATGACGAGGTTCGCAAGGAGCACCAGCGCGAGTGCCTGTGCATGGTCCCAGATGATCCGGTTGATGTTGTAAAACACGATGTTGAGCAGAAAGCCGCCCTGCGTCGCGCCCTGCAACAGCGCGAGCGCCGCGAGCCCGCTCGCCAGCGATGTCGCGGCCATCATCCAGGCGCGGCTTGGGCGGGCGAGCAGCAGTACGGCGAACGCGGCGATGGGCGCGGGCAGGCAGGTCTGGCGCGTGTACAGGGCCAGCGTAAACAGCAGGCCAGCTCCAAGCGTCGCGGCGAGCGAACGTGGTGCATGGCTCGCCAGCACCATGCCGCCCAGCGTCAAGGCATAGGCGAGCAGGTCGACGCGCATCATCAGTGCCCATGTCCCGACGACGGGTAGGCTCAAAAACACCAGTCCGGCGATTGCCGACGCCGCCCGGACGACGCGTCGGTCCTCGCTCGCGATCGATCGCGCCGTTAGTGCGGCAACCAGGACCGCGCACGCGACCGCGCTCGCAAGCGAGACGAGCCGGCCAGCGTAAAGCTCGTCGATGCCCGCCAGGCGCGCCACCGCCGCCGCGCAGAGATGGAAAAAGGGCGGATATTCATAGGCGATCGCCGGATAAACGCCGATCGGGCGATAGCCTTGCCCCGCGACAATATCGCGCATCTGCTGCCAGACGACGCCCTCGCCATAATCGACGCCATAGGGAAAGCTGAACGCGATCCAGGCGTGCCCCGCCAGCCGGACGATGCCGAGCGTCAACACGATGCCCATCACCGCGAGCACCAGGCGGCTGAGGGTAATGGTTGGGGTGGTCGGCCGATCGGGCACGGCAGACGCGGCGCCGGTCATGCGCGATTTCGGGCGATGCAGGGGCCGGAGCTCGTCATTCGGGCGCGGGATCTACTCAGTGCGTCGGCGATGCCGGATGGACGGGCGTGGCGGAGAGAGTGGGATTCGAACCCACGGTGAGCTTGCACCCACGGCGGTTTTCAAGACCGCTGCCTTAAACCACTCGGCCATCTCTCCGTCGCGCATCGCTTACGGTGCAACCGATCTTTTGCGCAAGAGGGTCGCGCAAGGGGTTCAGCCGGGCGCGCGCTTGTGGCAATGCTGGCGCATGAAGGCGATGGGTCGGTTCGGTTGGCGTAGGGCGTGGGGGGCGGCGATGCTGTGTGTCGCGCTCGGCGGGTCGAGCTTGGGCGCCGCGCAGGTCGCACCATCGGACGAAGCGCGCTTCCAGAATTTCCTCGGCGAGCTGCGGCGTCAGGCCGAAGCGCAGGGACGGAGTCCAGCGGCGATTGAGGCGGTTTTCACCGGACTGACGCTCAACCCGCGCGTGATCGAGCTCGACCGCGCGCAGCCGGGAGCCGATCCCAACGCACCAATCCCGATGTTCGAACCCTATCGCCGCAGCCATGTCGACGCGCAACGGATCGCGCGCGGGCGCACCGTTTATCTGGCGCAGCGGGCACGGCTCGCGAAAATCGAGCGCGACACGGGGGTGCCCGAATCGATCATGGTCGCGATCTGGGGGCATGAGACCAATTACGGCAGCGTCACCGGCAGTTTCGACCTGCCGCGCGCGCTGGCGAGCCTTGCCTATGAAGGGCGGCGACGCGCGCTGTTCAGCGCTGAATTTCTGGCGACGGTCGAAATGGTCGAGCGCGGCGTGCCGCGCGAGCGGCTGAAGGGGAGCTGGGCGGGCGCCACGGGCAATCCGCAGTTCCTCCCCTCAGTCTATCTCCGCCTCGCGCGCGACGGCGATGGCGATGGCCGCGCCGATATCTGGGCGAGCGATGCCGATACGCTGGCGTCGATCGGCAATTATTTCGCCAATGCGGGGTGGCGGCCGGGCCAGACCTGGGGCTTGGCGGTTACCGTGCCGACGACGTTCGTTCGCAGCGATGTGTCGAATCGGTCGATCTCACCGCGTTGCGCCCGCGTCTTTGAGCGCCACAGCCGCTGGCGCACGATTGCCGAATGGCGTGCGCTGGGGCTGGTGCCGCAGGGCAAGGCCTGGCCTGACGACCGCGTGCAGGCGACGCTGCTCGAACCCGATGGGCCGGGCAAGACCGGCTATTTGCTGACGGGCAATTACCGGGTGATCCTCGATTATAATTGCTCCAATTTTTATGCGCTCTCGGTCGGGCTGCTGGCCGACGCGGTGGCGTCATGATTGCGAGTGCGCTGATGATGCTGGCACTGGCCCAGCAGATCCCCGCTGACGGCCCGCCGACGGGCGAGGGGCCGCGCGGCACCAGCCAGGCGTTCGGCGCAGCGCGCTATGACGCGGTGGGCTTTGCGAGCTGGTATGGCGAGGAAGTGCGCGGGGCGACGGCATCGGGGCAGCGCTTCGACCCGGCGGCGATTACGGCCGCGCATCCCAGCCTCCCGCTCGGCAGCTTTGCCGAAGTCACCGCGCTCGACAGCGGGCGCACGATATTGGTGCTGATCACTGATCGCGGGCCGCGCGTCGCTGGCCGCATCATCGATCTGTCGCGCGGCGCGGCGCAGTTGCTGGGGGTGGATGCGCGCCCGGTGAGCGCGGTGCGCGTGCGACAGGCTGATCCACCGATCGCGGATCAGGCGGCGCTGCGCAGTGGCCGCCCCGGATCGGTGCGGCTCGACGCAACGCCGCAGTTGCTGATCGCGCTGCGCCGCCGGTTGCCGTCTTCGCCTGCGGCGGTGCCGGTTCGGCAGCCCGTGCCAAGACCCGCTGCACCCGCCGCGCCGCTGCGCGCGCCGACCCAGGCAGCGGGGTCCTTATTCGTGCAAGTCGCAAGCTTTTCGAGCGCGGCCCGGGCGCAGGCACTCGCCGATGCGCTGGGCGGGTCGGTGCAGCCAGCGGGCTCCGTGTTCCGCGTTCGGCTGGGGCCCTTCGCCGCACGCCCCGCCGCCGAGGCAGCACGCGGTGCGGTGGCGCAGCGCGGCTACGGCGATGCGCGCCTGATTCAAGAATGACGCCCAAAGTGATGGAATCGATTGCCCCATGAAAAAATCCGTTCTCGCGCTGAGCCTTGCCGCCGTCGCCATGCCGACCCAGGCCGCCGCGCCGCCCTTCGATACCCCGGCGCCGGTGGCCTATATGGAAGACCTGTCGACCGGCGCGGTGCTGTTCGCGCGCGACGCCGACCGGCGGATGCCGCCGGCATCGATGGCCAAGATCATGACGGTCTATGTCGCGTTCGAAATGATCAAGCATGGCGATTTGAAGCTCGACCAGAAGATCACCGTCCGACCCGAGACGTGGAAAAAGTGGAATAATCAGGGCTCGACGATGTTCCTGGCGGTCAACGAGCAGGTGAGCGTCGCTGATCTGCTCTATGGCATCATCACGCTGTCGGGGAATGATGCGTGCGTCGTGCTGGCCGAAGGCGCTTCGGGCACCGAGGAAGCCTTTGTCGCGCAGATGAACGCGACCGCGCAGCGGCTGGGGCTGAAGGACAGCCATTTCGGCACCACCAATGGCTGGCCCGATGGCGGCGTGACCTATGTCACCGCGCGCGATCTCGCGCATCTGGCGAGTGCGACGATCAAGGATTATCCGGCCTTTTACAAACGCTTCTATTCGCGCCCTGACTTCACCTGGGGCAAGCAATTGGGGAATGGCGGCGCGATCACGCAAGCCAATCGCGACCCGTTGCTGGGCCGCGTCGCGGGCGCCGATGGGCTGAAGACCGGCCACACCGAGGAAGCCGGCTACGGCTTTACCGGATCGGCCGAGCAGGGCGGGCGACGGCTGGTGATGGTCGTCGCGGGGCTGACCGGGTTCAACCAGCGCGCCGATGAATCGGTACGCTTCATGGAATGGGGCTTTCGCGCGTGGAAGTCGAAGAAGCTCGCCGCGAAAGGGCGCAAGATCGAGACGGCTGAAGTTCAGCTCGGCGCCACCAACAAGGTCGGCTTGGTCGCGCCGAGCGATTTGGCGGTCGCGCTGCCCGGCGGGCCGACGCCGCCGCTCAACATCAAGGTGGTCTATAACGGGCCGATCAAGGCACCGATCAAGGCGGGGCAGCATATTGCCGATCTGGTGGTGACGTCGCCGGGCCTGCCGGAGCAGACGTTGCCGCTGGTGGCCGATGCCGATGTCGCACCGGCAGGCTTTTTCGGGCGCGCCTGGGCGGGGTTCTGGTCGCTGTTCGGGATGTGAGCGAGCCCGTAGCGACGCTCCCCATCGGTCAGGACGAGGCGATCCGCGCGTTTCGCGCCGCAATGGATTCGGGCGCGCTGCACCATGCGTGGCTGTTCACCGGGCCGCAGGGGGTTGGAAAGGGCAGTTTTGCGCGAATCGCGGCACTGCGGCTGCTCGCCGAAGCAGCGCGACCGGGCGTGTTGCCGAACGACTTCGACGTACCCGACGATGATCCGACGCGGCGGATGATCGCGGCAGGGTCGCACCCCGATTACCGCTTGCTGGCACGCCTGCCCAAGGATGCCGACAAACCCGAGGGCGACACCGCGCGCAGCATCACCATCGCGCAGGTTCGGGCGCTCCAGCCGATGTTCGCGACCAAGCCGAGCATGTCGGCGGCGCGCGTGGTGCTGATCGACGCGATCGATGATCTTGAGCGGCCGGGGGCGTCGAACGCGCTGCTCAAGAATCTTGAGGAGCCGCCGGCGGGGACGATTTTCATTCTGGTGAGTCATGCGCCGGGAAGGCTGCTGCCGACGATCCGGTCGCGGTGCCGTCAATTGCGGTTCGACGCGCTCGACGATGAGGCGATGCGGGTGGTGCTGGCGCGGGCCCTGCCCGAGGCTAGCGCCGACGAGCTCACCGCCCTGATCGCGGCGGGCGAAGGATCGCCGGGGCGGGCGCTCGGCTATGCCGGACTCGACATGGCGAAACTCGATGCGGCAATGGCGTCGATCGCGGCCGATGGCGACCCCGGCAATGGCGCGCGCGGCAAGCTGGCCAAGGCATTGTCGCTGAAAGCCGCGCAGCCGCGTTACGAAGCGTTTCTCGATCGCGTGCCGGGCTTCATCGCCGATCGCGCGGCCGATCGCACGGGCGAGCCGTTGCGGATTGCGCTCGATGCCTATGATGCCGCGCGGGCGCTGTCGATCAGCGCGCGGGCGCTGTCGCTCGACCAGCAGGCGACGGTATATGAAATGGCGGGACTGGTCGCGCGGTTGGCACCGCCAAGGCTTCAATAAGCCGTCGCATTCGATTAGGGCGGGGGCATGGCCGACCCCTATTACATCACCACCGCGATCAATTATCCCAATGGGCGGCCGCACATCGGCCATGCCTATGAAGCGATTGCCGCCGATACGATCGCGCGCTTTCACCGGCAGGCGGGGCGCGATGTGCGCTTCCAGACCGGCACCGACGAACATGGGCTGAAGATGGTGCAGGCGGCGCGCGACCGGGGCATTGAGACACGCGATCTCGCGACCGAAATGTCGGGCTATTTTCGGGAGATGGCTGATAAGCTGAACATCAGCTATGACCGCTTCATTCGCACCACTGACGCCGATCATTATGCCGCGAGCCAGGCAATCTGGGCGGCGATGGCTGAGGCGGGCGATCTGTATCTCGATCGCTACGAAGGCTGGTATTCGGTTCGCGACGAAGCCTTTTACGACGAGAAGGAACTGGTCGACGGGGAAGGGGGCAAGCTCTCTCCGCAAGGCACGCCGGTCGAGTGGACCGCCGAAGAGACGTGGTTCTTCCGCTTGTCGAAATATCAACAGCCTTTGCTCGATCATTACGCGGCCAATCCCGATTTCATCCGCCCCGAAAGCCGCCGCAACGAGATTTTGCGCTTCGTCGAAGGTGGCCTGAGCGATCTGTCGGTGTCGAGGACCAGCTTCGATTGGGGGGTGCCGGTGCCGGGATCGCCGGGGCATGTGATGTATGTCTGGGTCGATGCGCTGACCAATTATCTGACCGGTGTCGGCTATCCCGATCTGGGCGGTGCGCTTGGCCGTTACTGGCCCGCCAACCTGCATTTGATCGGCAAAGATATCGTGCGATTCCATGCGGTTTACTGGCCGGCTTTCCTGATGTCCGCGAAAATCGCGCTGCCGGGAAGCGTGTTCGGTCACGGCTTTGTGCTCGCGCGCGACGGGGCGAAGATGGGCAAGTCGGCCGGCAATGCCGCCGATCCGATCGCGCTGGCCGATGCCTATGGCGTCGACGCGCTGCGCTATTTCCTGCTGCGCGACATCAGCTTTGGGCAGGACGGCAGCTATTCGGCCGAGGCGATTGTGACACGCGCCAATGCCGATCTGGCGAACAGCTTCGGCAATCTGGCGCAACGCACGCTCAGCCAGATCTTCAAGAATTGCGACCGCTGGCTGCCCGCGATCCACGGCCATGATCCCGCCGATGCCGCGTTGTTCGAGACAATCGACACGATCGTGCGCACGACGATGCCGCGCGCTTATGAGGAACTGGCGCTAAGCCAAGCGACCGAGGCGTGGATTCAGGGCGTGTTCGCCTGCAATGCCTATATCGACGAGCAGGCACCCTGGGCGCTCAAGAAGACCGATACCGAGCGGATGGAGACGGTGCTGGCCACGCTCTACATCTGCATTGCGCAGCTCGCGGTGGCGATTGCGCCGGTGATCCCGGCAAGCGCGGCGAAATTGCTCGACGCGATGGGGATTGCGCCCGAGCTGCGGAATTTCGTTGGCATTGGCTCGCACTGGTATTCGCCGCTTGCTGAGGGCGGTTATCGGCTGGAGCAGCCGGTCGCACTGTTTCCCCGGCTCGAAGCCCCGGTCGAAGACTGATGTTCGTCGATTCGCATTGCCACCTCAATTACAAGGGGTTGGTCGAGCAGCAAGCCGAGGTGATCGACCGCGCGCGCGGGGCGGGGGTGTCGACCATGCTCACCATTTCGACGCGTGAACGCGAATGGGACGAGATTGTCGCGATTGCCGAGGGGCATGACGATATCTGGGCGAGCATCGGCATCCACCCGCACGAAGCCGACAAGCACGCCCATGTGACCACCGAAATGCTGATCGCGCGCGCGGCGCATCCGCGCGTTGTCGGGATCGGCGAGACGGGCCTCGATTATTACTATGACCATAGCGACCGCGCCCAGCAGGCCATCAATTTCCGCGCGCATATCGCCGCGTCGCGCGCGACCGGGCTGCCGCTGATCGTCCACACCCGCGATGCCGAGGATGACACCGCCGCGATCATCGCCGATGAAATGGGGAAGGGGGCCTTCCCCTGCCTGATCCACTGCTTCACCGCGAGCGCTGATTTCGCCGACAAGGCGCTGGCAATGGGCTGTTACATCTCGATCTCGGGGATCGTGACGTTCAAAAATGCCAAGGATTTGCAGGAAACTGCCGCGCGGGTGCCTGACGATCGGCTGCTGATCGAAACCGATGCGCCGTTTCTGGCGCCGGTGCCGCATCGTGGCCGCACCGGTGAGCCAGCCTTTGTTGCCGATACCGCGCGGTTCCTGGCGGCGTTGCGCGGGGTTGACGTCATGACGCTGGCCGAGACGACGTCTGCCAACTTCTTCAAACTATTCGGTAAAGCGCAAGCGTGAAGGTTCGCATCCTCGGCTGCGGTACCTCGTCGGGCGTGCCGCGTATCGGCGGCGACTGGGGCGACTGCGATCCGTTGGAGCCCAAGAACCGGCGCACGCGCGTCTCGATCCTCGTCGAGACTGCGACGACGCGCATCCTGGTCGATACCGGCCCCGATATGCGCGCGCAGTTGCTGGTAGCCGATGTGGAGCAGGTCGACGCGGTGATCTGGACGCATGAGCATGCCGATCACTGCCACGGCGTCGATGATGTGCGCCAACTCTACCACGCGCGCGGCGCGCCGATTGCGGGCTTTGCGCAAAGCCGCACGCGCGCCTCGATGCTGGACCGCTTCGGCTATGTGTTCCACGGGCGTGCGGGCTACCCGCCGACAATGACGATTGATCTGCTCGCCGAGCGGATCACGATCGGTGACATCACCGTCGTCAGCGCCGAACAGCCGCACGGCGATATCACTTCGGCAGGCTTGCGTTTCGAAGCGGATGGCAAAGCGGTGGGCTATGCCACTGATTTTCATGCGATGACGCCGACGATGCGCGAGATCTACACCGGGCTCGACCTGTGGATCGTCGATGCGCTGCGGCGGCGGCCGCATCCGTCGCATCCGACGCTTGATCAGGCGCTGGGCTGGATTACCGAGCTTGCTCCATCGCATGCGGTGCTGACGCATATGGACCAGTCGATGGATTATGCGACACTCTGCCGCGAACTGCCCGCGGGCGTCGTCCCGGGCTATGACGGTCAGGAGTTTCTGCTGTGACCAACGGCGATCAGATGAGTGCGCTCTGGTATCTGCTGCTGCTGATTCTGCCGCTGTCGGCGCTGATCGCGCGCGGCATTCCGATCGGCCAGACGATGCGGATGGCGTTGATCTGGATCGGGATTTTTGCCGCCGGTTTGATCATCGCGACCTTCTGGACGCGCAATCGCAGCTATATCGACGGCTTCCTTGTCGATGCCGGTTTAAGCAGCAATGTCGTCACCGGATCGACCGTCGAGTTGGCGCGCGGTGAAGGCGGGCATTTCTGGGCCGATGTCGTGCTCAACGGCGTCAGTCGGCGGATGCTGGTTGATACCGGCGCCACCAGCACGACGATTTCGCGCACGACGGCGAAGGCGGTGGGCGCGACCGTCGACGAAGGGTTCGGCGTGCTGGTCGATACCGCCAATGGCCAGGCGCTCGCGCACCGCGCGACTCTGGGGTCGCTTCAGCTCGGATCGATCCGCGCGAAGGATTTGCCGGTGCTGGTGAGCGATACCGACGGCACCGATCTGCTCGGCATTGATTTCCTGTCGCAGCTCAAAAGCTGGCGCGCCGAGGGGAACCGGCTGATTCTGGTCCCCCGCGGATCATGATCTATTTTACATAATGTATATTATCGGACTGATGGATTAACGAGAGGGTAGCAATGGTTGATCGTCTGGTAACCATCATGGCCCGCCTCCGCGATCCGGTGACCGGCTGCGACTGGGATACCGTGCAGACGTTTGAGACCATCGCACCGTACACGATCGAGGAAGCCCATGAAGTTGCCGATGCGATTGCGCGCGGCGACATGGGCGATTTGAAGGACGAGCTCGGCGATCTGCTGTTCCAGGTCGTCTTCCACGCGCGCATGGCCGAAGAAGCCGGGCATTTCGCTTTCCCTGATGTGGTGACGGCGATCAGCGACAAGATGCAGCGCCGCCATCCGCATATCTTCGGCGACGACGCCGTTGGCGGCGGCCCTCACCTCTGGGAACAAATCAAGGCCGAGGAACGCGGCGCCAAGGGGGCGGCGAGCGCGCTCGACGGGGTGGCGCTCGGCCTCCCTGCCCTGATGCGCGCCGAGAAATTGCAGAAGCGTGCTGGACGAGTCGGCTTTGACTGGCCCGACGCGAGCGGCGCGCGCGCGAAGATCGACGAGGAGATTGCCGAGGTCGAAGCGGCGGAGTCGGACGCGGATCGCGCTGAGGAGATTGGCGACCTGCTGTTCGCGGTGGTCAATTGGGCGCGGAAGCAAGGCGTTGATCCTGAGGCGGCGTTGCGGGCGGCGAATGCGAAGTTTGAGCGGCGGTTTCGGGCGATGGAGGATGCCGCGGGCGATGCGTTTGCGGGGTTGGCGCTGGAGGCGAAGGAAGCGCTGTGGGTCGCGGCGAAGGCGGGCGAATAGCGCTAGAGCAGGATGACTTTGGATTGAATTACCACTCATCCGCTCGTTTCGAGCGAAGTCGAGAAACGCTTGCGTGCCACTTGTGGCCTGTTTCTCGACTTCGCTCGAAACAAGCGGGTCAAGGTAAATCGGTCACGCTTTAAGTCCATATCTCCAACCGTTGGTCCCGAGCGCAGTCGAGGGACCGGCCTCAAGCGATCCGCCTCGATCCCGCCCCTCGACTGCGCTCGGGACGAACGGGGTGGGTGTTGGGAAGCGATCATGATCCGGACAAATCCGCCAGACACACCTCTCCCTCCATCCGCATGCAAAGCAGGAAAATCGACCGGCGCGTCCGTGCCACGATACGTTCGGGGCTCGGCGACTTGGGTACAGGGGCAATGAAGCGCCGAGGCTTCTTGCTGTTCGGCGATGGTTGGCACGCCTTTGCCGGTGCGACCGGCGTGTGTGTGGCGCTTGCGAGGCATCGGGGTTGCCCCCTATCCTACGTGCCGGTGAGCCCATCGCTCGTGGGTTGCGGATCCGGCTTTACCCGAACGATTCCGCGCCGGTCGATGGCCGAAGGCTCGACGCCCCCAACCGATCCATCCGCTTCCCCCGACAGGCCACGCCGGGTCGAGCAGATGGCTGCGGCGTATAACCTATCTGGTTGTAATTGTCAAGAACAAAAAGGGATCAAATGGCGCGCTCGCCGAACCGCGCCCAATCGCGCTCGCTCAGCCGCACTTCGTACACCGCCTGCTCGCCGTCGACCCAATGCTCGATCACTTCGCCATGCTGGTGCAGCCACGCCGCCCCCGCCCCGTCGCCCGCGTCGAGCGTGATCGTATAGCGGCGATGCGCTTCGGTGAGCCGTGAGGCAACGATCGTCAGCATAAGATCGACCCCTTCCCCGCTCAGCGCCGAAATCGCGATCACGTCGTCGCGCGTCCGCGCTTCGGCAAGCACATCGGCGCGGGCATCGCCTTCGAGCAGGTCGAGCTTGTTCCACGCTTCGAAACGCGGCGTGGTCTCGGCAACCCCCAGTTCCGACAGCACTTTTTCGACATCGGCGCGCTGCGCTTCGGTATCGGGATGCGCAATGTCGCGGACATGGACGAGCAGGTCGGCCGATACGACTTCCTCCAGCGTCGCCTTAAACGCGGCGACGAGCTGCGTCGGCAGGTCGGACACAAAGCCCACCGTGTCAGACAGGATCGCTTTGTCGATGCCGGGGAGCGAAATCTGCCGCAACGTCGGGTCGAGCGTTGCGAACAGCAGATCCTCGGCCATCACCTGCGCGCCGGTCAGCCGGTTGAACAGGGTCGACTTGCCCGCATTGGTATAGCCGACGAGCGCGATCACAGGCCACGGCGCGCGCTGGCGGCGTTCGCGGTGGAGGCCGCGCGTGCGGCTGACCTGCTCGAGCTCGCGCCGCAGCCGCGCCATCCGGTCGCGGATCAGGCGCCTGTCAGCCTCGATCTGGGTTTCGCCTGGGCCGCCAAGGAAGCCGAAGCCGCCGCGCTGACGCTCAAGGTGGGTCCAGCTCCGCACCAGCCGCCCAGCCTGATAATCGAGGTGCGCAAGCTCGACTTGCAGCCGCCCCTCGGCGGTCGCGGCGCGCTCGCCGAAGATTTCGAGGATCAGCCCGGTGCGGTCGATGACTTTCGCGGTCAGCCCGGTTTCGAGATTGCGCTGTTGCACCGGCGTAAGGGCAGCGTCAAAGATGACGAGGTCAGCTTCTTCCATCCGCACCGCGGCGGCGATCTGTTCGATCTGCCCCTGTCCGATCAAGGTCGCTGCCTTGGCGCTGCGCAGCCGGACGGCGATCTTGTCGGTAACGATCAGGCCAATGGCTTCGGCCAAGCCCGCCGTCTCGGCAAGTCGCGCATCGGCGTCGCGGCTCGCGCCACCCTGATCGGGCAGCACCACCACCGCGCGGCCACCGCGGGCGAATTCACTTTTGTCGCGCTCGAACCCGCTACTCAATCGTCCGACTCGGTCGCTTCCTCGGCGAGGTTGAGCGGATGCGCGGGCTGCACGGTCGAGACGGCATGCTTATAGACGAGCTGGGCCATGCCATCGCGCTGGAGCAGCATGCAGAAAAGATCGAACGCGGTGATATACCCCTGCAACATCACGCCGTTGACGAGGAACATTGTCACCGGCTCTTCGGACTTGCGCACGGCATTCAGGAAAATCTCTTGCAGCAGCGGCGCCTTTTTCTGCGCCTCGCCGATTGTGTCGAGGATCGCATCAACGTCGATCGTCGACGCCGGCATGATCGTCGAAATCGCATGCTTGTAGATGAGCTGCGACTGGCCGTCGCGGCGCAGCAGCACGCTGAAATTGTCGAACCAGGTCACAATCCCCTGCAGCTTGACGCCCTTCACCAGGAACATCGTCACCGGCGTTTTCGAACGGCGCAGCGAATTGAGGAACAAGTCCTGCAGCGAGGCGGATTTTTCGGCCATGATGATCGTTCCTTGTTCTTGGCGAGGAAATGCCCCGCGAGGCGCCGGTTGGCGGCGTCCGATTGGCCTAATGTAGGAACGCGGACGGCCCGCGTCCATATCCTGCGCTCAATCCTCGCCGCGCGTCTCGGTAATCCCCAGCAGCTTCAATTTGCGATGCAGCGCCGAGCGTTCCATGCCGATAAAGGTCGCGGTGCGCGAGATATTGCCCGAAAAGCGGCGGATCTGGACGCGCAGATATTCGCGTTCGAAATATTCGCGGGCCTCGCGCAACGGCGCGCCCATGATCGCGGTGGTCGCCGCCCCAATGCCGAGATCGCGCTGATCGCCGAGCACTTCGGCGGGCAGCAGATCGATGTCGATCCGCCCGATCCGCTCACCCGGCGCCATGATGACGGTGCGCTCGACGACATTGCGGAGCTGGCGGACATTGCCCGGCCATTCGTGGCTCTGGAGCGCGACCATCGCTTCAGGCGCGACTTCGGGCGTCGGCACGCGGCGCTGCGCGGCATAATGCGCGACGAAATGCTCGACCAGCGGCGGGATGTCCTCGCGCCGCTCGGCGAGGCAGGGGATGATGACGGGAACGACATTGAGCCGATAATAGAGATCCTCGCGGAAGCGCCCTTCGGCGATTTCGACGGTCAGGTCGCGCGCGGTGGCGGAGACGACGCGCAGATCGACGCGCACGATCCGCTGGCCACCGATGCGGGTGAAGCTCTGGTCGGTCAGCACGCGCAAGATCCGCGCCTGCGTCTGGACCGGCATGTCGGCGATCTCGTCGAGGAACAGCGTCCCGCCATGCGCCTGTTCGAGCAGGCCGGGGCGGACGACATTGCCCCCCTCCTCCACCCCGAACAATTCCTCCTCGACGCGCTCGGGGGTCATGCGCGCGGCGCTGACGACGACGAAGGGCGCGACGCCGCGCTGGCTCCAGCCGTGGAGCAGGCGCGCGGCGACTTCCTTGCCAACGCCTGCTCCGCCGGTGATCAGCACGCGGCTGCCGGTCGCCGCCACGCGCTTCAGGGTCGCGCGCACGCCGTTGATCGCTGCGGAATTGCCGGTGAGGTCGTCTTCACGCCCCGCCGTTTCGCGCAAGCTCGCGACTTCGCGGCGCAAGCGTTCGGTCTCGGTCGCGCGCTCGACGAGCAGCAGCAGGCGTTCGGCCTCGAACGGCTTTTCGATAAAGTCGGCGGCTCCGCGGCGGATGGCGGCGACGGCGGTGTCGAGATTGCCGTGGCCCGAAATGACGATCACCGGGATGCTCGGGTCGCGTCGCTTGAGTTCGTCGAGTAGATCGAGCCCGTCGAGCCGCGAGCCGTGCAGCCAGACGTCGAGCAGCACCAGCGACGGGCGCCGCGCGGCAATCGCTTCGAGCGCGGCGTCGCTATCGGCGGCGAGCCGCGTCTCATAGCCTTCGTCCTCCAGCACACCGGCCACGAGTTCGCGAATGTCTTTCTCGTCGTCGACGACAAGGATGTCGAGAACCATGGCTGCTACTTTCGGATACGGGTGAGGACAGGCGCGCGCTCTTCGCCCGAATGGTCGCCAGGATCGGCGCGGTCGGTATCGCTGCCCGCGAGCTGCGCGAGCGCGTCGGCATCGAAACACAGGGTGACTATGGTGCCGCCACCGGGTCGGTCGGCGAAAGTGATCGTGCCCAGATGTTCATCGACGATCTTCTTGACGATCGCGAGGCCAAGGCCAGTGCCGCGTGCGCGCGTGGTCATATAGGGTTCGACGATGCGGTCGCGCTCGACCGGCAGGCCGACACCGTCGTCGGCGACGGTAATCGTGACGCGGCCCTTCTCCCCGGCGGCGATCGTCAACGTGACGTTGCCGGTGGCGCCATCGTCCTGGCTCTGCACGGCCTCGACCGCATTTTTGACGATGTTGGTCAGCGCCTGCGCGAGTTGGCGGCGGTCGCACACGAGCGACGGCGGCGGCTCGGCATGCACGAGCTCGAACGTGACGCTGCCATGCGCGACTTCGTGGAGGAACAGCACCTGGCGCGCGATATCGAGCAGCGATTCTTCGCGAAAAACGGGCTTGGGCATCCGCGCAAAGGACGAAAATTCGTCGACCATCCGTCGCAGATCGCCGACCTGACGCACGATCGTCTCGGTCAGGCGCGCGAAGGTGCCGTCATCCTCGGGCAGTTGCTTGCCATAGCGGCGCTGGAGCCGTTCGGCGGCGAGCTGGATCGGGGTGAGCGGGTTCTTGATTTCATGCGCGATCCGCCGCGCGACGTCGGACCAGGCCGCGCGACGCTGGTCGAGCAATTGCTGGGTGATATCATCGAAAGTCAGGATCGGCCCGGCATCCGCGACCGCGATCTTCACCGCGAGCGTGCGCGCTTCGCCTTGTGCTGCGATCTGGATCACCGCCTCCGGATTGCCCGCGTCGAGCAGCGCGTCGAGCTCGGGCGACAAATCGGCGAGCTTGGCGCTGATCGGCGCGGCCTCGCCCGCGCGCAGCAGTGCCAGCGCTGAGCGATTGATGAGGCGGATCCGGCGCTCGCGATCGACCGAGATCACCCCCGCCGACACGCCCGAGACCACCGCCTCGATCAGTGCACGACGGCTGTCGAGCTGGTCATTGGCGGCGACGAGCGCATCGGTCTGTGCCTGCAACTGCTCGGTCATGCTGTTGAAGGCATTGCCGAGCGCGCCGATTTCGTCCTCGACCTTGGGCGTCGGCACCCGCGCGCTGAGCTCGCCGCTGGCGATGCGGTGGGCGGCGCCCACCAGCGCGTCGATCGGTCGCACCAGCCGATCGGCGACTTGCAACGCAATCCACACTGCGACGGCAACGATCAGCAGTGCGACTGCGAACAGGATGAGATTGAAAGTCAGCTGGATCGCGCGCGTGCGCTTCTGCAACGCTTCATAGTCTTTGACGAGGGCTGAGGCGGCGATGTGCTGGCGGCTGAGGAACGCCGCCGTCACGCTTGTTCCGGCGTAGACGAAGGTGTCCTTTTGGTTGGGGATCGGTGCGATCAGCCACACGGTGTCGGTGGTGCGGTTGATGTATGGCGTCTTGTCGCGGCCGATGAGGTCGAGCATCGTTGGGTTGATGCGCTGCGCGAACTGCGCTTCGGTCGGCGGATTGAAGACGTAGAGCACCTGAATCCCCGCGTCCTTTTGGTAGCGGAACAGGACCGATTGCTCGAGATTGCGGAAATAGGTTTCGCGGTTGAAGAAGAGCTGGAAATCTTCCTGCTGCTTCGGGATCGTGGGGTAATAGCGGTCGATGTCTTTCACGAGCTGGTTGGTTTCGGCCAGCCAGCGCTTGATGATTTCCTTTTGCCCTTCGTCGACCATGCCCATCGTCGAGTTGAAAGCGTTGCGCGCGCGATCGGACACCCAGTAATCGACACCCGCCTCGAACATCACCGAGGCCGCAATCACCGTCAGGATGATCGGCACGCTGGCGAGGATCGAGAAGGTTGCGACCAGCCGCACGTGCAGCCTTCCCCGCCCGCCCATCGGCGATCGTGCCGCGCGCCGCATCGCGATCCGCCGTCCGCCGAGCACAAGCAGCGCAATCCATGGCAGCAAATTGGCGATCAGCATCGCCGCGATCAGCAGCGGTGAGAGCGGTATCGGGGCGCTACCGCTACGTGCAATCAGCAGATAACTGCCGATCGCCACTGCGACCGCAACCGCCAGAACGCCGATCTCAATCAGCGGGGCGACGGGTCGAACCCCGGGTCTCTCTGGCGTCGCGACGGCGACTGGATCGTTCATCGTGGTATTCTTACAACATTAGCGTTGCCGATAACACACATAATTGGCGCGGCGATCGGTGGCTTGTCGCGCTGGTCGATCTATCGGGCGCGCAAATGGCACAAAAAAGGCGTTAGCGACCGGGCTCGATGCCGAGATCATCGAGCCGCTTGCGCAGCGTGTTGCGATTGATGCCGAGCGCGCGCGCGGCGCGGAGCTGGTTCTGGCCGTGGCGTGCAAGCAAAGCCTCGATCAGCGGACGTTCGACTTCGGCGATGATCCGGTCGTAGAGCGTGCCATCGTCGAGTGCCGCTGGCTCTTCGCGCGCGAGCCGGTCGATCCGGGCGCGGATCGCGGCGTCGATGCCGAGATCGGTCGGCGCGACCGTCGGCCCGGTGCTGCTGCCGAGCATCGCGCGGACATCATCGGCGCCAACCTGTTCGTCGCGGCTGAGCGCGGCAATCCGACGGATGACATTTTCGAGCTCGCGAACATTGCCGGGCCAGTCATGACCCTCGAGCACGGTGATCGCTTCGTCGCGCAGGCTTTTGCGCGGCAATCCGGCTTCGGCCGCGCGATCGAGGAAATGGCGCGCCAGCAACGCGACATCCTGCCGCCGCGCACGCAAGGCCGGGAGCGCGACGGGGACGACATTGAGGCGGTAGAACAAATCCTCGCGGAAGCGCCCCTCACCCACCAGCAAGGTCAGGTCGCGGTTGGTGGCGGCGACGATGCGGACGTCGGCGCGGATCGCCCGCGCGCCGCCAACGGTGGTGAATTCGCCCGACTGCAGCACGCGCAGCAGCCGCGTCTGCGCCTCGATCGGCATGTCGCCGATTTCGTCGAGGAACAGCGTCCCGCCCGCTGCTTGTTCGAACCGCCCTGCCGACCGCGCCTGCGCGCCCGTGAAGGCGCCGCGTTCGTGGCCGAACAGCTCGGCTTCGATCAGCTCGCGCGGGATCGCGGCCATGTTGATCGCGACGAAGGGCGCGTAACGGCGCGGGCCGAGGTCGTGGATCGCGCGCGCGACCAGTTCCTTGCCGGTGCCTGATTCGCCCGTCACTAGCACGGTCAGATCATTGCCGACGACCCGCGCGATGACGCGGTAAACCTCCTGCATCGCGGGCGACCGGCCAATCAGCGGCAGCCCGCCGTCGAGCAACTCGGCCGGGTCAGCCGCCTGCTCGCCGCCCCGCGCGAGCGCGCTGCGTACCGCACGCGACAGTATGTCGAGGTCGAACGGCTTGGGCAGATAGTCATAGGCACCGGCCTCATTGGCCTTCACCGCCGTCGACAGCGTGTTGAGCGCCGACAGGATGATCACCGGGAGCTGCGGATGCGCCTCCAGCAGCGCGCGTACCCGGTCGATGCCATTGCCGTCGGGCAGTATGACATCGGTAATCAGCACATCGGGCAGGCCGCCCCGCAAAGCCATATCGAGCTCGGCGAGGCTCGCCGCCGTCTTGACGTCATGACCTTCGCGCCGCAGCGCTTGCGCGACGACCGTGCGGATCGCCGCGTCGTCATCGACCACGAGGATCCGGCCCTTCATGCGGCCCTCGGCAGCAGAATGCGGAACACGGTCGTCTCGGGCGAGCCTTCGCGGGCATATTGAGCGATCCCGCCCATGTCGCGCACGAGCTTGTCGACCAGCGCCAGGCCAAGCCCCTGCCCTTCGGGTTTGCCCGACACGAACGGATCGAACAGATGATCGGCGATGTCGGCCGGCGCGCCGGGGCCATTATCAATCACCAGCAACTCGATCGGGAGCGGGCGGCGCGGCTTTCCGGCGGTCGCGCTCACCGCCATGCCGTGGCGATAGGCGGTGGCGAGGGTGATGCGGCGGTCGGCCTGGGACGCGGTCGCTTCGGCGGCGTTCTTGAGCAGGTTCAGCAGCACCTGCACCAGCGCATCGTGATTGGCCTGCACCAGCGGCAGCGACGGATCGAAGCGCTCCTCGATCGCGACATCGCGCGCGAATCCGGCGCGGGCGACACGGCGGGCGTGGTCGAGCAGCGGGTAGATGTTGAGCGGTTCGAGTGTGCGCGGGCGCGTGTCGGTGAAATCCTGCATCCGGTCGATCAGCGCGGCGATGCGGTCGACTTCGGCAATGATCAGCTCGGGGAGCGCCGCATCCTCGCCGCTCGCGGTCACCCCGAGCAGCTGCGCGGCGCCGCGAATGCCCGACAGCGGGTTCTTGATCTCATGCGCGAGCATGGCGGCAGCGCCAACCGCCGCGCGCGCGGCGGCACGGTCGGGCTGGCCCATCCGGCGCGAGGCAGCCGCCTCGTGGAGCGTCACGATCCGCCAGCCGGAATGTTCGGGCACCGCGACCTCGCTGAAATCGACTCGCACCCGCCCGCCGCGTTTGGTGTCGAGCCGCGTGTCAAAGGCCGCAAAGCCCAGTCCTTCGCGGCGTTCCAGATAATCAGGCGGGAGGATCATGATGCTGGCCATTTTCTGCCCCAGCATCGCGCGCTCCGATGTGTTGAGCAGCTGTTCGGCGCCGCTGTTGGCAAAGGCAATGCGATCGTCGGGCGCGATCAGGATCACCGCCATCGGCAGCGCCGCGATCAGCTCGGCAAAGGGTGGCGCTGACGCCGCGCTCACGCCGCCTGTCGCGAGCGCCACGGCGCGTAGAATTCAGCGAGCATCGCCAGCACCAGCTTGGGGTCGTTCTGGGCGTTCACCCGGTTGCGGAATTCGGCGGAGCCGTGCAGCCCCTTGGTATACCAGCCGATGTGTTTGCGCGCGATGCCGACAGCGGTCTCATAGCCATAGAGTGTGAGCATCGCGTTGTAATGCTCGACGATCAGATGATATTGCTCCTCGATGCTCGGATCGGGCAGGCGACGGCCGGTGCGGAACCATTCGATCACCTGGCCGAGCAGCCACGGCTTGCCATAAGCGCCGCGCCCGATCATCACGCCATCCGCGCCCGATTGTTCAAGCGCGGTTTCGGCATCCTCGATCGAGCAAATGTCGCCATTGGCGATCACCGGGATCGTGACCGCGTCTTTCACGCGACGGATGAACGCCCAGTCGGCCGAGCCCTTGTACATCTGGTTGCGGGTGCGTCCGTGGACGGTGATCATCTTCGCGCCGAGATCCTCGGCGATGCGCGCGAGTTCGGGGGCATTGAGGCTGGCGTGGTCCCAACCCATCCGCATCTTGACGGTGACGGGCACGTCGACCGCCTTCACGGTCGCGGCGATGATCGCGGTCGCATTGGGCAAGTCGCGCATCAATGCCGAGCCCGCGTCGCCATTGACGATCTTCTTGACCGGGCAGCCCATGTTGATGTCGATGATCGCCGCGCCGCGATCAGCATTGAGCTTGGCGGCTTCGGCCATTTCATGGGGCGAGCAGCCCGCGAGCTGCATCGACACCGGCTCCTCGACCGGGTCCCACGCGGCTTTCTGGAGCGACTGGCGCGTTTCGCGGATCATCGCCTGGCTCGCGATCATCTCGGTGACGTTGAGGCCCGAGCCGAAGCGGCGCACGATTGTGCGGAACGGCATGTCGGTGACGCCGGTCATCGGCGCCAGAATGACGGGATCGTCGATCCGCACGGGACCGATGTGGATGGGGGAAAGTCTGCTCATCATCTGCCTGAAATTTAGGCAGCGCATAGGCGAAATGCGGTGATCGGGCAAGACGGGCGGGGACTGGCGGGGCGCAAGGGCTTGCGCTAGGCGGGCGCGATGGAACCGAGACGGATCGTTGCTCTGATCGTCGCTGCGGGCAGCGGCACGCGCCTGGGAGGCGAACTGCCGAAGCAGTTTGCACTGCTGGCAGGCAAACCGATGTTAGCGCATAGCTTTACCGAATTTTCCTCACATCCAATGATAAGCGAAACGATCGTCGCAATCGGCGCCGGGCAGGAAGCGATGCTCGCCAACGCCGTTGGCGATGCCCAGTCTGTGACCGGCGGGGCCACCCGGCGCGAGTCGGTGCGTGCGGGGCTCGAAGCGATTGGCGCGGATGGGGGCGCCGATCTGGTGCTGATCCACGATGCCGCACGGCCTTTCCTGAGCGCCGCCGTGATCGACCGGCTGATCGCCGCGCTCGACACCGATCCGGGCGCGGTCCCTGCCCTGCCCGTCGCCGATACGCTCGCGCGCGGGATTGAGGTCCTTGGTGAGACGGTGCCGCGCGACGGGCTGTGGCGCGTTCAGACGCCGCAAGCCTTCCACTTCGACGCGATTCTCGACGCGCACCGCCGCTGGCCCGAGGGCGAAGACGCAACCGACGATGCGCAGATGCTTCGCCGTTTCGGATCGAGCGTGGCGATGGTAGAAGGCGATATCATGCTCGACAAAGTCACCTACCCCGCCGACATCGCCGCCGCCGAAGCGCGCCACGCCGCCACGCTGATCAGCCGAAGTGCTGTCGGCTATGACGTCCACCGGCTCGAAGTGGGCGAGGAATTGTGGCTGGGCGGCGTGTTGATCCCACATGACAAGGGCTTGAGCGGGCATAGCGACGCCGATGTCGCGCTGCACGCGATTACCGATGCGTTGCTCGGGTGCACCGGCGAAGGCGACATCGGCACGCACTTCCCGCCGAGCGACCCGCAGTGGAAGGGTGCTGCCTCGTATAAATTCCTCCAGCATGCCGCGTCGATCATCACCGCCAAAGGCGGCGTCATCGATTTCGTCGACCTGACGCTGATCTGCGAAGCACCCAAGATCGGCCCGCACCGGAGCGCAATGCGCGCGAAGATCGCCGAATTGCTGGCGTTGGGCGAGGACCAAGTGAGCATCAAGGCGACCACAACCGAACGGCTCGGCTTTACCGGGCGCGGCGAGGGCATTGCCGCCCAGGCTTGTGCGACGGTGCGCCTCCCCGTCGCGGGCCGTCACGCATGAGCTGGCGCCGGTCGATCGCGGCCTGCGCGCTGGCGCTCGGCGCATCGGCGAGCAGCGCGCAGAATTTTGCGGCCGACCTCCAACTCCCCTGCGTCACCGCACCTGAAGCCGAGGCGCTCGTCACCGCGATCCTGCCCGAAACAATCGAGGCGCTGTCGGCAGCCTGTGCGAAGCAATTGCCGCCGAGTGCGGTGCTTCGCGGTTCGAACGCGGGCTTCATCGCGCGCTATCGCAGCGATGCCGATGCGGTTTGGCCCAATGCACAAAAGGCAGTGTCGCGGGTGATCGGAGCCGATGCGTCGGGCATTCTCGGCAGCAATGTCGCGCGCCCCGTCATCGCCTCGCTGCTGGCGCCGGCGATCGTCAAGCAGGTCCAGCCGGGCGAGTGCGCCTCCTATGACCGGATCGTGGCGCTCGCGCAGCCGCTGCCGCCACGCAATCTGGCGGGGTTACTTGTGTCGGTATGGCAACTCGCCGATGCACGGCGCAAGCCCGGCGAGAAGCGCCCCGCTTTGACCATTTGCCCGAGGTCCTCATGAGCGACGCCGACGACAAAAGCCCCGATTGGGCCGAGACGATCCTGCCGACGCGGCTGGTCGACGTTGCGCGCCGCGTGGTTGAGGCCAATCGCACGGCCGGGCGCCGGATTACCGTCGCCGAAAGCTGCACCGGCGGGCTGGTGTCGGCGGCGATCACCGAGATTGCCGGCTCGTCCGAAGTGCTGCAATCGGGCTTCACCACTTATTCCAATGCCGCGAAGACCGCGACGCTGAAGGTCAGCCCCGACATCATCGATACCTTTGGCGCGGTATCGGTCGCGGTGGCCTGGGCGATGGCGCAGGGCGCGCTTGAGGCGAGCGACGCTGATGTCGCGGTGGCGATTACCGGCGTGGCTGGACCCGGCGGCGGCACAGCGAAGAAGCCGGTCGGCACCGTGGTATTCGCGCTGGCCGAGCGCGGCGGTGACCCGGCGCATGTCGTCGCTGATCTGCGCCATTTCGGCGACCTCGGGCGCGGGGGCGTGCGGCTTCAAGCGGCGTTGTGCGCGCTCGAACTGCTGCTGCCGGGCGCATCGCTCGACCCCGAATAGAGCTTGGCCGCGCGCGATTCGAACGCGCCGATCATTTTGCGCAGGGCGCGATCGAACACCTGGCCTGCGATCATTTCGAACACGCGGTTCTTGAACGCGAAGTCGACCGCGAAATCGACATGACAGCCGCCCGCGCCATCGCTCCTGAAACCCCATTCGTTGCGCAGATATTTGAGCGGCCCGTCGAGATAATCGACATGAATGCGGCTCGGCCGTTCTTTCGCGACCCGCGAGGTGAATTTTTCGCGCAAGGCGCCGAAGCCGACGATCATGTCAGCGACGACGGCGGTATCGCTTTCCGAGCGGATGCGCATCGCCGACACCCAGGGCAGGAAGTCGGGGTATTTCGCGACATCAGCCACCAGCGCGTACATCTGCTCCGGCGAATAGGGCAGATGCCGCGTCTCGGTATGGCGCGGCATTAGGTGCGCGCCAGCTTCGCCTCGCGCGCCTGGCGCAAGGCGGCGAAATCATCACCGGCGTGATAGCTCGACCGCGTCAGCGGCGAAGCGGCGACCAGTAGGAAGCCCTTCGCGCGCGCGATCGCCGCATAGGCGTTGAAGGCGGCGGGCGTCACGAAGTCCGCCACCTTGGCGTGGCGCGGAGTCGGCTGGAGATATTGCCCCATCGTCAGGAAATCGATGTCGGCCGAGCGCATATCGTCCATCACCTGGTGGACTTCCATCCGCTCCTCCCCCAGCCCCAGCATGACGCCCGATTTGGTGAAGATCGACGGATCGTGCCGCTTGACGCTTTCGAGCAACCGAAGCGAGGCGTAGTAGCGCGCACCGGGGCGGATCGTCGGATAGAGGCGCGGCACCGTTTCCAGATTGTGGTTGTAAACGTCGGGCCGCGCCGCGACGATCGATTCGACCGCGCGCTCATGCTTGTTGCGAAAATCAGGGGTGAGGATTTCGATCGTCGTCTTGGGCGTATTGCGGCGCAGCGCCTCGATCACCTTGACGAACTGGCTCGCGCCGCCGTCGGGCAGATCGTCGCGATCGACCGAGGTGATGACGATATGTTCGAGGCCGAGTTCGGCGGCAGCGGTGGCGACATGTTCGGGCTCGAGCGGATCGACCGCGCGCGGCATGCCGGTCTTGACGTTGCAGAAGGCGCAGGCGCGGGTGCAGGTATCGCCCAGGATCATCACTGTCGCGTGCTTTTTCGTCCAGCATTCGCCGATGTTCGGGCAGGCCGCTTCTTCGCACACGGTGGCGAGGTTCAGGCGGCGCATCAGCGCGCGGGTTTCGGCAAAGCCGGTCGAGGTCGGCGCCTTGACGCGGATCCAGTCGGGCTTGCGCTCGCGCGGGGGGCGGACAAGCGGGGTAATCTCGTTCATGCGACGGCAAATAGCGATTGCCGCCCCCCCTTGCCACCCCTTCCTTGGGGCAGGGCGAGACCGCCCGCGGTTGGTACGACGCTGCTTGCGCTCACACGCGACAAGTGCGAACATTGGCAAATGGCATATTTCTCGGATTTGGTGCGCGGCTATCAGCGCTTTCGCACGGAGAACTGGGCGCGCGAGCGCGCACGCTGGGCCGATTTGCGCCGATCGCAGTCGCCTCGCGTGATGGTGATCGCGTGTTCGGACAGTCGAGTTGATCCCTCGATGGTTTTCGACGCGTCGCCCGGCGAAATCTTCGTCGTCCGTAACATCGCCAATCTTGTCCCGCCATTTGAAACCGACGGCTCGCGCCACGGGGTGTCGGCGGCCGTCGAATTCGCGGTCACGCAGCTCAAAGTCGCCGAGATCGTGGTGATGGGCCACGGCGCCTGCGGCGGCGTCAAGGCCGCGCTGACCCAAGGCTTCGAAGGCAAGGCGCCCGGCGAAGGCGGTTTCATCGACCACTGGATCGACCTGCTCGACGAAGCACGCGAACGCGTGGTGCACACGCATGGCACGGGTGACGCAGCGGTCCATGCGCTAGAGCTCGAGGGCATCCGGACCAGCCTCGCCAATCTGCGGACCTTCCCGTTTGTGGTTGAGGCGGAAAAGGCTGGCATCTTGTCGCTGCACGGCGCCTATTTCGCGATTGCCGATGGCGCGCTGCATGTGATGGATGACGATGGCAATTTCGCCGCTGCCTGAGCAGGTTACTTCTTCACCGTCACCGTGAGCTGATAATAGATCCTCACCCAGGCGCCGATCAGCTTCTTCCCGCCGACGCGGGGCGGATACACGCGGAACTGCCATGCCGCTTCGCGAAAGCCGCGCGACAAGCCCGAACCAAGTGGCGATTCGCCCATGGTGCGGCAATTTTCGACACGATTGTCGGGCGCGGTCTTGCAGGCGATCAGCGCCCAACCGCTTTCGCTGACTTTCGGCAGATAGAAAGCGAGCTCGGCCTGCGTCGGCTCGCGCACCCATTCGGCATTGTAGAGCGGCTGGCCGCCCGGCCCCTGCCCCGGGCCATAAGCCGCGACGCTGTCCTTGCCGCTGCCGTTCCCCTCCGCCCGGGTCGACGGAATCTTCGAGATGTCCGACGCCGCCAAAGTGTCCTTGTCGACCCGGACCAGATCGGGAAATGGATCGGCCTTGGGCGGCGGCACCGTTTGCGGCGGTGGCGGGACGATCGGCGGCACGGGGCTTGAGTTGACTTCGGTCTTGCTGGGCGCGGGCTTCGATCGTTTGGCGGGCGCCTCTTTCGCGGCCCTTTCGCCGCCGCCCTTTTCGGGGGCCGGAATGAGCTGAAACGACAGCGGCGGCCCCAGTTTCTTCGGCTCGGGCTGGCGATTGTTGAGCGTCAACAGCAGGATGACGAGCAGCAATTCGATCAGCAGCGCGAACAGGATGCCGCCGAGCCGCCGCCGCAGCGGCGTGCGTTCGCGATCCGCATGGGTTTGAAAGGACGCCGACAGCATGCCCCTGCCGCCTAGTCGCGCGGGCGCAGCGCGGCAACGACTCGTTGCGATGGCTTTTGCCAAGCCGCGACGCTTGCGCCCCCGCCTCCGCCCCGCTACCCAGCCGCTTTAATGCATCCTTCCGATCATGCCCCCGCGACGCTCATTCCGGGCCGCGCCGTCTTCCCGCATCATGACCTGACGGGAATCGACGGGCTTCAGCCGCACGAGATCATGTTCCTGCTCGACGAGGCTGAGCATTGGGTCGAGATCAACCGCAGCCGCGCCAAGAGCGACAACCGGCTCGCGGGGCTGACGGTGATCAATGCGTTCTTCGAGAACTCGACCCGCACGTTGCTGTCGTTCGAAATCGCGGGGAAGCGGCTCGGCGCCGATGTCGTCAACATGCATGCCGCGCAATCGAGCGTCAAAAAGGGCGAGACGCTGATCGACACGGCGATGACGCTCAACGCGATGCGCGCCGATGCGATTGTCATCCGCCACCAGAGCTCGGGCGCTGTCAAGCTGATCGCGGGCAAGGTCGATTGCCCGGTGCTCAATGCCGGTGACGGGCGGCACGAACATCCGACCCAGGCGCTGCTCGACGCACTGACGATCCGGCGGCGGCGCGGGTCGATCGCGGGGCAGCGGGTGGTGATCTGCGGCGACCTGATGCACAGCCGCGTCGCGCGGTCGAACATCCTCGCACTCACCGCGCTTGCCGCCGAGGTGCGGGTGGTCGCGCCGACGACATTGATGCCCGCCGCGATCGAGCGGATGGGGGTCACGCCCTTCACCGACTTTGACGCCGCTCTAGAGGGCGCTGATGTGGTGATGATGCTGCGGCTGCAGAATGAGCGGATGGACGGTGCCTTCATTCCGTCAACCCGCGAATTTCATGCGCGCTACGGGCTGAATTCAGCACGGCTGGCGCGCGCGAAGCCCGATGCGCTGGTGATGCATCCGGGGCCGATGAACCGGGGCGTCGAAATTTCGTCGAGCGTCGCCGATCACGAACGATCGGCGATTACCGAGCAGGTTGAAATGGGCGTCGCGGTGCGGATGGCGTGCCTCGACGTGCTGACCCGCCAAGCGCGCGGCGTCGAGGGTTGGGCATGAACGCCCCCCCCCTCGCTTTCGTCAACGCGCGGCTGGTGACGCCGGAGGGCGCGCGACCCGGCGCGCTGCTGGTCGAGGGCGACCGGATTGCGGCACTCGGCACGATCGAGGTGCCATCGACGGCTGAAGTGGTCGATTTGGGCGGGCTGATCCTGGCGCCAGCAATCGTCGATCTCGGCGTGTTCGCGGTCGACGTCGCGGCCTGCCATGCGGGCGGGATCGTGCGGATCGGGTTGATGCCCGATCAGTCGCCCGTGCTCGACGATCCGGGCATCGTCCAGCGCGCGGCGCTGATTGGGCGCCCCAAGCTGTGGATTCACCCGATTGCCGCCGCGACCAAGGGGCTCGCCGGGCGCGATCTTGCTGAAATGGCAGTCAATATCGGCGCAGGGGCGCGCGCGGTCGGGACCGGACGCGGCTGGATCGCGGATGCGGGCGTGATGCGCAAGGTGCTTGCCTATGCCGGTGACCTTGGCCTCGCGGTGGTGGCGCATGCCGAAGATGGCGGACTCGCCGCCGGTGCGGTGGCGACCGAAGGCGAGACCGCGACGCGGCTTGGCCTCGCCGCCGCCCCTGCCCTCGCCGAAGCGCTCGCGGTCGCGCGCGACCTGATGCTGGCGGAGGAAACCGGTGCTGCGCTCCACCTGCGCACCGTCACGACAGCGGCAAGCTTTGATCTGATCCGTGCCGCCAAGCGGCGCGGTGTGCGTGTGACTTGCGGAATTACGCCTGCGCATCTGCTGCTCTCGGAAATCGCGATGTCGGGCTTTCGCACCTTCGCGCATCTCTCCCCACCGCTGCGCGCCGAAAGCGACCGGCAGGCGGCGCTAGCGGCGCTCGCCGACGGGACGATCGATGTGCTGAGCTCGGGGCATGATCCGCGCGGGCCGGAAGAAAAGCGCTTGCCGTTCGCCGATTCGAGCCCCGGCGCGGCGGGTGCCGAGACTCTGCTGGCGCTCGGCTTGGGGTTGGTGCGCGACGAAGTGATCGATCTGCCCCGGCTGTTCGCGCTGCTCGCGGCCAATCCGGCGCGCGTGCTGGGCGTCGAGACGGGGGTGCTCACGCCCGGGCTGCCCGCCGATCTCGTCGTGATTGATCCCGACACACCGTGGCAGATCAGCGCCGATCGCTTCACCGGCCTTGCCGGCAATACGCCATTCGACGGCATGCCGACGCAGGGCCGCGCGCGCCAGCTCTACAAGGGCGGCACGCGGCTCGTTTGATCAGCGCGAGGCGAGTTGCTTGGGCGCAGATTTCGCCGCCGCGACCCAGCTGGCATTCTGGTCACCGGCGCCTTCGCGCACGAAGCACATGCCACCATGGCTGCGATAGCTCTGGCACAGCGACACCGCATCGGCGCGCGCGAAGCCGCCGACCGACAGGCGGTAGAAATTGCCCGCGGCGGTTTTGAAGGTCATGCCCGACGGCGTCTGGCCAGCAAACGCCGGGAAGCGGCGCACGGCGCGCTTCCAGCCGTCCTGCGCGACGCCAGCGCTTTCGAAGGCGCCGAGCTGAAGGAAGAACTTGCCTTTGTTGGGCTGAGCGACCGGGGCGGCTGGCACGGTGGCGGCGACCGCCATCACCTTGGCCGGCTTGGCGGCAAGCTTCGCCACGACCACGGGCTTGGCCACGGCGGGCTTGGCAGCCGTGCGGACCGGCTTCACCGGGGCAGCGGGCAGCGCCTGCACGACTTCCTGGCGCGGGCCGAAGACAATGCTCGGGCGCGGTGCTTCGGTAACGGGCGCGGCAGCAACCTCGACCGGGGTTTCGACCGGCGCGGGTTCGGCCTTGGCGACCGCGACCGGCTGCGCGGCGACGCGAGCGTTGAGCGCAAGCGCGACCGGCTGGCCGCCATCCTGCACCGGAATCACTTTCAGCAGCGCCGCGACCTGATCGGCGGCCCCGGCAGGGCGCGCAAAAATCGCCCAATCGACCATACGCTTGTCGAGTTCGTTCGGTGCCAGATCGACGGCCGCGATTGAGCGCGCTTCCTGCCAGCGACCGGCGAGGGCAAGGCTGAGCGCCAAATTCTGGCGCGTCTTGGCATCGGCGCCGGGCGCATGTGCCGCCGGCGTCAGCAGGTCGACGGCGCTTGCGGGATCACCCGCCAGCGCAATCGCCAAGCCGCGATCGGCAACCGCAATTGTTTCGGCATGGCTGTCGAGCGTCTGGCGTGCGCCGGTCCAGTCACCATTGGCGATTTGCGCAAGCGCGAAGCTGAGCGCACTGCGGCCATCGTTGGGCGACAGCGCGAGCGCATCGCCGAAAGCGTCGCGTGCCGAAGCGAAGCGCCCCGCCAGCAGATAGGCCTGACCAAGCAGGGCACGATACGACTGGTTCTGCGGTGCGGCCTGCACGGCGGCCTCCGCGAAGCCAACCGCGTTGACGGCCTTGCCCTCGCCCAGCGCCTTGCGGGCCTGCGCGGCATCAGCGGCGGCGGCTTGCGCCTTGGCGCTCTCGCTCGGGCCACCGGCAAAAGCGGTGGTGCCCGTCATCAACGCGACGCCGACGAGGCCGCTGGTCAGAACGAGCGCCGACGCGCCCAAGGTTGCGATAGCCCGGCTCTTCATCGGATCAGTCCCCCATATCCATATCAGTGTCGCCCCGGCCCGCCGCCTGCTTGGCGAGCGCATCAAGATCGGGCAGTGCATTGAGAAAATCGTCGAGCGCCTGCGTCACGATCTGCTGCGCCGACCGATTGGCGAGCGCGCTGGCGAGCCGCAGCCGCAAGTGGCGATCATGATCGAGCCGCAGCGTGAACGCCGCCTTGGCCTTCAGCCCGACGGCCGCGCGCGGCTTGGGCGATGTCGCCACGGGCGCCGGCGGCGTCGGATCGACACTGGGTGCCGGGACTGGCGCTGCAAATTCTTCGATCAGGGCTTCGCGCTGGCGCAGCACGGGCGGCACCGCGACCGGTGGCGGCGGCGCCGACTCGGGATGACCCATATCGTTCCAGCCGAGATCATCGGCGGCTTCCGAAGCATTGCCGAAGCCCGAAAACCCCTGCGGTCGCATCGCCGGACGCGCCTGACCCTTGCGGGCGAGCAAGGTCGACGACAGCGACGCAAAGCTCTTGGTCTGGCCGATCAGCGAATTCATCTCAGCTCACCACCCGGCGACCAAAGCCGCCGCCAGCGAGACGATTGGGGACGAAGCCGCCCGGTGCGGCGGGCGCGCTGAACACGGTGCGGCGGAAGTTCTTTTCAAGCCGGTCGGCGATATAGGTCCATAGCGCTTCGACTTCGGCGGCCGATTTGCCCTTGGGGTCGACTTCCATCACCGTACGCCCGTCGATCATCGACGCGGCGAAATCGGTGCGGTGGTGGATCGTGATCGGCGCGACCGTGCCGTGCTGCGACAGCGCGACAGCGGCTTCGGAGGTGATCTTGGCCTTGGGCGTCGCGGCGTTGACGACAAAAATCAGCGGCTTGCCGGCGCGGTCGCACAGATCGACGGTGGCGCCCACCGCGCGCAGATCATGCGGGCTCGGGCGCGTCGGGATGACGATCAGTTCGGCAACCGCGATCACGCTCTGGATCGCCATCGTGATGGCGGGCGGCGTGTCGATCATCGCGAGGCGAAAGCCCTGCTGGCGCAATACTTCGAGATCGGCGGCGAGTCGGGCAACGGTCGTTTGCGCAAAGGCCGGGAATTCGCTCTCGCGTTCATTCCACCAATCCGACAGCGACCCTTGCGGATCGATGTCGATCAGCACGACCGGGCCAGCGCCCGAAAGTTGGGCTTGCACGGCGAGGTGGCCCGACAAGGTCGTCTTGCCCGAACCGCCCTTTTGCGAAGCCATTGCCAGAACGCGCATTATTTCCCCTGGTCTTGCCTAGTCCAGACGGGGGATGCCACGGTGAGAGATAAGAACTGGTTAACGTCGCGCGCCAGCCTCGACGAACCTGCTAACCGAATCTTTGCCAACCACGCTATAACCCGCTTAACCAAGGCCCGCAGGGCAAGCGTGGAGCGTGGGAATGAAAGCAGCTTGGATGATGCCGGTGCTAGTCGCGCTGGCGGCAACCGCAACACCTGCCGTGGCGGATGTGCGCGCGGGCGTTGAAGCGTGGCAGCGCGGCGATTATCGCAAGGCAGTCGACGAATGGCGGCCGCTCGCGATCGCAGGCGATGCCGACGCGCAGTTCAATCTGGGGCAGGCCTATAAGCTCGGGCGCGGCGTTCCGCTCGATCCGGGCCTCGCCGAACAATGGTTCGGCAAGGCAGCCGCCCAGAAGCACCCACAGGCCGAAGTCAACTACGGCCTCGCGCTGTTCCAGAGCGGCAAGCATGACGAAGCCGCGCCTTGGCTCGACCGGGCCGCAATGCGCGGCGAAGCGCGCGCGCAGCTCGTGCTCGGCACGATGTTGTTCAACGGCGACGGCGTGCCGCGCGATTGGGTGCGCGCCTATGCGATGATTACCCGGGCGGCGGCGGCGGGCATTCCGAAAGCCGCCGAGACGCAGGCGCAGATGGATCAGTATATCGACACTGACATGCGCCAAAAGGGCATTGCGCTGGCGCGGCAATATGAAACGCAGGCGCCCGGTACCACGACGCCGCTTGAGCTTGCCGGCAGCGACCGGGGCATTCGCGGTGCCGAACTGCCGCCGTCGCAGGTTGGCGACGATCCTGCACTGCTCGCACGACCCAAGCCCGGCCCGGCCAAACCGCCGCGCGTCGCGAGCAAGCCGCCGCAACCGATCGCTGTCCCAGCCGCTCCCCCGGTCGTCGCGCCGCCACCACGCGTTGCCGCGACACCACCCGTCGCCAAGCCGACACCGGGCAAGGGCTGGCGCGTCCAGCTCGGCGCGTTCCGCGTTGATGGCAATGCCCGCAATCTCTGGGCGACGCTGCGCGGTCGGGTCAGCGCGCTTTCCGGCGCGTCGCCAGTGTTCGCGCGCAGTGGCGACATAACCCGGCTACAGGCGGGGCCTTTCGCGTCGAGCGCCGATGCCGCGCGGACCTGCGCCGCCGTCAAGGCTGGCGTGCCCGGCACTGCCTGCGTACCGATCGCGCCCTAAACGATCGCTATCGGTACAAGGGCGGAACGACCGACATTGGTGGGATGCCGTCCGGCGGGTTTCGACACAGCGATAGCCAATAGCTGCCGTCCTGAGTGCGACCCGCTTTCCCGAAAAGGCTGACCCCTCTCAGCCTTGCCCGGTCTGACCTGTTTTCGTTCTTGTCCAAGGTAGGTGCTGCTGGCACAAGAACGACCATGCGCGCTTGGAAACTCGGCATCCTTGCGGTGCTGCTATCGATATCGAACCAGTTGTTCGTCTCTCCTGCCATTGGACAGCAGGTATCAACCGCGTTCCCGCTTGCGGCTCACACTGTCCGAGACAAACTCGGGCGCACCGTTACCTATTACCTAAGCCGTCCGATGCGTCCGGCACCGCTTCTGCTGATGATCCAAGGCTCCGGTTGCGCGACTGTTATCCAAGGGCAGGACGGAAACAAGTTTAGCACGCTGTTCGACCTCCTGCCGCTTGCTGCCGAGGGACGGTTCGCTGTGATGGCAGTCGAGAAGCCGGAAGCCGTTTCCAATGCCGGGGGCGGTACTGCTCAAGGTTGCACCGCCAAGTTCAACGAGGACTTTACCGCCGAAAGATGGCTTGTCGCTCTGAAGGCGGCGCTGGACGATGCACGCCGCCAGACGGGAGTGGATGGCCGCAGAACCGTCGTGCTCGGGGGATCGGAAGGTGCCGTGATGGCGAGCCTGCTCGCAGGCCGCGATCCTCGCATAACCGACGTGATCGCTACCGGTGGTTCCGGGACGACGCAACTATTCGACTTCATCGCGGCTGCTTATGCGAGATGCTTTGACCGCAGCCGTTGCATCACAGACGAAGAGCAGCGGATGGCCGCAATCCGGGCTGATCCGACAAGTGCCACCAAATTCGCATGGGGGCATCCGTACCGCCGTTGGACGTCGTTTTTTGCCGTCGAGCCCGGTGACGAGTTGGTCCGCAGCCGTGCGCGTGTATATCTCGCTTTCGGGACCGCCGACACCAGCACACCGCCGCTTTCGCAGGAAATTGCAGTGGCGAAGCTGCTGGCCGCCGGTCGCGACGTTACCGTCCGGCGGGTGCCGGATGCCGATCATAGTCTCGTCGGTCCGGGTGAAGATTTTTCCGCTCTCGATCGCGAATACCGGCGGGCCCTAGATTGGGTTTGGGCGGGCGTGAAGCCGTAGGGAACACCGAGCACGTCTAAATATCTGCTTACGGATCGCTGTCCGGTTCTTTCCCGAAAACGAAGGTTGAGCGGGACTAGTAGAGCGGGGGTGCCCTTTTCGCTCCCTGACGGAGCCGTATTCCCAAAATCTGTTCCCGATGAATTTTCCTAAATTGCGCCGCCCGACATGGAAAAACGGGAATGGCGTGGCTGGCTCGAATGTCGGCTTTTGGGATAAAGCACCAGCAGTTTGGACGACCGATATTGGGGAGAAGGCCGTCAGACTGCTTTTTTGATTCTACGGCCTATTGCAGCGTGGTCCTAATCGACCCACTCGCGGCGCGCGATGCCCTGCGCGTAAAGCAGCGCGGTGAGATCGTTGTGGTCGATCCGCGCATCGGCGGCGGCGGCGACCACGGGCTTGGCGTGATAGGCAACGCCGAGCCCGGCGGCACCGATCATCAGCAGATCATTGGCACCATCGCCGACCGCCAGCGTCGCTTCCACCGGAATGCCCTGCGTGCCTGCCGTCTCGCGCAGGACATCGAGCTTGGTCTGCGCGCCGACGATCGGCCGCGCGACGGTGCCGTCGAGCTTGCCGCCAACGATCCCGAGCCGGTTCGCGACCGCACGGTCGAAGCCGATCATCGCCGCAACCGGATCGGCAAATCGCGTGAAGCCTCCCGAGACGAGGACCGCGTGTCCCCCGCGTGCCTTCATCGTCTGGACGAGCGTGCGTGCGCCCGGCATCAGTTTCACCCGCTCGGCAAGGCAGCGCGCGATCACGCTTTCGTCGAGGCCTGCCAGCAGGGCTACCCGCGCATCGAGCGCGGCTTCGAAATCGAGCTCGCCGCGCATCGCCGCTTCGGTGATCGCGGCGATCTGCGGCTTGATCCCGGCATAGTCGGCAAGCTCGTCGATGCATTCGACCGTGATCATCGTCGAATCCATGTCGGCAATCAGCAAGCGCTTGGCGACCGACGTGATCGGCTGCACGATGACATCGACCTTGGGGAATACGCCTTCGAGCGCGGCCCGAGCACCCGTCCCGATTTCGATGACGATGTCTGCTGCCCGGCCCTCTTCGGTCCAACCCGACCCCAGCGGCTTACAGCCCGCCGCCGCCAGCCGATCCTGGCCTTCCGAAAACTGGCCTTGATCGAGCGTCTCGGCTGCTATCAGTGTCGCGATGAACATGGATGGTCCTTCCCGCCCCAGGCTCGCGCTCATCGCAGGACCGACCGCGAGCGGCAAGTCCGCGCTCGCGATCGACCTGGCCGAACGCACAAACGGCATGGTGATCAATGCCGATTCCGCGCAAGTCTATGCCGATCTGCGTGTGCTGTCGGCGCGACCGACGCCTGAAGATGAAGCCCGCGTGCCCCACCGCCTGTTCGGCCATGTCGATGGGGCAAGGGATTATTCTGCGGCTGCCTGGGCAGCGGATGCCAAACTCGCGATCGAAGTGGCGCTGGCCGAAGCCAAGCTGCCGATCCTCGTCGGCGGCACCGGGCTTTATCTGCGCACGTTGCTCGACGGCATTGCACCAGTGCCCGACATCGATCCCAAAATCCGTACCGAGGTCCGCGCGCTGCCCGTCGCCGCTGCGCATGCCCACCTCGCCGTGCTCGACCCCGACGCCGCCGCGCGGCTGAACGCTGCCGACACCACGCGGATCGCCCGCGCGCTCGAAGTCGTGCGCTCGACCGGGCGGACGCTGGCGGCGTGGCAGGCTGAGCGCGTTGGGGGGATCGCTGATCGCGTCACGCTCGCCCCGGTGATCCTGCTGCCCGACCGCGACTGGCTGATGGCCCGGTGCGATGCGCGGCTGGAAGCGATGTTCGCTGGCGGCGCCGAGGCCGAAGTCCGCACGCTGCTCGATCGCTGCGATGTAGCTGACTCCGCCCCTGTGCGCCGCGCCATCGGTGTGCGCGAGATCGCAGGCTGGATCAACGGCGTCTGGTCGCGCGACGAAGCGCTCGCGCGTGCCAAAGTCGCGACGCGCCAATATGCCAAGCGGCAATACACCTGGTTCCGCAACCAGCCGCCGCCCCATTGGCCAAAGCATCCGAGCGGTAACGCGGATGGGCTGCTCGCGTTGCTCGGCGCTTGACGTAACCCAGCCGCTTCCTGATCGTGTCGTTGCGGGAGGGCAACGATGCCAACACATGAGCAGGAAGCGGGCGAAGGGGCATCCGGCGTCAGCCGGATCGAAGCCTTTTCGGACGGCGTGATCGCGATCATCATCACGATCATGGTGCTTGAGCTGCACGCGCCGGTTGCGGAAGGGCTCGACAAGCTCTGGGCGCTGTGGCCGGTGTTTCTCGCCTACGGCCTGTCCTATGCCTATGTCGCGATTTACTGGGTCAATCATCACCGGCTGTTCAACCACGCCCGGTGCGTGACCAATGGCCTGCTCTGGTCGAACATCGCGCTGCTGTTCGCGCTGTCGTTCATCCCGTTCACCACCTCCTATCTCGGCGAGCACCATTTCAGCCGTGAAGCGACCTGGCTCTATCTCGGCTCAACGCTGCTCCCGGCGCTGAGCTATTCGTGGCTCCAGGCAATCATCAAGGCGACCGGTCGGCAAGGTCCGGCGGAGACGACCTATTACCGGCAGGCATCGCACAAGGGCGTGGTCGCCCTCATCATTTACAGCACCGGGATCGGGCTGACCTTTATCTCGCCATGGCTCGGCATTGCCTGCGCGGTGATCGTCGCGATCCTGTGGTTCTTGCCGCAAAGCGCGCTCGACGAGTTGTTCGGAAAGTAGCGGCGATGAAACGAACGGCGGTCGACGGTCCAGTCCCAACCAGCGCTAGATCGGCATTGGCTGCGGGTTGAGCCGTTCGATCTCGCAGCCGATTGCTGCGTCCGGGTAGATGTCGGGCTTTACCGACCGAACCCGGACGCGGCGCACGCGGGCATCGGTCAGCGCGAGCGCCGCGACGGCTTCGACCAGTGTTTCCTGCAGGTCGAAATGGCGGCTGGCCGTGAGCGACAGAATCTCGCGGCGCAGGAAGTCATAATCGACCACCCCGCTGATCGTGTCGGTGAGCGGCGCCGCGCCATAGTCGCAGTGCAGCCAGACGCTCAGCGTCACGCGCTGTGGCCCGGCGCGCTCCTCGGGGTGGATGCCGATCCGCATCGGCACGTCCAGCCCATCGAGAAAAGTCGTGAATTCGGCCATCAATGCCCCCGCGTCGCAAACATCACGTCGCGCGCCCTTGGCAGGAAACGCTGGCCATTGTCGACGTAAAGCGTCTGGCCATGCAGTCCGCGCGCACCGAGCAGGAACGCGACCGCATCAGCGACAGCTTCGGCGGCGACCGGGCGCCGGAGCAGGTTGATCGCTGCAACGGTGCGATACTCATCGCCCGTCTGGTCGGCGCTCGGCAAGGTCAGTCCGGGGGCCACCGCATTCACCGCGATCCGCGGCCCCAGCGCCTGCGCCAACATCACCGTCGCGCCCGCAAGCGCGATCTTCGCGCAGCTATAGGCAAAAAAATCGGGGTTCAGATTGGCGATCTTCTGGTCGAGGATGTTCACCACCGCGCCGCGCGCGAGATCATCGTGCCGCGCGAGCGCTTCAGCCAGCAGCACCGGCGCGCGCAGGTTGACCGCATGGTGCCGGTCGATCGCGGCGGCATCGACATCGGGGGGATAATCATGGGTGAACAGCGAAGCGTTGTTGACGATCGCAGTGACCGGCGCGGCAAAGGCCGAGCGCGCCGCGAGTAGCAGGGCTTCGGCGGCATCGGGCTCGGCAAGATCCTGATCCAGCGCGACCGCCTCCGGGCCGAGCCGCGCGACGAGCGCGGCGGCATCGGCGGCGGAGCGGTGATGATGCACCACCACGCGCCAGCCTTCCGCGACGAGACGCGCCGCGATAACCGCGCCGATCCGCCGCGCCCCGCCCGTGACGATCGCAACCGGCTTGGTCACGCGACCTTGCCGACCCCCATCAGCGCCAGCACTTCCTTGCGGCTGCGTTCGTCATCGCGGAAAATGCCCATCATGCGGCTGGTGACCATGTTGACGCCGGGCGTGCGGACACCGCGCGCGGTCATGCAGGCGTGGCTCGCCTCAATCACAACGGCGACGCCCTGCGGCTTCAGATTATCCCAGATGCAATTGGCGACTTCGGCCGTCAGCCGCTCCTGAATCTGCAAGCGCCGCGCATAAGCGTGGAGCACGCGCGCGAGCTTCGAGATGCCGACGACCCAGTTCGACGGCAGATAAGCGATATGCGCCTTGCCGATGATCGGTGCCATGTGATGTTCGCAGTGCGACTGGAACGGGATGTCTTTCAGCAGCACGATTTCGTCATAGCCGCCGACCTCTTCGAAAACGCGCGCGAGATGCTGGGCGGGATCGTCCTGATAGCCTTGGCAATATTCCTTCCACGCTCGCGCCACACGCTGCGGCGTGTCGATCAACCCTTCGCGCGCCGGATCGTCGCCGGTCCAGCGAATCAGCGTGCGAATGGCGTCAGCGACATCGTCGGGCACGGAAATCTTGGTCGGCGACGCCACCAGATCGCCAGTATCGTCATGGTCGAAATGCCCGTTCATGCACCCTCCTCAAACCGCGATTCAGGCCAGACGCTACGTCAACCGTCATTTTGGTGTAATTACGTTGTCAAAAGAAACTGTCTCATTTGAGCAACATTCACGCAAGCCCGCAGAATTCCGCGTATCTCCCGTTGACGGGGTGAATCCTCCGGGGGTAGATTCAGCGCAATACGGCACAAATGCCATCGCGCATCCGGCACATAGCGGTCGGGGCATCAGGAGGGGATAATAATGACCAAGATTGACCTATTGGCTGCAACCGCGATTGCGATGCTCGCCGCGACGCCCGCGATGGCCCAGACGGCACCCGCGCCGGCGCCTGCTCCCGTCGCAGAGGAAGAGCCCTCGCCCGCCGACGATGTCGTCGTGACCGCCACCAAGCGCGAAACCACGCTGCTCGACACGCCGATTTCGGTGTCGGTCACCACCGGCACGACGATCCAGGAAGCGCAGATCCGCGACCTGATCGATTTGCAGACCGTGGTCCCGTCGCTCCGCGTCTCGCAGCTCCAGAGCTCAGCCAACACCAACTTCATCATCCGCGGCTTCGGCAACGGCGCGAACAACGCGGGTATCGAGCCTTCGGTCGGTGTGTTCATCGACGGCGTTTATCGCTCGCGCTCGGCCGCCCAGATCGCCGACTTGCCCAATGTGAAGCGCGTCGAAGTGCTGCGCGGGCCGCAATCGACGTTGTTCGGCAAGAACGCATCGGCCGGTATCATCTCGATCGTCACCGCTGAGCCCGCGTTCAAGTTCGGCGGCAATGTCGAGGCGACTTATGGCGACTTCAACGCACTGGTGCTGAAGGGTGACATCACTGGCCCAATTACCGATACCGTCGCCTTCTCGATTGGCGGCAATTACAACCGCCGCGACGGCTATATTCGCGATCTCGCGCTCAACACGCAATTCAACGATCGCAATCGCTATGGTTTCCGCGGGCAGCTGCTGTTCCAGCCGAGCGCCGACCTGAAATTCCGCTTGATCGCCGACTTCGACAGCATCGACGAAAATTGCTGCGCGGTCGTCAATCTGGTCGCTGGCCCGACTGTCGGCGCTATCCGCGCGATTGGCGGCAATGTCGTGACCGGTAATCCGTTCTCATATACGGTTTTCAATAACTTCAGGTCGGTCAACCGGATCGACAATTACGGTATCTCGCTGCAGGGCGACAAGGATTTCGGCAAGTTCACGCTGACGTCGATCTCTTCGGCACGTGGCGTCGACAGCCGCACCAACCAGGATTCGGATTTCACCAGCGCGGACCTGATCGGTACCAACAATAACCGGACCAACATTCGCACGCTGACCCACGAAGTGCGCTTGGCGTCGAATTTCGGTGGTCGGTTCGAATTCCTCGTTGGCGGCTATTATTTCAACGAGAGCATCGACGTTAAAGCCGATCTGACCTTCGGTCGCGACTTCCGCAACTATGCGCAGGCGCTCAGCGGCAACGGGATCAGCACGGCCGAAGGCCTGCTCGGCGTCCCCGCTAACACCTTCAGCCAGCGTGGTCAGGGCCGGTTCGAAAACTGGGTCTATCGCAACAACGCCTATTCATTCTTTGGCAGCGCCGACTTCAAGATCACCGATCGCTTGGTCTTCACCGGCGGCGTCAACTACACCAACGACAAGAAGCGCTTCTCGTCGGCGAGCTTCAGCACCGACAGCTTCTCGGCGCTGGATTTCGTCGCGATCGGTCGCAACGTGCTGACACAGCAGGCCGTGGCGTCCACCGTCGGTCAGCTCATTGGCCTTACCGGCGGCGCGCTTGCGAATGCCGCGCAGATTGGTGCCTTCGCGCAAGCGAATCCGGCCGGTTTTGCGCAGGTTCAAGCAGGCGCGACGGCCTTTGCCGCCGCCAACCAAGGCGTGACGGCCGCTCAGGCAGCTGCCGACAACAACCCTGCGACTACCACGGGCAACCCGCTGCTCGGGCTGCAGGCACTGCAGTTCTTGCCGCCGTTCCTTAACGTGCCAAACGCGGTCGAGCCGGGTCGGACCGCCGATGACAATATTTCCTATTCGCTGCGGCTGGCTTGGAAGGCGACCAACAACTTCAGCTTCTATTTCACCTATGGCACTGGCTTCAAAGCGTCGTCGATCAACCTGGGCCCTGATTCGCGCCCGACGGCGGCCGACTTCACGCCCGGCTCGCCGGTGGCGTCGCCAGGCGCGTCGCGCATCCGCACGGCGGGCCTCGCACTCCCCAACCTCACGACCGGGTCGCGCTTTGCGGCGCCTGAAACGGCACGCGTGATCGAAGGCGGCATCAAGGGCCAGTTCCCCAAGGGCGCATTCAACCTTGCGGTGTTCCAGCAGGAGATCAACAACTTCCAGGGGAACATCTTCACCGGGACCGGCTTTGTGCTGACCAACGCCGGCAAGCAGTCGACCTTCGGTATTGAATTCGACGGCAACTACTCGCCGGTGCGCGCGCTGACACTCAACTTCGACATCACCTATCTGAAGCCGCGTTACGACTCATTCATCAACGGGTCGGCAATCAATGCCGGGTTCACGACGAGCCCGGCGAACCTGACGGGCCTGACGCCAGCGGGCATCCCCGAAATCTCACTGTCGACGGGCTTCACCTACAAGCGCGACATTGCGCAGGATGTGAAGCTGTTCCTGCGCAGCGATTATCAGTGGTCGAGCAACACGCAGATTGCCGAAGGGGCGCCGCAGTTCCGCCGCCAGATCACCTCGTTCAACTCGTCGGTGTCGTTGCAGTTCAAGAACGGGCTGGAACTGTCGCTCTGGGGTCGCAACCTGTTCGACAAGCAATATATCTCGACGATCTTCCCGTCGGTGGCGCAGGCGGGCAGCCTGTCGGGCTATCCGAGCCAGCCGCGCACCTATGGCGGCACGGTGCGCTTCAAGTTCTGATCGCTACTGACCCAAATGCGAAAGGCCCCCGGTGCGAACCGGGGGCCTTTTTCTTGTGTGGTGAACCTGAATGCTGGGCGTCAGGCAGCCGGGCGGTGCAGTGCGCACAGCTTGTTGCCATCGGGATCGCGCAGATAGGCAAGGTACAGCTTGCCCATCGCGCCTTCGCGCCAGCCGGGCGGATCCTCGCAGGTGGTGCCGCCTGCTGCGAGCCCGGCGGCGTGCCATGCATCGGCCTGTTCGGGGCTTTCGGCGGTGAAGCCCACCGTCGCGCCGTTACCGTGGCACGCCTCATTGCCGTCGATCGGAATGCTGATCGAGAAGGTGCCGCCGCCTTGCCGCCAGAAATAGCGGTTGCCATTGTTGAAGCCCGGCTTGGCGCCGAGCGTGGCGAGCAGTGCGTCGTAAAAGGCGCGCGACTTTTCCAGATCGTTCGCGCCGACCATGATATGCGAAAACATGCAGATTGCTCCTTGATGCGTCCACGGTGACCAATCAGATGCTGGCTGCCGCATGCCTGTCATCACGGTCCATCGTCTGGCCGTCAAGGCGCGCGACCGGGCCGAATCGAATGCGAAACAATTATGACAATTTTCCTGTGCCGCCCCGTTGCGGCGCGCGTAACAAGGGCTAAAAGGCGAGAGGTAAACAAGAAGCGGCCCGCGTCGGGATCGCAATGGGTCGACGCCAAAGTCGACCTGCGGGAGGATTACTCATGGCCAAAGCACCTGCGACGTCGACTGCGCCCAAGACCGGCGGCATCCACGCGCCTGTCACCCCCTCGCCCGAGCTCGCCGCAATTGTCGGCGCCGATCGGCTGCCGCGCAGCGAAGTGATCAGCAAGGTCTGGGCCTATATCAAGGCACATAATCTCCAGAACCCCGCCAACAAGCGCGAAATCCTGGCCGATGCGGCGCTGGAGAAGGTGTTCGGCAAGAAATCGGCGACGATGTTCGAGATGAACAAATATATCTCGGCGCATGTGAAGGCCTGAGTATCGCTGCCCCGCGCGCCACGACGCGCGGGGTGTCACAATTTTGCAACTCCGATGATCAAACGCGAAACGACCCGGTCAAATGCTTGACCGGGAATGCCTCGTCGCGGCACTTGCTCACTTCGCAATTTTTGCAACCTGAGTGGGGAAACAAGCTCGATGATCGGTTTTTCGGTTCGCACGCGGCTGCTGGCAGCGGCGTTGCTGGGTTCAGTGGCAATGCCTGCCATTGCACAGGACGCGCCTGCCACGCCTGAGGCCAAGGCCAGCAGCGACGACGTCGTGGTCACCGCGCAGCGGCGCGAGGAACGGCTGAAGGACGTGCCGGTCTCGGTCGCGGCCATTGGGGGTGACCGGCTCGATCTGGTTCAGTCGGGCGGCAATGACATTCGCGCGCTGGCGGGCCGCGTGCCCAGCCTCAACATCGAAAGCTCTTTCGGGCGCGCCTTTCCGCGTTTCTACATTCGTGGCCTCGGCAATACCGATTTCGATCTCAACGCATCGCAGCCGGTCAGCCTCGTCTATGACGATGTCGTGCTCGAAAACCCGATCCTGAAGGGCTTTCCGATCTTCGATCTCCAGCGCGTCGAAGTGCTGCGCGGGCCGCAGGGCACGTTGTTCGGGCGCAACACGCCTGCGGGTATCGTGAAGTTCGATTCGGTCCGCCCCAGCACGCCGGGCGGCTATTTGCGCGCCAGCGGCGGCAGCTATGGCACCGTCAATATCGAAGGCGCCGCGACGCTGAAACTTAGCGACACCTTCTCGGCGCGCTTCTCGACGATCTATCAGCGTCGCGGCAATTGGGTCGACAATGTCGCGACACCGCAGCGCGGTGACCTCGAAGGTTACAGCGACTGGGCTGGCCGCGTGCAGCTCGAATGGAAGCCGACCGACGCGCTGACCGCGCGGGCGACTGGTCAGGTCCGTATTCTTGACGGCACCGCACGCGTTTTCCGCGCCAATTTGTTCGCACGCGGGAGCAGCCAGCTCATCGGGCTCGGCGGCGCTGGCACCCCCTTCCGCCGCGATCAGGTCCGCACTGACGGCATCAATTTCCAGCGGCTGCGCAACTACAATGGCGCGCTGAACGTCGATTATGATTTCGGTCCGGTCACGCTAACCTCCGTCTCATCCTATTGGAGCGGGACGATTTTCACGCGCGGCGACATTGATGGCGGCTTCGGCAATCAGTTTGCGCCGCCGTTCGGCCCGGGCTTCATTCCCTTCTCGGCCCAGTCGCAGGACAATATCCCGAGCCTCGACCAGTTCACGCAGGAGCTCCGGTTGGCGTCGAACGGCAGCGGCCCGTTCAACTGGCAGGGTGGCTTTTTCTACTTCAACGAGAAGCTGCGGATCGATTCGCTCGATTTCGGCACCCCGACCGATCTTGTCCCCGCAGCGGTGGCAAACCAGCGCCAGGTGAGCGACGCGTTCGGCATCTTCGCGTCGGCGAACTATAAGTTCGACTTCGGCCTGACGCTGCAGGGCGGCTTGCGCTACAATAATGATCGCCGCACGCTCACCGCGTCGCGCCCCATTGACACGCGCCCCGGCTTCCTCGGCTTCGGCGGCCCGGTGCCGCTCCAGACCGCACGGGTCGGCAGTGACATCGTCACATGGGACGTGAGCGCAACTCAGAAAGTGACCGACGAGGTCAATTTCTATGCCCGCGTCGCGCGCGGCTATCGCGCGCCGTCGATCCAGGGCCGTCTGGCGTTCGGGCGCACGTTGTCGGTCGCGAACAGCGAACGGACATTGTCGGTCGAAGGCGGCTTCAAGTCGGTATATTATGGCGGCAAACTGCGGCTGAACGTCAACGGCTTCTACTTCACCACCGATGATCTCCAGCTGACGGCGGTGGGCGGCGCGTCGAACTTCACGACGCTGTTCAACGCGCGCAACGTCGATGGCTATGGGCTCGAAGCCGAGCTCGAAGCGACGCCAATCGAGCGGCTGAACCTCACGGCCGGCATCAGCCTGAACAACAACCGGATCAACGATCCCAATGCGTTCGTCGCGGGCTGCGGCTCAAACTGCACGGTGCTCAACACCCAGCGCGTTGGGTCGCCCGGCATTTTCTCGATCAACGGCAACCGTCTGCCGCAGTCGCCGAAGTGGACCGCCAACTGGACCGCGCGCTATGCGCATCCGGTCGGCAATGGCGAGCTGTACGTCGGGACCGACTGGGTGTTCCGTTCGGAAATCCAGTTCTTCCTCTATCGCTCGGTTGAATATCGCGATCGCTTCCTGCTCGAAGGCGGCCTGCGCGTTGGCTACAAGACCGGGCCGTTCGATTTCGCTGCCTATGTCCGCAACATCACTGACGATCAGTCGGCGGTCGGTGGCGTCGATTTCAACAATCTGACCGGCTTCGTCAACGAACCGCGCATCGCCGGGTTCGAGGTCGGCTTCAAATTCTGATGCGTGCGATCGGGGGCGCCAAATGGTGCCCCCGAGAGGACTTGAACCTCCGACCTGCGGTTTAGGAAACCGTCGCTCTATCCGGCTGAGCTACGGGGGCACACGCGCGCTTGACTATCCGCGCTCAGGCGTGCGGTCAATTGCGTGCTGACGGCGGCACGAAGGGGATGAGCAGCGGCGCGATCGGCACGCCTTCGTCGACCAGCTCGCGCGCTTCGGCGACGGTGGTTTCACCGTGGATCGGCGCGGCGGTCTCCTCGCCCAGATACATGGCGCGCGCGCGGTCGGGGAAGCTGCGCCCGACCCATTCGGACTTGTCGATGATCGCTGCTTGCAGCTCGGCAAGCTTGGCCAGCACCGTATTCGCATCGGGCGCGGATGGCGTTGGCGCAGTGACCGTGCGGTTGCCCTTCGCACCGACATTGGGTGCCATCACGGCCTTGGCGACATCGCCGTCGTCGCACACGGGGCAGCGAACGAGGCCGCGCGTGCGCTGATCCTCATAAGCGCTCGACGAGCCGAACCACGCTTCAAAGACATGATCCTGGCCGCAACGAAGGTCGAAGACGATCACGCGCGCACCACGTCGGGGATCGCGCGGCGATGAGCGAGCACGGGCACGCGCGCACGCACATCGACAACGCGCGCCGGATCGATGTCGGCAAAGCCGACGCCGGGCTCGGTGCCCATGTCGAGCAATACCTCACCCCAGGGATCGACAACGAGCGAATGGCCATAGGTCGCGCGGCCATCTTCGTGCGTGCCGGTTTGGGCGGCGGCGACGACGAACGCCGCCGATTCGACCGCGCGCGCGCGCTGGAGCAAATGCCAGTGCGCGGCGCCGGTCGGCTGGGTGAAGGCCGCCGGGATGCTGAGGATGGTCGCGCCGCCTGCACTCAGCGCCGCATAAAGCGCGGCGAAGCGCAGGTCGTAGCAGATCGAGAGACCCAGTGCGCCGAGCGGCGTATCGACCACCACGGCCCCCTCGCCCGCTGTATAGCTCGCCGATTCGCGCCAGCTCTCGCCGGTCGGCAGGTCAACGTCGAACAGGTGGAGCTTGTCGTAGCGCGCGCGGATCGCGCCTTCGGCATCGATTACGAACCCGCGATTGGCGAGCTTGCCGTCGGGCAGTTTGAGCGCCAGCGAGCCGAGATGCAGCCAGATGCCATGTGTGGCGGCGGCATCGCGCGCGGCGGCAAGGACGAGGTCATCACCCTCGCTGCGCAGCACCGCAGCCGCGCGCGCGCGGTCGCGATCGACGAGACCCGTCATTTCGGGGGTAAACAGCATCGTCGCGCCGCCCGCCGCGGCTTCGGCGATGGCATCCGTCACGATCCGCGCGTTCGCCGCCGGATCAACGCCGCTCGTCATCTGGAGCAGCGCCAGCCGGGTCATGCCGCGAGCAACGCGTCGAGCTCGCCCGCGCGGTCGAGCGCGGCGAGATCATCCGAGCCGCCAACATGCCGTCCGTCGATGAAAATCTGCGGCACGGTCGAGGCGCCCGGCGCACGCTCGAGCATTTCAGCGCGTTTGGGGCCGCCCATCGAGATGTCATATTCCTCGACGGCAGCGCCCTTGCTGTCGAGCAGCCGCAGCGCGCGCGCGCAATAGGGACAGAATGCCTTGGTGTAGATTTCGACTTTTGCCATTATCCACAATTGTGGTCGGGATAGCCGATTGTCAATCGGCGACGGCGGAGTCGAGCACGCGGGCCCAGCACAGGATCGTCACGCTCTTGGCCCCTGCCACGCGCAAGACGCGGGTGCAGGCGTCGGTGGTAGCGCCGCTGGTATAGACATCGTCGACCAGCACCACGGCCTTCCCCGTCAGCCGTGCGCGCCGGTCGGCGGGCACGGCAAAGGCGCCTGCCACCGCGCGGGCGCGGGCCTTGGCCCCCAAGCCGCGCAGCAGGGGCGTCGCGGCACGGCGCACCAGGACGTCGAGGTCGGTCGGGACGCCACTGGCCGCCGACACGCCGCGCGCGATTTCTGCCGCCTGGTTGAAGCCACGCCCCCACATTCGGCGCGCGTGCAAGGGCACAGGCACCAGCACGTCCGCATCGTCGGGCACCAGCCGCACCATGTGCTGCGCAATCGTCGCGGCATATGCCAAGTGCCGCCCATATTTCAGCCGCAGCACGATCGCGCGGGGGATATCGCCATAGGCCACCGCCGCGCGTACCCCGGCGTGGCGCGGCGGGCGATCGAGGCAGTCGGCGCAGCGGGCATTGGGGCCGCGATCGATCGAGAAGGGCGTGTGGCACGTCGCGCACCACGGCGGCGCCAGAAAGCGCAACTGCCCCCAACAATCCGCGCAGAAGCGATGATCGGTGCGCGTCACCGCGCCGCAGCCGGGGCAGCGCGGCGGCAAGGCGGCATCGGCGATCACCCGGAACGGCGCGATCAAGGGAGTCATCAGGCCCATCGCCCCCTTGTCGCGCGCGCGCCGCCGCGTCACAAGCTCGGCGCGTGACTGCTCCGGAAATCTTTGACCGCCGCCTTCGCCGCGCCCGCCGCGACCGCGCGCTGCCGGGCTATGGCGCGCATGATTTCCTCCGCGCCCATATGCTCGAAGGACTGACCGAGCGGCTGGCGATGGTCCGCCGCAACTTTACCGATGTGCTCGACCTTGGCTGTTTTGCGGGCGGATTCGTGCCGCCACAGGGCGCACGGGTGGCGCGGTTGGACGCCGGGTTCGGCTTCGCGCGCGCGACCGGCGGGGTGCAGGGTGACGAGGATCGCCTGCCCTTCGCCGATGCGTCGTTCGATCTGGTGGTGTCGGCGGGCGTGCTCGATAGCGTCAATGACTTGCCCGGCGCGCTCACGCTCGCGCGGCGCGTGCTCCGGCCCGATGGGCTGTTCCTCGCGGCCTTTGTCGGTGCGGGAAGCCTGGCGACGTTGCGCGCTTGCCTACGCGAAGCCGAGGGCGACCGTCCGGTGGCGCGGCTGCACCCGCAGGTCGACGTTCGTGCCGCCGGCGACTTGCTGATGCGCGCCGGCTTCGCGCTGCCCGTCGCCGATGGCGAGACGCTGACGGTGCGCTACCGCGACCTGTTCGGGCTGCTGCGCGATCTCCGCGGCATGGCGAGCGCCAACCTCATGCCAGGTCGCACGCCACTGCGCCGCGATACGCTCGCACGGGCTGCCGAAGCCTTTGCGGCACGCGCCGATCCTGATGGCCGCACGCCTGAGCGATTCGAGATCGTCTTCGCCACCGGCTGGGCGCCTGATGCCTCGCAACCTCAGCCAGCGCGGCGCGGCAGTGGGCGCGCCTCATTGGCGGACGCGCTCAAACCACCGCGCTAGAGCAGCGCTTCGATCAGGCCGATCAGCGAACGATCAGCGGGCGGCATCGGCAGCGCGTGCATCTCGACCGGACGCACCCAGCGCAACGCTGATGCCTCGACCGCGCGCGGCACCCCGTTCCACTTGCGGCAAACATAAAGGAGCAGCAGCAGTTGGCGCTCGCCGATCGATATGCTCGCAAAAGTCGCGGGCGCGAGGCACGCAGCGTTGACGTCGATCGCCAGTTCTTCTGCAAGCTCGCGGATCAGCGCGGCCTCGGGGCGCTCGCCCGCATCAATCTTGCCGCCGGGAAATTCCCATAAACCAGCATGTTGCTTGCCCGCCGGTCGCTGGGCGAGCAACACGCGGCCGTCGCGATCGACCAGCGCGGCGGCCACCACCGGCAGGATGGGAAACACCAATAAATCAGCCGCTGACTTCGCCATTCATTAACCCTCCCGGGCGTAAGATTAGGGTGGCGTGAGAAGCGTAGAGACACGAGGTCGCAGATGGGCAAGCTAATTCGCCAGCTTTTTGCCGACCGCACGGGCGGAACCGCGATCGAGTACGGCTTGATCGCGGCGCTTGTCGTTATCGCCATGATCGCAAGCCTTGGCGCGCTGGCCAACCAGACCGTTGGCATGTGGGGCAATGTGAACAACAAAGTGACGGCCGCGAACGGCGGCTGAAGATTTTCGCCACAATCAGGCGAGTCGCTTAAACCTTTGTTAGTCTCCGTCCCTTACATGTCTCCAAGCTGAACCGGTGATCCGGTCGGCCGGGTAACTGAAGACATTCAAACTGGAGACCGGAAAATGCAGACCATCCGCAAGTTCATCAAGAACAACAAGGGCGCGACCGCCATCGAATACGGCCTGATCGCAGCGCTCATCGCCGTTGCCGCCATTGCCGCAATGTCGGGCCTGGGCAACCAGCTGAAGACCACGTTCTCGAACGTGACCTCGAACATGAAGGCTTCGTAAGCTTCTCCCAAGCTTATGCGTAGCGAAGGAGGGCAGCAGGCTTCGGTCTGCTGCCCTTTTCGCGTTTTGGGGCACCTGCGACGCGTAGGCGGGCGTTAAATCCGCCCGATCGCGAGGAATTTCGCACGACGTGCTGCGATCAGCGCCGCGCGCGGCTGACCGACCAGCGGATTCAGCGCCTTTTCGATCGCATCACCCAATGTCTTGATCGCCAGCGCCGGATCGCGCTGGGCGCCGCCGACGGGTTCGGAGACGATCTGGTCGATCACCTTGAGCGCGGCAAGATCCTGCGCGGTTACCTTCATCGCTTCGGCGGCGTCGACCGCTTTGTCGGCAGTGCGCCACAGGATTGAGGCGCAGCCTTCGGGCGCGATCACCGAATAAATGGCATGTTCGAACATCAGCACCCGGTCTGCCGCTGACAACGCAACCGCGCCACCCGACCCGCCCTCGCCTACAATGGCGGCGACCAGCGGCACGCCGAGCGCCAGGCATTGCTCGGTCGATCGCGCAATCGCTTCGGCCTGCCCGCGCTCCTCGGCCTGGATGCCCGGGAAGGCCCCTGACGTGTCGACGAGCGTCACCACCGGCAGGCCGAAGCGGTCGGCGAGCTGCATCAGCCGGATCGCCTTGCGATAGCCCTCGGGCTTGCCCATGCCGAAATTGTGGCGGATGCGGCTGGCGGTATCATTGCCCTTTTCATGGCCAATCACGACGATTCGGCGCCCGCGAAAGCGCGCCAGCCCGCCCATGATCGCAAGATCATCGCCAAAGGCGCGGTCACCCGCGAGCGGGGTGAAATCATCGAACAGCCCGGCGACATAATCTTTGAAGTGCGGCCGGTCGCCGTGACGCGCGACCTGAGTCTTCTGCCATGCCGTCAGTCGGGCATAGGTATCGCGGAGCAGCCGATCGCTCTTCAGTTGCAGGCGCGCGACCTCAGGGCCGATGTCGATTGCCCCGGCGGTGACGGAGGCGGTTGCGCGTAGTTCGGCGATCCGGGCTTCGAGCTCGGCGATCGGCTTTTCGAAATCAAGGAAGCTGGCCATCAGGCGCGCTCGGTTAGGCCCCGTATCGACCGCCGTCAACGGATAGGGCGATCCCCAAGCGGGTGGCGGCTGTTGACCAGCTCAACCAAGCGGCGGCTGTCGACATGGGTATAGATTTCGGTGGTCGCGATGTCGGCATGACCGAGCATCAGCTGGAGCGCGCGGAGATCGGCGCCGCCTTCGAGCAGATGCGTGGCGAAG
>CAYUYZ010000017.1:0-59543 GCA_964449575.1 uncultured Stakelama sp.
GCCCGACCCATCCGCCTTGACGCGGGGCTTTACGTTATAGTCAAGCACGCGCTTGACGGGGACCAGGATCTTCATCTGCTTCCTCTCCAATTCACATCACCGCTTTCCCGGGGAGGGCGGCGCTGGTCAACTCGCGAGTTCGAGCCGCCGTTCGATTCGATCAAGGCGTTCGCTGATATGATCGATCGCCAATTGTTGCGCTGCATCGGCCGCCGAAAAATGCGCCAGATGCTGAATAATCGATGCCAGTCCGCTTTCGAGATTGGATGCGCGGACCTTCACATCGCGCAACTCACGCTCCATACGATCAAGCGACGCTTGAAAGCGTTTGAGATGCTCCAGAATCAGGTTCTCGACATTCTCGGTCATGCGCCGATCTTACGCTGCCTTTTTCGCGATGGGAACGGCTGGCGTTGGCCAACCTAGTGCCCGGATCATCAGGGCTTGGCCAGACCTTAGGCGGCAGGTCAAGCCCCAGCCAAGGCTAGCGTCGGCGTGCGGCGTCAGCATCGGCAGCAAATTTTGCCAGATTAAGGTCTGCAGAGGCCCGCGCCGCGTCGGCCATCGCCGAGGTGCCCGGCCGAACATGCGGCAAAGGTGTGTCGTTTTTCCGCCGAAAAACGAACGGCACGCCCTTCCGCGCTGGCCATTGCTGTAGCCAGAAATCGATTACCATCCGATCGCCGCCAGCCATGAGTTGGACAATGGCGTCGCCGACGGGCCCCACAGCCGGGTTTACTTCCGAATATGGCTTGTTGCTGGCGAAGAGCGCGTAGAGGTTGGCGACCACCAAATCGGCATAACACTCGCCCGCGCGCGCCGCCAACGGGGCCTTGATTGACGCAAGCGGCGTGGTGTCCATGTCGATCACCTGATCATGACGGACGATTCGAACCGAGCGCGCCCCCGGAAAGAGCGCATTCAATTGCGTTTCGGAGAATGCTGCGACCCGCTTGACGCCGTTGAAGACGTTGACGGTCGAATTGGGGTCAGCGCGATCGGCATCGGTCGGTGGGGTAATCCGAATGAACGCGTTGGGTTTTGGATGGAAGTTCGGCCGCCCCATTGCCCAAACATGCAGTTCGCAGGTCATGTCGGAAAAGCGCGGCGCCTGCGTTGGCGACTCAGCCGAAATGGCCGGGGCTGACATAGCCCCTAGGATTACCCCAGCGATGGCGAGCCCGCGCTTCAAGCCGCGTTCCTCACCTCGGCGACAATCTTTTTCGCCGCATCGCCCAGGTCATTGGCGGGCACGATCGCGAGGCCTGAGTTGGCGAGGATGTCCTTGCCCGCCTGCACGTTCGTCCCCTCAAGCCGGACCACCAACGGCACCGACAGATTCACTTCCTTCGCCGCGGCGACGATCCCCTCGGCGATGATGTCGCACTTCATGATGCCGCCGAAGATGTTGACGAGGATGCCCTTCACATTCGGGTCGGCCAGAATGATCTTGAACGCCGCCGTCACCTTTTCCTTGTTCGCGCCGCCGCCGACGTCGAGGAAATTGGCCGGGAACATGCCGTTCAGCTTGATGATGTCCATCGTCGCCATGGCGAGGCCCGCGCCATTGACCATGCAGCCAATGTCGCCGTCGAGCTTGATATAGGCGAGGTCATACTTGCTGGCTTCGAGCTCGGCAGGGTCTTCCTCGGTCTCGTCGCGCAGCTCCATCAGGTCCTTGTGGCGGAACAGCGCGTTCGAATCGAAGCCGACCTTCGCGTCGAGCACGAGCAGCTTGCCGTCTTCGGTGACCGCGAGCGGGTTGATCTCGATCTGCGCGGCATCGGTGCCGAGGAACGCGTCATAGAGCTTCGAGGCGACATTCGCCGCCTGCTTGGCGAGATCGCCGGTGAGGCCGAGCGCGCCCGCGACGCTGCGGCCGTGGTGCGGCATGAAGCCGGTCGCGGGGTCGATGTCGATCGTGTGGATCTTTTCCGGCGTGTCATGCGCCACGGTTTCGATGTCCATCCCGCCTTCGGTCGACACCACCATGCCGATGCGGCCCGACGCGCGGTTGACCAGCAGCGCGAGGTAGAATTCCTTGGCGATGTCGACGCCGTCGGTGACGTAAAGCCGGTTGACCTGTTTGCCATGCTCGCCGGTCTGCACCGTGACGAGCGTGTTGCCGAGCATGTCGGTGGCGGCGGCGCGGACATCGTCGAGGCTGCGAGCGAGGCGGACGCCGCCCTTGGCATCGGGACCGAGTTCCTTGAACTTGCCCTTGCCGCGACCGCCGGCATGGATTTGCGCCTTTACGACATAGAGCGGCCCGGGCAGCTTCGATGCGGCGTCAACGGCTTCGTCGACGCTCATCGCGGCAAAGCCCGCGGGCACCGGCACACCGAATGTCGCGAGCAGTTCCTTGGCCTGATATTCGTGGATGTTCATGCGGGCGCCTTTGCAGGAGATAAGGGTTTGCGGCTCCCCTAAGCACAGTCGGGTGAGCGAATCCAGACCGCACTCGGGACGGCTCGCCAAGCCCGACGGCGGCGGCTATAGAAAGCGCATGTCGATCCTCTACGCCGTCGGGTTGTTCGTGCTGACCATCGCCGTGATGGAAGGCGTCGCTTATGTCATGCACCGCTGGGTGATGCACGGTTTCGGCTGGTTCCTGCACGAAAGCCACCACCGGGCGCGCACGGGTTTTTGGGAGCTCAACGACCTGTATTTCGTGATTTTCGCGACGCCCTCAATCGCGCTGCTGCTGCTCGGCACCAGCGGCACGTGGGGGATGTGGGCGACCTGGGTCGGTGCGGGGATTGCGGGTTATGGCGCGATCTACCTCGGCTTTCACGACATCATCGTCCACCAGCGCTGGCCCAACCGCTATGTCGCGCGCTCGGCCTATATGAAGCGGATCGTGCAAGCGCACCGGCTGCACCATGTCGTCGAGACCAAGGAAGGCACGGTGAGCTTCGGCTTCCTGATCGCCCCGAAGCCTGAGGATCTGAAGGCCGAGCTCAAGCGGCGCGGCCTCGACGGCGTTCGCGCGGCGGGCGCGCAGGATGCATCGGGGCGCGTGGTCGAGCGGGTTTAGCGCGTCGAGCGATCGATGACGATCAAGGCGATCATGGTCGATGTCGACGGCGTCTTGCTGGTCCATCCCGAGTCGGGCGGGTGGAGCGCCCATCTCGAACGCGATCTCGGCGTCTCGACGGCAAGGCTCCAAAACGCCTTTTTCGATCGGCATTGGGACGACATCATTCACGGTCGCGCGGGCTTGCGCGAAAGGCTCGAACCCGTGCTGGCCGACATCGCGCCCCATGTGTCATATCCCGCGCTGGTCCACTATTGGTTCAGCAATGACGCCCATGTGAACCGCGATTTGTACGACGAACTGGCATCGCTGCGCGCGAGCGGGGTGCAAATCCATCTCGCAACCGTGCAGGAACACGAGCGAGCGCGTTATATCTGGACCGAACTTGGCTTTCAGGACGCGTTCGACGGGTTGCATTATGCGGCCGCGCTTGGCTGCGCCAAGCCGTCAGCGGATTTCTACCGCGCGATCGAAACGCGCACCCGCTTTGAGCCAAAAGCGTTGTTTTTCATCGATGACAAGATCGCCAATGTCGAAGCCGCGATCGGCTGTGGCTGGGCGGCTGCGTTATGGACCGGCAGAGACAAGTTGCGATCGCTGCTGTCGCCGTAACAGCGACATCGCTGTGTTTTGCGGTCGCCTCAGTCGAACAGTGACGACACGCTCGACTCGTCCGCCGTCCGCCGGATCGCTTCGCCAAGCAGCGGGGCGATTGTCAGGTGGCGGATGTGGCCGGCGCCGCTCACCACTTCGTGGCTACCGATCGTGTCGGTGATGACGAGCTCGGTCAGTTCGGACTTCTCGACCCGCGCGACCGCTGCCCCTGACAGCACGCCGTGGGTGCAATAAGCGACCACTTCCTCGGCCCCCGCCGCCTTGAGCGCGGCCGCAGCATTGCAGAGCGTGCCGGCCGAATCGACGATGTCGTCGATCAGGATGCAGAAGCGCCCCTCGACATCGCCGATGATGTTCATCACTTCGCTTTCGCCAGCGCGCTCGCGGCGCTTGTCGACGATCGCGAGCGGGGCATTGTCGAGCCGCTTGGCCAGCGCGCGCGCGCGCACCACGCCGCCGACATCGGGTGAGACGACCATCAGATTCTTGCCGCTGTGGCGCGCGAGGATGTCCGCCGACATCACGGGGGCCGCGAACAGATTGTCGGTCGGGATGTCGAAGAACCCCTGAATCTGCCCCGCGTGCAAGTCGATCGACAGCACCCGGTTGGCGCCCGCGACGGTGATGAGATTGGCGACGAGCTTGGCCGAAATGGGGGTGCGCGACCCCGATTTGCGGTCCTGCCGGGCATAGCCGAAATAGGGAATGACCGCCGTGATCCGCTTGGCCGACGCGCGCTTGAGCGCATCGATGCAGATCAGCAGCTCCATCAGATTGTCATTCGCCGGATAGCCGGTCGACTGGAGCACGAAGACGTCTTCGCCGCGGACATTTTCGTTGATCTCGACGAACACTTCTTCGTCGGCGAAGCGGCGCACGCTCGCGTCGGTGACCTTGATTTCGAGATAGTCGGCGACGGCCTTGGCCAGCGGCAGGTTCGAATTGCCGGTCATCAATTTCATCGCAGCATCCCCTGGCGAGCCGTTTGCGCCAATAGAACGCTGATTCGCCCCGCCGCAAGGCCCTGCTTGCATCATGTATGTAATGATGTATCATCACTTTTCCTTTGGGCAGCGACTCGGAGTGGCTTGAGGATGGAGAAAGGCAATGGAAACGACGCGTTATGCGCCGGCCGATGGCGCGCGCCCTGCCAGCCTGGCCTTGTCAGCGGCGGTGGTGGCGCTGGCGGTGGCCGGCATCATTCTTGCCGGGCCGCAGATTGCTGGCCGGATCGCGGGCGAAGGGCCGATCATCATCTATGAGGTGCCGATTCCCCCCGATCCCACACCGCCGCCCAAGCCCAAGCCGCAGCAGCGCGATCCGCTCAAGACCGCGCCGAGCCATGAAGCGCGGCCCGACCAGCCCAAAGTCGAGGTCTGGACACCGCCGACCGGCCCCAGCCTGACCCAAGGCGATCCGGTGACGGTCGACCCGGTGCCCGGCAATGGCCCGGGTGTCGGCACAGGCGCCGGACCGATCATCGAACCGCCGGTGGCGCCGCTGCTGCTGGTCGAGCCGGTTGTCGATCCACGCTATGCGCGCGATTTCCAGCCGCTCTATCCCGGCGACGAGCGGCGCCTGGGGCATGAAGGGCTGGTGATCGTCAATGTGCTGATCGGCACCGACGGCCGGGTGAAGGCGATCGACAAGATCAGCGCGGCAAGCGAGGCGTTTTTCGAAGCGACGCGGCGGCAGGCGCTGAGCAAATGGCGGTTTCGCGCCGCCACGCGCGGGGGTGAGCCGATCGAACGCTGGCGGCGGATGCGTGTCAATTTCGTGCTGACCGAAGAATAGCGCAGGAAAAGGGGGCTGGCCGCGCGCCTGCCCCCATCCTATCTTGGCGCCATGTCGTTTTTCACCCGCTTTGCCCCCTTTAGTGCGATCATGGACTTGCGCCGCTATCTGGCGAGCCGCCCGACTTACGAGATCGGCGGGCTGTTCGGCGCGATCGCGCTGACCGTGCTGATCGTCACCGTGATGGTGAATGATTCGGCGAGCATCACCGTGCCGTACAAGCGCAACATCATCTATGTCGAGCAATGGCGGGCCGACCGAACCGATGCCGAGATTCATGCCCAGCAGCAGATCGACAAGGTCGTGCGCGATCGCGAGCGGGCCGAGCTTGACCGGCTGAAGAAGAAGAAACAGGCCGAATTCAAGCGGCTCGACGACAAGCTCAAGGCTTACGGCTTCTGAGCCCGGGCGAAGACGCGCGCTGGATGGGGGCGGCGCTGGCGCTCGGCGAGCGCGGGCGCGGGCGGACCGCACCCAATCCGTGCGTCGGCTGCGTCATCGTGCAGGCGGGCCGCGTCGTGGGGCGCGGCTGGACGCAAGCAGGCGGGCGCCCGCATGCCGAAGCCATGGCGCTGACGCAGGCCGGCGAGGCCGCTGTGGGGGCGACCGCCTATGTGACGCTCGAACCCTGCGCATTGCCGGGACGTGGTCCCGCTTGCGCCGATCTGCTGCTGGCAGCGAAAGTTGCGCGCGTCGTCGCCGCGATCCAGGACCCACACCACCGCGTTGATGGCAGTGGCTTTGAACGACTGCGAAACGCCGGGATTGCCGTGAGCGTTGGCGCACGCGGTGCCGATGCCGATGCATCGATGCGCGGCTTTCTGACGCGCCACCGGATCGGCCGACCCGCCGTGACGCTCAAGCTCGCGACCTCGCTTGACGGCGCGATTGCGACGGCGAGCGGCGAAAGCCAATGGATCACCGGGCCGCAGGCCCGCGCGCATACCCATCTCGAACGCGCGCGGCATGACGCCATCCTCGTCGGGCGCGGTACTTTTGACGCCGACGCCCCGCGGCTCGACGTGCGGCTGCCGGGGCTGGAGGATCGCGCGCCGCGCCGGGTGTTGCTCTCCCGCACCGCCGCACCCGAAGGCTGGACCGTCGTCGCCAGCCCCGCCGACATCACGACGCTCGAGGGCGTCAACGAGCTGCTGGTCGAAGGCGGCGCGGCGACGGCGGCGGCATTTCTCGCGGCTGATCTGGTCGACCGGCTGTTGCTCTACCGCGCGCCGATCCTGATTGGGGCGGGCAAGGCCGCACTTGGCGACATTGGCCTGAACACGCTTGCCGAAGCGCATGGTCGGTGGCGGCTCAGCGACAGCCGGATGCTTGGCAGCGACCGGCTCGACGCCTATGTCCGGGCCTGATCATCGGGGTTGGAGGGGAAGCAGCCATGTTCACCGGCATCATCACCGATATCGGCACGATCGAGTCGGTCGAGGTTCGCGGCGACACCCGCGTCGTCGTCAGCACCAGCTATGACACCGCAACGATCGATTTCGGCGCGTCGATCGCTTGCTCGGGCGTGTGCCTGACCGTCGTCGACAAATCTCCCCCGGGCGGCCCCGGCTGGTTCGCGGTCGATGTGTCAGGTGAGACGGTGCGTCGTACGGCGCAAGGCGATTGGGCCGCCGGGCACCGGCTCAACTTGGAGCGCGCGATGAAGCTGGGCGACGAACTCGGCGGGCATATCGTGACCGGGCATGTCGACGGGATCGCGGAGATTGTCGGCGTCACGCCCGATGGCGATTCGAAGCGCATCGACATCAGCCTGCCCTCAACCCTCGCCCCTTATGTCGCCCCCAAGGGATCGGTGACGGTTGATGGCGTGTCGCTCACCGTCAACGAGGTCGCTGACCAGCGCGATGGCAGCACCCATTTTTCGATCAACCTGATTCCGCACACGCAAAGCGTCACCACGCTCGGCGCGTTGGCCGTGGGCCAGCCGGTCAATATCGAGATCGACGTGCTCGCACGCTATCTTTTCCGCATGGAGCAATATCGCGCCCTGACACGGTGATGTGATGATTCGGGCTTGCAATCACATTACGATGTGATATTGCGCGTGCATGAGCACCAATCTGATCGATCGCATCCGTCGCCTCGTCACCGAAGGCGGCATGTCGCGCTCGGGCCTCTCCCGCGCCGCCGGACTCCACGCCAACACCTTGCGCGATATCGACGCGCCCGACTGGAACCCGACCGCCGAAACGCTGCGCAAGCTCGAAGCCGTGCTGTTCGCCAGCGACGATGGCGATGTGCTCGTGCCGATCGAGGAAATCATCGAGGAAGCGCGCAATGGCCGCATGTTCATCCTGGTCGATGACGAGGACCGCGAGAATGAAGGCGACCTCGTCATCCCGGCGCAAATGGCGACGCCCGATGCGATCAACTTCATGGCGACGCATGGTCGCGGGCTGATCTGCCTGTCGCTGTCGAAAGCGCGCGTCGACCAACTCGGGCTCGGCCTGATGAGCCGCGCCAATGGCACCCGCCACGAAACCGCGTTCACCACCTCGATCGAAGCGCGCGACGGCGTGACCACCGGCATTTCGGCGCACGACCGCGCGCGCACGATTGCGGTGGCGATCGATGCGGCCAAGGGCAGGGACGAGATTGTCACGCCGGGCCATGTATTCCCGCTTGTCGCGCGCGACGGCGGCGTGCTGGTGCGCACGGGCCATACCGAAGCGGCGGTCGATGTCGCGCGGCTCGCCGGGCTCAATCCGTCGGGCGTGATCTGCGAGATCATGAAGGACGATGGCACCATGGCACGGATGGATGACCTCATCCCCTTCGCCCAGCGCCACGGGCTCAAGATCGGCACGATCCGCGATCTGATTGCGTACCGCCGCCGCCATGATCATCTGGTCGAAAAGACCGCCGAAATGAACTTCGCCAGCCGCTGGGGCGGCGACTGGCGCGCGATGACTTTCCGCAACAAGGCGACCGGCGACGAACTGATCGCGCTGCAAAAGGGCAAGATCGCCCCCGACCAGCCGACTCTGGTGCGGATGCACACCATGTCGATGTTCGTCGACGTGTTCGGCGAGGAATCGGAGCGGTCGGGCCTGTTGGCGCAATCGATGAAGCTGATTGCCGAGGAAGGGTCGGGCGTCATCGTCGTGATCAACAAGCCGATGCAGGGCATTGTCTCGCGCTTCATCGCGCTGCGCCACGAAGGCAAGGGCGCGGGCGACCCGCAGGTCGAGGAGCTGCGCGATTACGGCATCGGCGCGCAAGTGCTGGCGGAGCTGGGCGTGCAGGACATGGTGCTGCTGACCAACACCCACCACACGCTGGTCGGGCTGCAGGGATATGGCCTGTCGATCGTCGGCGAACGCCCGATCCCGTGCACGGCGGGGGAGTGATGCGAACGGGCGCCGACGAAGAGCGCGCGCCCAAATATGCCCATATCGAGCGCGAGCGGCGCTGGCTGGTCGACCCTAAGGCACGCCCCGCAATCGATGGCTTGCCCTCCGTCCTGATCGATGATCGCTACCTCGTCGGCACAAGGATGCGTCTGCGGCGAATGACCGAGAGCGCGACTGGTACGGTTTCGCTCAAGCTGACCAAGAAGTATGAAGCGGATGATCCGCTCGCGAGGCCCATCGTCACAAGCTATCTGACCGAGGACGAGTTCTCGCTGCTGGCGACGCTGCCCTCGCGCCAACTCGCCAAACGACGCTTCAGGCTCGCGAGCGGCGGCCCGTCATTTAGCGTCGACCAGTTCATTGGTTCGCTATCGGGACTGGAGTTGGCCGAGATCGAATGGGCAGATGATGCCGGTCTCCGGGCCTTGCGCGCGCCCGATTGGACTGTACGAGAAGTCAGCAATGATCCGCGCTACCAAGGCGCCGCACTCGCGCAATTCGGCATTCCGGAGGAACACCCATGGCCCGCATCCTGATCGTCGAAGCGCGCTTCTACGACCATCTCAATGACCTGTTGATCGACGGCGCACGCGCCGCGATTGAGGATGCGGGGCATATCCATGAGACGATCACGGTGCCGGGCGCGCTCGAAATTCCGGCAGCGATTGCCTTTGCGAGCGAAAGCGGGCGCTATGACGGCTATGTCGCGCTTGGCGTCGTCATTCGCGGCGAAACCTATCATTTCGAGATTGTCGCGGGTGAAAGCGCGCGCGGGCTGATGGCGCTCAGCATGGACGGCCTCGCCATCGGCAATGGCATCCTGACGACCGAGAACGAAGCCCAAGCGCTCACCCGCGCACGTCCGACCGAGAAGGACAAGGGCGGGGAGGCCGCCAAGGCAGCGCTCGCAATGCTTGAGATCAAGGGCCGCTTTGCGTAGCGACAATTACGGGGCTTGGCGGCTCGGTGCGCGTTACTTATATCCGTGTAAGTAACGCTGGGAGCGCGCACCTATGGCCTATGCCCATACCTATCAGGCCAATCCGCATTGGTTGCCCAAGCAACCCGGCCGCGAGCTGCGCCATATTCCCGGCGAAGACGGGCTGCCGCTGATCGGTAATACCCTCGAAATGCTGAGGGATCCTGCCGCGTTCGGGAAACGCATGGTCGCACGTTACGGCGCGATCTATCGCAACAATGGCCTTGGCGGCTCGATGGTGACGCTGCTCGGGCCCGATGCCAATGAACTGGTGCTGTTCGACCGCGAGCGCATTTTTTCTTCGGAACAGGGCTGGGGGCCTTTGCTCAACCTGCTGTTCCCGCGCGGGCTGATGCTGATGGATTTCGACAAGCACCGCGCCGATCGCCGCACTTTGTCGGTCGCGTTCAAACCCGAGCCGATGCGCCATTATGCCGAGGGCCTCAACCGCGGCATCGCGCGCTCGGTGCGCGGCTGGGCGAACCAGCCGATGCGCTTTTACGACGCAATCAAGGCGCTGACGCTCGATCTGGCAGCCGAGAGCTTTCTGGGCATGGAACTGGGCGACGACGCGAAACGGATCAACCAGGCGTTCGTCGATGAAGTCCAGGCATCGGTCTCACCGATCCGCATCCCGCTGCCGGGATCGCAGATGCGCAAAGGCACGCAGGCGCGCGCCTATCTGATCGATTTGTTCAAGCGCGAAATCCCGAAGCGGCGTGAGGGTGACGGGCAGGACTTCTTCTCGCATTTCTGCCGCGCGACCGACGAGGCGGGTCAGCCGCTGAGTGATGACGCGATTGCCGATCACATGAATTTCCTGATGATGGCGGCGCACGACACGATTACCTCGTCGGCGACGTCGCTGATCATGCTACTTGGGCGCAACGCCGAATGGCAGGACAAGCTGCGCGATGAAGTGATGGCGCTCGGCCTGAATGACGAAGATGGGCTGGCGCATGGCCAGCTCGACCGGCTGACGCTGACCGATTACGCTTTTCGCGAAGCGCTGCGGATCATGCCGCCGGTGCCGTCGCTACCGCGCCGCGCGCTGAAAGCATTCGAATTCGGCGGCTATACGATCCCCGCCGGGACGTCGGTCGGGGTGTCGCCCGCTTATACGCATCACATGCCCGAGCATTGGCCCGAACCCGAAAAATTCGATCCGATGCGCTTTGCCCCCGAAGTCGCGCGGGCGCGGCACAAATATGCCTGGGTACCCTTCGGCGGCGGCGCGCATATGTGCCTGGGGCTGCACTTTGCCGAAATGCAGACGCGGATTCTGGTCGCGCAACTGCTGCGCCGTTACCGGATCGAGCTCGACGAAGGATCGGGCAAGGACTGGCAGGCATGGCCAATCCCGCGCCCGAAGGATGGGCTGCCGCTAAAGTTCGTGCCGGTCGGCTGAAGCCGGTCGGCACAGTGCCTCGCTGCGAAGGATCGTTCACGCGGAGGCGCGGAGGCGCGGAGCAAAAGGGTTTCGCGCAGAGATCTCAGAGAAGTGAAATCACGCTGCTTCGCAAAGACGCCCTTTCTGCGCCTCTGCGCGAACCAATCCTCTCTCCGCGCGCTCCGCGCCTCCGCGTGAACCAAAATCCCTAAGCCGTCGCCGTCTCAAGCGCCGGATAGTCGGTATACCCTTCCGCCCCTTGGCTGTACCATGTCGCCATGACGTCGGGGTTGAGCGGCGCCTTCGCCTTCAGCCGCGCGGGCAGATCGGGATTGGCAAGGAAAGTCCGCCCGAACGCAATCGCATCGGCGACGCCCGAATCGATTGCGGCCTGGGCCTGTTCGGCGCTCAGATAATCCGAATTGAGCACCAGCGGGTTGGTGAACACCTGCCGGATCGCGGGCGACTGGCGCGGCACATCGGTGCGGCCGAAGGTGCCATCGGGACCGGGTTCGCGCAGTTCGAGGAAGGCAATGCCGATCTCGGCGAGCGCCTTGGCGGCGGGAACGAACACGCTTGCCGCGTCGCTATCATCCACCCCTTGCGAATCGCCATTGGGCGACAGCCGCACGGCGGTGCGATCGGCACCCGCCACCGACGCGACGCGCTCGGTGACTTCGCGCAGCAAGCGGATGCGGTTCTCGGGCGCGCCGCCATAGGCATCGGTGCGGTGGTTGCTGCCGTCGCGCAGGAACTGGTCGATCAGATAGCCATTGGCAGCATGGATCTGGACGCCGTCGAACCCGGCGGCGATCGCATTCTTGGTCGCGCGCGCATAATCGTCGAGCAGGCGGGCAATTTCGCTCAGCTCCAGCGGGCGCGCCTGATCATAGGGCTGACGACCGATATAGGTATGCGCCTTCCCCGGCGCGGTGGTCGCCGAGGACGAGACCGGTGCGGCGCCATCGTTGAAGCTCGAATGGACGACACGGCCCATGTGCCAGATTTGCGCGATGATCTTGCCGCCCGCTGCATGCACGGCCGCCGTCACCGGCTGCCACGCTTCGGCCTGCTCGTCGGTCCAAAGCCCCGGCGCGAACGGCCAGCCAAGGCCTTCGCGGCTGACGCCCGTGGCTTCGGAAATGATGAGGCCGGCACTCGCGCGCTGGGCGTAATAGTCGGCCATCAGTGGCGTCGGCACATGCTCCCTGGTCGCGCGACCGCGCGTCAGCGGCGCCATCAGCACGCGGTTGGCGGCGGTGATCGCCCCCAGCTGGATCGGATCGAACAGGTTCGGCATGGGCTACTCCTTGAGCGATGGTGCGCGCCTTTGACAGGCGACGAACGTCATGTAGCGCGCTACAGCGCTTGCCGCACGGCACCAACCCCCAAGAAAAACTAGAGCGCCCCAAACCGAGCATGACAGCCGCCGATCACCCGCCCCCGGCCCGCGCCTTTGTCGCGGTGATCATTGCCAATATCGCGCTGGCGTTCGGGCCGTGGTTCGTGCGGCTCGCCGACACCGGGCCGGTTGCCTCGGCCTTTTGGCGGATCACGCTGGCAGCCCCCCTCCTCGTCGTCATGGCGCTCGGCAGCGGCTGGCGCCCGCACGGGCTGGCGCGCGGGTTGTGGGTCACCGTCGCGCTGGCAGGGGTATGCTTTGCCGCCGATCTCGCGAGCTGGCACATCGGCATCCTGCAGACAACGCTCGCCAATGCGACGCTGTTCGGCAATTCGGCGACATTGATCTTCCCCGTCTATGGCTTTTTTGTCGCGCGCGCGCTCCCCAGCCGGATGCAAGGCGTCGCGCTATTGCTTGCCTGCGTCGGCGCCGGACTGCTGATGGGCCAATCCTATCAGCTCGATCCGAGCCATTTGGCGGGCGATCTGTTCTGCCTGCTCGCGGGCGTGCTTTATGCTGCCTATTTCATCCTGATGGCTCGCGCACGCGAGACGATGCCGCCGCTGCCCGCGCTGGCCCTGTCGACGCTGGCGAGCATCGCGCCGCTGCTGCTGTTCGCGATCCTGCTCGGCGAGCGCATCGTGCCGACGCAGTGGGGCGCGCTGATCGGGCTGGCGCTGGCGAGCCAGGTGCTCGGCCAGGGCATGATGATCTATGCGCTCGGCAAGTTATCGCCGCTGATCGTCGGGATTGCGCTGCTGGTGCAGCCGGTGGTGGCCGCAACCGTCGGCTGGATCGTCTATGACGAGCGGCTGGGGCTTGCTGACCTTGCGGGTGCGGTGCTGGTCGCCGCCGCGCTGGTGCTGGTGCGGCGGGGGCGCTAAGACACGGGGTATGACGACTCCGATCCCGGTCGACGCCACGCTCGACGAAATCCGCCTTGGCCTTGCGCCGCTGATCGCCGCCAATGCCGGGTTCGACGGCTGGACCGGCGAAGCGGTGGCGCTGGCCGCCGAACAGGCAGGCGTCGATGCCGATGTCGCAGCACTCGCTTTCAACGATGGCCCCGTCGCGATGATCGATGCGTGGTTCGCGCATGTCGACGCAGTGATGGTGGCGGCACTCCCCGCCGAAGCGCTCGCCGAACGCAAAATCCGCGCGCGCATCGCCGACCAGGTTGAGGCCCGGCTCGCTGAACTCGCCCCGCACCGCGACGCGCTGCGCCGTGCGGTGGCGATTCTGGCGATGCCGCAGAATCTGGCGCGCGCGACCCGGCTCGGCTGGCGCAGCGTCGATCTGATGTGGCGCCAGGCGGGCGACACCGCGACCGATTACAACCATTATACCAAGCGCGCGATTCTCGGCAGCGTCTATGCCGCGACGATCACGGTGTTCCTGAACGACGAAAGCGAGGGCTGGGCCGACACAAGCGCTTTCCTCGCGCGCCGGATTGAGGGGATCATGCGTTTCGAAAAGGCCAAGGCGGGGTTCGTCGCGCGCACCGAAAATCTGCCGAGCCTGTCGCGCTTCATCGGTCGGTTGCGCTACCCCGTCGTCTGATCCTCAGCTGCTGGCCCAGCGATTCGTTGCCGCCCAGCCGACGAGCGCCAGCATCATCGTTGAAACGATGAAGGCCGCGTGCCCCGTGCTGATCAGGCCCGGTGCCGATGTCAGTCCAAGCCCAAGCGCCGGCACCAATATCGCGCTCGCGACGACGACATCGCCTGCGAAGCGCCGCCATGCGCGCCGCCGCCGCAACGCATAGGCTTGATCGAGCTGCACCAGCGCGTCGATCTGGTTGACGAACGCGCGGTCGGGCGCACGGGGCGCGTCTTCGAGCATGGCCCGCAGCCCGAGGGTCGGTTCAGTCATTGATTGGGCTCCCCGGCGGCGCGTTGAGCATCGCTTCGCACCGGCGCGTCGCGCGCGCCAGCCGCGTCTTGAGCGATCCCAGCGGCATCTTCAGGATCATCGCCGCTTCCCGGTGCGACCACCCCTGGCCGTGACATAGTATAACGCAGGCGCGGTCGAGTGGATCGAGCGCTGCCAGTAAGCGCGCGGTGTCGATCTGCGCGTCGCCTTGTGCGGGATAACAGGCGTCGCCCATCCGGTCCTGCTCGGCGATGCGCAGCGCGCGGTCGACCCGGGCGCGCCGCGTCGAATCGATGAACACTCGCCAGCCGATGGTGAAAAGCCAGCCGCGATAGCTGCCTGCACCGCGAAACGCGCTCGCGTTGCGCCACGCGCGCAGAAATGTTTCCTGCGCCAGATCATCGGCATCCTCCGCGCCTGCCACGCGGGCGAGGAAGCTGCGGAGCCGCGCTTCGTGCCGCTCGACCAGCACCGCGAAGGCGCGGCGGTCGCCCGATACCACGCGCCGGTTGAGGGCGAGGTCGTCGTCATCCACTCGTCGCGATTTCGCTGGCGATCGCCCGTTCGACAAGCCAGCGCCTGATCAACAGGGCAATGCCGACAAACAGCGGAAACAATGCCGCCCCCAGCATTGAGCGGAGCGTGCCGTCCTGCTGGATCAGCCCGTAACCGGCAATCGCGAGCCCGAGCGCAATCAGCACCAGCCCGTTGCGATCATCCCCGGGCAGCTCGCCTTGGCGATCCATCCGCTGATCGATCTTGTCGACCAGATCACGTGCGATCGGCGCATTGATGCTGATCGCCTTGCGCAACGTCAGGTGGAGCAGCGCGGCATGGATAAGCCGCAGCACCTGAATGAGCCCCACCAGCAACAGGATCCCCGGCGCCGACCAGCTCAAAAGGTCGATAATTTGATTCATGACAATCCCTCTTTACCGCTTCCCTGCCAGTAAGACGGTCGAAATGACGCCATTGGATGTTGGACGCGCACTTTTTTTGGCCGACGCCCGATCGCGATAGTTATTGATAATCACTCGCAGGAAGCTTATTTCACGAGCATGCAGAGTCGGGTCAGCCTTGAAAAGCTTGCGCTGCGCCAGATGGCGACGGTGAGCATGATCGATTGGTCGCGGCTCGCCGATCCCGAAGCGCGGCGGTTGCGCGAGCTGGGGTTTGACGAAGGTGTCGGCGTCGAAGTGTTGCACCGCGCAACTTTGGGCAAGGGCCCGATTGCGTGCCGGATCGGTCGGATGACGGTGGCGCTGCGGCGCGCGGTTGCGGGCACGATCCACGTATCGCCGCTGTCGCCCGCAGAATGATCGCCCCCCACTGATGAACCCCGCGCCGCTGGTGGCGCTGGTCGGCAATCCCAATGCCGGCAAAAGCGCGCTGTTCAATGCCCTCACTGGTGCGCGGCAGAAAGTCGGCAATTACCCCGGCGTCACCGTCGAGCGGCGATCGGGGCGGCTGGTCCTGCCCGATGGCCGCCCGGTCGAACTGGTCGACCTGCCCGGCGCCTACAGCTTGGACCCCGGCAGCCCTGATGAACGCGTGACGCGCGATGTGATCACCGGCACGCAGACCGGTGAGCGATTGCCCGATGCGCTGGTGATCGTGCTCGACGCTGCCAATCTCGACAATCATCTGCGGTTCGCGCTCCAGCTGATCGCGCTCGGCATGCCCGTTGTCATTGCGCTCAACATGGTCGATCTGGCCGAGCGCGATGGGCTGATCCTCGATCCCGCGGCGCTCGCGCGCGAACTTGGCGTGCCGGTGGTGGCGACGGTGGCGGTGCGCAAGCGCGGGCTCGACGACCTCAAGGACCAGCTCGCCACCACGATCGGGCAAGGCGGCGCGATCCGGTTGCGCGCCGGGGATGGCGGCGTGCAGGAAGATATCGCCACGCTCCAGCGCCGCGCGCGCGGCATCGCGATGCGCGCGATCGTGTCCGAAACGCCGACCCGGCGCTTCACCCACGGACTCGACGGCATCGCGCTGCATCCGGTTTGGGGCACCGTGCTGCTGCTGACGATATTGTTCCTGATGTTCCAGGCCGTGTTCAGCTGGGCCAAAGTGCCCGCCGATGCGATCGATGCGGGCTTTGCCCAGTTGAGCCAAGGCATCACGGCGCTGCTGCCGCCCGGATTTGTCCGCGGCTTGCTGACCGAAGGCGTGATCGCCGGTGTTGGCGCGGTTTTGGTGTTCCTGCCGCAGATCCTGATCCTGTTCCTGTTCATCCTGCTGCTCGAGGCATCGGGCTATATGGTCCGCGCCGCCTTCCTGATGGACCGGGTGATGGCCGTGGCGGGGCTATCGGGCCGCGCGTTCATTCCGCTGCTGTCGTCCTTCGCCTGTGCCGTCCCCGGCATCATGGCGACGCGCACGATCGAGGATGAGAAGGACCGGCTGACGACGATCCTGATCGCGCCGCTGATGACCTGTTCGGCGCGGCTGCCGGTCTATACCGTGGTGATCGGCGCAATGATTCCCAACCGCGAGGTGTTGCCCTTCGTCGGCTTGCAGGGGCTGGTGCTGTTCGCGCTCTATGTCTTCGGCATCGTCGGCGCGTTCGTCGCGGCGATTGTGCTGCGGCGGACGGTGACCAAGGGCGTATCGTCGGGCTTCATGATGGAAATGCCCAAATATCAGCTCCCGCGTTTCCGCGATGTCGCGATCGGGCTGTGGAGTCGGGCCTATAATTTCCTGCGGCGCGCCGGCACGATCATTCTCGCGTCGACCGTCGTGCTGTGGCTGTTGCTCAGCTTTCCCAAGCCGCCCGCTGGCAGCACGATCAGCCCGGTGGACTATTCGGTCGCCGGGCGCATTGCCAATGGGCTTGCGGTGGTGACCAAGCCGATCGGTTTCGACCGCGACATCGCGCTCGCGCTGATCCCGGCGATGGCCGCGCGCGAGATTGCGGTGGCGGCGCTCGGCACCGTTTATGCCATCGATGCCCCCGACGACGCACGCGGGCAGGCGGCGATCACCCAAGCGCTGCAAAAACGCTGGTCGCTGCCGACCGCGCTCGCGTTCCTGATGTGGTTCGTGTTCGCGCCGCAGTGTATTTCGACGATTGCCGTGACAAGGCGCGAAACCAACTCGTGGCGTTGGCCTGCCTTCATGGTTGGCTATCTGTTCGCGCTGGCATATGTCGCTGCTGGGGCGACTTATTGGGCCGCCGTGGCACTCGGGCTTTAGGAAGAGACATATGGCGGGCAGCGTCAACAAGGTGATTCTGGTCGGCAATCTGGGGCGCGACCCCGAAAGCCGCACGTTTCAGAACGGCGGCAAGGTGGTCGAACTGCGCATCGCTACGTCGGAAAGCTGGAAGGATCGCAATTCGGGCGAGAAGAAGGAGCGCACCGAATGGCACACGGTGAAGGTCTTCAGCGAAGGCCTCGCCAATGTCGCCGAGCGTTTCCTGCGCAAGGGCAGCAAGGTCTATATCGAAGGCGCGCTCCAGACTCGCAAATGGCAGGATGCGCAGGGGCAGGACCGTTATTCGACCGAAATCGTTCTGCAGGGCTTTAACTCGGTGCTGACGATGCTCGACGGCGCGGGCGGCGCGGGCGGTGGCGGCGGTATGAGCGGCGGCGGTGATGATTTCGGCGGCGGATCGCGCGGCGGTGGCGGCGCGCCGAGCCGGGGTGGCGGCTTCAACGATCGCGGCGGCGCGGGCGGCGGTGGCTTCAACGACGGCCCGGCCGATGGGTTCGATGACGAGATTCCGTTTTAGGGTTTAGATGCCGCTACCTCGACCCGTTCGTTTCGAGCGAAGTCGAGAAACAGGCCACAGGCGCCGCGCGTTGGGCTTGTGTCTCGACTTCGCTCGACACGAACGGTGGAATTAATGAGGGGCAAGAAGGCGGAAGCTCGCTAGCCCCTACCCCCGCTTGAGCAAAAACACCGCATGTTCGGCGAGCAGGTTCGCCGCCATCGCGCCGCGCTGCTGATCCCCCGACAAATACCAGGCGCGCTCGACCGCGATGCCCTGCGCGCGCATCAAATCGCGGAAATCGTCGATTGTGACGTGGTGAATGTTGGGCGTGTCGTACCAGCGTTCGGGCAGCAGCCGCGTCACTGGCATCCGCCCTTGTGTCAGCAGCGCGACCCGCACGCGCCAATGCGCGAAATTGGGGAACGACACGAAGGCACGCGCGCCGATCCGCAGCAATTGATCGAGCACGCGCTGCGGCGCGCGCGTCGTCTGGAGCGTCTGGCTGAGGATCGCATAGTCGAAGCTCGCCGCCGGATAATCGGCAAGATCGTCATCGGCATCGCCCTGAATCACCGACAGCCCGCGCGCGACCGCCGCCGCGACGTTTTCGGAATCAAGTTCCAGCCCGCGCGCGTCCACCCCGCGATCGTCGCGCAATGCCGCGAGCAGCGCGCCATCACCGCAGCCGACATCAAGCACACGCGCTCCCGGCGCGACATTGGCAGCAATCACCGCGAGGTCGGGGCGCAGCGTCATTCGGGCGCCCGCAAAATTGCGGCAAAGTCAGGAGAGAGCCGCTCCATATAGCGGTCGGCGCGCAGCAGGGGGTGGAAGCCGACCGCTTCATAGACGCCGTGCGCGTCGCGGGTGACGAGCGCGATCCGGCGCAACCCAGCGAAATCGGGATGGTCGAGGAACCACTGCACCATCTCGCGACCGATACCTTGCCCCCGCGCGCCCTCCTCGACCCACACATCGGCGAGCCAGGCGAAGGTCGCATGGTCGGTAATCATGCGCGCAAAGCCGATTTGCTCGCCGTCGCGATAGGCGCCCAGGCAATGCGACCCGGCAATCGCGCGATCGACCGTCGCGCGGGCGATCCCCGGCGACCAATAGCTTGAGGCGAGCCAGCCATGGATGCGATCGATCATCAGCAGCGCGCGATCGTCGGACAGTGTGATGCGCGTCATACGACCGCCTTCAGGAAACCGTCGACCACGCGGTTGAGTTCGGGGCTGTCGAGCAGAAAGGCGTCGTGGCCGAACGGGCTCGACAGTTCGACAAAACTCGCCGCTGCCCCCGCTGCGTTGAGCGCTTTCACAATGCTGCGCGACTCGGCGGTCGGGTAAAGCCAGTCGGTATCGAAGCTGACGAGGCAGAAGCGCGTCGCCGAGCCTTTGAAGGCGTTGGCAAGCCGACCGCCATGTTCCTCGGCCAGATCGAAATAATCCATCGCGCGGGTGATATAGAGATAGGAGTTGGCATCGAAGCGGTCGACGAAGCTGATGCCCTGATGCCGCAAATAGCTTTCGACCTGGAAATCAGCGTCGAAGCCGAACGACTTGGCTTCGCGCGCCTGCAACCGCCGCCCGAATTTTTCGGTGAGGCCCGCTTCGGACAGATAGGTGATATGCGCCGCCATCCGCGCCACCGCGAGCCCCGCGCTCGGCGGCTCGCCGCTGGCGTAATAATCGCCGCCCAGCCAGCGCGGATCGGCCATGATCGCCTGCCGCCCGACTTCGTGGAAGGCGATGTTCTGCGCGGTGTGGCGCGCCGTCGCGGCAATCACCACGGCGGCGCGCACCCGCGCCGGATAGGTCGCGGCCCAGCTGAGCGCCTGCATTCCGCCCATCGACCCGCCGACGACCGCACGCAGCACGCCGACGCCGAGATGATCGAGCAGCATGGCCTGCGCGCGCACCATGTCGCGGATGGTGATCACCGGAAAACGCATCGCATAGGGCGCGCCATCACCGGCAAGGCTCGCGGGGCTCGACGACCCCATGCAACTGCCGAGCACATTGGCGCAGATGATAAAATGCCGCGCAGGGTCGATCGGCTTCCCCTCCCCCACCATCCGCGCCCACCAGCCGGGCTTGGCCGTGATCGGGTGCGGGCTTGCGACATGCTGGTCGCCGGTGAGCGCGTGGCAGATCAGGATCGCATTGCCGCCATCCGCATCCAACGCGCCATAGGTTTCATACGCGATGTCGACCGGCGCAAGGCTGGCGCCCGAATCGAGCGGCAGCGGTCCGGCCAGCAAAATCGTGCGGCCAAGGCCGAAGCGCGCGTCGTGCGACATGGGCCAAGCGGCTAGGGCGCGCGTGCTTGGCTTGTCAATCCGCAGCCGCTAGGGGCCAAGGCCATGAACGCTCCTGTCCCAAAACCCTGGGTGATGGCCATTGCCCCCTATGTCCCCGGTCGATCGACCGCCGATGACGGGCGCAAGCTGGTGAAACTCTCGGCGAACGAGAATCCGCTCGGCACCTCACCCGCCGCGCGCGCGGCGCTCGAGGTCGAGAGCCGCTCGCTCGATCGCTATCCCGATCCGGGCGCGGCGATCCTGCGCGAGGCGGTGGCGGCAAAATACGGCCTCGATCCGGCGCGGGTGATTTATGGCACCGGGTCGGACGACATCCTCCACCTCGCCGCCGGTGCCTTTGCGGGGCAGGGCGACGAAGTGATTTTCGTGAAGTTCGGCTTTGCGGTGTACGAAATCGCCGCTCGCCGTGTCGGCGCGACGCCGGTGGTCGCGCCCGATAAGGATTATGCGACCGACATCGACGCGGTGCGGGCTTGCGTCACCGATCGCACCCGGATCGTCTTCATCGCCAATCCCAACAACCCGACCGGCACTTTCGCGCCCCGCGATGAAATTGCGCGACTCCACGCAGCACTCCCGCCGACGGTATTGCTGGTGCTCGACCAAGCCTATGCCGAATATCTGAGCGCGGAGGAGGATGACGCCGGACTCGCGCTGGCGATGTCCGCGCCCAATGTGCTCGTCACGCGGACTTTCTCCAAGATTTACGGGCTGGCGGCTGAGCGGATCGGCTGGGGCTATGCGTCGAGCGCGATCATCGAGGCGCTGCACCGCATTCGCCTGCCGTTCAACGTCACTACCGTCGGCCAGCGCGCTGCGGTCGCCGCGCTTCACGACGAGGCCTTTGTTGATGCGGCCCGCGCGCATAATGCGCAGTGGCGCGCGTGGCTGGCGGGTGAAGTTGCGTCGCTTGGCAACAAGGGCCTGCGCGCGGTGCCGAGCCACGCCAATTTCCTGCTCGTGCTGTTCGAAGGCGATGTCAGCGCCGAGGCAGCGTATAAGGGCCTGATGGAGCGCGGCTATATCGTGCGCTGGCTGCCCGGTCAGGGCCTGCCGCACGGGTTGCGCATCACGATCGGCACCGAGGATGAAACGCGCGGGCTGGCGGCGGCCTTGCGCGATGTCGTCGGCGGTTAGTGGGCCTTCGGGCCAAGCTGCCTCCGTTCGCCCTGAGCTTGTCGAAGGGCCGTATTTCTTTTTCCATCGGCCCGAAAAAGAAGAACGGTGCTTCGACAAGCTCAGCACGAACGGATCATAAGTAAATCCTTTCAGTGCATTTTCGCGCTACTGCGGTTCGAGCACATTGATGGCGTCATGGGTTCGCGCTTCGATCTCGGGGCGGAGCAACCCCGGCGGTTCGGGATCGGCGAAGCGGAAGGTCACCACGCCGCCGCGCTTCGGCCCGGTCCTGGGCCAGACCACGCCCGAATCGATCGCGATCGGTACGACTGGCAGGCCGAGCGCGCGATAAATCCCCGCAAAGCCCGATTTGAGCGGCGGCATCGCCCCGGTCGGCACCCGCGTGCCTTCCGGGAAGATCAGCACCGATCGCCCGCTCGCGAGCGCTTCCTTGGCTTCGCGGATCATCTGGCGGAGCGCGGGCGCCGAAGCGTCGCGATCAACCACGATCATGCCATAGCGCCGCGCCGCCCAGCCCCAGAGCGGGATCTGTGCCAACTCGCGCTTGATCACGATCACCGGATCGCCGAGCTCAAGCGCGAGCTCGAAGGTTTCGAGCATCGCATGATGCTTGGCCGCGTAAAAATATTGCCCCGGTGGCGGGCGGTTCTCGAACCGGCAGGTAATGCCAAGGCTCAGCCACGCGACCAGCCGGTGCCAACGGATCCAGCCATGGACATTGGCGACCAGCGCGCGCTGCCCGAACAGCGCGCTGATCGGCGTCGCGAGCACGAACAGCACCGATCCGCCGTAAAACAGCAGCGCAAAGATTGCCGTCCGCCCCCAGGCGATCATCCGCCGAGCCCGAACGCGAGCGCAAAGCGCCGCAGCAGATATTTGTTATATTCGGCCAGCAACAGCGGCGCGCGCGGATTGCCAGCGACGCCATCGCCTTTGACCGTGACATCGGGGCCCAGCGCATAGGCCAGTTCGAGCCGGGCGCGGCGCAAATGCCAGTCCGACGTCACCAGCCGCACCGATTTATAGCCGTGGCGGCGCACCCAATCGCGCGTTTCCTCGGCGTTCGAGCGCGTGTCGACCGCCTCACGACCAAGGTCGATGCAACAGGCGAACAAGGCTGGCGGGGTTTTATACTCGACCGCCAGATCGATCAGGCGGACCTTAGGATCGACGCCCGACACCAGCATCCGCTTGGCGGCGTGCGCGCGCAGCAGGTCGAGCCCGCGATCAATCCGCCCTGCCCCGCCGGTCAACACCACGATCGCATCGGTCGGCCGCGCATCGGCGGGCTCCGGCAGCGCGAGCATGAACCAGCCAAAGCCCAGCACCCAGGCCAAGGCGATCAGCGCAACCAACCGGCGGATCACAGATAGTGACTCAGCGCGCGCAGCACCGCGAGCCGCGCGGCGACCGTCGCCAACAGGGCAAAGGCAATTGGCAACGCAATCAGCAACACCCAATCGCGCACGCCAAACGCAATCCCGCCGAGCAGATCCGAGCCGAGCGCAGTGATCTGCGTGCCGACAAAGCCGATCGTCACCAGCGCGAGCAGCGTCCCCACCACGCCGCCATAAAGCGTGTCGATGGCGATCCGCCGCTGGAACAGCCGCGCGACCTGGGTATCGGTTGATCCGAGCATGTGCAGCACTTCGATCGTCGCGCGGTGGCTGTCGAGCCCGGCGCGCGCGGCCAGCATCACCACCGTAGCGGTGGCCGCCGCCATCAGCACGATCAGCCCGACCGCCAGCGCGATCATCACCCGCATGAAGCCCGCAACCGGCGACATCCAGCTTTCGTAGCGATCGATCCGCGCGCTCGGCGCGGTACGCTGCACAGCCTTGGTCACCGCCGCCACGTCCGCATCGCTCGGCGCACGCAGCTCGACATCGATCATCGCCGGGATCGGCAAGTCGGGATCGGCGCCCTGCTCACCCAGCCACGGCCGGAGCATCGCCGCGAGTGCATCGCGGTCGACCGGCACCGCGCGCGCGACTTGCGGCATCGCACGCAACTGCGTGAGCACTGCGACGGCGGCGGTTTCGCGCGCCAGGGCATTGGCCTCGACAATCTGCACCGTCAGCCGCCCGGCAAGCTGGCGCTCAAGCGTTTGCGATGCCGCCAGCGCACCCAGCCCAAAGGCGCCGGTCAGCACCGTCAGGAACAGCATGATCGCCATGATCCATATCATCGCCCGCGTCTGGCGCCCGGCATCGAGCAGGCGACGATCGGCATACGGGACGCGCGCCGCCATCGCCGTCACGCCTCGCCCGACGGCGGCGCGGGCGGGAAGCGCAGCGATCCGGTCGGGTCGAGCAACCGCCCCTTGTCGAGCCGCATCATATGCGCGTTGGGAATCCGCCCGAGCAGGTGGAAATCATGCGTCGCGACGACCACCGTCGTCCCCAGCCGGTTGAGCGTATCGAACAGATGGAGCAGCCGCTCGGCCATGTCGGGATCGACGTTGCCGGTGGGCTCGTCGGCGACGAGAATCTCGGGGCGCCCGATCACCGCGCGGGCAATTGCGACGCGCTGTTGCTCGCCGCCCGACAAGGTCGGCGGCTTGGCGGTGGTGCGATCGGTCAGCCCGACCCAGGCGAGCATCTCACGCACCGGCGCATCGACATCGGCTTCGGGCAGCCCCGCAACGCGCAGCGGCAACGCGATATTGTCATAGGCGGACAGATGCGGCAGCAGCCGAAAATCCTGAAACACCACGCCGATCCGCCGCCGGAAACCGGGCAGGCGGCCGCGCGGCATCGCCCCGAAATCCTCGCCGAACAACCGGATCAGTCCGCGCGTTGGTCGCTGGGCGAGATACAGCAGTTTCAGCAGCGATGTCTTGCCCGCGCCCGATGCCCCGGTGAGGAAATAAAAGGCGCCGGTCGACAGCGTGAAACTGAGGTCGGTGAGCGTCTCGTCGCCGTTGCCATAGCGCAGCCCCACATTTTCGAACTGCACGATATTCGCCATGCCGGCGCCGACGCTCCCGATTGCCGATGACGCGCCATCGCATGCGCGCGCCGCCCACTCAAGCTGCCCCTTGCCACACAGGCGCTGCTCGTGCTTAGATTCGCGCGTAGTTGCAACAACGGGCGGGCCGTTACCACCCCCAGACGAAACAATGTCAGCATGATCCTCGAATGCGCCGCCTGCCGGACACGCTATCTGGTTCCCGATACTGCCATTGGGCCTGACGGTCGGACTGTTCGCTGCGCCAATTGCAAGCATAGCTGGTTTCAGGAAGGCGCTGGCGCCGAGGCGCTCGCGGCGGGCGTATCGGCTATTGCCGCGCCCTCCGTCGCCCCGCCGCCCGCTGAGCCTGTGGCGCCGGTCGCAGCGCCTGCGGCCGAGACCGATTATGACGCCTTCGGCTATCAGGCGCCGTTCCGCCCGCGCCGCAATCCGGCGCGCCGTTATACGATGATTGCAGTCGCCGCCGGCGTCACGATGCTGATCGGGGTCGGCGTGATCAGTGCCTCAGGGGCAACCGGCCTTGCCAGTCAGTTCGGGCTGATTGCCGCTGCCGACACCCCGCTGCGGATCGAGCAAAATCCGATCGATCGCCACGATCTGCCGAGCGGTTCCGAAGCCTTTGCCGTCAGCGGGCGGATCATCAACCCGACGGGCAAGCGGCTGCCGGTCACCGATTTGCGCGCCGATCTGCTCGATGCGCAGGGGCGCCAGGTCTATACGTGGACGATCACCCCCGAAGCGCGGGTGGTTGGCCCCAAGGGCGTGGTCGAATTCCGCAGCCTGACGCTCGACGTTCCCAATAATGGCAAGGCGCTGCGGCTCAGCTTTGCGTCGGGGATCGCCGGCTGACGCTTTCGAAGCGTAATCCGCTGAGCAGCGCGGCGACGAGCATCCCAAGCCCCGATGCCAGCACCAGTCCAGTCGCGCCCCAGCCCTGCGCGACCAGCACAACCCCCAGCCCGCCGGTCACGACGAAATAGGCGATGATCGAGTTGATCCCCGCCGCGACCTGATCGCCGATCGAGCGCAGCGCATAGACGAACACGAGCTGCACGCCGTCGAACAGGATGAACCCGGCCCAGAGCGGCAGCATGCCCAGCGCAAGCAGATGGACTTCGGGCGTCGCCGGAAACGCCGCGACGACGGCGCCTGCACCGACGATCAGCAGCGTCGCGAGGATCCCCATCATGGCGGCGGTCAGGGCGGCGGCGATGAGCGTCCGGCGCCGCGCCTGATCGGGCACGCCTTCGCCAATCGCATTGCCGACGCGCACGCCGGTGGCCGACCCCAGCCCCATCGCGACCGAAAAAGTGACATTATGGACCGCGAACACGATCTGAAACGCATGCGCGGTCGGCGCGCCGAGCTGCGTCGACAACGCGATCAGGATGGAGAAACCGGCAAGCTCAAGCCCCGAAGCAATGGCCGGCACCAGCCCGAACACGAACAACCGCCACGCGCGCACCGGTGCCGAGGCCCAGGCGGCACGCCGCAGATCGTGCAGGCCGCGCGCCCGCGCCCGCGGCAAGGTCCAGGCGGCGGCGACCATCCCCACCGCGCCGATCGCCGAGGCGATCGCGGTTGCCAGCGCCGCGCCGCCCGCACCGAGCATCGGCAAACCGAGATGCCCGCCCGACAGGCTCCACGCGAGCACGGCATTGACCGGCAGGATCGCCACATTGACGATTGTCACGCGCTGCGGCCGGCTCACGCCTTCCAGAAAAAAGCTGATCGCGATCATGATCAGCTGGAACGGAAAGGCGATGGCGAACAGCCGTACAACATGCGCGGTCGCGTCAAGCTGCTGCGGGGCCACGCCCATCAAGCCGAGCATCGGCACCGCAAACACCGCCATCGCCGCGCCAATCACCAGCCCGAGCGCCAGCGCCAGCACCAGCCCGTCGCGCAACACTTGCCCCGTCTCCGGCAAATCCTCGGCCCCGTCGGCGCGTGATGTGAAGACGAGGATGCCCGACAGGCATCCGATCGCGGCAACGATGGTAATGAAGGTCAGTGCGCGGCTGCCCCCCAGAATCGCGACTTGTTCGGTACTGACCAGCCCGACCACGACGACATCGGTGACGTGCAGGATCGTCCAGTTAAGGCTCGTCAGCATCACCGGCCATGCGAGGCCGAGCAACTGGCGCGCTTCGGGGGCAAGGCGTTGGGCAAAAGTCATCGCAAGGGGCCATAGGCGGCTGCTTCCCCGACGCCAACGATCATTGCCGCTTGTAAGCCGCCAGTGGCTTTGCTACGGGCGCGCTCCTGCCAGCCACCGGCGATGCCGGCGGTCTATCACGTGCGGTCGTGGCGGAACTGGTAGACGCGCAACGTTGAGGTCGTTGTGGGCGAAAGCCCGTGGAAGTTCGAGTCTTCTCGACCGCACCAGATATTGGACGCCGCCGACCCTCAGGCGGCGTCACCCTTCCCGGTCTGGGTTCTGATCCCCCTACTCCGACCCGTTCGTTTCGAGCGCAGTCGAGAAACAGGCGTCAAGCGACTCCCTCCCGTGTCTCGACGTCGCTCCACACTAACGGGGGCAGGTAGGTCGGGCAGCATGATCCGGGCCTAAAGCCCCATATCGCTCAGCCCCGGATGATCGGCGGGGCGCGGCCCCAGCGGCCAGCGGAACAGCCGGTCGGCCTCGGCAATCGGCACATCATTCACCGATGCTTCGCGCCGGGTCATCAGCCCTTCGCCGTCGAATTGCCATTGCTCATTGCCATAGCAGCGCCACCATTGGCCGCTGGCGTCATGACATTCATAGACGAAGCGCACCGCGATCCGGTCGTCGGTGAAGGCCCAGACTTCCTTGACCAGCCGATATTCATGCTCGGAAGCCCATTTGCGCGTGAGCATATCGACAATCGCGGGCCGCCCGTTGAAGAATTCCTCGCGCGTCCGCCAGCGGCTGCCTTCGCTATAGGCAAGCGACACCCGCTCGGGGTCGCGGCTGTTCCAGGCATCTTCGGCCAGCCGCGCCTTTTGCGCAGCGGTTTCGGCGGTGAAGGGCGGCAGCGGGGGGCGGGCCATGGTCGAGTCTCCGGGCGACGGTTCGGCGCTCGTCTAGCCCAGTATGGTGACACACCAAAAGCGCTTGTTATGGTGCCGATTGAGCATCGACGCCGCGCGCGCGACACGGCACCTCTTGTCGATCGCTGCGGCGGCTCCATTTATGGGAGCGACCACCCAAGCGGCGTCTGGAGAGCCCAAATGGACAAGATCGACCTGCCCGAAAGCGAATGGCGCGCGCGGCTGAGCCCCGAACAATATCATGTGCTGCGCGAAGCCGGCACCGAGCGCGCCTTCACGGGCCAGTATAACGACAACAAGGCCGATGGCATTTATGCCTGTGCCGCCTGCGGGCTCGACCTGTTCGACAGCGCCGACAAATATGATTCGGGATCGGGCTGGCCGAGCTTTTCGCAGCCGATCGGTGCCGATCATGTCACCGACCACACCGACACCAGCCATGGCATGCGGCGGATCGAATCGCGCTGTGCGCGCTGCGACGGGCACCTTGGCCATGTGTTTCCCGATGGTCCCCCGCCGACGGGCCTGCGCTATTGCATGAATTCGCTGAGCCTCGATTTTCGGCCGCGCGGTGGCTGAACGCTATCGAAGCGCTTGTCGCGTCGCACGTTAAGCCCTATTCCGCCGAGCTTCGATGGCAAGCGCTTCCCTGAAAAAACCCCTGTGGCGGCGTCGGCTTGTGCTGGCGATCCAGTTGCTGTTCGGGCTGACGCTGGTGGCGTTCGCTGCGCTGGTCGTTGCTGTCTATGTCGCACGCGCGAGCTTGCCGAGCTTCGATGAACTGAAATCATCGCCCAACGGCCAGATGATCCGCGTCCATGCCGCCGATGGCACGGTGATTGCGTCGCTGGGGCCGAGCTTCGGCGACTGGCTGTCGTACGACAAAATCCCGCAAGTGATGCGCGACGCGACGATTGCCGTCGAGGATCGCCGGTACATGTCACACCTCGGGGTCGACCCGGTGGCACTTGCCCGCATCACCAAATTCGCGATCGTCAATCGCGGCACGGGTCGCCGCCTCCAGGGCGCATCGACGATCACCCAGCAGGTTGCGCGCACGATTTTCCTGACCAACAGCTATTCGGTTGGTCGCAAGGTCCGCGAGGCGATCATCGCGCTCGCGCTCGAACGCAAGTTCACCAAGGACCAGATCCTCGAACTCTATCTGAACAAAGTCTATTTCGGCGGCGGCGCGTACGGCATCGATGCCGCCGCGCGCAAATTCTTCGGCCATAGCGCCGAACAGTTGAGCCTGACCGAAGCCGCCGTCATCGCCGGGCTGGTCAAGGCGCCGTCGCATTATTCGCCAACCGCCGACATCGATGCCGCCAAGGGCCGCGCGGGCGTTGTCATCCGGCTGATGGAGGAAACCGGCAAGATCGCGCCCGGCGAAGCGGGCAAGATCGAGTTGGCGGACGTGCGCTTCGTGCCCGAACCCAAGCAGAACAGCGTGCGCTATTTCACCGACTGGGCGCTGCCGCAGCTCGAAGTGCTGATTGATGAATCGACCCGCCCGCTCGAAGTGTGGACGACGCTTGATCTCGGCGCGCAAAGTGCTGCCGATGCCGCGATCCGCGCCAATGCCCCGACCGGCACGCAAGGCGCGCTCGTCTCGCTCGACCGCGACGGCGCGGTGCGGGCGATGGTTGGCGGCAAGGATTATGTGTCGTCGATCTACAACCGCGCGACCCAGGCCGAGCGCCAGCCGGGATCGGCGTTCAAGCTGTTCGTCTATCTCGCCGCGCTTGAGGCAGGGCATAAACCCGAAGACGCTGTCGTCGATGAACCCGTGACGATCGGCGGATGGACGCCCAAAAATGATTCGCGCCGGAATATCGGTGAGACGACGCTGCGCAATGCCTTTGCCTATTCGATCAACACGGTTGCCGCGAAAATCGGCGACGAAGTGGGCTTTGCGACAATCGCCGATATGGCACGGCGCTTTGGCATCTCGACGCCGGTCAATACCTATCCGGCAATGGTGCTCGGCACGTCGAATGTGCGGCTGATCGATCTGACGCGGGCCTTTGCTTCGGTCGCCAACAAGGGCGTGGCGGTCACCCCCTATGGCATCACCAAAGTGACCGCGAACGGCGTCACCATTTACGCGCATGAAGTCGATCGCAGCCATGTCCTTGTCGCACCCTTCGTCGCGCAGTCGATGACCGATTTGCTGCAAACCGCGGTCAACACCGGCACCGGCAAGGCCGCGCAGATCGGGCGCCCGGTCGCGGGCAAGACCGGCACGACCACCTCGACCAAGGACGGCTGGTTCCTCGGTTTCTCGAGCGGCCTGACGACGGGCGTGTGGATGGGGCGCGACGATGCGCAATCGGTGCGCGGGCTGCACGGCGGCACCGCCCCGGCCCGCGCCTTTGCCGACTTCATGAAGGTTGCGGTTGCCAGGCGCCCGGTCGAACAATTCGACACCGGCGTGACGTTGCCCGACGAAGCCGCCGGGTTCGGCGAGGAAAATTACTTCGGCGAGCCCGACAATGGCCTGTTCGTCGATCCCGATGGCAATCCGGTCGAGCCACCCGCCGGTCCGCCGTCCGACCAGGGCCCCGATCAGCAGCCCGATGCACTGCCGCCCCCGGCTCCGGCTGCGCGCGAACGATCGTCCGGCGAGCGGCTTGATGAGGATTGGCTCAACCGTGCGCTCGACCGGCCCGCCACGCCGCGCCGTTCACCCCCGGCGGCGCGCCCTCAGAGCGACCGACCGACCCAGTGAAGCGCCGCGCCGTGGCGCTTGAGCCACGCGCGCGCCCGATCGGCATCGGCGCCAACCAGCGCGGCGACCTGCGCGTGGAACGCCGGTCCGTGGTGCATATGGACGCGGTGCGCGACTTCATGCGCCACTGTCGCGCGGCGCACATAGTCGGGCGCGAGAATCAGCCGCCAGCTATAGCGGATCGCGCCGCTCGACGAGCAACTGCCCCAGCGCCCGCGCGGATCACCGACGCTCACCCGGGCCACGCTGACGCCTGCGCGGTCGGCAAATTCCGCCGTCTCCGCGCTCAGCAACGCCAGTGCCTGCGCGCGCAACCAGCGGGTGATACGCCCCGACAGCCCTTCGATCGGCCCGCCACACACCAGCTGGTCGCCAGCGATCACCACCCGGCGCGGCGCCTTGGCATCCCAGGCGATCGTCAGCGGCGCTCCCCGGAACGGCACGCTACCGCCGTCGATGAAGGGCTGCGGTTGCGGCAGCTTGGCGTGCTCGGCAGCGATCCAGCCGCGCTTTTCCTCGGCCCAGCGCAGCGCCGGCGCGAGCGGCGCGCGCGGCGGCAGCGTGAGTTTCACAACGCCCGTCGCCGGATCGATGCTGAGCCGGGCGCAGCGCGCACGCGGATGACGCACCACCGCGATCGGCGGCGCGCTGCTCATAGCTCCCTGTCGGTCACATGGAATTCGAGGTCGCCGACATCGTCTTCGGATATCGTCCAGCCGCGCACCGAAATGCCCGCGCGGTGGACGGCTTCACGGTCGCCGCAGACCAGATAATGCCATTCCGCCAGCGGCTGCCCCTCAGCGCGCAAGCGATAGGCGCAGGTCGACGGCAGCCAGTCGATCGTCGCGAGCTTGCCCGGCGTCAGCCGCACGCATTCGGGGACGAAAGCGTGGCGATGCTTGTAGTTGGTGCACTGCGCGCTGCGCCGGTCAAGCAAGCGGCACGCGACATTGGTCGGGAACAGCTCGCCGGTCTCGTCATCCTCAAGCTTGTGGATGCAGCATTTGCCACAACCGTCGCACAGCGCTTCCCACTGCGCGCGGTCGAGTTTTTCGAGCGGGGTATCCCCCTCCCAGAAGCGCGCGCTCATCGCGCGTGCCGTTTGAAATGGTCGCTCATCGCGCCCAGCGCCGGATTTCGGCAGCGATGACCTCGGGCTTGCCGTCTTGCGAGAGCAACGCGAGCGGTTTGCCGTCGGGGCTGAACAAATAGGCCTGGCGCGAATGGTTGACCGTATAGCCGCCATCAGCCGTCTTGGCCTGCGGCTGATAGAAGATCGCATATTCCTTGGCGACCGCCGCAATTGCCTGCGGTGTGCCAGTCAGCCCGACCATCCGCGGGTGAAAGGCGCGGACAAATTGTTTGAGCACCGGCGGCGTGTCGCGCACCGGATCGACGCTGATGAAGATCGGCACGATGCGGGCGCCGAGCTTGGGGTCGCTTGCCTCGACCTGCTTCAGCCCAGCGGCGAGATTCTGGACATCGACCGGGCACACATCGGGGCAATAGGTATAGCCGAAATAGATGATCCGGTATTTGCCGACAAAATCCCGGTCGCTCACCGGCTTGCCATCCTGGTCGGTCAGCGTGAACGGCCCGCCGATCGCAGCACCCGCCAGCGGCGGCGTTTCGACGGGCGGCGTACAGCCGGGCAGCAACAGCAGCGCAGCCAGGGCAAGCTTCACGAATTGACGGTGGTTCATGGCATCGTCAGCCATGATCTGGTAGCGAAGCCGATGCAAGCCCTGCCAAGGGCGGGTACCGATCGTAGCAGGGGTAGTGAGTAACAATGACTTTGCGCAGCTTTCGTATCGCCGCGATGGTCGGCGCCTTTTTGGTCGCCGCCCCCGCCATCGCCCAGCTCGGCCAGTCCGAAAGCTACCGATTTCTCGAAGCGATCCGCGATGCCAAGAGCGATCCGGCCAAGGGCGCAGAGATCACCGAATTTTTGAACAAGCCCGGCACGACGATCGTCAACACGCAGGATTATAGCACCCGTGAAACCGCGCTCCACATCGTCGCCAAGCGCAACGACGTGCTTTACACGCGCTTTCTGCTGCAAAAGGGCGCCAACCCCGATTTGCGCGACCTGCGCGGCAACACGCCCTTGCTGGCGGCGGTGTCGGCGGGGGCTGATTCGGTCGTCCCTTATCTGATCAAGGGTCGCGCCAATGTGAATCTGGCGAACAAGGCCGGCGAAACGCCGCTGATTCGCGCGGTTCAGCTGCGCAACATCAATGTCACGCGGGATTTGCTGGCGGCGGGCGCCGATCCCGATCAGGTCGACAATATCGCCGGTCGTTCGGCGCGCGATTATGCAACCGAGGACAAGCGCTTCCAGGCGCTTGCCGAACTCTTCGCCGCCATCCCCAAGCGTGATCGCCGCGCAACTGTGGGGCCGTCGCTCTAATCGCTGCCCCAAGCCGCGGCTAAATCGCCTCGGCGTCGGGATCGATCATTAGGGTAAGCCGTCGGGCCGCACGGCGGGCAAAGGCAAGCGTCTCGCGCTTGCGGGCTGGCGGCGCCATTGGCACGCTATGCGCTTCGCGGACGATCGACGCGTCATAGCGATCGGCGATGATCACGCCGGTGCGTTCGGGGAGGAACACCGGCGTGTCGAGCGGGGCGGTGTCAAAACCAAGCGGCACGGCCCAGAAGAACCGGTCGCAATGCGCCAGATAGTCGGGCCATTTGGCATCCCCCAGCAAATCCGCGCGCGACACCTTGATCTCGACGATCACGATCTGCCCGCGCGCATCGATCGCCATCAGATCGGCGCGGCGTCCGCCCTCAAGCGGGACTTCGCCGATCGCCACCAGATCATGGCGCAGGAACATCCGCGTCACGCCGCGCACGACATCGGCGGCGCAGAGCCGGTCGGCGGGGCTGGGCACAAACGGGTCGGGCAGCGACATCATCGCTGCCCGACTAGAACATTTCACGAACGATTGAAAGCGCGTTACGCGCCGCGATCACCGGTAGAAGACGTGGCGGCCGATCGTCGCGACGCGCTGGCGCCCCCAATTGGGCGATACGCGCGTGGCATGGAAATACATCGCGCTGGCGACCGGGCTTTCCCACTGGCGGTCGAGCGCGAGCTGGGCGACCGCAAGCGCGGTGCGATAGGCACGGTTGGCAGCGCCTGGCGCGGCCATGTGCCCACCCCGCACGAACGAGAATTGGCCGGGCTGCGTCACAACGCCGCATACCGAACGCGGGAAGCGGCCCGATTTGCTACGGTTGAGAATCACATGGGCCACGCCAAGCTGGCCCGCGAGCGGTTCCCCCTTGGCTTCATAATAAATTGCGGTGGCGAGGCAGCGCAGATCATCGTTCACCTGCTCAGGCAGGGTCTGGGTGGCGACTGCCGCCGACAGCGATGCCGGGCGCTCGACAGGCGCAACCGGGGCAGGCGTATCGATGGGTGGCAGCGCTTCGGTCGTCGTCTCGGTCGGAACCACTGTCGGGACCGGGACGTTCTTGGGCGTGAGCGGACTCACGAGGAGCGGCTTGTCGAGCATAAGGGCCAGACCGGGGGTGCCGGTTGCGACCAGAGTCGACGCGCAGAGCATTGCCGCAAGGGCGGCAGTTCGGATCGGAAAGTGCATTGACCGTCATATTATGCGGTGGGTGCGCGGATCGATCGACCCTATGGTCATCGTTCCGGGCGTGCCCCCCGACTGCGTAACCGACCGATATCGCACATCAGCCAGCACAACGCGTTTTCGAGGCGGCCCCGTTGCGCGCATCGAGTTAACGGGTCAATAAAAAGCGATCGTTTCAGCGGCGAACCGTTCGGCTTGTGCGATATCCAGTTCAATCACCCATAAATCGGGGTCGCGTGCGCGACGGCGTTGCCAATAGTCGGTCAGCGCGATCGGATCGGCGCCCGGCGGGCCGGTTTCGACCAGCGCCAATGCGCCATCAGGTCCTATCCCGCGCTCCAAGGCACGGTAATTTTGCCCTTTTTCGCCGGTGATCAGCAACAGCGCGCCAGCATCGGCATCGCCCTTTGCCAGCACCATTGCCATCCCGCCCGCATCATTGACGCGACGCAGCAGCGCGCCGACCAGCAAATGCGTCGGCAACCGTGCGCTCATCCCGCGCGGTAGCCGGGCAAAGTCGCCAGCGCGATGCGCGATCGCATGAAGGTCCCGGTGCCGCGCGCGACTTCCTCGCCGCTGGCATCAATCAGCCGGGCGTCCGCGATCAGCACACGGCGCTGGCCATTGATCCAGCGCCCCTCGGCGACCACCGGCCCTTCGCCGAGCGGGCGCGTGAACAGCAGGTTGAACTGGGTCGTCAGCAAGAAGCGATCGGTGACAAGCGTGTTGGCCGCATAAAAGGCCGCATCGTCGAGCATCTTGAAATAGATGGTGCCATGCGCCGCGCCGGCGGCGTGAAACTGCTGCCGGTCGATCGTAAAGCGGATCCGCGATGTACCGCTGCCGGTGATTTCGAGCCGCGAGTCGAACAATTGATTGATCGGGGCGGCGGCGTAGAGCGATTCGAGCGCGCGGTAATGCGCGCCCGCACCTTGCGCGCCCGGACCGCGTTCAGGCGGCATCGCGCGCCTCATCCTCGGTCCACAGCACATAGAGTGCATCAGCCGAGCCTGCGCCGCGCAGCTTGGCGACGAAGCCCTGGTCGCGCAGCCGCCGCGACACACCCGCGAGCGCTTTCAAATGTTCAGCGCCTGCATCAGGGGGCGACAACATCATGAACACCAGATCGACCGGCAGTTCATCGATCGCCTGATAGTCGATCGCCACCGCGAGCCGAACAAACACGCCAATGATGTGCCGGAGACCCGCCAGTTTGCCATGCGGGATGGCGACGCCGCCGCCAAAGCCGGTCGAACCGATCCGTTCGCGATCGGCAAGCGTGCTCGCAACCTGCTTGGCGTCAAGGCCATGTGCTTGCGCCGCTGCGGCTGCGAGTTGGTTGAGCAGCGCCTTTTTGTTGGAGACGCTGACACCCGCCATCACGGTCGCCGGCAGCAGCAAGTCATTGAATCGAATCATGGTTGTTCCTGACGCGGGGCGATCACCGCCGCACGGCGGGGGAGAAAGGCGCGCCTTAGCGCCTATCGTCGCCCGGCGGAAGCAGTCACCGTCCGCGGTTGGGTTCGACCCAGCCGATCGTGCCATCACCCCGGCGATAGACCATATTATGCGCGCCGGTGCCGCTGTTGCGGAACAACAGCGCGACGGTGTTGCGCAAATCGAGCATCATCACTGCGTCCGACACGGTCGCATCGGGCACATCGACGCGCGTTTCGGCGATGATCGGGGGGAAATCCTCGGGCTCCTGCTCGGGCTCGGGTTCGGCGAACAGCGTATAGCCGGCATCGTCGAGCGCGGCACTGGCGCCATTCCCCGCATGACGATCCTTCAGCCGCCGAACATAACGCCGGAGCTGCTTCTCAATCTTGTCCGCCGCGCCTTCAAACGCATTACGCGCTTCCATCGCCCGGTTGCTGCCCTTCAACACCACGCCGTGCATCACATGCGCGACAATGTCGCAGGTGAAGCCCGCGTCATGCGGCCCCTTGCCCATCGTCACTTGCGCTGACAGCGCGCGGGCGAAATATTTCTCGGCGATCCCCTGAAGCCGTTCGGTCACGAGCGTTCTGAGCGCGTTGCCGGTATCGACCTGATGGCCGGACAGACGGATCTCCATACTCACCTCCATAAATGGCGCAGATGCGCGGGCAGGGTTAGCCGCTTGCTCCCCAGAGCGGCTGGGTGACGGTCTTCAGAAAATCGGCATGGCGCACGAGATCGTCGGCGCTCGGCGTGAACTGCCGGGCGGGACGCACGACGCTCGGTGGTGGGTTGAGCGTCGCAAGCCCGATGGCGGCCGTGTCGACATCCTCGATCAGCTCAAGCCCGATCTGGCGTCCGCCAGTCAGCTCGACATAGACTTGCGCCAGCAATTGCGCGTCGAGCAGCGCGCCGTGGAGGGTGCGGTGGCTGCGATCAATGCCGTAACGCGTGCACAGCGCATCGAGCGAATGCTTGGCGCCCGGGTGGCGGCTGCGCGCGATCACCAATGTATCGACCATCCGGTCGAGCGCTACGGGCACGCGGCCGCAGCGCTTCAGCTCGCCGTTGAGGAAACCGAAGTCAAAGCTCGCATTATGCGCCACCAACGGGCTGTCGCCGAGGAAGTCGAGCAGCTCATCTGCATGATCGGCGAAGCGCTTTTTGTCGGCCAGAAACGCATCGGACAACCCGTGCACGGCATAGGCCTCCGCCGCCATCGAGCGTTCGGGGTTCACATAGACGTGGAAATGCGCACCGGTCGGCACGCGGTGGACGATTTCGATGCAGCCAATTTCGACCAGCCGATCCCCGCCCGAAAAGCTGAGGCCGGTGGTTTCGGTGTCGAAGACAATTTCACGCATTGGTCATATTATCCGCCTTCGTGCGCCAACAGGCAAGCGATCACGTTGCGCACCGCCGCGCGCGTGACATCGAGGGGCACGTCGGTGGGGATCACGAAATCCGCCCGCGCGCGCTTTTGTGCATCGGGGAGCTGGCGCGCGAGAATCGCGTCGAATTTTGCCGCATGCTGGCCCGGGCGCGCGAGGACACGCCCACGCTGAACATCGGCGCTGGCTGAGACCACCGCGATCTTGTCGACATGGGCGTCGCCGCCGGTTTCAAACAGCAAGGGCACATCGAACACAATGATTGGCGCGGCCGCATGATCCGTCAAAAAAGCGGCGCGCGCAGCCCCGACGGCGGGATGGACGATCGCTTCGAGTCGCTTGATCGCGGCATCGTCGTGAAACACTGCGGCCGATAGCGCGGCGCGGTCGACGCCGTGCGCGCCCGTCGTCCCGGGAAAAGCCGCCTCGATCGCGGGCAACAGCGCGCCGCCGGGTCCCTGGAGCCGGTGTACGGCGGCATCGGCATCGAACACCGGCACGCCTTCATCGGTAAACATCGCCGCCACCGTCGACTTGCCCATGCCGATCGATCCGGTGAGGCCCAATTTGATCATGCTGTCAGCAGCACGCGCAAATCGTCATCGCGGTCACGCGGCGGAACGGCATCGAACAGGATTTCGAATGCGAAAGCGGCTTGCCCGATCAGCATCTCGAGCCCGTCGATCGTCGCCAGTCCGCGCGCATCGGCAGCCGCCAGCAACTCGGTTTCGAGCGGCGCATAGACAATGTCATAGACGATCGCGTTTTCGGGCAGCGGCGCGAGATCGATCGTCAGCGGCGGTTGCCCAGCCATGCCGAGCGGACTGGCGTTGACGAGCAGCCCAGCTGGCGGGAGCGGTGCACTAAGCGGCAACACCTGCCCCTTCAGCCCGAACCGCGCGAGCAAGGCGGCGCCTTTGAGCGGGCTACGGTTGAGCAACGTCACCGGGCCGACGCCAAGCCGCGACAGCGCGAACAGAATCGCGCGGGCAGCACCGCCCGCGCCGATCACCACGACAGGCTTGTCGGCGAGTTCGACCTCGGCAAGCGGCGCATAAAAGCCACCGGCATCGGTGTTGGTGCCGGTCAGCACGCCGCCGTCGCCGCGAAACACCGTGTTGATCGCCCCGATCGACGCGCGCACGCCGCCGGGATCAGCGACATGGTCGAGCGCGGCAATCTTGTGCGGGATGGTGATATTGCACCCGCGCCAGTCGGGATCGTCGCGACGCGTGGCGAAATAACTGGCGAGGCCATCGGCGTCGACGCGCGTCGCGCGGTAATCGCCGGTCATGCCGAGCGCTTCCAGCCAGAAGCGGTGGATCAGCGGCGATTTCGAATGGCTGATCGGATCGCCGATCACTTCGGCATAAATCATGCGGCCAGCACCCCGCGCGTGCGGCAATAGTCGAGCACCGGCAGCAAGGGCATGCCCAAGATCGTGAAATGATCGCCGCCAATCCGCTCGAACAATTGTACCCCCAGACCTTCAATGCGGAAACAGCCGACACAGCCAGCAATCGCGGGCCATTCCGCGTCAAGATACGCTTCAAGGAACGCGCCCGACAGCGCGCGGACATGGAGCGGCGCGGTGGCGACATGACGCCAGACCGGGCGTCCGGCCTCGGCAATGACCGCCGCACTGATCAGCGTGATCGCACTGCCCGACATCGCGGTCAGGTGCGCTTGCGCCTGCGCTCGACTCTCGGGCTTGTCGAGCAAGGTCCCGTCGGCGAGCACGACAATCGAATCGCTGCCGAGCACCAGCGCTTCGGGCTGCGAACTAGAGACCCGCACCGCCTTCAATTCGGCGAGCCGGTCGGCAATGTCGCGCGGCGCAACATCCTCCGCCAGCATCGCTTGCTTGAACGACAGTTCATCGATCGCGGCGGGGAGGGTCGTGAAGGGAACCCCGGCGGCGTCAAGCATCGCACGGCGCGATGCGCTTTGCGACGCAAGGATCAGCTTCACGCGCGCGCCCCGCGTTCGCTGACCAGCGCGATGATTGCAGCGGCAGTTTCCTCGATCGAGCGGCGCGTGACGTCGATCACCGGCCAGCCATTGTCGGCAAACATCCGCCGCGCATAAGCGACTTCGCGCGTGACCGATTCCTGGTCGACATAGGCAGTCTCGGGCGCCTGGTTGAGCGACAACAGCCGGTTGCGGCGGACTTGGATCAGCCGGTCGGCGCTGGTCGTCAGCCCGACCACCAGCGGGTGCTTGAGCGTGAACAGCGCGGGCGGCGGCTCCAGCTCAATAACAATCGGGATATTCGCGGTCTTGAACCCACGGTTGGCGAGATAGATCGACGTCGGCGTCTTCGACGATCGCGACACGCCCGCGAGCACGATATCGGCTTCTTCCCAATCCTCATGCCCGATGCCGTCGTCATGCGCGATGGTGAACTGGATTGCTTCGACCCGCTCAAAATAGGCGGCGTCGAGCATGTGCTGGCGCCCCGGGCGCGCCTTGGCCTGTTGGCCGAGCATCCCCGACAGCGCATCGGTGACGGGATCGAGCGGTGCGACGGCGGGCAGACCGAGCGCGCGGCACTGCGCCTCGAGCGTGCGCCGCGTCTCGGGATTGACGAGCGTGAACAGCACCAGCCCCGGATTTTGCGTGATTTCCTGCAAAATGCGTTCGAGATGCGCTTCGCTGCGCACCATCGGCCAGAAATGGCGGATCGTCTCGACATCGTCATATTGCGCGAGCGCCGCCTTGGCGATGTTTTCGAGCGTCTCGCCGGTCGAATCCGACAGGAGGTGGAGGTGAAGCCGCATCAGCGGGACGGATATGTGGAAAACATGCGCAAAAAACCTAGCGCAACTCGCCCGAGCCGCCAAGCCAGCGCGTGCTGTGGATTGATGGCCTTGCTATCCACATGCTCATCGACAGGCGGTGATTCACCCCACAGACTGTGGATAATGGGGATGCCGCCATCGACTCGCTTGCGAATCCACCGCTTCGTGCGGTCAAGCTGTTGGCAATTGCGGGGCGGTTGCTTAAGCCCCACTGCTCACCGACCAACAATCGCAACATCCTTCTTTTAAGATTCTATAATGAAGTAAGGGAGAGCAATCCTGTCCGTACCAAAGCCTTTGCTCGCGACCTTGAAGGGCGAGCGTCATGAGCGCCGACCGATCTGGCTGATGCGTCAGGCCGGACGATACCTGCCCGAATATCGTGCGTTGCGCGCCGAGAGGGGCGGGTTTCTCGATCTGGTCAATGATAGCGATGCGGCGGCCGAAGTGACGATTCAGCCGCTCCGCCGCTTCGATTTCGACGCCGCGATCCTGTTTTCCGATATCTTGATGGTCCCCTCGGCCATGGGCCAGGATCTGCGTTTCGGGGCTGGCGAAGGGCCGGAACTCAAGCCCGCGCTGGTCGATCATGCACTGGCGGCGCTTGAGGCGGTGCCTGAGCGGCTGGAGCCGGTTTATGCGACCGTGCGCAAGGTCGCCGCCCAGCTTGCCCCCACGACCACCTTTCTGGGCTTTGCGGGCAGCCCCTGGACGGTCGCGACCTATATGGTCGCAGGTCACGGCAGCAAGGACCAGGCCGAGACCCGCCGCTATGCCTATCGCGACCCCAAGGCTTTCGGTGAGATCATCGATGCGATTGCCGAGGTGACGGTCGAGTATCTGGTCGCGCAATTCGCCGCCGGGGTTGATGCGGTCCAGCTGTTCGATAGCTGGGCGGGCAGCCTCTCGCCGCAACAGTTTGAGGACTGGGTGATCGCCCCCAATGCCGCCATCGTCGCCAAATTGCGCGCGCGGGTGCCGCATGCGACGATTATCGGCTTCCCCAAGGGCGCCGGCGCCAAGCTGGTGGCTTATGCAACCCAAACCGGCGTCGATGCGCTGGGGCTCGACGAAACGCTCGACCCGGTCTGGGCCAATAGCGTCCTACCGCCCGAAATGCCGGTGCAGGGCAACCTCGATCCGCTCGCGCTGATCACGGGCGGTGAGACGCTCGACCGCGCGATCGACCGCGTACTCAACGCCTTCCCCGAAAGGCCGCATGTCTTCAATCTCGGGCACGGGATATTGCAGGATACGCCGATCGCGCATGTCGATGCGCTGGTCGCGAGAGTGAGGCGATAGCATGACCGGCTGGTTGGGGAGCGCTTACCCCTGGGTGAAGACCGCGCATCTGGTGTTCGTGATTTTCTGGATGGCCGGGCTGTTCATGCTGCCGCGCTACCTCGTCTACCATCAGGAAGACGGGCTGACCGGACCGCAAGCCGAACGCTGGATTGAGCGCGAATCCAAGCTGCGATCGATCATCCTGGGTCCATCGCTGGTGGTGGTGTGGGTGCTCGGACTGATGCTCGCGGCGCATGTCGGCTTGTTCAGTGGCGTCCCGCATCTCGGCTGGCTGCACACCAAGCTGTTGCTGGTGCTGCTGCTGAGCGGCTTCCACGGCTGGGCAGCGGGCTATTCCAAGGCGCTGGCGAAAGGGCAGGCAAAGCTCTCCGGTCGAACGCTGCGGTTGGCGAACGAAATCCCCGGCGTTTCGGTCGCGCTCATCGTGATGCTGGCGATCGTGCAGCCCTTCTGACCGCAATCTCCGGGCGCTTTGCTTGACTTGAGCGCAGCCGGTCCCTAATTCTTGACGCAACCTATGCGGTGCTGATGTGCAGCGCATAGCGTATCCTCCAGCCTCGTCGTGCCCTTCTCGCCGACCGATGGCTCCCCCGCCTGATCTGCCTCTTTCCCGGAAATCTCCCCATGCATCTTGCCGACCTGAAGAAAAAAACCCCCGCCCAGCTCGTCGAGATGGCCGAATCGCTCGGGGTCGAAAGTGCCTCGACCTTGCGCAAACAGGATCTGATGTTCGCGATCCTGAAGGTCCAAGCGGAAAATGGCGAGCAGATCATGGGGCTGGGCACGATCGAAGTGCTGCCCGACGGGTTCGGTTTCCTGCGATCGCCCGAAGCCAATTATCTGGCGGGACCGGACGATATTTACATCTCACCCAACCAGGTCCGCAAATTCGGGCTGCGCACGGGTGATACGGTCGAAGGCGAAATTCGCGGGCCGAAGGATGGCGAACGCTATTTCGCATTGACCCGGCTGACCTCGGTCAATTTCGATGACCCAGAAGCCGTGCGTCACCGCGTCAATTTCGACAATCTGACGCCGCTCTATCCCGACGAAAAGCTGACACTTGATCCCTATGACCCGACGGTCAAGGACAAGTCGGCGCGCGTCATCGACATCGTCAGCCCGCAGGGCAAGGGCCAGCGCGCGCTGATCGTGGCACCACCGCGTGTCGGCAAGACCGTGCTGCTCCAAAACATCGCCAAGGCGATTACCGACAATCACCCCGAGGTCTTCCTGATCGTGCTGCTGATCGACGAGCGGCCCGAAGAAGTCACCGACATGCAGCGCAGCGTAAAGGGTGAGGTCATCTCCTCCACCTTTGATGAACCCGCCCAGCGCCACGTTCAAGTTGCTGAAATGGTTATTGAAAAGGCAAAGCGTCTTGTCGAGCACAAGAAGGACGTCGTGATCCTGCTCGATTCGATCACCCGCCTTGGTCGCGCTTACAACACGGTCGTGCCGTCGTCGGGCAAGGTGCTGACCGGCGGGGTCGATGCCAATGCGCTCCAGCGGCCGAAGCGCTTCTTTGGTGCTGCGCGCAATATCGAGGAAGGCGGATCGCTCTCGATCATTGCCACCGCGCTGATCGATACCGGCAGCCGGATGGACGAAGTGATCTTCGAAGAATTCAAGGGCACGGGTAACTCGGAAATCGTGCTCGACCGCAAGGTTGCCGACAAGCGCATCTTCCCGGCGCTCGATGTCGGCAAGTCGGGCACGCGCAAGGAAGAACTGCTGGTCGACAAGGCCAAGCTGTCGAAAATGTGGGTGCTCCGCCGCATCCTGATGCAGATGGGCACGATCGACGCGATGGAATTCCTGCTCGACAAGATGAAGGAATCGAAGACCAACGAGGAATTCTTCGACTCGATGAACCAATAGGGCGGGAAACCAGTAGGGCGGGTTCGGCTTAAGCGGTCAGCATGAAGGGTTGGTGCCGCTGCTCGTGTGCAAGCAGCCAGGCTTTGGTTGTCGGGCCATCGCCCGCCGAATAGGCGCCCAGCACGCCACCCGATCCCAGGATACGGTGGCACGGCACGATGATCGGATAGGGATTGCGCGCGCAGAGCTGGCCAATGGCGCGCGGTGCCGACCCCAGGCGACGCGCGAGTTCGCCGTAACTCATTGTCGCGCCATAGCTGACCGCGATCAGGCCGTCGCGAAGCGCCATGCCGCGTGGGGTGACTGGCGCCTTCAGGTTTAGCGCAAAATCCTGGCGTTCCCCGGCGAACCAGGCTTCGAGCTGATCGGCGGCGTTACGGGCCGTTTCCGATGTTCCACGTGAAACGGCGGTATCGCCGATGTGAACCGAATCGATCAATTCGCCGCTCGCAATGATCGTCACCACGCCGATCGGCGTTGCGATATTGGCCTGATCGCGCGCATACATGCTCTATCATGGCCCGGGGATCATTTGGCCTCAAGCGGAGTTGTTGCCTTGAAAATCAATGTCGAAGTCGAATGCACGCCTGAAGAGGCACGCCGGGTGATGGGATTGCCCGATTTCACGCCGGTGCACGAAAAATACATCGCGACGCTGCTCGATTCGATGGACGGCACCCTTAAGCCCGAAATGCTTGAGGCCGTCATGCGGAGCTGGGCGCCAATGGGCGAAGCGAGCATGAAATTCTGGCAGAAATTGTTCGAGAGCGGTGGTCGTCCCGGCTGAGCGCGATGGCCGACACCATCTTTGCGCTGGCAAGTGGCGCGCCGCCGGCCGCGATTGCCATTGTCCGTATCAGCGGGCCGCGCGCAATGGCCGCTGCAGCGATGCTGGCGGGTGATTTGCCGGCGCCACGGCGCGCGGGGGTGCGGTCGCTGGTCGACCCGCTGACCGGCGAACTGCTCGATAAGGCGTTGGTGCTGATCTTCCCGGAGCCAGCGACGGCGACGGGCGAGGATCTGGTCGAGCTGCACCTGCATGGCGGGCGCGCGGTTGTTGCTGCGGTTCAGGTGGCGCTCGGCCGCATTGAAGGGCTCCGCGGCGCTGAACCCGGCGAGTTCACCCGGCGCGCATTGATGCACGGCCGGATCGATCTCGCCGAAGCCGAAGGGCTGGGTGATTTGCTGATGGCGCAGACCGCACGCCAGCGCCGCGCCGCGATGGCGTGGGTTGAAGGTCGGCTGAGCCGGTCGGTCGCGGGGTGGGCGAGCGACTTGCTGATGATTTCGGCGCGGGTTGAAGCGGCGCTAGACTTTTCCGACGAAGATGATGTCGGTGAAGAGGCTGATCCGAAGATCGCGGCGGCGCTATCGGCGTTGGCCACCTCGATCAACGCCGCGCTTGCTGAGCCGCCGGTAGAACGCCTGCGTGACGGGGTGCGTGTGGTGCTCGCCGGGCCACGCAATGCCGGCAAATCGACCTTGCTCAATGCACTCGTCGGGCGCGAGGCCGCGATTGTCTCGCCAGTTGCGGGGACGACCCGCGATGTGATTGAGGTGCCGGTGGTACGCGACGGCATTGCCTATGTTTTTGCCGATACTGCAGGGCTTATCGAGTCAACCGACGATGTGGTGGAAGCGATCGGCATTGCCCGCGCCAGAGAAACGGCAGCGGGCGCTGATGTTGTCCTCTGGCTGGACGATACGCCGCCCGCCGATGCCGACTCGGCCATTTGGCTCTATCCGCGCGCCGATGCGCGGGGCGCGTGCGATAATGATGCGCGGCTGATTGTGTCGGCGAGGAACGGATCGGGCATCGACCAGCTATGGTCAGCGATCACGGGTCACGCTGAGCGTCTCTTGCCGCGCGAGGACAGTGTCGCGTTCAATGCACGGCAACGCGCCTGTTGCGCCGAATGCCACGCAGCGCTGGTGGCGGCGATCGGCACCGACAATTCTTTGATCGTCGCCGAGCACCTCCGTATCGCGCGGCGCGCCCTCGATCGCTTGCTCGGGCGCGTTGACGTTGAGGCAATGCTTGATGCGCTGTTCGGCCGCTTCTGTATCGGCAAATGATGTTTCACGTGGAACATCGCTTTGACTTGGCGGCGGCGCGCCACTAGCGACCTCCGCATGGAACAGTTCGATGTCATCGTCGTCGGCGGTGGGCATGCCGGGACCGAAGCCGCAGCGGCGGCGGCGCGGCGCGGCGCGCGCACGGCGCTGATCAGCTTTGATCCGGCCAAGATCGGCGCGATGTCGTGCAATCCGGCGATAGGGGGGCTCGGAAAGGGCCATTTGGTGCGTGAAGTCGACGCCTTCGATGGCTTGATCGCCCGCGCGACCGATGCCGCCGGCATCCATTATCGCATGCTCAACCGCAGCAAGGGCACCGCCGTGCAGGGGCCGCGTGTGCAGGCCGACCGACGGCGCTATGCGGCTGCGATTCAGGCAATGCTTACGGCGCAGCTAGGGCTGACGATTGTTGCTGGTGAGGCGGCAGAACTGGCTTTTGTGGGCGACAGCTTGTCGGGCGTGATTCTGGCCGATGGTCGGATCATTGCCGGGCGCGCCGTGGTGTTGGCGACCGGCACTTTCCTCGGCGGGCGGTTGTTCTGCGGTGAAACGAGCGGCGAGGGTGGCCGCGTCGGCGAGCGGGCCGCAACACGGCTGGGCGTGCAATTGCGCGCGCTCGGGCTGCCAATTGCCCGACTGAAGACGGGGACGCCGCCGCGACTCGATGGCCGGACGATCGACTGGGCGCGGCTGGGCGAGCAGCCATCGGACGTCGATGGCTGGACAATGTCGCCGATCACGACATCGCGCGCGCTACCGCAATTGTTCTGCGCCATCACCCGCACCAACGCGAGAACGCACGACATCATCCGCGCATCGCTCGATCGCTCGCCGCTCTTCACCGGGGCGATCGACGCGCAGGGGCCGCGCTATTGCCCGTCGATCGAGGACAAGATCCATCGGTTTGGTGACCGTGACGGGCATCAGATTTTTCTCGAGCCGGAGGGGCTCGACGATCCACTGGTCTATCCCAATGGCATTTCGACTTCGCTGCCGGTTGATGTCCAGGCAGCGATGATCGCGTCGATCGAGGGCCTTGAATCCGCGACGATTCTCGCTCCGGGTTATGCGGTCGAGTATGATTATGTCGATCCGCGTGCGCTTGATCCGACGCTGGGCCTGCGCGCCTGTCCCGGGCTTTACTGCGCGGGCCAGATCAATGGCACGACCGGCTATGAGGAAGCGGCGGGGCAGGGGCTGATCGCCGGGCTGAATGCGGCGGGGCATGCGCTGGGACTCGACCCGGTGTTGCTCGATCGCGCGTCGAGCTATCTTGGCGTCATGATCGACGATCTGGTGCTCCACGGCGTTACCGAGCCCTATCGTATGCTCACAGCGCGCGCGGAGTATCGGCTGCAGCTACGCGCTGACAATGCCGAGACCCGGCTGGCCGAATTTGCCGAGGCAGCTGGCGCGCTCGGTGCCAAGCGCCGCGCGCGCTATGCGGCGCGGGCCACGGCACGCGCCACGATCCGGGATAGGCTCGACCAACCGATAACCGCGCGCGCCCTCAATGAGCGCGGCGCAAGTCTGGTCGACGATGGCGTGCGGCGGTCGGCCTATGACTGGCTGCGCTTTCCCGGCGTTGGGCTAGCGCAGGTCGCGCCCGAGCTTGCCGCTCAATATGATAGCGCTTTGCTTGCCGAAATCGCCGAGGATGCGCGCTATGCCCCGCATCTCGACCGGCAAGCAAACGAGATTGCGCTGTTGCGCCGTGAAGAGGCTGTGCCGCTCCCCCCGCTCGATTATGCCGCGATCCCGGGTCTGTCGGCGGAGATGGTCGAGCGGCTGAGCATGGCCGCACCACCGACGCTCGCCGCCGCAGGGCGAATCCGCGGGATCACCCCTGCCGCGCTCTCGGCGATTTTGCTCCACAGTCGGCGCGCAGCGTGACCGAGGACGACGCGCGCGCATGGGTGCGCGAGCATTTCGGTGTTCCACGTGAAACATTGATCGCACGTTTCGTCGACATTGTCGTCGCCGAGGCTGCACGGCAGAACCTCGTGTCGGCGGCGACGCTCCCGCACATCTGGCGCCGACACATTGTCGATTCGGCCCAGTTGATTGCGCTCGCGGGACCAGTCCGCAGCGAGTGGATCGATATCGGCAGCGGCGCGGGCTTTCCGGGGCTGGTGGTGGCGATTCTGACCGATGCGCCGGTTATGCTGGTCGAGCCCCGCCGCAAGCGTGCCGACTTCCTCCGTGCCGCCGCTGCTGCGCTGGGACTCGACAATCGCGTCACCGTGCGCGCCGCGCGTGCCGAACAGATTACCGGCCATGCAGGCGTTATATCGGCGCGCGCGGTTGCTGCTTTACCCGAATTGCTCGCCGCAACGGTGCATTTATCCACGAGAAAGACGCGCTGGGTGCTTCCCAAAGGCAAATCGGCACGCGAAGAGGTGGCGGCGGCGCAGGTGACATGGCATGGTGTGTTCCACGTGGAACAGAGTTTGACCGACCCCGACTCCCTGATCATCCTTGCCGAGAAAGTCGCGCGCCGATGACCTGCATCACCATTGCCAACCAAAAGGGCGGCGTCGGCAAGACGACGACCGCAATCAATCTGGGCACCGCGCTCGCGGCAACGGGCAAGCGCGTGTTGCTGATCGATCTCGATCCGCAGGGCAATTGCTCGACCGGGCTCGGCATCGCCAATGCCGCGCGCGCGCATTCCTCCTATGATTTGCTGGTCGGCGATCTTGGCCTGACCGATGCGGCGATGCCGACCAAGGTACCCCGCCTCGACATCGTGCCAGCGACGGTCGACCTGTCGGGAGCCGAGATCGAACTCGTCGAATTCGCCGAACGCACGCATCGCCTCGCGCATGCCATCGCGAAGGGGCGTGAGGCCTGGGATGTCATCCTGATCGATTGCCCGCCGTCGCTTGGGCTACTGACGATGAACGCGATGGTTGCAGCCGATTCGCTGCTGGTGCCGCTGCAATGCGAATTCTTCGCGCTCGAAGGGTTGAGCCAGTTGCTCAACACGGTCGAGCGCATCCGCTCGCGTTTCAATCCTAATCTGTCGATCATGGGCGTCGCGCTGACGATGTATGATCGCCGCAATCGCCTGACCGATCAGGTGTCCGACGATGTTCGCGCGGTGCTCGGCAAGGTGGTGTTCGACACGGTCATTCCGCGCAATGTCCGCCTTTCGGAAGCGCCGAGCCATGGCCTGCCGGCCTTGATCTATGACCATCGTTGCTCGGGCTCCGAAGCTTATATTGCGCTCGCCCGCGAATTGATCGCGCGGCTGCCTGCTCCATCACCCAGTCCAGCCAAAGCCGCCGCATGACCGATCCAATTCTCGACACCCCGCTCGCCACCCGAAAATCGCGCCCCGGCCTTGGCCGTGGGCTGTCGGCGCTAATGGGCGACATTGCCCGCGAAGAGCCGCTTGCGCCGGGTGCAACCCATGCGCCTGGACTGCGGATGTTGCCGGTCGGTTCGATGACCCCGCATCCCGGCCAGCCGCGCCGCCGCTTCGACGAAGCCGCGCTCGACGAGCTCGCCGCGTCGATCGCAATGCGCGGGGTGATCCAGCCGATCGTCGTGCGGCCGCATGGCGCGAGCTTTCAGATCGTCGCGGGTGAGCGTCGCTGGCGCGCCGCCCAACGCGCACGCCTTCACGAAGTACCTGTAATCGTTCGTGATTTTGACGAAGCCGAAACGCTCGAAATCGCGCTCATCGAAAATATTCAGCGCCAAGACCTCAACGCGATCGAAGAAGCCCAGGCCTATGCCCGGCTGATCGGCGACTATGGCCATACCCAGGAAGCGCTTGCGAAGATCGTCCACAAATCGCGCAGCCATGTCGCCAATCTGCTGCGGCTGCTCGACCTGCCCGATGCCGTGCAAGCGCATGTCGTCGAAGGACGGCTGACGATGGGCCACGCGCGCGCACTTATCGGTGCGGCCGATGTCGAAGCGCTCGCGGGCGAAGTCGTCGCGCGCGGGCTGTCGGTACGCGATACCGAAAAGCGCGCGCAGGCGGCCAAGCCGGGTGGCGGCAGCGGCACGCGCACCGGCCCCAACGCCGATATCGTCGCGCTCGAACATCAGCTCGCCGACATGCTGGGGCTGGCGGTGAAGATCAGTTTCGGGCCCAAGGGCGGCACGCTGACGCTTGGCTATTCGACGCTCGACCAGCTCGACATGATTTGCCAGCGGCTGAGCGGCGACACGCTTTAACCCGCGCGCCGACCGCCGCGCGCCACGGCGAGGCACGCCGCCGCCGCGATCACAGCGCCGGCGGTATTGGGGGCAATCGTCGCGCGCTCGGCCTGCCGTATATGCTCGATCGACTGCGCCAGCCGCCGCGGTGACCAAGCCCGCAAAGCGCCCGCGGTTGCCGCCTTTTCCTTGAAGAACACGCGGTGGCGCTCAATCACGTCATTAACGCCGGCCCCTGCATCAACCTCACCGCGCATGTCGGCCAGCGCCATCAACCGTCGCACCAGCCCGCGCAGCAGCGGAATCGGCGAGACTCCGGCTTCGTCGAGCTTGGCGAGTTCAGCGCCAAGCAGCGCGGCATCGCCTGCCACCACGGCTTCGATTGCCCCCGAAATTTCGCTGTCACCAAGATCAGCACCAATCGCGTCAAGTGCCGCATCGTCAAGCGTCCCCGGCCGATCAGGCGCCGCATCGAGATACAGCGCGAGCTTTTCCACCTCGCGCGCAATGATGGCCCGGTCGCCGCCGGTCGCTGCGACCAGCCGGTGCGCTGCGCGGCCGGTGGTCCGCAGGCCATGCTCGGCCGCAATCGCGCTCGCGAGGCGGTCGGCGTCGCCAGCGTTGGGCAGATAGCAGGCAAAGCTGATCGCCGCAGGTGACGCAAGCGCGAGCTTGAGCAATTTGCTGGTGTTCTTCAGCCCGGGTCCGATCGCGACAACGGGGTTCCCGGCGGTTTCGGCGCCGAGCAAGAGTTCGAATGCTTCGAGGCTTTCGTCGCCAACGCCCGTCACGCGGATATACCGCGCGCCGCCGAACAGCGACATGGACGCAGCCTCGGCGGCAAGCCGCCCCGGATCGGCCTTCAGCGTCGCCCCATCGAGGTCGACCCGCTCAGCCTCCGGCCCCATCGCGCGCGCAAGGCGCTGGGCATGATCACGCGCGCCCGATTCATCGGGGCCGTGAAGCAGAACGAAGCGCGTCGCCGGACCGGGTTTGTCGAGCGCGGTGCGCAGCTGATTTTCGTTCGCCTTCACTTGGCGGCGGGCGGCGTCGTGCGTTCGGCATAGAGCGCCACGCGCGCGACGATCTGGCTCGCGACGATCGTCGACAGCCGCTCGAGCGCGGTATTTTCGGCGGCGATCGTCGCATATTCGGAACCGACGACATCAACGCCCGCGTCCGATCCCGCTGTCGCGTCAAGCAGCACCGTGCCGTTCGAAAGGTCGATCAGTTGATAGCGCGCGCGCAGCGTCCGCCGTTCGCGCGTGACGGTATCGTCGCGGCGCACGCCGAGACCGATGATCTTGTCGTCGAGCTTGATCTCGAGCCGGTAGAGCGGCGCTTCGCCGCGCCCGGCGCCAAGCTGATCGCGCACCGCATTGCTGACGAGATAGCCTGATTGCCCGGCTATCGGCGCGACTTCGATATGGCCAAGCGTCGTGCCAACCCGCCCCCCGCTGCCGCCGCCATAGAGCGGATGCAGCCCGCAGGCGGGGAGCAGCAGCGCCGCGAGGATCACGAGCCGCTTCATGCGACGAGATTGACGAGGCGGTCGGGCACCACGATCACTTTCCTGGGGGGCTTGCCGTCGAGCAGCCGGACGATTTTGTCGGACGCCAGCGCGGCGGCTTCCACGGTGTCGTTGGGCGTGCCGCGCGGCATCGTCAGCGTGTCGCGTAGCTTGCCATTGACCTGGATCGCGATCGTCACTTCGTCCTCGATCAGCAGCGCGGGGTTCACCTCAGGCCAGGCGGCATCGGCGATTAGGCCGGCGCCAGCGCGCAATGCCCAGATTTCCTCGGCGAGGTGGGGGACCATGGGGGCGACGAGGCGCAACAGCCCCTCGGTCGCGGTCGTGCGCGACGCCGATGGTGCGGCGCGCTCGATCGCATTGGCGAGTTCGTAGATGCGCGCGACGGCCTTGTTGAACGACAGTGCTTGGATATCGCGCGCAACGCCGTCGATCGTCTGGTGCAGCTTGCGGTCGAGCGCGGCGTCCTGCCCTTCGGCGATACCGTCCTCGGGCTGCAACATCCGCCACAACCGCTGGACGAAGCGCCACGCCCCTTCGATCCCGGCCTCGCTCCACGGCAAGTCACGCTCGGGCGGTGAGTCGGAGAGCATGAACCAGCGCACGGCGTCGGCGCCGTACTGGTCGACGATCGGCTCGGGATCGACCGTGTTCTTCTTCGACTTCGACATCTTGATGACGCGGCCGATCTCGGCCGTCTCACCGCTGTCGATGATCGTGGCCACGCCGCTGTCGACCCGCACTTCCTCGGGGGAGAGCCAACGGCCATCGGATGCCTGATACGTCTCGTGCGTTACCATCCCTTGCGTGAACAGCCCGGCGAAGGGCTCACTGACGTCAAGCCGCCCAATGTGCTTGAGCGCGCGCGTCCAGAAACGCGCATAAAGCAAGTGCAGGATCGCATGCTCGACGCCGCCGATATATTGCGCGACCGGCAGCCATTTCTCGGCCTCGGCGCGCTCGAATGGCGCGTCATTGGGCTGGCTGGCAAAGCGGATGAAATACCACGACGAATCGACGAAGGTGTCGAGCGTGTCGGTCTCGCGTCGCGCTGCCCCGCCGCAGCTCGGGCACGCGACATGCTTCCAGGTCGGGTGGCGATCAAGCGGATTGCCGGCGATGTCGAAGCTTACATCCTCGGGCAGCACCACCGGCAACTGGTCCTTGGGCACCGGCACGATGCCGCACGCGTCGCAGTGGATGATCGGGATCGGCGTACCCCAGTAACGCTGGCGGCTCACGCCCCAATCACGCAGGCGGAACACGGTGCGCCCGCTGCCCCAGCCTTCGCCCTCGGCGCGCTGGATGACCGTGCGCTTGGCATCCTCAATGTCCATGCCGTTGAGGAAATGCGAATTCACGATTGTGCCGGGGCCATTGTACGCAACATCGCCGAAGAATTCGGGCGCGTCTTCAGCGCCGTCGGACACAACACGCTTGACCGCGAGGTCGTATTTGCGGGCGAAATCGAGATCGCGCTGGTCGTGCGCCGGCACGCCGAACACCGCGCCACTGCCATAGTCCATCAACACGAAATTGGCGATGTAGACCGGCAACTGCCAGCTCGGATCGAGCGGATGCGTCGCGGTAATGCTCAGCCGATAGCCGAGCTTTTCCTGGGTTTCGAGCTCAGCCGCCGTCGTCCCGCCCTTGCGGCACAGCTCGATGAACGCGGCCGCTTCTGGATCGGACTCAGCCGCCGCGCGCGCAATCGGGTGATCGGCGGCGACCGCGACAAAGCTCGCGCCAAAAATCGTGTCGGGCCGGGTCGAAAACACCTCGACCGCGCCGCCATCCGACAGCGCAAAGCTGAAGGCGAGGCCCTGGCTCCGACCGATCCAGTTCTCCTGCATCAGCCGGACCTTGTCGGGCCATTGCTTGAGCTCGCCCAGGCCTTCGAGCAGTTCGTCAGCGAAATCGGTGATTTTCAGGAACCACTGGCTCAGCTTGCGCCGCTCGATCAGCGCACCCGACCGCCAGCCGCGCCCGTCGATCACTTGCTCATTGGCGAGCACGGTCATGTCGACCGGGTCCCAATTGACCGATGATTCCTTGCGATAGACGAGCCCCGCCACCATCAGATCGAGGAACAGCGCCTGCTCATGGCCGTAATAATCGGGCTCACACGTCGCCAGCTCGCGCGTCCAGTCGAGCGCAAACCCCAGCCGCTTCAATTGCGCACGCATCGTCGCGATGTTGGCGCGGGTCCAGTCGCCGGGATGGACCTTCTTTTCCATCGCGGCATTTTCTGCCGGCATGCCGAACGCATCCCAGCCCATCGGGTGGAGCACTTCCATCCCCGTCATCCGCCGATAGCGCGCCAGCACGTCGCCCATCGTATAGTTGCGGACGTGCCCCATATGGATGCGTCCCGACGGATAGGGAAACATCTCGAGCACATAGCTGCGCGGTTTGTTGCTGTCGCTGTCGGCGGCGAAGGTCCGGCGCTCTTCCCAGATCGCCTGCCAGGCCGCATCGGCCTTCAGCGCGTTGAAGCGCGATGCCATTTGGGCGATCCTCAGCCGGGGAGTGCGGCGCGGCGCAAGTCGCGGGCGTGGGTGAGGATGATATCCTCGAGCTTCTGCGCGGTCGCGGCCTTCACCGGCGCGTCGATCCACTGGCCGTCGCGGTTGATCTGGCGCGACACCGCGACGCGCACGGCATCGGCGCGCAGATCCTGGTCGAGGATCGAGACGGTGACTTTCATCCGCTCGGCAGGCGCCGCCGGATTGGCGTACCAATCCGTGACGATCACGCCGCCCGACGAGTCGGTCTGGAGCAGCGGCATGAAGCTGATCGTGTCGAGCGAGGCGCGCCACAGATAGGCATTGACGCCAATCGTGGTCACCCGCGCCGCGGCGAGATCACCCTTCGGCCGATCCTTGCCACCGCCACAGGCAGCGACGGGCAGAAGGAGCGAGAGCAGCAAAGCGGTGCGCAACCGGCGGGGCATGGGCAAAATCCTGAGCAAAACGGCGTGGCGCCACTCTATAGATAGTCCGTCGGGCGCCGCAAGCGCGCGCTTGCTGTGGGCGGAATGCAACACCATATCGATAAAAGCGTCAGGCCCGTGGCGCACGCCGATCGAATCATGTTAGGGGCAGCGGTGAAAGTGAGGATGTTATCGTGAAGCGTCGCGTCATGGCAGGAACAGTTGCAGGGGCGTTGCTCGCCACCGCGCTTGTTGCGCCTGCGTTCGGTGCGCCCGATGCGTCCTTGCGTGCCCGGCATCCCGCGCTTGCCAAGGGCTTGAGCGGCATCGACGGCTTCACGCCGGCCTTTGCTGATCGGCGCCTCGCGGCAATGGTCGGCAAGGCGCGACTCGGCGCCCGCGATTATCAATTCACCCCGGCCGAAGCGCGCCGTTCGACCGCCCCGGTCGCTTTTGCCGCCAAGACGATTGCCCGCGCGCAGGCCGAGCTTGATGCGGCGCCGGTCGGGACCTCGGTCAATGTTGCGCCGATTGACTATAATCTGGGCGTCTCGGTCGGCTGGAAGAAGTTTGCCGGCGCAACCGACACGGTCCGCGCCGATCCGGTCGTTGGCGCGCGCGGCTTCGATCTGGGCGCTTCGGTCCAAACCGCGCGGCCCGCACGGTTGCGGCCAATGCCTGAGGCCCCTGTTGTCGGGGCGAAGATCGCCGGCGAAGATCGCACCGTGTCGACGCTCGATTCGACCAACGCTTTCCGCCTGACCCGCAATGTCGATCTGACCGGCGGGTCGCGCTTCAAGTCCGAAAATTACCGCCTCGACCGCGTGGGCGATGATCGCCGCGATAGCCAGGCCGTTTATGTCGGGACGGCGCTGCGCTTCTAAGTTCGCGTCGGGCGGTCGTGGGCCCAGCCATCAATCGCCGCCCAACCGATAAAGCCCGCGCCGTTTAGGCGCCGGAACGATTGATGGTTCACCCCACCGAGCGCGACAGCTCTTCCCTTCGCCGCCCGTGCCAGCCGCGCCGCTCGCATGACACCGAGCGGTCGCTGAGCGGCATGCGAGCGTGTCGTGAACACCGGCGAGATCAGGATGACATCAGCCCCGGCGCGGCGCCCGGCAATGACTTCGCGCAGATTATGGGCGGGCCAGGTGCACAGCCCGCGTACGTGCTTCGGACTGCGACCGTGCACGCCATTCTCGCCGCGCATCGGAGTCGTTCCAGCTCGCACCAAGATCAGCCCACGACGGCGCGCGACTTTGGCAAGTTGCGCGAACAGGGCGCGCCGCTCCCCGATCGACAGCGAATAATGGCGGAAGATCACGCCCCCGCCGCGCGGCAACCGGTCGAGCGCGGTCCACAGCGCATCGCCCAGACGCTCATCGGTCATCAGCCATAGCGTCGGGCAATCGGGGTGGTGGCGGCGCACGCCTGTCCCTATAGCAGCGCCGATGCGCCTACCGGAACCCGCCGATCGTCTCGCCGCCATTCACGCCCGCATTGCCGCCGCTGCCGGTGTGGCAAAGCGCAACCCCGCTGAGACACAGCTAATTGCTGTTTCGAAAACCCAGCCGCCCGAGGCAATTACACCGCTGATCGATGCCGGGCACCGCATCTTCGGCGAAAATCGCGTGCAGGAAGCGCAGGCCAAATGGCCCTCCTTGCGCGAGACAACAGCCGACATCGCGCTCCATCTGATCGGCCAGCTTCAGTCTAACAAGGCCGATGATGCGGTTGCGCTGTTCGATGCGATCCATTCGGTCGACCGCCTCTCGCTCGTTACAGCGCTCGCGCGCGCGATGGACAAGGCTGGGCGGCGGCCCGACTGCTTTATCCAGGTCAATATCGGCGACGAACCACAAAAGGGCGGCGTGCCAACGGCCGAGCTCGCGGCGCTGCTTGCTGAGGCGCGCGCTGCCGATTTGCCGGTGGCCGGGTTGATGTGCATCCCACCTGCCGATGTCGAGTCGGCGCCCTATTTCGCGCTGCTGGCGAAGGTGGCAGCGGATCATGGGCTTAGCAGCCTCAGCATGGGCATGTCGGGCGATTTCGAAACAGCAGTAACGCTCGGCGCGACGCACGTCCGCGTCGGCACCGCGCTGTTCGGCGCGCGCGCATGAAGGTCAAAGGCATCATCTTCGATTTCGACGGCGTGCTGATCGATAGCGAGTTCATCGGCAATCGCCATGTCTCGGAATTTCTGACCGCCGCGGGCTATCCGACCACCCCCGATCAAGCGATGGCGCGCTTCATGGGGCTGTCGGGCGCCAATTTCATCGCTGCGATCGAACGCTGGATCGGCGGGCCGCTGCCGGCGCATTTCGCGACCGCGCGCGCCGAAGAAGATGCGCGGATCATGCGCGAGGGGATCGACGAAGTCGCTGGTGCGGTTGCCTTCGTGAGCGGCCTGCCCGACGACCTGCCGCGCGCGATTGCCTCGTCGAGCTCGACCCGCTGGATCGCCCGCCACCTCGACCATATCGGCTTGCGCACGGCGTTCGGGGAACATCTCTACAGCGGCAAGGAGCATGTCGCGCGCGGTAAACCCGCGCCCGATCTCTACTGGCATGTCGCCGAAGCGATTGGTGTGCCGATTGCCGATTGCGCGATCATCGAGGATTCACCCGTCGGGGCGACTGGCGCGGTCGCGTCGGGCGCGTTTGTGATCGGGCTGTGCGCGGGCAATCACTGCGGCCCCGATCACGAAGCAGCACTGCGCGACCTTGGTGTCACCGCTATTGCGCATGATTTTGCGGCCGTCGCCCGGCTACTCGCCTAAAATTGGTGGCCGGTGCGGTCGCGCTTGGTCGCGAGGTAACGCTCGTTGTGCGGATTGGGCGGCAGCCGGTGCGGCACCCGTTCAGTGACCTGAATCCCCGCCGCCTCGAGCTGCGCCACCTTATCGGGATTATTGGTCAGCAACCGGACGCGATCCTGCCCGAGTAACGCAAGCATCCGCGCCGCCACTTTGAAATTGCGCGAATCGACCGCGAAACCCAGCCGCGTGTTTGCATCAACGGTATCGAAGCCCTGATCCTGCAGCGCATAGGCACGCAGCTTGTTGATGAGGCCAATCCCGCGCCCTTCTTGCCGCAAATAGAGCAGGATTCCCCAGCCGTTCGCCGCAATCGCTGCAATCGCGGCATGCAACTGCGGCCCGCAATCGCATTTGAGGCTGCCGAGCACATCGCCCGTCAGGCACTCGCTGTGCAGCCGGACCAGCGGCGCCGCGCCATTCGGGTTGCCGATCAGCAGCGCGACATGCTCGCCCGCCATTTCGGGGCTGCGGAAGGCCACGATCTCGGCCGATTCGGCGCCTTCCACCGGCAAATGCGCGCGTGCGGCGATGACGAGACGGGTCGCGTCCTCATGCGCTTCGATATCGGCGGGGCTGATGCGGATCTCCGAATCGCCACCACGAATCACGAAAAACGCTGGCAGCATCCCCGCGAGTGTCGCCAGCTTGAGCGCCCAGCGCGCGCCGTTGGGGTCGTCGAGATCGATCGCGCGATACGGTCCTTTGAGCGGGGTCAGCAGATCGAGCTGGGGATCGGCGAGTGCGGTGGCTGCGTCGAAATCGAGCCACGGCACGCGTTCGATCAGAACGGGGCAATCGGGCGCGGCCGCCGGGCGTTGGTTGACAAGCTTCAACGTTGCCGCACGCCCGGCGGAGAGCAGCACCGGTGCCACGCCCGCAGGATCAAATGCCGCAAGCCGCGGTGCATCGGCGGTCTCGATCGGCAGCAGCGCGAGCGGACCCGCTGCGGTTTCGAGCTGGACGGGCCAGCCACGGCGCAGCGCATCGATCGCCTGGGCGGCACGGCGCGGTTCGGCGGCGACGTCGTTCAAAGCGCAAACTCGGTCAGCAGCGGGACATGGTCGGATGGCTTGATCCAGCTTCGGCAGTTTTCAAACACCGCATGCCGGGTCGCGGTCGCGGCGACATCGGGGCTTGCCCACATATGGTCGAGCCGCCGCCCGCGATCGGACGCCAGCCAGTCTTTCGCGCGGTAGCTCCACCAGGTGTAGAGCCGCTCCGGCGGCGGCACGAATTTTCGGCCGAGGTCGACCCAGTTGTTCGATGCCTGCAAGCCAGCGAGTGCTTCGACTTCGATCGGCGTATGGCTGACGACATCCAGCAACGCCTTATGGCTCCACACGTCCGATTCGAGCGGGGCGATATTGAAATCGCCCACCAGCAAGGTCGGCCCGTCGAGCGATTCGGACCAGCGCGTCATCCGCTCGAGGAAATCGAGCTTCTGCCCGAATTTGGGATTGACTTCGCGATCGGGCACGTCGCCGCCAGCCGGCACATAGACATTTTCGAGCCGCAACCCGTTGGGCAACCGCACGCCGACGTGCCGTGCCTCCTGATTCGCCTGCCAATCGAATCGGTCGTCTTCGACCAGCGGCAGTTTCGAGACGATCGCGACGCCGTGGTGCATGCGTTGGCCGTGCAGCACGATGTGGCGATAGCCAAGCGCATGAAAGGTCGCCGCCGGAAACTCGGTGTCAATCGTCTTGGTTTCCTGCAGACACAGCACGTCGGGCCCCGCCTCACGCAGGAATTGTTCGACGATTGCGATGCGGAATCGCACCGAGTTGATGTTCCAGGAAGCGATGCGGATCGTGTCGGCCATGGCGCGATGTAAGCCCCACCGCCTGACAGGGAAAGGCCCTCGTCCCGGGGGCATGGAACGAGGGCCGACCTAGCGTTCGTCACGCAGGCAGAACGGCACTTAGGGGTAACAGGGGGAAAACCCGATGCGCCGTTCGCAGTTACTGTTTTAGCGAAGCAAAGCTGTCGCCAATATGAACGGTTTTCGGCGCAACATTAATTCCTGCGAACGTTGCGCGCCGGCTCGTTAAAGCGAAACGCGTTGTCGGCGATCGCAACGTTGAATTTCTGATTCGCCAGCCGCACCAAGGTGCGGTTATTCTGCGCGTCGAGCGCGACCCAGCCTTGCAGCGTCAGTCCGCCGGGCGCGCCGCTCGTCCGCGCGAAGATCATGGTTATCTTGCCATATTCGGGATGCTTCGGGTCATTGGCTTCGACCGAAATGACGCGGGGGTCGCCGCCGGGGACGACCTTGGCATAGCGCGTCGCGTCCTTGGTTGGATCAAGCAACACGCCGAGCGGCGCATTGGCGATCGGCCAACGCTGCTTCTGGCCAACCTGATAGTCGAGGAACCAGAGCGACTTGCCATCGGCAACGACAAGAATCGGCACGCCCTTCTGATATTGAAAGCGGATCTTGCCGGGCTTCTTGAGCGTTAAAACGCCGCTCAGGCTTTTGCCCGTGCGATCGGTCTGGACGAAATCGGCGGTCATCGACTCGACCGCCGCCAAATGCGCCTTCACCAGCGGCAAGCCATCGGTCGGCGTGGCAGCGGCGATCAAGGGCGCGGCGAGCAGGGCAATCGTCAAACGGGTCAACAAACCGGATCTCCAGCGATATTCAGGCGTCCCCGCTAGATGGGGACGATTGAACCCGTCGTGAACCCGCTTGGGGTGCTGCGCGTAACTCAGATGGGATTGCCGTCGCGATCGCGCAGCACTTCGCGACGGCCGACATGGTCGGGCTTGCCGACAATGCCGTCCTTTTCCATCCGCTCGATCAGCCGCGCGGCGCTGTTGTAGCCGATGCGCATTTGTCGCTGGAGCCACGAGGTCGAGGCCTTCTGGCTTTCGACGACGAGCTGGACGGCGACGCGATACTGCTGATCCTCCGGGCTGTCCTCGCCATCGGGCGCGCCGTCGAGCGCGAAGCTTTCCTCTGGCTCTTCGGTGACCGACTGGATGTAATCGGGGCGCCCTTGCCCGCGCCAATGATCGGCGACCGCGCGGACTTCGTCATCGCTCACAAACGGGCCGTGAACGCGGACAATGCCCTTGCCGCCGGGCATGTAGAGCATGTCGCCCTTGCCGAGCAGCTGTTCGGCGCCCTGCTCACCGAGGATCGTGCGCGAATCGATCTTCGAGGTGACATGGAAGCTGATTCGCGTTGGCAAATTGGCCTTGATCAC
>CAYUYZ010000018.1:0-55809 GCA_964449575.1 uncultured Stakelama sp.
CGCCGAAAGTGTGATAGGCGACCGGCACCGGGATCGGCACGTTGATGCCGACCATCCCGACATTGACGCGCGCGGCGAACTCGCGCGCGGCATGGCCGTTACGGGTAAAGATCGCGACGCCATTGCCATATTGATGCTGGCTCGGGAGTGCGACCGCTTCCTCGAAGTCCGCCGCGCGCACGATCTGGAGCACGGGGCCGAAAATCTCTTCCTTATAGCTTTCCATGCCCGGCCTGACGTGATCGAACAGCGACGGGCCGATGAAGAAACCGTTCTCATGCCCCTGCAGCGTGAAGCCGCGCCCATCGACGACCAGCTCGGCGCCGTCGTCGACACCCTTCTGGATCCAGCCTTCGACGCGCGCTCTGTGCGCGGCATTCACGACCGGGCCGTAATCGGCGTCCTTGTCGCTCGACACGCCGATCCGCAGCTTGGCAATCGCGGGCAGCAGTTTGGCGCGCAGCCGCTCGGCCGTCTCCTCGCCGACCGGCACCACCACCGGCAGCGCCATGCAGCGCTCGCCCGCCGAGCCGAAAGCAGCACCCGACAGCTCGTTCACCACCTGATCGAGATCGGCATCGGGCATTACGATGCCGTGATTCTTGGCGCCGCCCATCGCCTGCACGCGCTTGCCCGCCGCGACGCCGCGCCGATAGACATAATGCGCGATGTCGGACGAGCCGACGAAGCTCACCGCGCTGATCGCGGGGTGATCGAGGATCGCGTCGACCATTTCCTTGTCGCCGTGCACAACCTGAAGAATGCCCTCGGGCGCGCCCGCTTCCTGCATCAGCTGGCCGAGCCGCACCGGCACCGACGGATCACGTTCGCTCGGCTTCAGGATGAAGGCATTGCCGCACGCAATCGCCACGCCGAACATCCACATCGGGATCATCGCCGGGAAGTTGAACGGGGTGATGCCCGCGCCAATGCCAAGCGGCAGTCGCATCGAATAGACGTCGATCCCCGGCCCCGCGCCTTGGGTATACTCGCCCTTCATCGCGTGCGGGATGCCGCAAGCGAATTCGATCACGTCGAGCCCGCGCTGCACGTCACCGCGCGCGTCGGCGACGACCTTGCCGTGCTCCGACGACAGCAGTTGGGCGAGTTCGTCGATATTGGCTTCGACCAGCCGCTTGAATTCGAACATCACCCGCGCCCGGCGTTGCGGGTTGGTCGCGGCCCAGCCGGGTTGTGCGGCTTGTGCGGCCGCCACCGCGCGCTCGAGATCGCCCGCCGTCCCCAGCGTCACCTGCGCCTGCACGCTGCCCGAATTGGGATCGAACACATCGGCGAGACGCGCTGCGCCGCCGCCCGTCGCTTGGCCGACCCCGGCAATGAGATGATCGATGATACGCATGGTTTTATCCCGTTGGTTGAGCGCGCTCTATGCCGCCGCGCGGCGCCGCAAACAATGGCCAGATCGGCAAAGCGACTAGGCTCACTGCTCGCAACCGTGCGACCCCCGTCCGCAACGAAATCAGCCGCCACGCCAATCCCTCTTGAAATGTCGCGACCATATTGATACCGGTGTCAATGAAGCAACGAGCGATGATCAGTCGCCGGCTAGGGGAGGGGATTTCATGATCATCAAGGCCCATAAGTTTTTTCTGTCGTGCTCGACGGCGAGCCTGGCCATCGGCGGCTTGGCCTTTGCGGCACCCGCAGTCGCCCAGCAGGCGCCATCCAGCGTGAAAACCAGCGCGGTCACGGTAACAGACCCCGGCTCGGCCCCTGCGCAGGCCGCTCAAACCGCCGCGCCGAGCGATGACGAAAAGGCCGCCAATGAGGTCGTTGTCACCGGTTTCCGCAAGTCGCTCGCCGACGCGCTCGACCAGAAGCGGCTGTCGAACCAGATCATCGACGCGATTACCGCTGAAGACATCGCCAACTTCCCCGACGCCAACCTCGCCGAATCAATCCAGCGCCTGCCCGGCGTGTCGATCGATCGCGACAATGGCGAAGGCCGCACGATTACCGTGCGCGGCCTCGGCGGTGACTTCCAGCAGGTGCGGCTGAATGGCGCTGATGCGCTGAGCATTTCGGGTGGCAACCAGTCCGACTCGGGTGCCAACCGCTCGCGTGGTTTCGACTTCAACACTTTCGCGTCGGAACTTTTCGGCGGCGTGACCGTGACCAAGTCGACGGCGGCATCCAACGATGAAGGTTCGCTCGGCGCGATCATCGATCTCAACACTGGTCGCCCGCTGTCGAGCAAGAAGAATCGCTATGCGTTCGGCGCGGAGGCTGAATATCGCGAGAATGGCGCGACGTTCAACCCGCGCATTACCGCGCTGGTTTCGCAGCATATCACCGATAATTTCGGCATTCTGGGCACCTTTGCCTATCAGAAGCAGAGCCAGCGGATCGACGCCTATCGCCGCAATCCGGGCCAGTTCGAATACACCTATCGCAATTCGCAGCTCAACGGCATCACGCCCGCCACCTACGGCTTCGCGCTGCCGTCGAACCAGGGCACTGGTTTTCTCTTTGGGTCGGACCCAGCCGCCTATGCGGCGGTGACGCCCTTGACGCTGATCCCCGCATTGCCGTCGATCACGCGGCAGGATTTGTCGTACGAGCGCATTGGCGCGACCATCACCGCCCAGTGGCGACCGACCGACCACACCGAAATCACGCTCGATGGCGTTTATTCGAGCTATCAGCAGGATTCGACCGTCAGCGGCATCACGACGATCGGCCTCAACCGCAACGGCTCCAACGCGCGTGCGCAGCTGACCGGCACCGCCGGGCTGCGGGCGGTTGGCACCGCCAATGGCAATGCCGATCGCGTCGCGCTTTATGCCAACTGTGTGCCGTCGGCGTTTCTCGACTGCAATGGTGATGCGGCTGGTACCGGGGTCGGTGGAACGCCGATCGCCGGCTATCTCAACAGCCTCAACCCCAACAACCTCAACCCGTTCGATTATTACAATAACCCGCTGTCGCCGGGCTTTGTTGCGACCGCGAACCAGACGGGCTTCTATAACCAGCTAATCGGCCGCCCGAGCACGATCATCCGCGCCGCCAACGTCAACGGGGCGGGGCAGGCCGATTATCTGGCGCTCGACCGGCTCGACTGGCGCAGCTTCGCCGATTCGCAGTTCGGCAAAACGATCTTCAAGCAAGGGACGATCAACGTGAAGCACGACTTCACGCCCAATCTGCACTTTGAATATACTGGCGGCTATTCCGAATCGCAGTTCCGGGGTCGCGGCTTCCTGACTGAATTCAACGCGATCGACCAGAACGGCTTCGTCTATGACGAGCGCAACGGCGGTCAGGTGCCGGTGTTTAATCCGGGCTTCGACGTTTCCAATCCGGCGAGCTGGAACCTCGTCAAGGGCCTGTCGACGATCCGCGCCTTTTCCGATGATGTCCGCAATACCTTCGCGGTCAATCGCGGCAACTTGGCGTGGAAGGCGAGCGACGCGCTGACCTTCCAGGCGGGTCTGACGTGGAAGCGCTTCACCTTTTCGAGCACGTCGGGTCGCAACAACACCACCGTGGAAGCGATCAACCCGACGCTCGCCGAAGCGCGCATTGGATCGATCACCGATTTGGGTCGCACCGTCGGTTTCGGGCAGGGGCTGACGCTGCAACCGGGCACGCCGACAAGCTTTTTCGTGCCTGATCTCAATCGGTTCATCAACGCGTTCGGCATCGATTGCAACTGCGTCAACCGCTATTCGGATTATCGACTGACGGTTGACGGTCGCAACGGCAACCAGGTCACCGAACGCGATCTGTCGGGATTCTTCCAGGTCGACTGGAACACCGAACTGTTCGGGCATGCTTTCCGCGGCAACGCGGGCGTGCGTGTCGCCAATACGCAGGTTGCGGCGACCGGGTCGGTCGGCGGCGCGGGCAATGGCGGCGTGGGCGTGGTGGTGACCGCGCGCAACGAATATACCGATGTGCTGCCGTCGACCAACTTGGTCTGGACGATCTCGCGCAATTTCCTGTTCCGCTTTGCCGCATCGAAGGTGATCGCGCGCCCGCAGTTGGCGTCATTGACCCCGGGCACCACGGCGTTCCCAACCGGCCTGCCGACCAATGGTTCGGCGCCGTCGGTCACGGTGGGCAATCCCTATCTGCAGCCGTTCCGAGCAACCAATTTCGACATTAGCTTCGAACGTTATTTCGGCAAGAACGGCTTGATCTCGGTCGCTTTCTTCCTGAAGGATCTGGCCAATTTTCCGCAGCAGACGGCGGGCGAAGTGCCGCTGTCGTCGGTCTACGACCCGGCGACCTATCAGTTGGTGCTCGCCACGATCACTTCGCCGACGTTGCTGGCCTATACGCAGGCGAACGGCGTCTATGCGGTGCGTCAGTTCAACGATGCGCCGGGCGGCGTCATCAAAGGCGTGGAGTTCAACGTCCAGTCGAACTTCAGCTTCCTGCCGGCGCCGTGGGACAATTTCGGCGCGACGGCCAACTACACCCATATCGAATCGCGGTTGAGCTATCTGACCGGCACGGTGCTGTCGACGACGCAGACGGGCACGGCGGCGACGGCGGTCAACACTTATGCCAGCGCACCATTCCTGAACACGTCGCCCGACGCGTTCAACGCCACGCTCTATTACGAAGACAAGAAATTCTCGATTCGCGTTTCGGGCGCCTATCGCACGCGCTACGTCAATCGCTTCCCGCTTTCGACCGGGACGTGCAGCCCCGGCTTGACGACCAATGGCGGCGGCGTCTGCAACTCGCCGATCGTCGCTGACTTTGGCTACCGCGAATCGACGTTCAACCTCGATTTCTCGTCGAGTTACGCGCTCACGCCTTGGGCGCGGATTTCGCTTGAGGCGCGCAACCTGACCAACACGACGCAGTTCAATACGATCTATGCGGCCAACCCGCTCAGCTCGGTTGCCGCAAGCACCGGGCGGATCGTCACGGCCGGGGTGCGGGTCGTTTTCTAAAGCCACCGGCGCGCCAAGCGGGGAACAGGGCATGCACGACCTCTCCCGGCGCGACGTGGTGAAGGCGGGGGGCGCGGCGGCGGCAATGGGGGTCGCTGCCGCCGCTGCTGCTTTGCCGGCGATGGATATTGGGTGGGCGCGCGCTGATTGGATCCGCCGCACGATCACCCCGCCACGCTTCGCCCGGCGGCTGTCCGACATCACTGCCTTTGGCGCGCGCGGCGACGGGAAGACGCTAAACACAAAGGCGATTGCGCAGGCGATCGGCGCGGCAGCGGCGGCGGGCGGCGGGCGTGTGCTCGTGCCTGCGGGAAGGTTTCTGACGGGCGCGATCGAACTCAAATCGGGTATCGAGCTCCACTTGGCGCGCGGCGCGACGCTCGCGTTCAGCACCGATCCGGCCGACTATCCGCTGGTCCCGACCCGGTGGGAAGGCATTGAACTGATCAACTATTCGCCGCTGGTCTACGCCTATCGCGCGCAAAACATTGGCATCACCGGCGAAGGTACGCTCGATGGTCACGCGAGCGCGCAGCATTGGTGGGCGTGGAAGGGGCCGTGGGGCGGCACGGTCGACCACGGCTGGCGCGAGGGCATGCCCGATCAGCGCCCGGCGCGGGCAAAGCTGTTCGAGATGGCCGAGCGCCGCGTGCCGGTCGAAAAGCGCGTGTTCGGCGAGGGCAGCTTCCTGCGGCCTTCGTTCGTTCAGCCCTATCTGTGCGACAATGTGCTGATCGAAGGCGTCAAACTGCGTGGCGCGCCGTTCTGGCAGCTCCATCCGGTACTCTGCCGCAACGTCATCATCCGCGGCGTCGATGTGATGGGCCACGGCCCTAACAACGATGGCTGCGATCCCGAATCGGTGCGGCTGATGCTGATCGAAGACTGCACTTTCGACACTGGCGACGATTGCATCGCGATCAATTCGGGCCGCAACGAGGATGGCCGCCGGATCGGCGTGGCGGCTGAGGACATCGTCATCCGCCGCTGCCGGATGAAGGAAGGGCATGGCGGCGTCACCGTCGGCTCGCAGATTTCGGGTGGCGCGCGGCGCGTCTTCGTCGAGCAATGCGACATGGACAGCCCTGATCTGTGGCACGCGATCCGCTTCAAGAACAATGCGTTGCGTGGCGGTTTGCTCGAACATTTCCGCTACCGCGACATTCGAGTCGGCACTGTCGGCCGGTCAGTGATCGCCTGCGATTTCAATTATGAGGAAGGCGCGCAAGGCCGATTCACGCCCGTCCTGCGCGACATCGTGATCGAGCGGATGACGGTGGCACAGGCGAAATGCGTGCTCGATTCGCAAGGGCTGCCCAAGGCGCCGGTCGGGGACATTACCCTGCGCGACTGCCGCTTCGATGGCGTCACCGCGCTGAGCATCATCCGCCATACCGGTCGCGTTCAGCTCGACCATGTGATGGTCAATGGCCGCCGCGTTGCCACGCTTGTCTGAGGAATTGCCCGTGAAACGCCTTGCCCTGTTCGTCGGTCTCCTGCTCTCGTCGACGCCTGCGATGGCGCAGCAACTCGCTTTCCCCGGCGCGGAGGGCGCGGGGCGGTTCGCGCTCGGCGGACGTGGCGGGCGGGTGATCACCGTCACCAATCTCAACGACAGCGGTGCGGGCAGCCTGCGCGCGGCCGTCGAGGCGACGGGGCCGCGCACGATCATCTTCGCGCTGTCGGGCACGATCAAGCTCGCCAAGCCGCTGCGCATCCGCGAGGGACGCGTGACAATCGCGGGCCAAAGCGCACCGGGCGACGGCATTACCTTGCGCGATCACCCGCTCGAAGTCGCCGCCGACGATGTCGTCATCCGCTTCATCCGCTCGCGGCTCGGCGATGAATCGAAGACCGAGAGCGATGCGATCTGGATCTTCAGGGGGCGACGGATCATCCTCGACCACGTCTCCGCGAGCTGGTCGGTCGATGAAACGCTCTCGGCGTCGGCCAATTACATCCAGCCGAACGAAGGGTGGTTCGATCTGACCGTGCAATGGTCGATCATCGCCAATTCGCTCACCAAATCGCTGCATGCCAAGGGCGAGCATGGCTATGGCAGCCTCATCCGCGGCGGGCGCGGATCGAAGGCGAGCTGGCACCATAATCTATGGGCCAATCATTCGGCGCGGATGCCAAGGCCGGGAAATTATTCGGGGCCGGAGGTCGATCCGGTCGGCGCGTTCTTCGATTTCCGCTCGAACATATTCTACAATTGGGGCGCCGACCGGTCGGGATACAATGCCGACACCGCGACGCTCTCGCGCTATAACTTCGTCGACAATGCCTATGTCGCCGGGCCGCAATCGGGGAAGCCGATCGCGTTCAAGGAATCGGACACGCTCGCGAAAGCCTATTTCGCGGGCAACAGCATGAACGGCGTGATCCCCGCCGATCCGTGGAGCCTTGTCACCGGCATCAATCCCGAAGGGTATCGACTGGCCGCCCCGATCGATGTCGCGCCTGTAGCAAGCGATCCGGCGCCCAAGGCTTATGCGCGGGTGCTCGCGGGGGCGGGTGCATCGAAGGTGCGCGATGCAGTCGATCTCGCGGTGGTGGCAGGGGTGCGCGACAAGACCGGGCGGCAGATCGACAGCCAGGCCGAGATGGGCGGCTGGCCCGAGTTGAAGTCGCTTCCGGCGCCCAAGGACAGCGACCATGACGGGATGCCCGATGCATGGGAAAAAGCGCACGGGCTGAACCCCGCCAACGACGATTCCGCCGGGGTGGGCAAGGATGGCTACACCCATGTCGAAGCCTATCTGAACGGACTTGTGCCGCCTGCGCCCTAGCGTGCCCGGTAGGTAAAGTCCCTGAACCGCGCGCTGCCGGTCCCCGCCGCATAAAGCCCGGGACGCAGCATCAGGAAGCCGCCGCGCACATTGTGGTGGTACCCCGATACTTCCATGCCGCGATCGAACCGCGCCCAGGTCCGCCCGCCGTCCCCGCTGGTATCATAGGTGACGATGTGGCGATCGTTGGTGACGCGGAGGCGCATCGATTGGCCGTGCGGGTTGGCCGGGCGCCCGCGTTCGATTCCGTACTGGTGGGTGACGAAGCGCTTCGCGTCGAAGCCAAGCCCGCAATAAAGCTTTTCATCGTAGAACAGCACCAGCCCCGCTGTCGTGCCGGGATCGATTTCGACCGAGCATTCGAAGCGATAAGCCTTGTCGGCAGCGATCGTCAGCAGCGGCGATGAGTCCACAGGGGCGGTGCCTTTGGCCGCCAGTGTCAGCACGCCGTTCGCCGCCGTCACCCGCGCGGCCTCAGTTGAGCTTGGCTTGAAGAAGCTCCAGCGTGTGCCGAGCGCGAGGCTGTCGAAGCGATCGGACAGCGCCATCCCGTGCGGCACAGCTTGGCCGCCGCGTGGCTTGGCGAGCGGTTGCGATAGATCGCCGCCGGTCATGCGCGGCCAGCCATCCTTGGTCCAGACGACCGGATCGAGCAGCATCTGCCGACCGAGCGTCCAATAGCCATTTTCATAGCCGTGATAGAGCGCCCACCAGTCGCCCGCAGGCCCCTCGACCAGCGAGGCGTGCCCGCGCGACCACCAGCGCTCGGCGACGTCGCGCGTGCGCACCAGCGGGTTGTGCGGGCAATTCTCCCACGGGCCGTGGATCGATTTCGACCGGGCGGCGATCACCATATGCCCGGTCGGCGGTCCCGCCGTGCCGCCGACGGCGGTGATCAGGTAAAACCAGTCGCCGCGCCGCGCGATCTTGGGGCCTTCGGGTGAGAAGCTTTCGACCACCCAGTCGGCGGGGTAGCGCCACGGATCATAGACATGCTCCGGGCTGCCCACCGTCGACAGCCCGTCGTCGCTCAGCCGCACCCGGTCGCCGCCCGACAGGAACAGCCAGCGCGAACCATCCTCGCCGACGACATGGCAGGGATCGATATGGCGCGGCAGCTTGAGGTCGATGGGATCGCTCCACGGCCCCTCGATCTTGTCGGCATAGATCACGAAGATCGAATTCTGCTGCGCCTTGACCGGGATGTAGAGGAAATAGCGGCCCTGATATTTCTCCAGACTCACCGCCCAGACGCTGCCGATGTTGCGCGTGAGCGCCGGGCCGATCGGGCGCCAGCTCACCAGATCGCGCGAATGCCAGATGATGCAGCCGGGATAGCTGTCGGCGCTGGAGAAGGTCGCGTAATAATCCTTGCCGTCCTTCAGGATCGCGGGGTCGGGATGGTCGCCCGCCAGCACGGGATTGAGGAAGCGACCATCGCCGAGATCGGGCAAGCGCTGGTTGTCGAGGCCCCTACGGGCCGGACGCGCGGGGCTGGCGGCCGTCGCGAGGGCGCCGCCGCCCGTCACCAACAGCGCTTCGCGGCGGGAAAGGGTCATGCACGTCTCCTGATGTCGTCACTGCGCATGCGGCCGTCGACCAGCATCGCCTGGTGAAACGCGATCAGCGCCGCGCCGCGCTTGGCCCTTGCGCCGTCTTCGATCGCGAGCGCGAACAGCATTTCGGCAGTGCGCGTCGCGGGCTCGGCGGCGATACGGGCGAGGTCGGCATCGAACGGCGCGAAATAGGCGGGGACACCCTGCCATTCGACCAGCCGCGCGTACGCTTCGTCGAGCGACCAGCCATGGACATGGATGCCGACGTCGGCGCGGGCGCGATTGATGCGGAACAGCCGCCAATGGAGATAACCAAGCATCGCGCGCGGATCACCGGCCCAAGCTCCTGCCCGCGCCACCAGCCGCTCGGCGTGGATGCTCCAGCCTTCGGCAAAGCCCGGCGCATACGTCAGGCGCAGCTTGTGCGGGCGCGCGGCGGCTTCGATCGGCAGCTGTATCATATGGCCGGGCAGCAATTCATGCGCGACGACGCTGGGCAGCGAACAGCGCGGGCGATCGGCGATGCGCGCGAGATCGACGACATAGGCGCCCGGACGCCCCGGCAGCGGAAGGCGGCGCGTGCCGACCTTGCCCGCGGCCTGTTCCTCGGGCGATCCGCGCGACGCGGCGACGTCGCGGCAATAGCCGGGAACCGCGCCGATCAGCGCTGGCTGCATCGCGCGCAGCCGGTCGAGCGTGGCGTTCATCGCGGCAATGGCGGCATCGCGCCCCGCGTCGCTGTCGGCGAACCGGCCGTCGGCTTCGTGCCACAGCCGCGTGAAGCGCGCGCCGGGAGTCGCGCCGTCGATACCGAGCGCGTCGAGCAGCCGCAGCGCGGCGCGGGTGCCGATCTGCTGTTCGCGGATCAGCCGCCTTTCGACCGCCGCTGCGCCGCGATGCGTGCCCAACAGGCGTTGCAGCCGGAGGTCGAAGCTCGGATTGCCCGCCAGCGCAACGTCGGTGGCGAGCCCGGCGCGTGCCGTGATCAGGTCAAGCGCGGCGACCGGCGGGAAGTCGCGCGGATCGAAGCCGTCGAGCAGCGCGAGCGCCTTGGCCGGATCGCGCTCAGCAGCCGCCGCGTCGAGCGCCGCCGACAGCGTAATCGCCGCGTCCGCGCGCGCCGCGAGCGCGAACACGGCGCCGCCGATCAGGACTGCGCGCCGCGTCACGCTCATTGGCTCGCCGCCGAAAGCGGGACGGCGTTGTTCAGCCGCGTGACCTCGGGCGCGTCACCGGGCAGTGCTACGTGCACGATGAGGCCCGATGTGCCGACTCCCGCTGGAATCTTGAGCTGCACGTCGCGCCTGACCGGCAGCACATTGAGCGGGGCGGGCATCGCCGGAATGGGGGCCGTCGTAACGATCTTGCCCGTACGGTCGATCAGTGTCGCGATGCCAGTCGGTGTCGGCTTGGCCCCGAGGCTGTGAACCGTCAGCGTCAGGATACGCCCCTTCAACGCCACATCGTCGCTGCCGATGCCAAGGTCGGGGCGGGTGTCGACCCGATCGCCGGGGGTGACAAGCTCGAAGTCGACTGTCGATGCCCCCGGCGCGAACACCAGATCGGTCGCAGCGCTGCGTTCAAGCATTACGTCGCGCGCGCCATCTGCGCCGGTCATCCGCCAACGCCCCGCCGTGACATTCCACGTCGTCATCGTCGCGCGCTGCGGCTGGCTGCTGGTGTTGTAGGCACTCACCCGGAACCGCCCCGGCGTCGCGTTCGGTAGCAGGATCGCGACTTGCTCGGCCGCACGCTCATCAGCGAAGCGCCAGCTCACCGTGTTGCCCGGCCACGTCTGGTTCCGCCGTAGCGCGATCCCGCCGAGCCGTTCGCGCTGGAGCCACTGGCTGTCCATCTCGACGCGGTCGGACCACCAATGGCCTTCGGTCAGCATGTCGAGCCGCGCGGCCTTGTCGGCAAGCGCATCGGCGTGGAGGTCGGCAATCGCTTCAAGGTCGCCGTTCGCCTGCCAGCGAGCGAAGCGGCTCGCGGGATCATCGCCTTTGCGTGCCGCCTTGGCGAGCAGTGCGGGCCCGTCGGGCAGTGCTGCAAAGCCGTTCTCGTTGAACTCGCCGAGCGAACCGGCGCTCTTAGCGATCCGGCTCGTGATCGGGCGCAGATACTTCGCATCGCCGGAGAGGCGCCACGCGGCCCAGGCCGATTGCAGCGGCGTGTTGACCCCGCCGCCGTCGCCTCCACGCTCGGCGTCGCTGCGCCAGTTGATTTCGTTGGGGTAGCTCCACGCGCCGTCGCTGCCCGCCTTGCCGTGCGCCATCCAGCCGTCGACGACGCCCGTCACCAGCGCGCGCGCCGCCGAATTGCCATTGTAGAGCCCGAGCAAAACGGGCGCGTGCATCACCGTGAAGCTATAGGGTTTCTGCCATTCCCACGCACCCTCACGGTACATCTTGCGCGCGCCGTACCAGTTGCTGGCGAAGTGAAGGTGCCCGGCTGGGCTCTTGAGAATGACACCTTGAAGCGCGCGCGTGGTCGCCATCAGTCGCTCGACCGCGCGCGGCTCGCCCCAGTTGAGGTAGAGCCGCTCGGCATCCGAATTCAGCCCTTCCTCATAGGCGTGCAGCTCGTCGGTAGTGATCGCGCCGAGCCCGTTCTCGATCATGCCGTTACGGTAAGCCGCGTCCGACAGCGCGCGCAGCGAGGCGTTGATCTTGTCGGGCGCGACGCCCATCAGCGCGAGGCCAGGCCATTGCTGGGTCAGGTCGGTATCGTCCGAAATCCCGCCGCCGAAATCGCCGTAGGGGATTTGGCGCTGGTCGATCCACCAGTCGACGAAGCGGCGGGTGATTTTCAGGTCTTCGAGTTGCAGGAACGCCCAGCGCGGCATCCCCGGCGGCGCGGTCGGCGCCGCAACCTTGGGCATGTTTTCAGGGCGGTAGTTGATGTCGGCCCAATAGGCGCGGGCGCGGACATTGTCGGGATCGACGCGAAGCAGGTCGGAAATGTCGGCGAAAAGCCGCGCGTACAGCGCCTGTCGCTTCGACGCAGTATGCTCCTCGACCAGGAAGCCCCAATTGTCCTTCGCCTGATTGAAGCGGTCGGCGACATGCTCCTTGAGCGCGTCGGCGCGGGGTTTGAACACCAACCGGATGCGGGTGCCGTTCAGCGCTTCGGCATCGAAATCCGCCGCGCCTGAGGCGATCATCAGATACAGGCTGTCGTCGGGCAGGATGCGGTCGCGCAGATCGAGCCAGAGCGTGCGTGCTTCGCCGGGGCGGACGCTAACCGACACGTCGATCATGTCGCGAGCGGGCCAGAGCGGATCCTTGATGCGGATGTTGAGCGGGATCAGCCCGTCCTTGCCCGGCGTCGCCTTCAGCGGAGGCAGGTCGATCGCGATGCCGTCGAACCCGTCGTGGAGGTTCTGCCACCCATAATCGAACGCGCGCGCGATCGGCCGGTCGGGATAGGCATCGCCGAGGCTGGCGGGGATCAGGATATGGACGAGCGGCAGCCCCTTGGTGCGGGCTTCGGCCTTGCCACCGGTGTTGGCGCCCGCGCCGACGGCGGCGCGGATGCCCGAACTTGGCAGGGCGACTACGGTGGCGCGTTCGTCGGGCGGGTAGCGACCGGCAATAAAGGCGTTGAGCCGGTCGAGTGCGGCTACCTTGGTAGAGGCACTGCTGTCGACCGTGAACGACAGCTTGAAGCTGCCCTCGGGCTCGGCACCGGGGTGGACGTCATAGGCCCAGAGTTCCTGAATCGGCTGCTCCTGCACCGCGTTGACGAAGCTGAGCGTCCCGCCCGTCTGCGTGGCAATGCGGTCGACCGAGCGGACCACGCCTTGCGGCCGCGTGGCTGCGGCCTGTCCGTTCGCCAGCAATGTGCCATAGGCGGCACCGCGGATCTCCACGCGGTTGACGCGTTCCCTCGCCGGGATCGTCAGGTCGTACCGCTTGCCGCCGTCGACATAAGTGTTCCAGTCGGGCAGCTCGAAATAATCGTCGCGCCCCGGCAAGCGCGAGCGGTTGTAGACGCCGGGCCAGGTCGTCTCGGCAATCCCGTCGACGCCCTTCCAATTCCATTGCTTCAGGTCACGCGCATCGGCGAACTCGACCTTGCGGATGGTCGTCACGGGTGCATCGAGCAATGGCGGGGAAGCGCGGTCCCAGCCGTAGCGGTGCTGCCACGCAGCCCAGCGTGCGGCGGTATCGGGGGCAGGGGCGGGGCCGGGTTCCTGCTTGGCGGCGAGCTTTGCAACATCGCCCGCGGCCAGCGCATGATCATACACGCGGATTTCGTCGAGATCGCTGCCGCGCATGAAGTTGTAGCGGCTCTGCACTTGATGCGGGGACATAACGCGCCCCGCCAAACCGAATTGGTCGAGGCCGGAATCGAGATCGGCCTTTTGCACTTTGCTGGCGACTTCGCGGCCATCGACGTAGAGCCGCACGCCTTGTGTCTCGTCCCACGCGAAAGCGATATGCTTCCACGCGTCGGCAGCGGGGATCGCGTCGATCCGCCACGACACGCGCACCCGCGACAGGTTGGCGTCGGTGACAAAAGCATCGAAGCCGTGGCCGTTCCAGTCGATCCGCAGAAACGCCATGTCCCAGCTCGAATGATCGGCGAACCCGACGCGAAAGATCGCGAACGGCGCCTCGCCGAGCGGATCGCGCGCGCGCCAGAAGAAGGACAGGGTGCCGCGGGTTGCGCGGATGTTGCCCGGTGCCTTCCACGCGACATAGCCCTCATCGGCCCAGCGCGCCGCGCCGCCAATCGCGCCGTCCGGCACCACCTCTACGCCGCTGCGGAAATTCGGTACCGGATCGCCGCTTGCTACTTCGGCGTCGAGCGATCTGTCGGCGGATACGCGGAACAACAGCCCGGTTGGCTCCGCGCAGAGCGGCCCCGGCACCAACGCAAGCGCAACCGCCGCGATGATCCAGCGGATCATGCGACCTCGACGCGGGCCAGTCGCGGCGAGAGCAGATGGACGACGAGCAGCGCGACGAAATAGGCGCTGGCGCAGATCGCGAACAGGATCGAATAATTCTTGCCGGTCGCATCAAGGATATAGCCAGTGAACTTGGCCATCCCCATGCCGCCGATCGCGCCGATCATCCCGCCGATCCCGACCACCGATCCGACCGCGCCGCGCGGGAAAATGTCGGACGGCAGCGTGTAGAGATTGGCCGAAAACGCCTGATGCGCAGCGGTCGCCAGCCCGATCACCAGCACCGCGCTCCACAGCCCGTCGATCGACTGCGCGAAGTATATCGGCGTGACGCAGAACGCGCAGAGCAGCATCGTCAGCTTGCGCGCGAGATTGGGCGAATAGCCCGCCTTGATCAGCCGCGATGACATCCACCCACCCGCGATGCTGCCGAAGTCCGAAATCAGGTAGATCGCGGCGAGGGGCAGCCCGAAGGTCTTGAGGTCAAGGTGATAGCGCTCATAGAGATAGCCCGGCAGCCAGAACAGGAAGAACCACCAGATCGGGTCGATGCAGAATTTGCCCAGCGCATAGGCCCAGGTCTCGCGCACGGTGATCAGCTTGCCCCACGCGATCGGCACTACCGGATCGGCGGGGTCCTGCTCGATCCACGCCAGCTCGGACGGGAGAACGCGGCCATGCTCACGCGGATGGCGATAGATCAGCCACCAAGCGACCAGCCAGAGGATGCCGAGCACGCCTGTCACGTAAAAGGCGACGCGCCAGTCGAACGCCAGCACCAGCGCCGGCACCAGCAGCGGGGTAATGATCGCGCCGATATTGGCGCCGGCGTTGAACAGCCCGATGGCGAACGCCCGCTCGCGCTGCGGGAACCAGTCGGTGACCGCGCGGATGCCCGCCGGGAAATTGCCCGATTCACCAATGCCGAGTCCGAAGCGTGCCATCGCAAAGGTCGTCACGCTGCTCGCAAGGCCATGCGCCATGTGGCTGGCCGTCCAGATCACGATCGCCACCGCATAGCCCAGCCGGGCGCCGACAACGTCGACGATCTTGCCGAAGCTGACGTAGCCGATCGCATAGGCGACCTGAAACCAGAAGATGATCGTGGCGAAGTCGCCTTCGGTCCAGGCGAATTCCTTGGTCAGCGTGGGTTTCAGAACGCCGATCATCTGGCGGTCGACGTAATTGATCGCGGTTGCAGCAAACAGCAGCGCGCAGATCACCCAGCGATAGCGCCCGACCCGTGTCGCCGCTGCTGCCACGCCCGGCAGTTCCGCCGTTGCCATTCGCTCTCTCCCCAATTTGCCCCCAGCTATTTCGCTGCCGGGGTTATCCTTCGGCCTTGATCGTGCACGCAACCGATAGCCGCGCGTCGAACCGTGCCTCGACGCGGTCGCCGATCGCGACGCGGTGAACGCCGGTCACGGCACCGCTCGAAATCCACTGCCCTGTTTTCAGCGCAATACCACGCTCGGCCATGAGCTCGAACAGGAAGCGCGCCGCGCCGAACGGCCCGTCAAGCATCGTCGATGCCATGCCAGCGCCGATCAACGCATCGTTGATCAGCAGCTCGACCGGCCAGTCGAGCAGCGCGGCGGCCTGCCACCGATCGATGGCGGGACCGATCACCAGACCATTGTTGTTACCGAAATCCGAAATCGTCACGCCGGCACCGTGATCGTTGATCCCTTCGAATGGCGAGCTCGCAATCTCGATGCCGATATGCACCGCATCGATCATCGCCGTCGCTTCAGCCAGCGTATAGCTGCGCTTGGCGGGATCGGGCGCTGTGCCGATGCGCAGCAGAAATTCGGCCTCGGCCGCAGCGAAACCGCCGTCGAACACGGGCATGGCGATCGGCGTCGTGCCGGGCGACGCCGAGACGCTCGCAAAGATCGGCCCGGCCAGCCGGTCGACATCGCCGAGCGGCGGATTGATCCGCCCCACTTTCCAGCCGATGATCTCGCCCTTGCTCAGCGCAATGGCGGCATCCTGCACGGCATAGGCGTCGGTCAGATCGCCGGGGATAATGCCCGGATAGTCGGGCAGCGCCGTGGCGGTGCGCCGCGCATCGACGAACCGGCTGGCGATTTGCGCAATATTAGTGTCGTGGTCGCGCCGCATCGGCTCACCCTGCCCCTTGGTCGTTTATCGCATGCTTGTTTTGCGGGACAGTGCGACGGTAGGAAACCGGTGTCAATGCCTCAGTCGCTATTGGCCTGCGCCAAAGACGCGCGGCCAATCGCCATCGATCGCTGCCTGCGCCGTTGTTGCGATGGCCTTCACCAGCGCCGGATCGTCGCGCCATGTGCTGGGGAAGACCAATGCCTGTTCGATCAGCCGCGTGATCAAGCGGGCAGGGTCGGCGTCGCTGGTCGCCGCCGCCAATGCCGCAGCGGCGGGATCGATGATCGGCACGCCGCTGCGAACCCGCCCCAGCACGAAGGCAACCCAGCAACCGAGCGCGGCGGCGGCATGCTGCGGCATCCGGCCCGCTCGGCGATTGGCGTCGATCGTGTCGACGAGGCGATAGGGCAGCTTCTGCGTTCCATCCTGCGCGATCTGGTCGAGCCGGTGGACGATCGCCGGATTGCGGAAACGCGCCAGCACGGTGCGGCGATAGGCGTCGAGATCGAGCCCCGCGACGGCAGGCAGGGCAGGGGCAATATCGGTGCGGATCATCGCATCGACAAAATCGGCGAGCGCGGGATCGCCCATCGCCCCGGCCACGCTCGTGTGGTCGCGCAGCAACCCGGCATAGGCGAGCGTCGAATGCGCGCCGTTCAGAATGCGGAGCTTGGCGCGCTCATGCCCCGCCGGATCGGCGGTGACGATGGCGCCGACACTCGCCAGATCTGGACCACCGCGCAGCCCGACATCCTCGATTACCCAGGCGACGAAGCTTTCGCGCTGCACCGGGATGGCGTCGGTCACGCCGAGCGCGGCATCGACATCGGCGTGGAGCGCGGCATCGCTTGCCGGGGTGATCGAATCGACCATCGTCGAGGGGACGCGAACCTCGCCCGCGATCCACGCTGCCAACTCGGCGTCGCGCGCGGCGGCGAAGGCGACCAGCGCGGCGTGGAGCTTTGCGCCATTGCCCGCGAGATTGTCGCACGGCATCGGTACGAACGGCGCGGTCCCAGCGGCCCGGCGTGCGGCGAGGCCGCTGACGATCCAGCCGATGACGCTGCGCGAGGGGCCGCTGCCCGCCAGATCATGCGCGATGTCGCGGTGCGCCAGATCAAGCGTGCCGTCAGGGCCAAGGCAATAGCCCTTTTCGGTGACGGTCGTCGTGACCAGCCCGATCGCCGGATCGGCCAGCAGCGCGGCAACCGCTTCCGAATCGTCCGGCCCCAGCCAAGCGCCATGCGCGCCAACGACGCGGTAGCCCGAAACGGCATCGCGCTTGGCGATCGTGTAGAGTCCTTGTTGCGCGGCCAAGCCGGTCACCGTCTCGGCGCTGCGCAGGGCAACGGCGGCGATCCCCCAGCGCGGATCATGATCGAGCAAGCGGTCGATGTAGCTCGCCTGATGCGCGCGGTGGAACGCGCCGGGGCCGAAATGGACGATGCCGATTTGCGGCGGCGCGGTGCGCCTGGGCCGCGCGATGGCGTCGGGCAGCCCGGCCAGCGCGGCGTAATCGAGCCGGGTCACAGCGTCACCCCGCGCTTCCAGATGGCCATTTCGCGTTCGTCATTGCGCTCGGCGGCGGTCAGTTCGCCCGAGGCAATCGCGATGATCCCGTCAAGCAGCGCATCGGTGCTCGCCTCCATGCCATGTGTCAGCGCCGACCCCGCGTCGAAATCGATCCACCCCGGCTTGGCGGCGGCGAGGGCGCTGTTCGAGGCGATCTTGATCGTTGGCACTGGCGCGCCGAGCGGCGTACCGCGCCCGGTGGTGAACAGGATAAGCGTCGCGCCAGCAGCGGCCAGCGCGGTCGTCGACACGGCATCATTGCCCGGCGCTTCGAGCAGGGTCAGCCCCGGCAGTCTCACCTGCGCGCCATAGCCGACCACGTCGACCACCGGCGCATTGCCGCCCTTTTGCACCGCGCCGAGTGACTTTTCCTCGAGCGTGGTGATCCCGCCCGCGATATTGCCGGGCGAGGGGTTTTCGGACACCGGCTCGCCGTGGCTGGTGAAGTAACGTTTGAATTCATTGACCATATTCCCGATCGCGTCGAAGACGTCGGGGCTAGTCGCACGGGCCATCAGCAATTGTTCGGCGCCGAAGATCTCGGGGATTTCGGTCAGGATCACTTGGCCGCCCGCGCTCGCGACCCGGTCGCTCATCCGGCCGACGAGCGGGTTGGCGGTCAGGCCCGAAAATCCATCCGACCCGCCGCATTTGACGCCGAGGACGAGCTTGTCGAGCCCGATCGCGACGCGCGGCTGCGCGGCTTGCGCGACAAGTTCGTCGACCAGCGCTTCGCCCTCGGCAACTTCGTCCGCTGTTTTCTGGGCAATCAGCGTGCGGATCGCGCCGCGCCGTGCTTCGGGTACTTCGGCGAGCAGTGCATCGAGCTGGTTTGACTCGCACCCGAGCCCAATGATCAGCACGCCGCCGGCATTGGGGTGGTTGGCAAGCGCGGCCAAGATTCGCCGCGTCCCCGCCAGATCATCGCCGAGCTGCGAGCAGCCGAACGGGTGGACGAGTGCGTGGACGCCGTCGACCGTCCCCGCATGGCGAGCGACCGAGCGCGCTGCAATCCGCTGAGCCGTCCGCGCGACGCAGCCGACGGTCGGTAGGATCCAGATTTCATTGCGCGTGCCGACTCTTCCATCGGGCCGAAGATAGCCAAGGAAGCTCGCCGTGCTGGCCGCCGCATGGGTCGCGACGCCCGAACCGGCAAAGGCATAATCGCTCCGCTCAGACAAAGCCGTGGCGAGCGTGTCGCTATGCACATGCTCGCCCGCCGCGATCGCACGGCGCGCCTTGCCGATCGGGAAGCCATATTTGATCACCGCCGCGCTCGCGTTGATCGGGACCAGCGCAATCTTGTGGCCGCGTGCAATGGCGTCGCGCGCCAGCATCTGGTGTTCGCCGACCGTCACGGCTTCGCCGATCGCCGCATCGCCCAGCAACGTCGCGACATTATCGTCGGGATGGACTTGCCAGGCTTGTGCCAAGAATTGCGCTCCCGAGACGATGGGTAACCGGTATCACCGACGTCGCGCTTCTGCCCGAGCCGCTGCGGGCGCGCAAGTCAGCACGGCTGGTCGAAGCCGCTCGTGCAGGATATGACGCGGCGAATGAAGAGCAGCGGCCAGCCCACGATCAACGACGTCGCCCGCATCGCCGGCGTTTCGAAAAAGACCGTCAGCCGCGTCATCAACCACTCGCCGCTGCTTAACGAAGACACGCGGCGAAAAGTCGAGGATGTCATCGGCGAGCTTGGCTATATCCCCAACCCGCAGGCGCGCGCGCTGGCGTTGCGGCGCAATTTCCTGATCGGCCTCGTCCACGACAATCCCAATGCCCAGACAGTGATGAACGTCCAGGCAGGCATGCTCGAAGCGTTGCAGGGCAGCGAATTCGAAATGGTCGTCCGTCCGCTCAATCGCGGGTCGGCCACGATGCTCGACGATCTGCGCCACTTCCTCGAACGCCAGCGGCTGTTCGGCGTGCTGCTGATGCCGCCGATCAGCGAAAATGATTCGATCGCGCGGCTGTGCGACGAAATCGGGTGCCGCTATGTGCGGATGGGGTCGGCGATGCTCGACGATGCCGCGCACATGGTCGCCTCCAACGATCGCGAAGCAGTGCGGACCGCGGTCGAGTATCTGATCGAGCAGGGGCATCGCCGGATCGGGCTGGTCGCCGGGCCGCACGGCTTCCGATCGGCGCGCGAACGGCGTGAGGGATTTGAGGAAGCGCTGACCGCGGCGGGCATCGCGCTGCCGCGATCGATGGTCGCCGACGGCAATTACACCTTCGATTCGGGCCGGGTCGCTGCCGACCGGCTGCTCGATGTCGTGCCGCGCCCGACCGCGATTTTTTCGTCGAACGACGAAATGGCGGCGGGCGTGATGCATGCCGCGATGGAGCGCGGGCTGCAAATCCCGCGCGACCTGTCGATCATCGGCTTCGATGATACGCCGGTCGCCGCGCATGTCTGGCCGCCGCTGACCACGGTACGCTGGCCGATCGTGTCGATGGCGCGGTCGGCAGCGCTTAAGCTGCTCGCGGGCGTCGACGGCGGCGAGACGGTCGAGGAGCCGTCACGCTTCCTGTCGACCTTGATCCGTCGCGCATCGGTGGCGCCGCCGCCTGCTTAGACGGTTGCAGAAGGGACTGACACCGGTTACCAGCGGGCTGCTTGCGCCGCAGATGCAAGGGAGAGGAACGAGATGGCCCGGCCGCTGACATTGCATCCCGACCGCCTGTTCCCGGCCGATCCGACGACGCGCGACATTGCCCGCGCGCTTTATGCTGAAGTCGCCGGTCTGCCGATCGTCAGCCCGCACGGCCATACCGATCCGCTCTGGTTCGCCGACGATGCCGCCTGGACCGACGCGACCAGCCTGCTGCTCGCGCCCGACCATTATATCTACCGCATGCTCTACAGCCAGGGCATCGATCTCGACGCGCTGGCGATTCCGCGCCGCGATGGCGTGCCCGCGACCGATCCGCGCGCGGCGTGGCGGCTGTTTGCGGCGAATTACCACCTGTTTCGCGGCACGCCATCGCGTCTGTGGCTCGATCATGTTTTTGCCGAAGTGTTCGGGATCGACGTCGCGCTCGAAGCCAGCACGGCTGACCATTATTTCGACGCGATCGGCGTGGCGCTTGCGACCGATGCCTTCCGCCCGCGTGCGTTGTTTGATCGCTTCCGGATCGATTTCCTCGCCACCACCGAAGGCGCGCACGACGATCTGTCGGCGCATCATCGCATTCATGCGAGCGGCTGGGGCGGGCGCGTCGTCACGACCTATCGCCCCGACGGCGTGATCGACGTTGAGCACGATGCCTTCAAGCCCGCCATGGCGCGCTTTGCCGAGCTGACGGGCGAGGATGTCCATAGCTGGACCGGTTATCTAAACGCGCATCGCCAGCGCCGCGCCGATTTTCGCGGCGCCGGTGCGACCGCGACCGATCACGGCCACCCGACCGCCGCCACTGCCAACCTCTCGACCGCCGAATGCGAGGCGTTGTTCGCCCGGATAATCGGCGACACTTGGACGCCCGCCGACGCCGAGCTGTTCCGCGCGCAAATGCTCACCGAGATGGCGGCAATGAGCGTCGAGGACGGGATGGTGATGCAGATTCACCCCGGCTCCTTCCGCAACCACAATGCCGGCCTTTTCGTCAGCCACGGCCGCGACAAGGGCGCCGATATTCCGACGCGCACTGACTATGTCCGCGCGCTGAAGCCCTTGCTCGACCGTTTTGGCAACGAGCATGACCTGAGCATCATTCTCTTCACCCTCGACGAAAGCGTTTACGCACGCGAACTCGCGCCGCTGGCTGGGCATTATCCGTGCCTGAAGCTCGGCCCCGCCTGGTGGTTCCATGACAGCCCGGAAGGGATGCGCCGCTTCCGCGAGAACACAACCGAGACGGCCGGTTTCTACAATACGGTCGGCTTCAATGACGATACCCGCGCGTTTCTGTCGATCCCGGCGCGGCACGATGTTGCGCGGCGGGTCGATTGCAGCTTCCTCGCGCGGCTCGTCGCCGAGCATCGGATCGCTGATTGGGAAGCTGCCGAACTCGCGCACGAACTGACCAGCGGCCTTGTGCGCCGCGCCTATCGCCTCGACCAACCCCTGCCTGCCGCCAAGGCCGCCTGACCCGGAGATTAGCCATGTTCGAACGGACTTACTACGCGACGCACCCCGACATGATGGAATGCGTGTCGAACGACGAACTGCGCGACCGCTATTTGATCCAGGACCTGTTCCGCGACGGCGAATGCGTGTTGAACTACACCCATGCCGATCGCTTCGTGATCGGCGGCGTCGCGGTGGCGGATGCGCCCGTCGCGCTGCCAACGCAGACCGAGCCGCCCTCGGCCGTCGGGCACCCCTTCCTCGAACGCCGCGAGCTGGCGGTGGTCAATGTCGGCGCGGTCGATGGCATGGTGACGGTCGACGGCGAAGCCTTCGCCCTCGGCAACAAGGACTGTCTCTACGTCACGATGGGCGCGAAGGACGTCGTGTTTTCGGGTGAGGGCGCGCGCTTCTATCTCGCGTCATGCCCCGCGCACAAAGGCTTTACCACGCGCAAGCTGTCGATCACCGACGCCAATGCGCTCGAGCGCGGCAGCCTCGAGGAATCGAACGAACGGACGATCTTCCAGCTCGTCATCCCCGGCGTGTGCGACTCAGCGCAGCTCGTCATGGGTCTGACCGTCCTCAAGCCCGGTTCGGTCTGGAACACGATGCCCCCGCACGTCCACGAGCGCCGCAGCGAGATCTATTTCTACTTCGAACTCCCGAACCCGAATGACCGCGTGTTTCACTATATGGGCGAGGGCGAAGCGATGCGGCACATCGTGATGGGCAATGAGGAAGCGGTGATCAGCCCGCCCTGGTCGATCCATATGGGCTCGGGCACCCGCGCCTATGCCTTCATCTGGGCGATGGCGGGGGAGAATCAGGATTACACCGACATGACCGTGCTCGACATTTGTCAGCTCGCCTGATGTCGGGGCTGTTCGATCTCTCCGGCAAAGTCGCCGTCGTTACAGGGGCCAATACGGGCATCGGCCAGGCGATCGCGGTAGCGCTGGCCGCCGCCGGGGCCGATGTCGCCTGCGTCGGACGCACCCCCGCCGACGAAACCGTCGCGCAGATCGTCGCGCTCGGTCGCCGCGCGATAAACATCGCTGCCGATCTTTCGACGATCGAGCCTGTGGGTAAAATCGTGGACGAAGCGGTGGACAAGCTCGGCGGGCTCGACATTCTCGTCAACAATGCCGGCATCATCCGCCGCGCCGATGCGGTCGATTTTACCGAAGCGGATTGGGACGCGGTGATCGACACGAACCTAAAAAGCGTGTTCTTCCTGTGTCAGGCAGCGGGGCGGCACATGATTGCACAAGGCAGCGGCAAGATCATCAACATCGCCTCGATGCTGACCTTCCAGGGCGGCATTCGCGTGCCGAGCTACGCCGCGTCCAAATCGGGGATCGGCGGCCTCACCAAGCTGCTAGCCAACGAATGGGCGGCCAAGGGCGTCAACGTCAACGCAATCGCGCCGGGCTATATCGCGACCAACAACACGGCGGCGCTGCAGGCCGATGAAGTCCGCAACAGATCGATCCTCGATCGCATTCCCGCCGGACGCTGGGGCAATGCCAGCGATCTGGGGGGTGCGGCAGTGTTCCTTGCCTCCTCGGCCTCGAATTATGTCCAGGGGCATATCCTCGCGGTCGATGGCGGATGGCTCGCGCGATGAGCCGGTTTCTCGCATTCGGCGAAATCATGCTGCGGCTCTCGCCGCCGGGGCGCGAGCTTCTGTTGCAGACGCCCAAGCTCGACGTGTGGGTGGCAGGCGCCGAAGCGAACGTCGCGACCGCGCTCGCGCGGTTGGGGCACGATGTCGGCTTTGCGAGTGCGGTGCCCGATAACGATCTGGGCCGGTCGGCGGTCGCCACGCTGCGCGGGCACGGGGTCGATACCAGCGGCATCCAGCTGCGCGGCGATCGGATGGGGCTGTATTTTGTCACCTCGGGCGCCGGGATGCGCGCGACTGAAGTGATCTATGACCGTGCGCAGTCTTCGTTCGCAGCGATGCGTGCCGAAGATTGGGATTGGGACGCGCTGCTCGCCGGTGTCGATCGGCTGCATCTGTCGGGGATCACGCCTGCCCTGGGACCGGTCTCGGCCGAGGCGGCGGTGGCGGCGGTTGAGGCGGCGAGCGCGCGCGGGATCGCGGTGTCGTTCGATGGCAATTACCGCGCGAAACTGTGGGAGCGGTGGGACTCCGACCCGCGCGGGATTCTCAACACGCTCGTGGCGCATGCCGATCTTTTGTTCGGCAATCACCGCGACATCGCGCTGCTGTTAGGTCGCGAATTCACGGGCGACGGCGAAGACCGACGGCGGGATGCCACCGAGGCAGCTTTCGCCGCATTCCCCAAACTGCAGACGATCGCCTCGACCGCGCGGCATGTCGAGGATGCCGACCGCCACCGCCTGTCGGCACGGATCGATACGCGCGCTGGCACCGCCCAGACCGAGGAAGTCGTGCTCGCCGGGATCGTCGACCGGATCGGCGGCGGGGATGCCTTTGCCGCTGGTGTGCTGCATGCCTTGCGCAGCGGCGGCGGACCTGAAGATGCGGCGCGCACCGGCCTCGCGCTGGCCGCGCTCAAACATTCGCTGCCGGGCGATGCCAGCCTGTTTCGCCAGGCCGATATCGATGCGTATCTGGCCGGCGGACTCGATGTCCGGCGGTGAGATCAGCCGCCGAAGTGTGATGGCGGGTGCGGTCGCACTTGCCATGCTCCCGCGCGGCGCACGGGCAACGCCGGTGGCCATGATCGCCAATGCCCCGGCTGGCCGCTATCTTTCCGAAGGCCACCATGCCGAGAATTCTCTAGGCCAGGTCTGGACTTTTCGCGGTATCCGATACGGGGTCGCGGAACGCTTTCAGCCACCAAAGCCGATCCCGCGCCAAGTCGATCCCATAACGGCTGACTCCTTCGGCCCCGTCGCGCCGCAGAGCGGCAGCCGCTATGGTACGCAGTCCGAGGATTGCCTCTTTCTCAACATCTGGACCAGGCAGCCGAGCCCTACGGCCAAGCTGCCGGTGATGCTCTACATCCACGGCGGCGCATATTCGAACGGCAGCGTCACCGATCCGCTCAACGACGGCGCGGCGCTCGCGGCGCGGGGCGATTGCGTGGTGGTCACGGTCAATCACCGGCTCAATGCGCTCGGCTATCTCTATCTCGCGCGGCTCGACCCGCGCTTTCCCGATAGCGGCAACCTCGGGCAGCTCGACCTGATCCTCGCGCTGCAATGGGTAAAGCGCAATATCGCAGCGTTCGGCGGCGATCCCAATTGGGTTATGGTGTTCGGCCAATCGGGCGGCGGCGCCAAGATCGCGACGATGATGGCGATGCCCGCCGCCACGGGCCTGTTCCACCGCGCCGCTACGATGAGCGGCCAGCAAGTCACCGCCTCCGGCCCGCTCAACGCGACCGCACGTACGCGGGCCTATCTCGCGAAGCTTGGGATCAGCGAGCGGGATCTGTCGCCGCTGCTGACGATGCCGGTCGAGCGATTGATCGAGGGGCTATCCGCGACCGATCCGATCCTCGGCGGCGGCGTCTATTTCGGGCCGGTGCTCGATATGAAATGGCTCACCCGCCATCCCTTCTGGCCCGATGCCGCGCCACAATCGAACGCCATCCCGATGCTGCTCGGCAACACGCATGACGAGACACGCGCGTTCATCTCGCCCGATTCCGAGCGGGTGAAGACGTTGAATTGGGACAATCTCGCCGAACGGATGGCCCCCGAATTACGTATCGATATCCTGCCCGAATGGGTCGTGGCGCAGTACCGCGCGCGCTTTCCCGACTGGTCGCCGACCGACATCTTCTACGACGCGACAACGTGCGGGCGCAGTTGGCGCGGACAAGTGATCGAGGCGGAGGCGCGCGCTACGGCTGGCGCGCCGACCTGGGTCTATCAGGTCGATTTCGCGGCGCGGCCCGACCCACGCCGCCGCGCGATGCACACGATGGATATCCCTTTGGTGTTCGGAACGCTCGGCGCGGAAGGATCGCAGACCGGCACCGGCGCGGAGGCACAGGCTGCATCGAAGGCAATGCAGGACAGCTTCGTCGCCTTTGCGCAAACCGGCGATCCCAATCACGCGGGAATGCCGCGCTGGCCAAAATATGACCTCGCCAAGCGCGGCACGATGATCTTCGACGCGCGATCCCGCGTCGAGAACAACCCGCGCGCATGGCAGCGCGACCTGTTTGCGCGCGTGCCCTATATCCAGCCGGGGAGCTGATATGATCGATCGTCGCCAGGCTATGCTCACCACGCTTGCGCTCGGTCTGCCGATTGTCGCGGGCGCGCAGACAGCACCCCCGCGCGTCGGCGGCAAGGCCCCGGTCGCGGGCTTGCCCGAACCCGACGAAACCATCGACTTGTGGCCCAAGGGTGCTCCCGGCCTGCCCGCCAAAGCGCTGACCGAGACGGTCGATGAGCGCAGCAAGGACCGCGCGCTGACCGATCGCGCCGTTTACGGGATCAGCTGCCCGCGCATGGTCGTGTTCCGCCCGCGTATCCCCAATGGCAATGCGGTGCTGATCACGCCGGGTGGCGGCTATCGCTGGGTCGTCGTGGACAAGGAAGGCTATGAAATCGCGCGCTGGCTCGCGGCACGCGGCTGGACGTGCTTCGTCCTGTTTTACCGCTTGCCGGGCGAAGGTTGGGCGGCGGGGCCCGATGTCGCGCTGAGCGATGCGCAGCGCGCGATCCGGCTGATCCGCGCCCGCGCGCGCGACTATGGGATCATGCCGGAGCGGGTGGCGGCGATGGGTTTTTCGGCGGGCGGCCATGTCTGCGCTGATCTCGCGACGCGGTTCGCGGCGAACACCTATGCGCCGGTCGATGCTGCCGACCGGCTTGCGGCCCGCCCCGATGTCGCCGCCCCGATCTATCCGGTGCAGTCGATGCGGTTACCCTTCGCGCATCCGGGGTCGCGCGATCTGCTGCTCGGGCCGAACCCAACGCCTGAGCGTGAAGCCGCGCATTCGCCCGAGGATCAGGTGACGGCGGCGACCCCGCCGACCTTCCTCGTCCATGCCGAGGATGACCCGACTGTCCCGGTCGACAACAGCCTGCGCCTGCGTGCTGCGCTCAAGGCAACGGGTGTCGCCGTGGAAACCCATTTGTTCACTCACGGCGGCCACGGCTTTGGTCTGCGCCGCGCGATGGGCAAGCCCGCCGAACGCTGGCCCGATCTGTTTCTCGCCTGGGCAAGGACGCAGGGGCTGGGGTAAGCCGCAGCCGCAACCGCGACCGTTCGCCCCGAGCGCAGTCGAGGGACGGGCCGCAAGCGACTCGCCCGCCTCCCGTGTCTCGACTTCGCTCGACACTAATGGGTGGGAGGTGGGTTGCGCGGGAGCGGTGTGCTACTCGCTGATCGTCCGCGTCTTCCCCTGCGCGTTCGCGGCAATCGCTGCCGCACTGAATGGCAGCCGCACGAACTTCTTTGCCGAATAAAGCCGCGTCTGGTCGGCATAATGCGGCGAGGCTGGATCGGTCGATTGCGAGTAGCTGAGCACCGCATCGGCGACCGGCCCGGCATCATCGAAAGTCACGACCTGCACATAGCTCGATCCATGATAGGGGACGAAGCCACCCGCTTCGGGCGCGCTCGTCTGGACGTTGAGCACCCCGAGCAGCCCGTCCGCGCCATGGACCGGAATATGCTCGGTGCCGCGCACCGCAAATTGAATGTCACCCCAACGTGTGTCGAGCTTGAAGCCATCCCGGAGGAGTCGTGCCTGCGTATCGGCGAGCACCTTCATCAGCTTGGTGCCCACGTCGCCGCTCGTCACCAGCCCGCGCGGGGTGTGGACCGGATCGGCGGGATCGAACGGCACTTGCCACAGCCCGGCGATACGGCTCGCGGCAGGCCAAAATGCGGCGAATACGCCCGCGCCCCGGCTATCGACATTATATCGGCCGTCCCACAGGTTGAGTGCCGCGCACGCCTGCGCCACCTCGGCCTTGCCCGCGCACAGCGCGCGCACCGGATCGAGCGCGAGTTCAGCCGCGAGACTCTTGTTGGCGAACGCCATTTGTTCGGCTTTGGCCTGATCGACCTTGGTGCCGCCAAGGCCATCGCTGCCGTCGAATCGGCGGGCGAGTTCGACCAGCCCCGACCGCGTGCGCAATGTGCGCTGCGTGCCCCACGGCCCGAGCACCGGCGACAACTGGCGATAAGGCGCGCTGGCATTGCTCAGCCAGTAACTGTCGTTCGAATTGGCGACATAATCGCGCCGTTCCCAGATCGCCTGCTCGCTCGCGGGCATCAGGCGCTTGGCAGCCGTGCCGGGGGTGTCGTCCCAGTCGCAGGCCGAACGGCGACCGTCGAGCAGCACGAAGCGGTTCGCGACCGCCGCCGACGTTGGCGTCGCGCAGTCCTTGGCCTTGGCGATCGAAACATTGGGGGCGGCGGTCACATCGGCATGCAACACATCGCCGTTGCGGTCGGCAGCGATGGTGTTGACCCACGGAATGCCGAGCGTCGAGGACACGGCAGCCTTCACCTCGGCGACCGACTTGGCCTTGCCGATCGCGATCCACGCCGTGATGCTGCGGTCATTGTCGTAATTGGCGTCGCGCATCGCATAGGCCTTGTCGGCCTTCCATCCGAGCCCGAGCAGCGGGATCGTCAGCATCGGCCCGAACCGGCTGGCATAGAGCGTGCGCGTCACCGGTGCTTTGCCATCGGGCATCGGCACGCTGACGTTGATCGTGCGCATCTTCTCGGGCTTGCCGTCGACCAGATAGGTCGTCGGGTCGCTCGGATCGAGTTGCAGCTCGAAGCCGGTGAAATGCTGCGCAGCGGTGACGGTATGGGTCCAGGCGACATCCTTGTTGAAGCCAAGCGCGACCAGTGGCGTCCCCGCCAGCCCCACGCCCATCACGTCAATTTCGCCCGGAATCGTGACGTGCATTTCCCAAAAGCGCGACGGGCCATTCCACGGGAAATGCGGATTGCCGACGACCAAGCCCTTGCCGTTGGTGGTCACCTCAGCCCCGAACGCCCAGCCGTTACTGCCGAAACCGATCTCGCGGTCGCCCGGAAAAGTGTCGGGGAGGGTCGCTGCCTGCGGCTTGCCGGGGGGCTGGGCATTGACGATGAAGGCAGCCAGCGCGAGCGAACTCGCCAACAGCACCTGCTTTTCGCCGATGCGCAGCATGTCGTCGGTGGTGATGGGGCGCACCCACGGCTTGCCCCGGCATGCCTCGGGCACGCCCGCCGGGCCGCGGTCCTTCAACAGCCGGTTATATCCAGCGGCGTAACCGGCCAGCAGCGCCATTTCACGCGGTGGACGCTTGGCGAGGCCGCGCTTGAGTGCCGGCAAGTCGATCATCGCGCGGAAGAATACATCCGACGACAGATTGTCGATCTTCTCGAACCCTAGCGTGGCTTTCTCGGTCGGCCCCCAGAAGCGCGAGCGGTCGCCCGCGACGGTCGCGAATTCCTCGGCGAGCAGGCACAGATTATCCTCGGCATAGGCATAGCCGATCCCGTATCCCGCGCCGCCCCAATTGGCTGCCTTGATGTGCGGAATGCCATAGCTGGTGCGGGTGATGGATGCGCTGTAGCGTGGCCCCTTGGCCTGCGCCGGTGCGCCGATCAGCATTGCCAGCGCGAGTGCGCCGAGAGCCGTTTTCCGCATATCTGCCTCCCCATTGGTCGTTGGCCGGGACGCTAAGCGCGTTCGCGGACCGAGGCAATCGCACGCCGCGCTTGCCCCGGCGAGCGCCGCCCGCCAAGCTGGGCCCAACACGGGGGAAGTTGATGGCATATTGGAAAATTGCGCTCGGGCTGATCAGTCTGGTCGGCATTGTGGCGGGGGCGTTCTTCTTCCTCATCTCGCCGCCGCGCCAGCTCGATTTGCTCGACTCGGTGATGGCGAACGAGGGCGAGTCGTCGCGTGTGGCCGAGGGCGTGCGCTTCGGCGACCAGCCGCGCCAACAGCTCGATGTCTGGGCGCCCAAGGATGCGGCGGGGAAGAAGCTTCCCGTGCTGATCTTTTACTATGGCGGGTCGTGGCGCTGGGGATCGCGCAGCCATTATGGCTTTGTCGGTCGCGCCTTTGCCGCGCGCGGCTATGTCGTCGTGATTCCCGATTACCGGCTCGTCCCACAGGTGCGGTTCCCTACCTTTGTCGAAGACAGCGCGCTCGCGGTGAAATGGACTCGCGACCATATCGCCGATTTCGGCGGCGACCCCGCCCGGATCGCGGTCGCGGGGCATTCGGCGGGCGCGTATAACGCCGCGATGGTCGCGCTCGACGCGCATTATCTGCGTGACATCGGTGTCGACCCAAAGATCATCCGCGCCGGGCTGCTGCTCGCTGGGCCGTTTGATTTCTACCCCTTCGATGGCCCCGCCACGAGGGCCGCGTTCGGCGATTGGCCGCGCCCGGCCGAGACGCAGCCGGTCAGCTTCGCGCGCGCCGATGCCCCGCCGCTGCTGATCATGCAGGGCACCGCCGACGACGTCGTCAAACCCCGCAACGCGCCCGCGTTGGCCGCGCGGCTGAAGGCGGTCGGCGCGGTGTTCGAACAGCGTGACTATGCGGGCGCCAATCACAATGACCCGATCATGGGCCTGTCCAAGCCCTTTCGCGGCAATGCCTCGACCCTCGCCGACAGTCTGGCGTTTCTCCAGAAGCACGATCGCTAGGAGGGCATTGCAGCGGGGCCGACCGCCACCCACATCGCGTTCATGAGCGAACAATCGATGGTGTGGCACGGCACCACAATCCTATCCGTGCGGCGCGGCGGCAAAGTTGTTGTCGTTGGCGATGGTCAGGTCTCGATGGGCCAGACCGTGATGAAACCCAATGCGAAGAAGGTGCGGCGGCTCGGCGACGGATCAGTGATCGGGGGGTTCGCTGGCGCGACGGCGGATGCCTTCACGCTGTTCGAGCGGTTGGAGCGCAAGCTCGAGCAGCATCACGGCGCACTGCTGCGTGCCGCAGTCGAACTCGCCAAGGACTGGCGGACCGACAAATATCTCCGCAACCTGGAAGCGATGATGATCGTCGCCGACAAGGAAGTGACCTTGATCCTGACCGGCAATGGCGATGTGCTGGAGCCGGTGGGCGGGATCGCTGCGATCGGCTCAGGCGGCAATTTCGCGCTCGCCGCCGCGCGGGCGCTGACCGACTATGAACCCGACGCCGAAACGCTCGCGCGCAAGGCCATGAAGGTTGCGTCGGACATTTGCGTCTACACCAACGAAAATCTGACGATCGAGGCGCTCGACAGCGCCGCCTGACCTTTAGGAACATCACCATGCTCTATAACCGATTGGGAAATTCGGGCCTGATCGTCTCGCGCCTTTCGTTCGGCACGATGACGTTCACCAGCGGCGGTACGTCGATGCCCGGCGTCGCCAAGATCGGCAAAAGCGAAGCAGCCACCCTGGTCGACGCCGCGATTGCGGGCGGCATCAACTTCTTCGACACTGCGGACGTTTATTCGGATGGCGAAGCCGAGGAGATCCTGGGCCAGCTCATTGCCGATCGCCGTCACGATCTGGTGATCGCGACCAAGGCGGGGTTTCGGCTGGGCAAGGCGCTGGGCGATACGGGGCTGAGCCGCCGCCATTTGCTCTGGTCGATCGAGCAAAGCCTCAAGCGCCTCGGCACCGACTATGTCGATGTCTACATCGCGCATCGGCCCGATCCTTATACGCCGCTCGAAGAAACGCTGGCCGCGCTCGACACGATCGTGCAGCACGGCAAGGCCCGCTATCTCGGCTTTTCGAACTGGCTGCCGTGGCAAGTCGCTGCCGCTGTCGAGCTGCAACGCGCGAACGGTTGGGCGCCGTTCACGCATGGCCAGATGTATTATTCGCTCGTCGGCCGCGACATCGAGTCCGAAGCCTTCGGGATGCTGGCGCATTATGGGCTCGGGCTGACGGTCTGGAGCCCGCTGGCAGGGGGCTTTCTGAGCGGCAAATACACCCGCGAGACGCTGAAAGACCCCGACAATCGGCTGGCGAGTTTCGATGTGATCCCGTTCGACAAGGATCAGGGATTCGCGGTCGTCGACGCGCTGCGCGACATTGCCGAGGCGCGCGGCGCCACCGTTGCCCAGATCGCGCTGGCCTGGCTGCTGGCGCGGGATCGGGTGAGCAGTATCCTGGTCGGCGCGTCGAAGCCGCACCAGCTTGCGGACAACCTTGCCGCCGCCGATATAACGCTCGGTGCTGACGAGATCGCCCGGCTCGACGCGCTGACCACGCCGGTCGCGACCTATCCCGCGTGGTTCGTCAACGGCTTTGTCGACCGTGCGCTTGCCAATGCGCTTGCTCCCCGCCCAACACTTTCGGAAAAGAAATGAACGACGCCCTGACCCCCAAAGCCATTGTCGCCGCGCTCGACGCGCATATCATCGGCCAGACCGACGCCAAGAAGGCCGTCGCCGTGGCTTTGCGCAATCGCTGGCGCCGCCAGCGGCTCGGCGCTGATCTGCGCGACGAAGTGACGCCCAAAAACATCCTGATGATTGGCCCGACCGGCTGCGGCAAGACCGAGATCAGCCGCCGCCTCGCCAAGCTCGCCGATGCGCCGTTCGTCAAGGTCGAAGCGACCAAATTCACCGAAGTCGGCTATGTCGGCCGCGACGTTGAACAGATCGCTCGCGATCTCGTCGAGGAAGCGGTACGGCTCGAAAAGGAACGCCGCCGGGTCGCGGTGAAGGACAAGGCCGAGGAAGCGGCAATGGCCCGCCTGCTCGATGCGCTCACCGGCAAGGGCGCGAGCGAGGCAACGCGCGAAGCCTTTCGCCAGCGGTTCCGCGACGGCCATCTCGACAAGACCGAGATCGAGATCGAAGTCGAACAGGCGCCGCAAATGCCGTTCGAAATGCCCGGCGGCGCGCAGATGGGGATGATCAACCTCGGCGACATGATGGGCAAGGCGTTCGGCCAGCCGCCGCTCAAGCGCCGCAAGCTCGGCGTCCCCGCCGCCTGGGATAAGCTGGTCGAGGAAGAAGCCGATAAGCGGCTCGACCAGGACGAAGTGTCGCGCGCGGCCCTCGCCGATGCCGAGGCGAACGGGATCGTCTTCCTCGACGAAATCGACAAGATCGCGGTGAGCGACGTGCGCGGCGGCTCGGTCAGCCGCGAAGGCGTCCAGCGCGACTTGCTGCCGCTGATCGAGGGCACCACCGTCGCCACCAAATATGGCCCGATGAAGACCGACCATATCCTGTTCATCGCGAGCGGGGCGTTCCACGTCGCCAAGCCCAGTGACCTGCTGCCCGAGCTGCAAGGTCGCTTGCCGATCCGCGTCGAGCTCAAGGCACTGACCGAAGCTGATTTCGTCGCGATCCTCTCTGACACCAAGGCATCGCTGACGACGCAGTATAAGGCGCTGCTCGCCACCGAAGGCGTCACGGTCGAGATCACCGACGACGGCATCGCCGCCGTCGCGAAGATCGCTGCCGAAGTGAATGCCGAGATCGAGAATATCGGCGCGCGGCGGTTGCAGACGGTGATGGAAAAGCTGCTCGAAAGCGTGAGCTTCGAGGCCGAAGACCGGCGCGGCGAAACGGTGGTGGTCGACGCCGCCTATGTCGACCGCGAGCTGGCGAGCATCGCCCGCAATACCGACCTCAGCCGGTTCGTGCTTTAGGATGGGCCAATCGATGCGCGCCTTGATCGTTTCGGTTGCCGCAGGGGCGATGATGTTCCATCCCGTCGTCGTCGGCGCGACGCAGACCCGCGATGAACAGCGCGTGCTCGATCTCGATCAGGCCTGGGCCGATGCCGAAGTCGCGCATGATGCCAATGCCTTGCGTCGCATTCTCGACCCGCGCTTCGTCGCGACCTTTGGCAGCGCAGCGCCAGTCGATCGCGAGGGGTTCATCCGCGCTGTGCTTGCGGTGCCGCGCGATCCGACGCTGACGCAACAATTGGGCGAGCGGGTGGCGCGCATTGATCACGACACCGCCCTGGTGACCGAGACAGCGACGGTCAGCAGCGGCGCGCCGACGTTGCGTCAAGTGACGGTCTATCGGCTGACCGTGGTCTATGTCCGGCGCGGCAACGGTTGGCGGGCAATCGCGGTGCATTCGGCGATCGTGCCCACGACGCGCTGATCTTGCGCAGCGCGGCTAAGGCTTCGGCGCAGGCTTCACCTTGTCGTACGGCGTGAAGCTGCCGAGAATGCAAAAGGCCGATGGGATGCCCGAATTGCGATTCACGACGCGGAAGCGATCATATTTGCAGATCTGATCGCCAAAAATCTCGATCACGACGATGTCGTTGTCACGCACTGCGGGGCATTTGTCGGTCATTTCGTTGCGCCAGATCCGCGCGCCCGACTGGCGATAGAGGATGTTGCGGTCGTCGATAATCTCGGGGCCGTTGACGCGGCTGTTGCTGATACAATTTTCGGGTTTGCCCGGCACGCGGCCTTCGAGTGCCTTGGCGAGATCGGGCGACAGCGGCGCGCTGTCCTGTGCCAGCGCCGTCGCGCCGCCCGCCAGCGCGCCAGCGGCGAGCACCAGTCGCCAGCGCGCGATCACGGGTTTTTCCGGTAGGGGGTGAAATCGCCGAACGAGCAACTGCCCGTCTGGTTGCGGCTGATCGCGTCAAAGGTCGTCGCGATCTGCCCCCGGCACAAGCGGCTCTGGTTGGTCTGTGTGAGCAGCACGTCGCCGCGCGCGACCCCCGAACACCCCGTCGTGTCGTTGCGATAGATCACGCGACCGCCGTTCGAATAGAGCAAGGTGTCGCCGACCCCTGTGGTGCTATACTGGCCGCTCTGCTGCGGCAGGCAATTGACGGCGGGGCCGGGGGTATAGCCCTTGAGCAGCCCGGCGAGCTTGAGGTCGTCGGCAACCTTCTGGTCAGCGATGGCCGCCTGTTCGCGGGGGGTCGCCGCACAACCCATGGCGAGCAGCAGAGGGATGAGGACAAAATGGCGCATGGCAACCTCCTGGCGCTAACGGTCCCCCTGCGCCGACACATAGCGCATTCAACCGCGGAAATCATCCTTTCCTTGCCGTAACGTGGCGAACGCGTCGACGGTCTGCGCGCGCAGGAATGGATTGGTCGCGCGCTCGGCGCCGATCGTGGTCGGCACCGTCGCTTCGCCCGACGCGCGCGCCGCGCGAACATCCTCCATCCGTGCAACGAGCGCCGCGTTGTCGGGGTCGACGCTCAGCGCAAAGCGGCCGTTCGATTCGGTATATTCATGCGCGCAATAAATGGCGGTCGCGTCGGGCAGGGCGGCATAGCGCTGCATATTGGCGAACATCTGTGCCGCCGTCCCTTCGAACAACCGCCCACATCCCATTGCGAAGATCGTGTCGCCGACGAAGATCGCTGCATCATCGGCGAACAAATAGCTGATGTGCCCGGCGGTATGCGCCGGGGTTTCCATCACCACGGCCTGATGCGCGCCGAGCGTCACGACATCGCCCTCAGCCACCAGCCGGTCGGCGGTCGGTATGCGCGCCGCCTCACCGGCGGGGGCAATCACCGGGACCCCATGCGCCGCCTTAAGCGCAGCATTGCCGCCGGTATGATCAGGGTGCCAATGCGTGTTCCAGATCGCACTCAGCCGCCAGCCGCGCGCGGTCAGCACCGCTTCGACCGGCGCGGCTTCAGCGGGATCGACGACCATTGTCTCGCGCGATGCATCATCGTGCACCAGCCAGATATAATTGTCGCTCAGCGCGGGAATGCGGATGATTTCTAGCGCCATTACCAATGCCCCGTGTTGGGCATCGATGCCCAAGGTTCCTGCGGCGGCAAATGGCCGTCCTGCAGCAGCTCGATCGAAATATTGTCAGGCGAGCGTACGAACGCCATATGCCCGTCGCGCGGCGGGCGGTTGATCGTCATGCCCGCGTCCAGCAGCCGCTGGCACGTGTCGTAGATATTGTCGACGCGGTAGGCGAGATGGCCGAAATTGCGGCCCTCGCCATAGACTTCGGCCTCGCCGTCGACCGGCGGCCAGTTGTACGTCAGCTCGACCTGCGCGTCCTCGTCACCGGGTGCTGCGAGAAACACCAGCGTGAAGCGGCCCTGCTCACTGTCGAAGCGGCGCTGCTCCTTCAGCCCCAGCAGCTCGAAGAATCTGACCGTCGCATCGGGATCGCTGACCCGAATCATCGTGTGGAGATATTTCATGCGCACTCCTTGCACCCGGTGCGCGCGAGATAGGATAGGGCGCCGCGAAGCGCCAGTCGCTATTGCTTGGGCTTATCCTCAAATTGCTTCAGCGCGGCGCGGGCCTGGGCGGCGGCTTCGCTGTCGGGGGCGAGCCGAACCGCTTCGCTCCATGCGCCTTGCGCGCCATCGGCGTCCCCGCTGGCGGCGGCGATGTTGCCGATTTCGAGCATCACCGACGCATCGTCGCGGGCCAGTTCGAACGCGCGGGCGATATCGGCGCGCGCACGCGGCAGATCGCGCGTGCGGCGGGCGAGCGTCGCCGAGGCAAGCCAGACGAGTGGGTCGGCACCCGCCAATTTCTGGGCCCGGTCGAGATCGGCGCGAGCGCCCTCGAGATCGCCGAGCAGCACCAGCGCGCGCGCGCGATCAAAGCTCGCTTCGCCGCGCTGGAGCCCGGTCAGCGTCGCGGTGGCCAGTGCCGCGTCGAGCGCGCTGCGGGCCTTGGCGGGGTCGCCCTGTGCGAGCCGGGCGTTGCCCGACTGCGCCCAATAATGCGCCGCGCGCGAATCATGCGCGACTTCGGCATCGCCCGCCGCGCCAGCGAATTCGTCCGCCGCCGCCAGCCAGCGCCGCTGATTGGCATAGGCAATGCCCAGACACTGGCGCGCGAAATAACCGCCACCCGCCGCGCGCCACTGCGTCGCATCGGCTTCGCCCGCTTTCGGGTCCGATGTCGCGAGATCGACGCAGCGATCATAACGCGCTTCGGTGCCATCCGGGGTGGCCGCCGCACGGGGTGGTGGCGCGGGCGTCGGCGCCACCGGGCCAATGGTCTGGGCAAGCAGCAGGGCGTAAAGCGCGGTCAAGCAACAAGCTCCTCGATCGTGCGCAGGATCAGCGCAATGTCGCGGTCGCGCGACAGCCGGTGGTCGCCATCCTTGATCAGGATCGTCTGCACATCGGCTGAACGCAGCAATTCGGCAAGCCGCACGCTGCGCGGATAGGGCACATCGGGGTCGAGCATGCCATGAATCAGCCGCACCGGCACGTCGATTGCGATTGTCCCCGCCATCAGCCGGTGCGCTTCGCCCGACGCCCAGAAAGCGCGGGTATAGAGCGTCGGCGCCGGGCCATAGGCGTTGGGCCGCTCGAGCCGCCCTTCGGACAGGATCACCATCTTCTCGTCAGTGGTGAAGCCCCAGTCGGTAAAATCGGGCGCCGCCGCGATGCCGACCAATGCCGCGACGCGCTCGGGCCGCGCCAGCGCCGCCAGCAGCATCAGCCACCCGCCCATTGATGATCCGACCAGCACCACCGGCCCCGCGACCCGATCGATCATCGCCACCACATCATCGCGCCAGTCGACCAGCCGCTGCTCCTCGAACACGCCGGGGCTTTCACCGCACCCGCCATAATCGAAGCGCAGACAGGCGCGGCCCTGCGCCTTGGCCCAGACTTCGATCGCCAGCGCCTTGGCGCCGGTCATGTCGCTCGCATAGCCCGGCAGGAAAATGACCGTCGGCCAGCGACCGGGGGTCAGGTGGTGGACGGGAGTGGGGCGGGGCACATCGCTCATGCCCCGCTCCATAGGCCCGATGCCCGGTCGATAGAAGCGCGCGGCTCAGCGTCCGGCGAGGAATTCCTTCAGCGCATCGGCAAAAGCGGTCGGCTGGTCGAGCATGATGAAATGCCAGCTGTCGGCGATGGGCACCAGCTTGGCCGGCGATCCGGCATAGCCACCTTCCCAGATGACTTTCGCCTGCGGCCCCGCGCCGGTCGCATACAGCACGGTGAAGGGCTTGGCGGTGACCTTGGCGAGTTCGGGGCGCAGGTCAGTGGTCATCACTTCGTACAGCGCTTGGCCGGTCACCGCAGGGGCGGCCTTCGCGCCCCAGTTCGCGACCTTGATCCGCCCCTCGGCCTTGATCGACCAGATGCCGCCCGGATCGGCAGTGACCGGTGCGGTCGGTTGCGGCGTCGCCACCGTCTGCGCGCGGGCCCGTTCAGCAAAGGGGCGGGCCGCTTCGACCGTGGCGGTCGGGCCGTAGATCAGGCTGAAGAACGGCAGCGCATCGACCACCATCACGCTGCCGGTCGCCGCCGGATGGCGCGCGCCCATCATCATCGCGAGCAGGCCGCCCATCGAATGGCCGATGATCGCGGGCTTTTCGATCTTGTGCTTGGCGATGTAGCTATTGAGATCAGCGGCGATTCCGTCGAGCACGCCCGGCTTCACATTTTCGCCGGGGGCATCGCCGCCAAAGCCATTGACCTGCACCAGATACACGCGGTGCGTCTTCGCCAGATCGGACGCGACGCCGTCCCACACCGCGCGGGGGCTGGCGAGGCCGGGGATCAGGATCACCGCCGACCCGCTGCTGCCCATCGTCGTGACCGAAATATGCGCGAGCCGTTCCTCGGCGGGCGCCGTCTGGCACGACGCGCTGGTCGGGTGGAGGAGGGCGATGGGCGCCAGCACCGCCACCGCAAAATTCAACACAAACCGATTCATGTCAGGCCTCCTTCGACGGGCTGGTGAAAATTTCTTCGATGGCGAGCTCGAACAGCTCGGCGATGCGAAAGGCGAGCGGGAGCGAGGGGTCGTAGCGCCCGGTTTCGATCGCGTTGACGCTTTGGCGCGACACCTCGAGCCGATCGGCCAGGTCGCCCTGGCTCCAGCCGCGCGCGGCGCGCAGCTCGCGCAAGCTGTTCTTCACGCGGCACGCGGCGGGAAGAAGCGGTTGACGACGCTGCCAACCCCCAGCCCGCCGAACCACAGCACCGCGATGTAGAAGGATTCGACATGGCCGACGACCTCGAAGCTTTCCATAAAGCCCCAGATCGTCGCGATGCTGAGCGCAAAGCCGGTGGCGACCAGCGTCTTTCGCACTTCCATCATGCGGATATATTCGTCGCTCTCTTCGATCAGATAGCGCGCGATAGCCGCGAACATGCCGATGATCGGCAGCGCCGGCAGCATCGACACGATCACCGCGACGGCGCCCGACACGAGGTGATGGTTGAACACGTAAATCGCGGCAAACAGCGTGACGGCATAGACCGCGCTGAGCGCGAAGATGGTTCGGTTGTAGCGCTTGATCGCGCGCTTCGCGGACATAGTGAGCTTCCCTTCGACTCTGTGAAGGAAGCTTTACAGTAAAGGTCGCTTGTCAGTCAAGCGACCTTGTCAGATGCCACGTCAGATGATGTACTCCACCGTCTTCATCTGGCTCGTCGCCGCTCGCTTTGCCGCGCGTTTGGCGACGAGTTTCGCGTGCAGCCCTTCGATCGTGCGGCTGCCCGTCGTCTGGAAAGCGAAGGGCAGGAAGCCGTGGATCACAGCACCGATGCCGCCCGCGATCATCGCGAAACCGAAGCTCGTTGCGACGCCGAAATGCTCGGTGAAGCTTTCGCCCACTGAGGCGGGGTGATCGAGGAACAGGCGACGGATCATGGCGGCTACTCGTGGTTGGCGGATGCGGGGATCGTATCAGACTGGTAGCGCGCTGTCAGGGCCGCGAGCATCTCGGCGGCGAGCAGGCTGAGCGTGTCGTCGCGCGCGCCCATCACGACGATGCGGTCGCCGGGGCGGGCTGCGGCGACCAAGGCGTCGGCAGCGTCGGCGCGGTCGGCGATGTAGCGCGCAGGCGCCGCGCGTGCGACAAGGTCCGTGACGATATCGGCGCTGGTCACCTCGCGCGCGACAGTGCCGCCTTGATAGACCGGATCGGGCAGCACCAGCAGATCGTCGGGCCGCAATTTGTCGGCAAGGCTGTCGACCAGCGCCGCCCGCATCACTTTCAACGGGCCATAGCCGTGCGGCTGGAACAGGATCAGCAGCCGCCCGGGAAAGGCGTGCAGCGTGTCGAGCGTCGCGGCGATCTTGTCGGGGTTGTGGCCGAAATCGTCGATCACCGCGACACCGCCCGCTTCGCCGACCAGATCGAAGCGGCGCTTGAGGCCCTTGAATCCCGCGATCGCCTCAACCGCATCGGCGAGCGGCACCCCCGCCGCGCGCACCGCGCCGATCGCCGCCAGCGCATTGGCGACATTGTGGCGCCCCGGCACGTGCAGCGCGACCGGGACCGGCGCCGTGCCGCGTTCGCTCAGGTCGAAGGTGACGGCAAAGGGCGCTTCGACGACATTGCTCGCGCTCAGATCGGCGGGCGCATCGATCGCAACCGTGATCCGGCGTTCGACCGGCAGCGCCTCCGCCAGCGCCGCCGCTTCGGCATCGGCGATGTTGATCACCGCAGTGTCGGCGCGACCAATGAAATCGCCGAACAGCACCCGCAATTCCTCAAGCGATTTATGGTCGAGGCTGACATTATTGAGTACCGCCACGCCCGGCCGGTACAGGGCAATCGAGCCATCGCTTTCGTCGACTTCGCTAACGAAAACATCCCCCTCGCCGACCAGCGCGCTCGCGAAGGGCGCTTCGGGTCGCGCGAAATTCTTCATTACCGCGCCGTTCATGACGGTCGGCTCACGATCGAGGCTGTGGAGCATCCAGCCGATCATGCCGGTGACAGTCGACTTGCCGCTGGTCCCCGCGACGCCAATCGACAGCCGCGCCCGGTTGAACAAATCGCTCAGCAACTCCGCCCGGCTCAGCCGCTGTGCCCCAACGCGCTCGGCGGCGACCATATCGGGCACTGTCGCTTCAATCGCGGCGGAAGCGACGACGATCTGTTCGGGCGACGTAATCCCGCTGCCGTCCTGCGGGTGGAGTGCAATGCCGAGCGCTTCGAGTGCGGCGAACTTGGCGGGCACGCGGCCCTGGTCGAGGCTACGGTCCGATCCCGCGACCGCGGCGCCTTGCCCCGCGAGAATCATTGCGAGCGGCATCATGCCCGATCCGCCAATGCCGACGAAAAAGTAGGATTTGCTAGAGCCCATGCGCCGAGGCTATCGCGATTATCACGGCGCTGGGCAAGGGATTGGGATCAACAATGCGGATTGGCGTGGTCGCCCCGGCGCGACCGATCGATCAGAATATCGTGGCGCAGGTGCAGGCGATTGCTGCGACCTATCCCGGCGTCGAGCTGGTCGTGTCGCCGCAATGCTTCCTGAGCGCAGGGCATTTCGCTGGCCCCGATGCGACGCGGGCCGATGCTTTCGTCGCGATGGCGAATGATCCGGCGATCGACGCGATCTGGTGCGCGCGCGGCGGCTATGGATCGAACCGCATCCTCCACCTGATCCGCGATCGGCTGGGGCCAGCGGCGGCGCGCAAAACCTATCTCGGCTATTCCGATTTCGGCTTCATGCTCGGCGCGCTCTATGCCCGGCGGCTGGGGCGTCCCGTGCACGCGCCGATGCCGGCCGATGTGCTGCGTGACGGCGGCGAAGCGGCAGTTCGACGGACGCTCGGCTGGCTGACGGGGGATCGCAGCGGGCTGGAGCCCGGCCTCGCGGGGCAACCGGCAGCGGCGTTCAACCTGTCGATCCTGTCGGCGCTGGTCGGCACGCCGTGGCTGCCCGATCTCGCCGATCATGTGCTGCTGATCGAGGATGTGTCCGAACCGCTCTACCGCATCGACCGGATGCTGTTCCAGCTCGCGCACGCGACGCAGTTGAAGGGGCTGGCGGGGGTGCGGCTCGGCCGGGTGAGCGACGTCCAAGCCAATGATCCGCCATGGGGCGAAGCGCTGTCGACGATGATGCCGCGCTGGTGCGCCGAGCTGGGCGTGCCGTTTCTGGGCGCCGCTGACATCGGCCATGACGCGGGCAATCGGGTCGTGCCGTTCGGGCTGGGCTGAGCGCCGATCAAGCCAGCGCCGCGGCAACGCGGGCGCGCAACACGGGCAAGGTTTCCGCCTCAAACCAAGGATTGCGCCGCATCCAGCCCGTGCTGCGCCAGCTCGGATGCGGCAGCGACAGGATCGCATCGGCGGCATCGCGCTGATGCTGCACGCGGTCGGTGAGCGACGCCGCGCGGGCGCGCGCATAAGCGGCTTGCGCATATTGCCCGACCAGCAAGGTCAGCCCGATCGCCGGCACTTCGGCGAGCAGCCGCGCGTGCCAGGTCGGCGCGCATTCAGGGCGCGGCGGCGCATCCCCCGCGCCGGCGACTTTGCCCGGATAGCAAAAGCCCATTGGCATCAGTGCAATCCGTGCGGGATCATAAAAGGCGTCGCGATCAATCCCGGTCCAGTCGCGCAGCCGGTCCCCGCTCGGATCATCCCATGGCACGCCCGATGCGTGAACGGCCGTCCCCGGCGCCTGCCCGATGATCAGCACGCGCGCGGTCGCGCTTGCCTGCACGATCGGCCGCGGCCCGAGCGGGAGTTCCGCGGAGCAGAGCGTGCACGCGCGAATCTCGAGGAGGAGGTCGGGCAGTGCAGGCTTGAGGCTCATGCCATCACCATAGCGCTAGGGTCCGGCGGAGAGCGACCACTTTCGCGCGCCAGAAGGCGGAGGACCGCGCGGCCCATCATTTCAGGGCGAGGGAAAAATGGTGCTGCCGGTGAGGATTGAACTCACGACCTCAGCCTTACCAAGGATGCGCTCTACCACTGAGCTACGGCAGCATTTTTCGCCGCCTGTCGGGCGGGAGCGCGCCTATGGTCAGAGGGAGGCGGTCTTGTCAAGGCATCGCGCGGCGGCCTAGGCAACGGCAATGGCCGACAAGCAAACCCCGGCGCAGCAGGAACGGGCTGAACGCCTTGCCGCCGCGCTGCGCGACAACCTCAAGAAGCGCAAGGCGCGCGCGCGGGCGGCGACGCCCGAGGGCGACACCGACCGCACGCGCGATGATGCCTAACCGCCCATCACGAAAGCGTTGAGCTTGTTGCCGTCGAGATCGCGGAAGTACCCCGCGTAGAAACCACCGCCACGCTCGCCGACCGGGCCTTCGCACGTGCCGCCCTGTTCGAGCGCGATCGCATAGAGCCGGTCGACCTGCGCGCGGTCCTTGGCCTCAAGCGCGACCATCACGCCATTGCCGACGGTCGCGGGATTGCCGTCGAACGGCTTGGTCAGGCCAATGCCCGCCGCGCCGCCGGGCGCGCCCCAGGCAATGAAATTATCGAATTCCATCATCCGCCCGACGCCCAATTCGGCGGCGAGTGCGTCGTAGAAAACCGCACCCCGTGCGAGATCATTGGTACCGAGCGTGACATAGCCGATCATTGCATCTCTCCCCGAATCGATGACTGGAACATATACAGAACACGCGCTGAATGTCAATCGCTCAGCGCGGGCGATGTTCGGTGCCCATGCCAGCGGTGATGAACAGCGTCGTCGCTTCGCCATCGATATCGGCAGTGTGCCAGACCCCCGGCGGATTGATGGCATAATCTCCCGCGTTCAGCGTGATGGCGCGGTTGCTGCCGTCGGGCAATTGCTGATGCAGCGTGATCGTCCCGCTCGTGCAAATCACCACTTCGTCACCCGCCGGGTGCATTTCCCACGACTCCCAGCTTTCGGTGAAGCGGTAATAGGATACCAGCCGCCCCTCGGTGCCATCAGCGGCGGTGCGGGCGCCATAATCGGCATACCATTCCATGCCGGTGAAATCGGGCTGCACTTCGGCCTTGGCGCCAAGGCCGAGGTGGATCGGGGTCGTGAACAGCGACGGCATTGCCAGTCTCCTCAGGTCAGATCAGCGCACATTTCGCTTCGAGCCACGCCAGGTCATCGCCCGCCATCTGCGGCCCGAGCACCGCCAGCACTTTTGCATGATAGGCATTGAGCCAGTCGCGCTCGGCGACGGTCAGCAGCGCTGGGTCGATCAGGCTGCGCTCGATCGGGCAAAAGGTGAGCGTCTCGAAACCGAGCATCGTGCCGCCCTCGCAGACGCGCTCCTCGACGAGGACCAGATTCTCGATGCGGATGCCGTATTCGCCTGCCTTGTAATACCCCGGCTCGTTCGAAATGATCATGCCCGGCTTGAGCGGTTCGGAGGGGCCGCCACCCGGATAATTGGGCTGCGCGATGCGCTGCGGCCCTTCGTGCACCGCCAGATAAGCCCCGACGCCGTGGCCGGTCCCATGCGCATAATCGAGGCCTACCTCCCACAAGGGCCGCCGTGCAAACGCATCGAGCTGCCCGCCATTGGTGCCCGCCGGGAAGATCGCGGTCGCGAGCGCGATATGCCCCTTCAGCACGCGGGTGAACCGGTCGCGCATTTCCGTCGTCGGTGCGCCCACCGGCAGCACGCGCGTCACATCGGTGGTGCCATCGGCATATTGCCCACCCGAATCGACCAGATAAAGCTGGCCGAGTTCGAGCCGCGCGTTCGAGTCGGCATCGACGCGATAATGGGGCGAAGCGCCATGCGCGCCGGTCGCCGAAATCGTATCGAAGCTAGTGTCGAGCAGCACGCCACTTTCCTCGCGGAACGCCTGTAGCTTCGCCACGCAATCAAGCTCGGTCAGCCCGCCCTTGGGCGCTTCGGCCTCGACCCAGCGCAGGAAACGGGCCAGCGCCGCCCCGTCGCGCGCCGATGCCGCGCGGTGGCCGGCAATTTCGACCGGGTTCTTCATCGCTTTCGCCAGCACCACCGGATCGCGCAACGGCAGGATCGTCGCCCCGCCCGCCGTGAGCGCGTCGAAAATCGCTGCCACCGCACGCTCAGGGTCAGCCGCGATGCGCTTGCCCGCAAATCCGCCCAGCGCGCGCGCAAAAGCATCGCGGTCATGCAGCCGGATGGCATTGCCCAAATGGCGGCGGACCTCGTCGGTCAGCTTGTCGGGCGCAACGAACAGATCGGCGGTGCCATCGGCCTGCACAATCGCATAAGCGAGCGCGACCGGCGTATGTGCGACATCGCGCCCGCGGATGTTGAGCAGCCACGCGATCGAATCGAGCGCGGTCAGCACCACGGCATCGGCCTTGCGCTCGGCGAGCCACGCACCGACCTGCGCGCGCTTCTGCGCCGAGCTTTGCCCCGCGCGCGCGTCATCCTGCACCGCGAGCGTGGCGGGCGAGGGCGCAGGGCGATCGGGCCACACCGCGTCGACCGGATTGGTATCGACCGCCACCAAGGTCGCGCCACGTTCGGCCAGCGCCGCGCGCGCTTCGTTCACCCAGGCGCTGGTGTGGAGCCACGGGTCGTAGCCGATCCGCCCGCCCTGCGGCGCATTGGCCCCCAGCCATGCCGACACGCTGGTCGCGGGCACGCCGACGAACTGCCAGTCGTCGGCGGAAACCTGTTGACGCACTTGCAGCGTATAGCGCCCGTCGGTGAAGATCGCGGCATCGGCGGGTAGCACCACGGCGGTCCCGGCTGATCCCCGAAACCCCGTCAGCCACGCCAACCGCTGCGCATAATCGCCGACATATTCGCTCATATGCTCGTCAGTCAGCGGCACGACGAAACCGTCGAGCGCGGTGGCGGCAAGCTGCTCGCGCAAGGCGGCGAGACGGGCGGCGTGAGTCGACATCGACGTTACTCCAACGAAAAGGGTCTGCTGCGCCGGTTATGCCAGCTTGGCATCCCGCGCGACAGACCCTCGCGTGACAGCCCCGTCAGACGGCGATCACTTGGCCGGTTCGGGCGCCTTCTGCCCGGCATACCAGGCAAGCCAGCGATCCATCCGGTCCTTCAGGAAGCTCGGGCGACGCAGCCCGTGATGCTCGCCCGGATAAATGATCAGCCCGCTCTTCACGCCCAGGCTGCTGAGCGCCTGATACATCTGTTCCGAATTGAGCAGCGGCACGTTGAAATCCTTGTCCCCGGCCATGAACAGCGTCGGCGTCTTGATCCGGTCGGCGTGGTAAAAGGGATAGGAGCTGCGCAGCCAGACATCCATATGCTCCCACGGGCGGCCCAATTCGACTTCGTAATCGCGGATATACTGGTCGGTGCCATAGCCTGCGAGCACATTGGCGATGCTCGCGCCCGACACAGCCGCCTTGAAGCGCGTGTCGCGCGCGATCAGATAATTGGTCAGCATCCCGCCATAAGACCAGCCGCCGACATAGAGCCGGTCGGGGTCGGCAATCCCGCGCGCCACAGCATCGTCGATTCCGGCGAGCGCATCGGGCACCGCAGGGCCGCCCCAATCGGCATAAAGCGCCTTGGCATAGGCCTCGCCGCGCCCGGTGCCGCCGCGCGGATTGGTCGACACCACGGCATAGCCCTGCCCCGCGAAAATCTGCCAGACGATGCTGAAACCCGCATCAAACTGTGCTTGCGGCCCGCCGTGGTTGTAAAGGATGGTCGGCAGCCGCGTGGCGGGCTTGCCGGGCGGGGTGACGACGAAGCCATGCACTTCGGTGCCGTCCTTCGATGTGAAGCTGGCCCGCGCGACGGGCGCGAGCGTCACCGTCTTGAGCCAGTCGTCATTCTGGTGGCTCAACTGGCGCAGCCCGCCCTTGGCGTCGAGCACATGGACTTCGGTCGGGTGGGCAGGATCGGACATCAGCACCGCGAGCGCGCCTTTTGGCCCCGGCGCGGGCGAACCGAACACGCGAAACCCGCTCGCCACGTCGCGCAGCGCGCCGCCGTCAAGCGGCACTTCGGCCAGACGGACGACGCCGTCATCCTCGACCGTCACGCGGATCGCCTTGCCGTCGCTGGTCCAGATCGGTTCGCTGACATTGCGGTCAAGGCTCGCGGTCAGGATGCGCGGCGCGCCGCCGCTCGCTGCCACCACCGCGAGCGTGCGCACGCCATAGCCGATCAGCGCGACCGGCCCGCCCTGAATATAGGCGATCGACTTGCCGTCGGGCGACCACGCCGGATAGCTGCCCGATCCCCGGCCATTATCGTCCCCGGGAAAAGTCGTGAGCGCGTGTGGCTCGGTCGCCGTGTCGCCAACCGTCGCCAGAAACAAATTGGTATCGTAATTGCGATCGGGGTCGGCGGTGCGGTTGGACACGAACACGATCGACTTGCCGTCGGGCGACCAGGCGGGCAGCTCTTCGTCGAAATCGCCGGTCGCCAGCCGCCGCGCCTTGCGCGTCGCGAGATCATAGAGCCAGACGCGGCTGCGCTGTTTGCCGAGATAGCCGCTGCTGTCGGCCTTGAACTGGAACCGGTCGATGACGATCGGCTTGGGTTTTTTGTCACCGGCTTTGGCCGGGGGCGCGGCATCGACGGTCTTGTCGGCGTCGGGGTCGGCGGGTTTCTCCGCCGCTGGCTTGGCGGGTTTGTCCTCGGGCTCGGGATCAGTGACGATCAGCGCCAATGTTTTGGCATCGGGCGACCAGACCAGATCGTCGACCGACCCCTTGATCCCCGGCAGCTTCGTCGCTTCGCCCCCGGCCCGGTCGAGCAGCCACAGTGCCGAATCGCCCTTGTCCTCGCCGCGCGAGGAGGTGAAGGCGAGCCATTGGCCGTCGGGGCTAAAGCGCGGGTTCGATTCGTTTTCGCCCGTGCGGCTGGTGATCTGGACGGTGCGGCTGCCATCCCAGCGCGTCATCCACAAATGCGTTTCCTGCTTGTCGGCGGCGACATCGGTCGACTGGACGGCATAGGCGACCCAGGTGCCCGACGGGTCGACCTGCGGATCGCGCACGCCCTTGATTCGCGCGATATCGTCGGAGGTTACGGGATGCGGGCCGGGGGCCGCACCCGCCAGCATCCAGCCGCTCAACATCAGCACGGTCAGTCGTTTCATCATCTCGTCGCTCCCATGGCCCAGCCCCGTTGGCGCGACTAGACCAGCAGGCGCGGTCGCTTGCAAACCGTAATCCTTGTGGGAGGAGGTGGCCCGCTCCCCAAGTTGACGTCACGCCGTCGCGCGGAAACCGGACCTTAACCTTGATCGGCTAAGCGTAGCAGCATGAGCCCAAAGACGTGCCAAATCTGCTCGCGCGATATCAGCAAGCCCTCCCTGGTGCGCTGTCAGGCGTCCGCGTGCCCGCTCAACAAGCCCAAGCCGCCCGCCTCGCGCCAGACGCTGATGGGCATCGTCGGGCTTGGTCTCGGCATCGTCGGCGCCATCGGCGCGGCATCGTGGCTGTTCGCAGCCCCCGGCGCCAGCCGCGCGAATGTCGCATCGCAATTCAGCCGCAGCAATGTGAACAATTGGATCGACGGCTTGTGGCAGCCCAAGGCGCCCGAATTCAATGCCAATGTGCCGCAAGGCAATGGCGCCGATTGGGGCGCCGCGACCCGGGTTGAGACGTTCTCGTGCGAAGGTCGGCTTTCGGCAGCGCGGTCGGTGATCTGCACCCACTGGGAGCTCGCGACCGCCGACTATAATCTGGCGCTGGTCTATCGCCATGCGCTCAGCAGCGCGCGTGATCCCGGCGCGTTGCGCGCGCAGCAGGACCGTTGGCTCGCGCGGCTCGATTCGATCGACGCCACGCCCGAAACGGTGATGGAGCATTACCGCACACGGCTCGATCAACTGCAAGCCGCCAACCCCACGCTCGCCGCACAATAATCACTTGCTTGAGTTACCGGGGCCTGTTCTGGCAAGGACAGGCTGCGCGCGATTGTTGCAGCGCAGCGGGGAATGCCGGTGCCGAATCAGAAAACCCAGATCGTGGTGGTGGGCGGCGGCGCCGGGGGCCTTGAACTCGTGCGCAAGCTCGGCAGCCGCTATGGCCGCAAGCGCCACGACATCATCCTCATCGATCGCAACCTGACGCACATCTGGAAGCCGTTGCTGCACGAAGTCGCGGCGGGGTCGCTCGACGCCAATCTCGACGAAGTCGGCTATGGCGGCCATGCCGTGCGCTGGGGCTATCGCTTCTTCAACGGCAGCATCGAAAGCATCGATCGCGATGCCCGCACGATCACCACTGCGCCGATGGTCGATGACAGCGGCGAGGAGATCATCGGGCGCCACAGCATCCGCTATGATTATCTGGTGCTCGCGATTGGCGGCATTTCGAACGATTTCGGCGTCCCCGGCGTGCGCGAGCATGCGATGTTTCTGGAGGATCGCCCGCAGGCCGACCGCTTCCGCCAAAAATTGCTCAACGCCTGCCTGCGCACCAACCACGCGCACCAGACCGGCAATCCCGATGCGCGGGTGCGGGTGAGCATCGTCGGCGGCGGCGCGACCGGGGTCGAACTCGCCGCCGAGCTGTACAATGCGGCCAAGGCGCTACGGCATTACGGGCTCGAAGTGTTCGACGAGACCAAGCTCGAAGTATCACTGATCGAGGCGGGCCCGCGCATTCTGCCCGCGCTCGATGACTCGCTGGCGGCGAAGGCGAAGCATGAACTCGAAGCGCTCGGCGTGCGGGTGCTCGACAAGACGCAGGTGGTGCGGCTCGAAGCGGGCGCGGTCCACACCGGCAGCGGCGAAGTGATCGCCGCCGACCTGATCGTCTGGGCAGCGGGCGTGAAGGGCGCCGATGCGATCGCGACGATGAGCGATCTCGAACTCAACCGCGGCAATCAGGTGATCGTGCGCCCGACGCTGCAATCGACCACCGACGATCGCATCTACGCGCTCGGCGATTGCGCGTCGTGCCTGCTGCCGGGGCGCGACAAGCCGATCCCGCCGCGCGCGCAATCGGCGCACCAGATGGCGAGCCTGGTCTTTACCAATCTCGTGCGCGCGCAGGCCGGGCAACCGCTCAAGGATTTCGTCTACCAGGATCACGGCTCACTGGTGTCGCTCAGCCGTTTCACCACCGTCGGCAGCCTGATGGGCAATCTCATCGGCGGGCGGATGTTCGTCGAAGGCTGGATCGCGCGGATGGTCTATACCTCGCTCTACCGCATGCACCTGATCGCGATCCACGGCTGGATGCGCGGGACGGCGCTGATCGTGATCGGGCATGTGAACCAGATCGTGCGGCCGAAGCTGAAGCTGCACTAGGGTGTGAACGCATAAGGCGGGCCGGTGGCTTTAGCCCCAATGGTCGGCATGGCGGTCCACACAGCCTTTTGTCAATGGAAGGCAAGCATTCAGGACTCTGATTAACGCCCCCTCCCGCGGTCATTTCTTTTCGGTTTGAACCGTAGCACCAATCTCCAATCGATCGAGGTCAACATGGTTGGTACTCCAGAAGCCGAACATCATGTGGACGATGAACTTGTTCGGTCGCTCCTGTCCGAACAGCACTCCGATCTAGCATCGCTCACGATCGAATTGGTGGATGCAGGCTGGGATAACTTCATGTTCCGCCTTGGCGATGCTTACACTGTCCGCCTTCCACGTCGACTGCCGGCCGTTTCGCTCATCATCAATGAGCAGCAATGGTTGCCCATAATTTCCCGAAATTTGCCCATCCCCGTTCCTGCGCCGGTCCGAATTGGCCGCCCTGGTCCGTCCTATCCCTGGCCGTGGAGTATATTGCCTTGGTTGAAAGGGAGTCCGGCAAACGAAATGCCGCCCGATGCAGCTCAAGCGCCAGGTTTTGCTGAATTCCTTAAGGCTCTGCACCAACCGGCTCCGGCGAATGCACCGCTGAACGCCGTTCGTGGGTGCCCATTGAGGGACCGCGCCGAGGGAGTCGCTGCCCGACTGGCGCATTTGAGTAGAACGACCCAGGCGATTGTCCCGGAGATAATAAGCGCTTGGGAAACGGCGCTCGACGCGCCCCTCGCTGATGAAGCCCGCTGGCTACACGGCGATCTGCACGCACGTAATGTGCTCACTGATCGTGGCACGATCAGCGCGATCATTGATTGGGGCGACATTACGTCTGGAGACGTCGCGACGGATCTTGGAGGCATATGGGCCTTGTTTGACGATGCAGACGCTCGGCGAACAGCCCTCCAAACGTATGCAGCGACCGAATCACAAATTGCGCGCGCACGCGGGTGGGCTGTCAATATCGGAACAGTCCTCTTGGCGACGGGATTGGTTGACAACCCCCGTCATGCGGCAATGGGTTCAGATACGCTGCGTCGAGTGGTCGAAGACTTTGCGACACCGTAGAGCGGCGGAGCGGGCCCAGTGTCGGCGGCCGCTCGAGCTTCTCGCGAGGGGTTCGATTTCCCGCTCCACCGCGTTAAGACGCCGGGATGACCAACACGCCCCCCATCGCCCCCCGCCGCCCGCACAGCTTCACCGCCCACGGCCAGACGATCGACGATCCCTATGCCTGGCTGAAGGACCCCGGCTATCCCGAGGTTACCGACAAGGACGTGCTCGGCTATCTCGAAGCCGAGAACGCCTATTTCGAAGGCGTGATGGCGCCGCTCAAGCCGCTCACAGACCGGCTCTATGAAGAGATGAAGGCGCGGATCAAGGAAGACGACAGCTCGGTCCCGCAGAAGGACGGCGACTGGCTTTACTGGACCGCGTTCGAGACCGGTGGGCAGTATCGCAATTGGTGGCGCAAGCCCGTTGCGGGAGGCGACGATGAGCTGATCCTCGACGAACCGGCGCTGGCCGAGGGCAAGGAATATTTCCGCCTCGGTGCGCTGGCGGTCAGCAATGACGGGCGGCTGCTCGCCTATGCGATTGACGACAATGGCTCGGAGCGCTTCACCGTGCGCGTCAAGGACCTGACCAATGGCGAGCATCTGAGCGATGTCATCCCCGGCATGCTCTCCGAAATCGTCTGGGTCGCCGACGATAGCGGCTTTCTCTACGGCCTCGCTAATGAGCAATGGCGCACCGACAATGCGCGGTTGCACCGGCTCGGCACTGATCCCGACAGCGATATCGAGCTGTTCAAGGAAGCCGACGAAGGCTTTCGCGTCGGCGTGTCGGAAACGAGCGACCGCCAGTGGATCGTGATCGCGACCGGCGATCATGTCACGAGCGAAGTCTGGCTGCTCCCCGCCAATGATCCGCTCGCGCCGCTCAAACTGGTGAGCGCGCGGGTGCCCGAGCGCGAATATGATGTCGACGCGCGCGAAGGCACGCTCTTCATCCACACCAACGACACCCACCCGAACTTCCGGCTGTGCACCGCGAGCATCGATACGCCCGATATGTGGGAAGAACGGATCGCCGCCTCGCCGCATTTCTACATGACCGGGATCAGCTGCTTCAAGAATTTCCTGATCGTCGACGGGCGCGAGGACGGGCTCGATCAGATCGAGATCCACAGCTACGACCCCGGCGTCGCGCCGCAGCGGATCGTCTTCCCCGAAGCAAGCTACGACGCAGGGCTCGGCGACAATCCCGAATATGACATGAGCGTGCTGCGGCTCGGCTATGAATCGATGGTCACCCCCGGCACCGTCTATGATTACGATGTCGCGTCGGGCGAAATGACTGTGCTCAAGGTGCAGGAAATCCCGAGCGGCTATGACGCCGCGCAATACGGCACTGATCGCCTCAAGATCACCGCGCGCGACGGGACCGAGGTGCCGGTGTCGATCGTCTATCCGAAGGATTCCCCCAAGGACGGGAGCCGCCCGCTCTACCTCTACGCCTATGGCGCTTATGGCTATGCGATCCCGCCGGGCTTTTCGACCGGGCGGCTGAGCCTGCTCGATCGCGGTTTCGCTTATGCCATCGCGCATATCCGCGGCGGCGACGATCTTGGGCAGCAATGGTATCTCGACGGCAAGCTCGACAAGCGCGCCAACACCTTCAACGATTTCGTCGATGTCGCCAAGGCGCTGGTCGAGCAGGGCTGGACGAGCGCGGGCAAAATCGCGATCGCGGGCCGCTCGGCCGGGGGCGAGCTGATGGGCGCGGTGGTCAACTCCGATCCCGCGCTATGGGGCGCAGTGATCGCCGATGTGCCGTTCGTCGACGTGCTCAACACGATGATGGATGCCGAGCTGCCGCTGACGCCGGGTGAATGGCCCGAATGGGGCAATCCGATCGACGACCCCAAGGCGTTCGACCTGATCCGCAGCTATTCGCCTTACGACAATGTGTCCGCACAGGCGTACCCGCCGATGTTCATTTCCGGCGGCCTCAACGATCCGCGCGTGACCTATTGGGAGCCCGCGAAATGGGCGGCCAAGCTGCGCGCCACCAAAACCGACGACAATGTGCTGCTCTTGAAGACCAACATGGGTGCGGGCCACGGCGGCAAATCGGGGCGCTTCGAGTCACTTCGCGAATCGGCCGAGGAGCATGCCTTTGTGCTCTGGCAATTGGGCGTGGAGGGGTGAGGTGAGCCGCTTCAGCCGCCAGATTACCGCGACCGAGGCGGACATCGACGAGCTCGGCCATGTCAATAATGTGGTGTGGGTGCGCTGGATTCAGGACATTGCCGTCGCACATTGGGAATCGGTCGCGCCGCCCGATCATCAGGCCAATCATGTCTGGGTGATCACCCGGCACGAAGTCGATTATCGCGGCAATGTGCGGCTCGGCGAGACCGTGACGGGCGAGACCTGGGTGCCAACGCCGCCCAAGGGCGCGCGCTTCGACCGGCATGTACGGTTTTTCGATGCGGGCGGTACGGTGAAGGTCGAGGCGATCACGACCTGGGCGCTGCTCGACCGCACCAGCGGACGGCTGATGCGGGTAACGCCGGAAATCGCGGCGCCGTTCTTTAACTGAGCGTCGGCTGCGCTGGCCACTTGTGGTCCAGCCAGCGCCCGAAGCTGACGAAGCTCGTGATCAGCACCGGCACCAGGATGATCGACAGCACGATCTTGGTCAGCATCTGCCCGCCCATCAGCGCCAGGATCGGCCGGTCGCCGTAAAAGGCGATGGTGATGAACAACACCGTGTCGACGATCTGCGAAATGATGCTCGCGATCATGCCGCGCAGCCACAAAGTCCGCGACGCGCCGGTGCCGCGCTTCAGCCGGTCGAACACCAGCACGTTGAGCGTTTGCGACGTGCCATAGGAAATGAACCCGGCGATCATCAGCCGCGCGCTGGTGCCCACCACGATCGGAAAGGCTTCGACGGCAGGCGGATACATGCCCGGATCATTGGGGAGCGCGATCACCAGCTGAATCAGCGCGGCCGCAATCAGCAACGGGATGAATCCCAGCCGCACGAGCAAGGTCGCGGTCGCCTGACCATGCAGCTCGGCGACCGCGCTCGACATCACCACCAGCAGCAGAAAGGCGAACACGCCTGCTTCGACCGCCAGCGGCCCCAGCGCGACTTGCTTCACGCCCAGCACACCGGCGAGGCAGACCATGCCGCCGTAAAAGATCGAAAAGACGAAGAGCGAACGCGGAAACGCGGTTGGGGGCTGGTCCATGGCCGTTGCTAGCGCGAATTTGCGCCGTGGCAAATGCTCTAGCCGATCCGCCGCGCGCGTGTATGCTGCCATGCAACAGGGGACCGACCACCATATGAACCGTTTCGCGATCGGCATTGCCGGGATCATCGTCATTCTCGGGCTCGCCGTGCTCTTGTCGAGCAACCGTCGCGCGATCCGGCTTCGCGTGGTCGGCGCGGCGTTTGCGCTACAGGCAGCGGTCGCGGTGCTGGTCCTCTATGTCCCCGCTGGCCGGGCCGGCGTGCAGGCGATGTCGAACGGCGTGGTCAAGCTGCTCGATTATTCGAAAGAAGGGTCGAAGATCATTTTCGGGGCCGATCTTGTCGCGTCGCCCTATGGCGCGGGGTTTGCGATTTCGGCGCTGCCCGCCGTGGTGTTCTTTGCCGCGCTGATCGCCATTCTATATTATTACGGGGTGATGCAGTTCCTCGTGAAGTGGATCGGCGGCGCGATCCGACTGGTGACGGGGGTGAGCCGGGTCGAATCGTTGGGCGCAGCGGCCAATATCTTTGTCGGGCAAAGCGAGTCCCCGCTCGTCATCCGCCCTTATTTGTCGGCGATGACCGCGTCGCAGATTTTTGCGGTGATGACGGTCGGGCTGGCCGGCGTGGCGGGCACGATATTGGTGCTCTATTATCAAGTGCTCGGGCCGCTGGGGCCTCAATTATTGCCCTATCTGGTCGCCGCCAGTTTCATGTCGGCGCCGGGCGGTATTTTGATGGCCAAGATCATCATGCCCGACGATCCCGATCATGTCGCGGAAGAGCCCGTGATCGAAGGGCCGATCACCTTTGGCGAGGAACGGCCCGTCAACATCTTCATGGCCGCCGCCGATGGCGCGCAGACGGGGGTCAAGCTGGCAGTGGCGGTTGCCGCGATGGTGCTGGCGTTTACCGCGCTGGTCGCGCTGGCCAATGGCCTGTTGGGCGGGGCAGGGGCGTGGGTGGGCTATCCCGACATCACGTTTCAACGCCTGCTCGGTTATGTCTTTGCCCCGCTCATGTTTCTGCTCGGCGTCCCCTGGGGAGAAGCGTTGCAGGCAGGCGGGCTGTTCGGGACCAAGATCGTGCTGAACGAGGTCGTCGCGTTTATTCAGCTAGGGCAGGAGTTCAAGTCGCTTTCGCCGCACACGATCGCGATTGTCACTTTCTCGCTGTGCGGCTTTGCCAATTTCCTGTCGATTGCCATTCAGATTGCGGTGACAGGCGGGCTTGCGCCCAATCAACGACCGGTGATCGCACGGCTTGGCCTGCGCGCGCTGGCGGCAGCCAGCCTGTCGAACCTGATGTCGGCGGCGCTTGCCGGATTGTTGATCAGCTAGCACCTCAGCCGATCAAAAACCGCTTGAAGTTGACGCAGCGTCAACCGCTACAAGCGGGGCATGACGCAGATTATCGACATTGCCGAGGTTGCCCGCACCACCGGCCTATCCGCACGCGCGCTCCGTTTCTATGAGGCGCGCGGGCTGGTGAAGCCGCTCCGCACCGGTTCGGGTCGGCGCTGCTATGGCGCAGGCGAACTCGAGCGGCTGCATCAACTCATCGCGCTCAAGCGCGCGGGGCTGAGCCTGCAGCAGATCAAGGCGCTGTTCGACAAGCGCCCGATCGATCTGCGTGCGCTGGTGCAACTGCAACTCGACACGCTGAACGATCAGGCGCGCGCGCTCGGGGAAGCGCGCGCGATCTTGCGCACCACCTTGTCCCGAATCGATCGCGGCGAGCCGATCGATGCCGCGACCTTCTGCTCGC
>CAYUYZ010000019.1:0-55602 GCA_964449575.1 uncultured Stakelama sp.
GATCGAACCGCCGACACTGCGATTTTCAGTCGCATGCTCTACCAACTGAGCTACCTGGGCATGTCGCGCGAGCGGCGCGAAGGCGGCCTCTTAATCGTCGTCTGCGTCGCTGTCCAGCCCGGGGTTGACGGCGTCCTTCGACGCTTCCTCGTCGCCGGTCGCAGGGCCTGCGGGCAGGCGGTAACCCTCACCGAGCCATTGCAGCAGATCGCGGTCGACACAGCCGCGGCTGCAGAAGGGCTTGTGCTGCGGGCTGACGGGCTTGCCGCAGATCGGGCAGGCAGTTGGCATCGATCAGGACTCCAGTTGCGGCGCGCGGCCGGTGCGGCGGGTGAGCTCGGCCAGCCAGCCGGGGGCTGATTCGATCCGCGCCTTGACCGCCAGCGGCAGCCGCAGCGCGAGCGAGGTGCCGGGGGGCGTGCGTTCGAGGCTGCGCAAGGCGGCGCGGGCGGCGGCGCCGACGGGGTCACTGCGCAGCACTTCGACCAGCGAGGCGCGGGGGCGGGGGCGCACCACTTGCAAGAAGCCAAAGCCGTTGAGCGCGGTGCGTTCGAACGGCTGTGGCAGCGCGGCGTCGAGCGCTTCGGCGACCAAATTTCGCAGCGCCTTGCCCTGCACGCTCGGGAAATCCACGCCGATCGACCCGGTGATGTCGAGGCGGTCGATCGCTTCTCCCACCGCCGTTGCCGCAGCCACCGCGAGCGTGCCGAGATCGCCGCTGCCGTCGACGTCGAACAACGCCATCGCCGGCGTCGGGCTCAGCCGCAGCGCGCCGCCGGGGAAGGTGATTTCGCCCGTCATTGCCTCTTCCAACACCTCCGACCAGCCCGCCGCTTCGAGTGCGTCGGCTTCGTGGGCGCGGCACTCGCGCACGCCATGCCCGCTCGCCGCCAACCGCGCGCGCAGGTCCGGCCCAGCCCCGAGCGGCGCATCGCTCACCCGGCAGCGGGCGAGTTTCGCGCGGCCTGGTTCGGGGATCAGCTCGCGGGTCACCACCACCCTTAGCTCCGCGCCCTCACTCACCCCGGCGGCACCGTCGAGCAGCAGCTCGCTACCGTCCGCCAGCATCACCCGGTCGCGCGCCACCAGTCGCCCTTCGACCACGCTGCCCAGCCGCAACCCCGGCAACTCGATCCGCGCCGCGGCAATCATCCCGTCCGCCACCAGCGCGGCGCGCGTTTCGCCGATGCCGGCCTCGAACAGCCACTCAGCCAAGCGGATAGCCTGCGCTGAGCAGCAGGGCGCGTGTCTCGAACAGCGGCAGGCCGATCACGCCCGAATGGCTGCCCGCCAGCGCGCGCACCAAAGCTTCGGCGCGGCCCTGGATCGCATAGCCGCCCGCCTTGCCGAGGCCTTCGCCGCACGCGACATAGGCGTCGATTTCGGCGTCGCTCAGCCGCTTGAAAGTGACGACTGTGTCGGCGAGCCGCACGCGCGCCACGCCGTCGAGGCCGATCACGCACACCGCCGCCAGGCAATGATGCCGCCGCCCGGAAATGAGGCCGAGCAAGCGGCGCTGGATGTCCTCGGTTTCGGCCGGGGGCAGGATGCGGCGGCCGACGGCGACGGTGGTGTCGCCCGCGACGATGATCTCGCCCTCGGCACGCGGCACCGCGCGCGCCTTTTCCTCGGCGAGGCGTAAAGCGTAAGCGCGGGGGAGTTCGCCGGGCTTGGGCGTCTCGTCGATGTCGGGGGCGGCGACGCGGTCGGGCGCGGCACCCAGCCGGGCGAGCAGATCGCGGCGGCGGGGCGAAGTGGAGGCAAGAACGAGCATGGGGGCGGGGGTGGGACTCATGTCAGGTCAAATCCCGAAGACCGTTCGGGCTGAGCTTGTCGAAGCCCCGTCCTTCTTTTTCGACCGTCGTCAGAAGAAGGGCGGCCCTTCGACAAGCTCAGGGCAAACGGGGTTAGAGGAGGGCGGAACCCCGCCACCCGATCACTTGAAGCGATAGGTGATCCGGCCCTTGGTCAGATCATAGGGCGTGAGTTCGACGAGCACATCGTCGCCCACCAGCACGCGGATGCGGTTCTTGCGCATCTTGCCGGCGGTGTGGCCGAGGATTTCGTGATCATTTTCAAGCTTCACGCGGAACATGGCATTGGGGAGCAGCTCCACCACTTGCCCACGCATTTCGAGCAGTTCTTCTTTTGCCAAACAAACCTCTGGTGATGATGAGTGATTTAGGGGGAATTCGCGAAGCGCGGCGCATAGACGAGAAGCGCGCAAAAGGGAAGCGCGGGGGCCGAAAGGTGTCAAAGGTTATGACCATCGCAGGGGGTAGCACGTGTCTGTCTTCAAAATCCCCTCCCTGGTTAAGGGAGGGGTAGGGGTGGGTTGGCATCAGGAGCGCGCATCGCCTCAACACTAACCTACCCTCCCCCTGCCCCAGCACCGGGTCGGTCATGCCCCCGGCATGACCTGAACAGCGCGGGGCGCTGTTCACCCGACGCTCTTAACCAGGGAGGGGAATTAGAAGCACTAAAGTCACCAAAAGCCCCGCCACTGCGCGCGGAACCGTGACCTTAAGCGCGACCGCCGGAACGCTAGCGAGCGAGGGAAAGGGGCGCGGACGATTTGAAAGAGCGGTTGTTGCGGAACATAGCATGAACGATGCGTTTTGGAAAGATCAAACTGCTTCCTCGCCATCTTCGCTCGTCGGAAGAGCGCGTCCCGAAACCGGCGTTGGCTGCGTCGCCGGGTCCCAAGTACGGACGAAAACCGCACCCGTCTTGGGTGGCGGAGGTTGGGACAATTGCGACCGTCCGCGATCCTGCGCCGTCTTGAGCGTTGATGCTGCTCGCTTCACCGCATCTTTCGACGCTTGGCGACCCTGTAGCCGCAACCGAATGATCGTGGGTTCATCGACGAGGAACGTCTTCGACCCTTCGCGTAGCTGGCACCAATCAAGCGTCCCATCGCCCATCATCCTTTTGATGGCGACAACGCTCAGCCCCGAAAGTTTGGCGGCATACGCGATCCGGAGCCATGAACGACCATCGATCTGGTACCGGTCTTGGGTCAAGAGACCATGCCAATCACAACAGCTTGTCCTGCGCTCCCGTCTGATGGCTCGCCCGTGTCTCCACCCTTGGCGCCTTGCGGTTGGGGCTGACGAGCGGGGGTAGCTTCGGCATCCGGTCCTGAAACAATTCCGCCAAGGTGAAGGTCTGGAGCGCGGGGAAGCGGCCCCAGTCGGTTTCGATCAGGCCGTGGCTCGCGGCCTCATCCGTCATGCCCTTGGTCGGGAGGGCGGCGCACACGAACAGGCCGAGCTTGTGCCCGTCGCGCGCCATCACCCGGCCGAGATCGCGGACCATGCCGGGGTTCACATTGCCGCCCGCCTTCACGCTGATGACGCCGGTTTCGGTCTGGCCGCCGTCGCCGACGTAGTAGAAATAGCCGTCGACGCCCTTGTCGCCGCCCTTCTTGCCGCCCATCCACGGATAGCCGCCGAGCTTCAAGGTGATCCAGTGCTGGAACTGGTGCGGATCGTCGAGCGCGAGCCGCTGGGCCGAGGCGAGATCGCGCGGGGAGCCGATCGTCTCCCACACCGCCGCGCGCTTGCCACCCCCATTATAGCCTTCGTTCATCCGCTTTTCGATGAGACCAATGGCGAGATGGGTGATGTCGATGCCGATCCAGCCGCGCCCGAGCTTTTGCGCGGCATCGACCGCGGTGCCGCAGCCGCAAAAGGGATCGAGCACGACATCGCCGGGATTGGACGAAGCGGCGATGATGCGTTCGAGCAACGCGCGGGGTTTCTGGGTGGGGTAGCCGAGGCGTTCTTGCTCTGCGCCGTGGAGAGGATTGATGTCGGTCCAATCGTTCTGGAGCGCGACGCCGGGCATTTCGTCGAGATAGCGCTTATACTGGGGCACCCGACCGGGCTTCGTCTGAATAATGCGCCCTTCTTCATAGAGCGATTGCATCCGCTCCTGCGAATAACGCCAGTACCGAGTTACACCTAAGAACTCGTAGTGCGGATTACGCTTGGCTGGGTTAGCGCCGCCTGGTGCCGTGATATCGCCGAGCCTGTAGCGCCGCCCGGTTCCCTCTTCGATGTAGCGATAGAAGCTGTTGACGTAAGTCTCGTCGTACGGGGTGAACAGCCAGTTGAACGCCCAATCATCTGATTTCGTATAGAAAAAAATGATGTCTCTGACGTTACCAAACTGCTTCCGGCCTTGGGCTGCGTCATTATGTGCGCTCTGACGCCGCCAGCTAATTTCGGTTCGGAATCCCTCCGGCCCAAACACCGCATCAAGCACCAGCTTCAGATAGTGGCTCGCGGTCGGGTCGCAGTGGAGGTAGAGGCTGCCGGTGGGCTTCAGCACGCGGTGCAGTTCCTGCAAGCGCACCGCCATCATCGCGAGATAGGCCATCATCGCATTCTCGCCGATCGCGGTCTTCATCGCTTGGCAGAGCACGTGGAGCTTGTGGTTGCCGCTCGCGGTGATGTCCATCAGCGCTTCGGACGCGCTCGGCCCCCAGGCCCAGGTGTCGTCGAACGCCTCGATACTCGCATCCGCCCCCGCGCCCGCCGGGGACTTGAACAATATGTTGTAGCTGGCGTTCGAATTGAACGGCGGATCGAGATAAATCAGGTCGACGCTTTCATCCGCGATATGCTGGCGCAGCACGTCGAGATTATCGCCATAGTAAAGCCGGTTGGTCATGCGCGGCATGATGCCCGCGCGGCGGGGTGATCACAATCGGTGATTGTTGGATAGGTTTTGGGGCTCGATGCCCGGGAATGCGCCATGGTCGAATGGTTTATCGCCGAGCTGATCGGGGGCGGCGGCAGTCGGCCAGCGACACGCCGCCATCACTGCTGCGTCATAAGCCTCGTCGTCGTGATCGGCGATCTGGCCGCTGCCGTGCCTGCCCAGCCTTGAGTCGTCTGCAATCGCCCACAACGCAATCTGCGTATTGAACAGGGCGCAGTATGTAATTCAAAGCCAGCCGATAAGGATCAGATTATCGTCCACGCGCTGGAGTGTGCCCCGGCCTACCTTGAACAATTATAGAATCACATAAAATTACCATTGATAAATTAACCAATTTAATGGAATAAATGGCATTAAATACTTACAAAAGGGGAATACAGTATGAACTATCGTACCATTATTGCTATGGGTGCAGCAATTCTCGCAGTAAGTTTGCCAACTGTGGCGTCGGCGCAGACCGCACAGCCCACACAGGATGCTCAACTTGCGGCGCTGGCAGCGACTGATCCGAGGATAGCAGATTATATTGCCAGAGCAAATGCCGCCCGTGCCAACCAATATGCGATTGACCTCTTGCTTGCGAATGGACTTGCCCTGCTAAGAGCTGCAATTAATGATGGAAAACAAGCAATTGCTGCTGCGAATAAATGAATTTGATCTAGATTGCAGGATTTTTTCTGTCTAAGGGCGAAAAAATATAATCGGCGGCGCTATTTTTGTATTTTGGATTGATGAGCTGTGCCGTTGTAATCGAGATGACCTTAGATTGACGCACGCCTGAACCCGTTGGTGTCGAGCGATGTCTCGACTTCGTTCGAAACGAGCGGGTCTAGGTAAAGGCAACAGAGTCTAGGCGCCTGCCTTCAACCGCGCCGCCCTAACCGCCAGCGCCGCATTCCGTCGCGCGACCCTTGGCGCGAGGCCTGCGCGGATCGCCGCTGCCAGCGTGCCCGCGCTCGCGCGCGTGAGGCTGCGGCTGAGGGTGCCGGGGCGGGCGCCGTGCATCGCGGCGGCCCAGGGCGGGAGCAGGTCGATCGCGGCGGCCATCAGCAGCGCCTGCACGGGGGCGCTCGCCGAGCCTGCGGGGGCGGCGCTGCGCAGGGCCGCCATCACGGCGCGGGTGCGATCATCGGCGCGCAGGCTCGGGCGCATCGCGGCGAGGTACGCGTCGGCGGCGGCGCGGGTGGTCGGGACCGGGGCGCTGCCGAGCTTGTCCGCCAGCCGCGCGGTCTCGGCGAAGAAAGCGTCTTCGCGGTAGCGCGGGATCGTCGGGTCGGCGTAGCGTTTATAGGCGGCGAGGAAGCTCCACTCGCCCGCGACATGCACCCAGGCGAGCGTGGCGGGGTCATCGGCGCGGTAGGGGGTGCCGTCTGCCAGCGTGCCGCCCACGCTCGCATGGATGCGCCGCACCCGCGCGATCATCGCCTCGGCCTGGTCGATCGGCGCATAGGTGGTGCCGCCGACGAAGCGCGCGGTGCGGCGCAGGCGGCCGAGCATGTCGGCGCGAAAGTTCGAATGATCCCACACCCCCGCCATCGCATGCGGGTGGAGCATCTGGAGCAGGAGCGCGGCAATCCCGCCGATCATCATCGTCGCAAAATCGCCGTGGACCTCCCACGCGACCGAGCCGGGGCCGTAGAGGCCATCGTCGGCGCCCTGGGTGATGTCGAACGGCGCATCGTCGCTGGCGGGAGAGAAGAGCGCGTCGACCTGGGATTCGACGAGGGAGCGCAGGGGATTCATGTGTGCTTAGGTGGGGGCGGGGGCGGGCGTTGTCACGGGGGGCTTTGGGCTGGGGGGTGGATCGGAGGAAACCCTTTGCCCCGTTCGTTTCGAGCGACGTCGAGAAACAGGCCACAGGCGGCGTACTCGGGTTTCTCGATGTCTCGACATCGCTCGACAGAGCCTTCGCTCGAAACCAGCGGGTGATGGGCAAATTCCTCATCCCGCTATAGGAAGGCGCGCCGCGGCAAAGCCGCGTCGGTCGGGCGCGCGAGGTCGAGCTCGTGCGCCCGCCGGCCGGCATGCGGCTGATCCTTGGCCAAGCTGCGCTTGGCCTCGGGCCTTATGCGGGGTTATGCTGCTCCAGGAACTTCTTCACTTCCTGCAACAATTGCACCCGGTCTTCCTCGCGCAGCAGGTTATGGGTGTTGAGCGGCTGTTCGAGATAGACGAAGTCGCGCCCCTCGACCTTGCCCGCCGCCTTCAGCCGCGCGACCAGATCGCGCGATTGTGCCACTGGCACGCGAATGTCCTTCGCGCCGTGGATGATCAGCACCGGAATCGAATAATCCTTGGGGTGCAGGCCCGGCGACACATCGACCAGATCACCCGCCGACCCCAGCGCCTGCTTGGCGCGGAAAGTGCCGAGGTAATCCTTGTCGTAGCGCACCATCGCCGGCAGGTCATGCACGCCCGCCCCGGTGATGGCGCAACGATACTTCGCCCCGTCGCGTTGTGCCGCCCGGCTCGCCGCATAGCCGCCGTACGACCAGCCCATCATGCACACGCGCTTGGGATCGATCGTGCCCTGCCCCGCGAGCCAGCTGACCGCGTCGTTCAGGTCATCCTGCATGCGGTAGCCCCAGGCCTTTTCCGACGCCTTGGTCCACGCCGAGCCATAGCCGGTCGAGCCCCGATAATTGGGCTGGATGACGACATAGCCATATTCGGCGAGCGCCTGCGCCCAGCCATAGGCGTCCCAACCGGCATCGTCGCGCGCCCAGGGGCCACCGTGCGGCAGCACGATCAGCGGCAGATTCTTCTGGCCCGCGCGGTGGCGCGGCATCGTCAGCACCGCTTCGATCGGTTTGCCGTCGCTGGCGGGATAGCGCACCGCGCTGACTGGGTTGAGCACGGCGTTCTTCAGCGTGTCATTATACCACGCCAGCCGCCCGATCGCGCCGCTGGCGGTTTCGAACAAATAGGTGGCGGGGGGCTGGCCGAGCACGCTGGCCTGAAACAGGATCCGCGTCTGCTTGGCGTCGGCGCTAAGGATTTGAACATTGCCCTTGCCAAAGGGCTCCTCAATCACCGACTGGATTTCCTTCATCCGGGGGCTAAAGAATATCTGCTGACCGCGTGCCGTGGTGAAATCGATGCCGTCGATCCTGCTGCCGTCGCGCGCGACCCGTGGCCCGTCGATGTCATAGCCATCGACGCCAAATATCTTCTTGCCGATCTTCATCGTCGTCAGGTCGAATTCGTACAGCGCCGCGTATCCGTCCTTGGCGCTGACGGTGTAGGCGGTGCCGTCCGGCAGCATTACGTCAGGCACCGAGGGCCTGGCATTGAGGCCCATCATTTCGTTGAAGATCGTCTTCATCCCCGATTTGGCATCGGGGCGGTACAGCACCGTCAGCCGCCCGGTGTCGCCGCTGAAAAAGGTGCCCATGCGCACGACACCCGCTTCGTCCGCTGACCAGTCGGCGACGACCGGATTGGCGCGCATGACGACCTGCTCCTTGCCGGTGACGGCGTCGATTTCGACGACTTCGGGCCTGCCGAGCAATTCGGTGCCATTCTGGGGGTTGATCCGTTCGAGCAGGATGCGCGGCGGGCCGTCGCGCGAGGTCCAGAGCAGGCTGGTGCCGGCAAATGCCTTGTCCCAGCCGAGCGGCAGCGTCTTGCCGGTGGTGCGGTTATACGCGGCGTAGCGGACGTTATCGAACCAGTCGCCGCCCAGATTGTCGCGCGAGCTGATGCCGATCAGCAGCACCTCATTATTCAGCCAGCGATAGCTGATGATCTGGCGTTGGCCGATCTTGTCGCCCGATTGCTCTGAATCGCGCGCGATGATCAGGGGCTTGATGCCCGGCTGGCCGACCGCGAGGATGGCAAGCACTTGCTGCCCCTGCGCGCGGATTTTTGAGGCGATCCAGCTGCCGTCGGGCGAAAGCGTGGCGCCGGCGACCATCGGGAATTGGCCGAATATTTCGATCGGGATGGTCTTGCCTTGCCAATCGGCCTCGGGCTTTACCTGCGCGGTTGCCGGTGCCCAGCTCAGGGCCAGTGCAGCAACGGCACATGCCGCCGCGCTTCGCGAAATCTGACGCGCAAAATCCATTGTCGCTAATCCCCTGTAAGCGGCTCGAAGCGCGAGTTTATCGCGGTCGGGCGCGCGATCAAGGGGGGGGCTGGGCGGCGCGGTTCGGCGCCGCCCAGCACGGCGATGCCTAGCCGACGACCCCACTCGCCGCCGCAACGGCCGCGAGCAGCAGCAGCGCGACGATATTGGTGATCTTGATCATCGGGTTGACCGCAGGCCCTGCCGTATCCTTGTACGGGTCACCAACGGTGTCGCCGGTCACCGCGGCCTTATGGGCTTCGCTGCCCTTGCCGCCGTGGTTGCCGTCTTCGATGTACTTCTTGGCATTGTCCCACGCGCCGCCGCCGCTGGTCATCGAGATCGCGACGAACAAGCCCGAGACGATCACCCCGAGCAGCATCGCGCCGAGGGCGGCAAAGCCCTCGGCCTGACCCGCCACCGCCGTGATGATGAAGTACACGAGGATCGGCGACAGCACCGGCAGCAAGCTCGGCACGATCATCTCGCGGATCGCGGCCTTGGTGACGAGGTCGACGGTGCGGGCATAATCGGGGCGGCTGGTGCCGAGCATGATGCCGGGGTTGTTGCGGAACTGGTCGCGCACTTCCTCAACCACCGCGCCTGCCGCGCGGCCAACGGCGGTCATCCCCATCGCGCCGAAGAGGTACGGCAGCAGCGCGCCGAGCAGCAGCCCCACGATGACATAGGGGTTGGAGAGCTGGAAGTTGACCGTGAGGTTCGGGAAATCCTTCGCCAAATCGCTGGTATAGGCATTGAACAGCACCAGCGCTGCGAGTGCCGCCGAGCCGATCGCATAGCCCTTGGTCACCGCCTTGGTGGTGTTGCCCACCGCGTCGAGCGCGTCGGTCTTGTGGCGCACGTCATCGGGCAGCCCCGCCATTTCGGCGATGCCGCCCGCATTGTCGGTGACCGGACCATAAGCGTCGAGCGCGACGACCATCCCCGCCTGCGCGAGCATGGCGGTGGCAGCAAACGCCACGCCGATCACGCCCGCGAGCTGATAGGCAGCGATGACCGCGATGACGATGACGAAGGTCGGCAGCGCGGTCGATTCAAGGCTGATCGCGAGGCCCTGAATGACGTTGGTGCCGTGGCCGGTCTCCGACGCCTTGGCGATGCTGCGCACCGGGCGGTAATTGGTGCCGGTGTAATATTCGGTGATCCACACCAGCAGCCCGGTCACGGCGAGCCCGATCATCATCGACCAGAACAGCGCCATGCCGGTGACCGACGCGGCGGCATTGCCCGCCACTGCCTCTGCCGTCGCGCCGCCCAGGAAGCTGATGTTGCTGTTGCCGCCGATCGCGGTGTTCATGTCGCCGAGCGTATATTGCGTCGCGAAGTAGATGGCGGGGATCGACAGGATCACGCTGGTCCAGAAACCCTTGTAGAGCGCGCCCATGATGTTGTTGCCGCTGCCCAGCCGCACGAAATAGGTGCCGATGATCGAGGTGATGATGCACACCCCGCCAACGATCAGCGGCAGCCCCATCACCGCGAGCAGATTGTCCGACCCGCGCAAAGCGAGCGCGATCGAGATCATCGTCACGCCCAGCGTCACGACATAGGTTTCGAACAAATCGGCGGCCATGCCCGCGCAGTCGCCGACGTTATCACCGACGTTGTCAGCAATCGTCGCGGGATTGCGGGGGTCGTCCTCGGGAATACCCGCTTCGACCTTGCCGACCAGATCGGCGCCGACGTCAGCGGCCTTGGTGAAAATACCGCCGCCCAGACGCGCGAAGATCGAGATCAGCGACGCGCCGAACGCCAGCGCCGTGAGTGCTGCCACGACGATCGGGCTGCCCGGGGCATTGCCGCCGGGGCCGATCAGATACCAGAAGATGCCCGAGATCGACAGCAAGCCGAGCCCCGCCACCAGCATGCCGGTGATCGCGCCCGAGCGGAACGCCATCGTCAGGCCGCCTTGCAGCGAACTCCGCGCGGCCTCTGCCGTGCGCACATTGGCGCGCACCGAGATGTTCATGCCGACATAGCCTGCAACGCCCGACAGTACGGCGCCGATGATAAAGCCGATTGTCGAAACAGGCGCGCCCATCCGGTCGAGAAAGACCCAGATCAGCGCCGCGACGATGACACCGACGACTGCGATCGTGCGATATTGCCGCCCGAGATAGGCTTGTGCGCCTTCCTGAATCGCCGCTGCAATGTCCTGCATTTTTTCATTGCCGGCGGGGGCCGACAACACTTGGCGGCTGGTGACAAAACCATAAAGCACAGCCAGCAAGCCACAGACCATGGCCGCATAGACGATCAGCATCGCATTCCCCTTATCCTGCTGCCTCTGGCGAGCGCCGGGCATTTTCGTTGTGGGTTCCTAGCCTCGGCGCGGCGCGATAGGCAAGCGGTGTTAGCCTGTGTGTTCGAAACCGAGACGCTGGGGCAGCGGGAGGGGGTCGGCGCCATCGACCAGCGTCAGCCCGCTGCCGGGGGCGAAACGGCCGATCGCGGTGGCGGCAACGGGCAGCGTTAGCGTGGGCGGGGCGGCGAAAAGCAGTTGGTAATCATCGCCCCATGTCACCGCGCGGAGGCGATCGGCGGCGAGTTCGGGCGGAATTGGGACAGCATCGAGCGCGATCGATACGCTGAGCTTGCTTGCGGCGGCCATGCGCTGCGCGTCGAGCAGGAGGCCGTCGGACACGTCCATCATCGCGCTGGCGTGGGGGGCGATCAGCATGCCGTCGGCGATGCGGGTGACCGGGCGGCGATAGGCATTGGGTTCGATTTCGAGCCGCTCGAAACCGAGGAGTGCCGCGCCGATCGTGCCGGTGACGTACAGCAGATCGCCTGCTTTCGCGCCGGAGCGGACCGGCACGGGTGTGTGCGTCGCGCGACCGATCGCGGTGAGGGTGAGCACGCGCGGGGCGTGCGGCGGGATCGACACGGTATCGCCGCCGAGCAATGGGGCGGCGTAGTGGGCGAGGACTTGGGCGAGGCCGTCGAGGAACGCGTGGTCCCAGTTATCTTGGCTTCGCAGCGGATAGTTCAGCATCACCCCGACCGGCTCCGCCCCCTTGGCGGCAAGATCCGACAGCGCACAGGCGACTAGCCGCCACGCGACGTCTGCGGGGCGCATGTCGGCGGGGAAGTGGACGCCCTCGACCATCGTGTCTGTGCTCAGCACGAGCGTGCCGTCGGTGGGTGAGAGTGTCGCCGCATCATCGCACAACCCCGCCGCACCGGGGTGGAGCGGGAGGATGCGCAGCGCGGCGATGAACTCGGCTTCGGTCACGGGGTGGGGTTTAGCGGGGGCGGGGGGTGTTGTCTGCTTTTGGGTGGAATGGGGTTGTCCGCAAAAAGCGATGCAGTCGGCTACGTCTAACTCGACGTGGCCTGACAGTTTAGTATTAAATGTCTAGCCCAACTGTTGAATTGAATATTGTCGAGGCCCATATTCTTCCAAGTTGAATTATAGGGGAAGGGACTCAAATGGCTCAATGCACAGCACCAACACGAGGTCATCGCTCATCGAGCGCTGCAGCGAACTGTCCGGCGTGCGGCGGTCGCTCCAGTCGATACGGCGGTTATAGCGGCTACAGCAGCTACGGGTCGTACTCGCCACCATCTCCATCCTCGTCTTACCGCGCTTCTTCGGGAAGCAGTGGCGGTGGGTCGGGGCGGGTAAGAGCAAGTTGGTCAAAAGCTGGTTCGTCCGTATTTTATACACCCACAGAAGTGCGGGCGCTGACGCCGATCCGCGAGACTGTCGAAATCCGAGCGAAACTGCCTGATCTTCGCGATGTCTTCCTGTGCCACGCATGGGACGACCGGCAGGCGGCTGCCAAGGAACTGCATGACCTACTTGAAGCAGGCGGTGTCTCGGTTTGGTTCAGCGAAAAGGACGTTCCGCTCGGTTCTTCGTTGCTTCGCGAAATTGACAGGGGTCTGGTGAAGTCCCGGATCGGAATCGTGCTGGTGACCCCCGCGTTGCTGAGCCGCCTCCCAGCTGCGGGAGTTGCCGACAAAGAACTTTCAGTTCTCCTTGCGACCGAACAGCTGATCCCAATCGTTCATAACACGACCTACGAAGCTCTTCGCAACGTCAGCCCAATGCTGGCCTCGCGAACCGGCCTCAGCACCGCAGAAGACTCAATGGCAACAGTGGCGGCCAAGCTCGCCGAGTTGGTCATCGTCTAGCTCGTTTTCAGGAGCTTACGTTCGGCGAAGAATGGGACGAAAGCTGCGGCCTCCGTTACCCCGGAGTTCGTCGGGCTGGCTCACTGCTCGCGGTTGGCACCGTCCAGCGTCCGGTCGTGGCGCGCCGCTTCGACCGCGCGCTTGTTCCGCTCCGTCTTGGTCGCGCCGAATTTCGCGCGGTTCGCGGTGGCGACCGCTTCGCCCTCGGCCCGCCGCTTCGCCTTGCGTGCCAGCCGGAGGTTGACGATGTCGCCCACGGCTAGCTCCGCACATCCTTGCCGATCGCGTCCAACAGCCCGTTGACGAAGCCCGATTCGCGCTTGTCGTAGAAGGCATGGGCGACATCGACATATTCGGTGATGACTGCGCCCACCGGCACATCGGCGCGCGCGATGAGTTCATAAGTGCCGCAGCGCAGGATCGCCTTCATCGGCTTGTCGAGCCGGTCGAGGCTCCAGCCGCTCGCAAGCTTGGTGGTGATGAGCGAATCGATCTCCATCCCGCGCGCGAGCGTGCCCTTCACGACATCGTCAAAGAAATCGACATCGGCCTCGGCATATTCGGCATCCTCGATCGTCGCGCCGAGGCGGTGCTGGTGGAATTCGTGGAGCAGCTGGACGATCGGTGTCGCTTCCATGTCGTGCTGGTACAGCGCCTGAACGGCGGCGAGGCGGGCTGCGGCGCGCGCCTTGGTGCGGGGGGCGGGGCGGGAGGTGGAGCGGGTCATCTGGTTTGTCCTATACCCGCTCGTTTCGAGCGAAGTCGAGAAACGCTGCGCCGCGCTTGGGGCCTGTTTCTCGACTTCGCTCGAAACGAACGGTGGGAGGGGTGCTATTTTAGTCGCAAGCTGACCGACCGGGCATGCGCGGGCAGCCCTTCGGCCCCCGCGAGCGCGACCGCCGCCGGGCCGATTGCCGCGAGCGATGCTTCGTCGAGCTGGAGGAAGCTGGTGCGCTTCATGAAATCGAGCACCGACAGCCCGCTCGAAAAGCGCGCGCGGCGGCCGGTGGGGAGGACGTGGTTGGGCCCGGCGACATAATCACCGACGGCTTCAGGCGTGTGGCGACCGAGGAAGACCGATCCAGCGTGGCGGACCTGGTCGAACAAGCCTTGCGGATTGTCGACCGCGAGTTCGAGATGTTCGGCCGCGAGGCGATCGACCAGCGGCATCGCCTCGGCGAAATCGCGCACCAGCACGATCGCGCCGTTCGCATCCCAAGCCGCGCGGGCGACGGCTTCGGTGGCGAGCGTCGTCAGTTGCGCCTCGACGGCACCGGCGACGCGATCGGCAAAGCCCGCGTCGTCGGTGAACAGGATCGACTGGCTGGTCGGGTCATGCTCGGACTGGCTGAGCAAGTCGGCGGCGATCCAGTCGGGATCGTTGGCGCCGTCCGCGACCACGACGATTTCGCTCGGTCCCGCGACCATATCGATCCCGACAACGCCGTAGAGCTGGCGCTTGGCCTCCGCCACCCAGGCATTGCCGGGGCCGGTGATGACATCGACCGGCGCAATCCGATTGGTGCCGTAAGCGAGTGCGGCCACGGCTTGCGCGCCGCCTATGCGCCAGACTTCGTCCACCCCGGCGATGTGCGCCGCGGCAAGCACCAGCGGGTTGATCTCGCCCTTTGGTGTCGGCGTGACCATCACGAGCCGGTCGACGCCTGCGACCTTCGCCGGAATCGCGTTCATCAGCACCGAGCTGGGATAAGCCGCGCGCCCGCCGGGGACATAGACCCCCGCCGCCGCGACGGCGGACCAGCGCGCGCCGAGCCGCACGCCTGCGCCATCGACCGAGTCGCTGTCTTCGGGGCGCTGCCTGGCGTGATAGGTGCGGATGCGCGCGGCGGCGAGATCGAGCGCGGCGCGCAGATCGGGCGCGAGCGCTTCGTATGCCGCGCGGCAATCGGCGAGGTCGATCGTCCAGCCCGATGCGGCCAGATCATGCCCGTCGAAGCGCTGCGTCAGCTCGGCGACGGCGGCATCGCCTTCGTCGCGGACGCGCGCGATGATCGCCGCCACGTCGCGCGCGACCCCGCTATCGGCTTCGCGACGTGCATTCACGAGTGCGGCGAAATCACTGGCGAAACCGGCATCGGCGGTGGACAAGCGGATCATGTCAGGCAACCGCCTTTCGAAATGCATCGACCAGCGGCACGACGCCGTCGCGCGTCTTGAACGCGGCGCGGTTGACGATCAGGCGGCTGGTGACTTCGGCGATCACTTCGACTTCGACCAGCCCGTTTTCTGCCAGCGTCCGCCCCGACGACACCAGATCGACGATGCGCGGCGCAAGGCCGAGCGTCGGCGCCAGTTCCATCGCGCCGTTGAGCTTCACGCATTCGGCCTGCACGCCGCGTGCGGCAAAATGCGCTTTGGTGAGGTGCGGATATTTGGTCGCGACGCGGACATGGCTCCAGCCGCGCGGATCGTCTTGCGCGGCCATTGCGGCGGGTTCCGCCACCGAAATGCGGCAGCGGCCAATGCCGAGATCGACAGGGGCGTACAGCTCCGAATAGTCGAATTCCATCAGCACATCCGACCCGACGATGCCAAGCTGCGCGGCGCCATGCGCGACGAAGGTCGCCACGTCGAATGCACGCACGCGGATCAGCTCGATCCCCGGATCAGTGGTGGTGAAGCGCAGCGCGCGCGAGTCCTCGTCGGCGAACGCCGCTTCGGGCACGATTCCGGCGCGCGCAAGCAGCGGCAGCGCCTCGCCGAGGATGCGGCCTTTCGGTACAGCGATGATGAGCGGATCGGCCATAAGTCGTGCGGCCTTAGTTGGGGACGTGCGGCGGCGCAACAAGAGGGACCTAGTGATGGGCGATGAAGCAACCAACCGCCAGTCATTCACCGTGCAGGCCGAGTATAGTGGGGTGATGGACGCGCCGATCACGACGCGGGTGTGCCTGTCGCTGGGGCGCGTGATGAGCCGGGCGAGCGCCACCGGGCGTGCGGTGCTCGACTGGCCGGGCGAGCCGGTGGCGGACGCGATGGTGTTACGGCTGGTCGGCGGGTTGCATGCGCTGCACCGCGCGGGTGTCGATCCGGCCTTGTCGCGGGTGTTTCGGGGTGAAGTGAGCGACGATGCCGGCGTCGATGCGATCCTGGGCGCGACCCTGATCACGCATGATGCGGCTTTGCTTCCGTGGCTCGCGGGACCGCCGCAGACCAATGAGGCGGGGCGCTCGGCGGGGCTGATGACGGGGCTGCTGCATCTGGCGCAGCGCTTCGGGCCGAAGCTCGAGCTGCTCGAAATCGGGTCGAGCGCTGGGCTGAATCTGCTGATCGATCGCTATGGCTTCGATCTCGGCGGTGTTCGTGCGGGGCCGGGCCCGGCCGAGTTGATCATCAAGCCCGAATGGCGCGGGCCGCCGCCGCCCGCAGCGCCCGTTGAGATTGTCGGCGTGCGCGGAGTCGATATCGCGCCGGTCGACCTGAACGATGACACAGCGGCCGAGCGGTTGGCGGCCTATGTCTGGGTCGATGCGATTGAGCGGCAGGCGAGGATCGACACGGCGATCGCCATGGTGCGGCGCTATGGCGTAGCGCTCCAGCAGGGTGATGCGGCGGACTGGGTCGAAGCGCGGCTGGCCGAGCCACAGGCCGAGGGCGCGACGCGCGTGCTGATGCATTCGGTGGTGTGGCAATATCTGCCGCCTGAGGGCCGCGACCGCATCCGTGCGGCGATGGCGGCGGCGGGTGCGCGGGCGACGGCCGACCGGCGGCTGGGTTGGGTGATGATGGAGCCCAATCGCGATCTCCACCGCCACGAAGTGCGCGTGCAGGGCTGGCCGGGCGATACGCCGATGGAATTGGTTGCGCTGACGCATGCGCATGGCGCTTGGGTGGAGGGTTTGGCGCCGCCCTATGAAACGCGCGATTATGTGATGCGCGGCGGCGGGGCGGTGGATCAGCGGTAGGTTGGTTCACGCGGAGACGCGGAGACGCGGAGAGGAACGGTTTCTGCCGCGTAGCGGCTTAAAAAAATCCGTGTGCTCCGCGCCTCCGCGTGAGAAATTCTTCACGCAAAGAACGCGAAGAGAAAAAAGGAAGGTTGAAGGCCGCTGCGCGGCATTGATTGGGGCTAACCTCTTCGCGTTCTTTGCGTTCTTTGCGTGAACCAAATCAGCGCCAGCCAGGCGCGTCGAACCATCCGTCGACGCGCGGCCATTCGTCGCTCACGCGATCAGTAAACACTGCGTCGCGCTTTTCGAGGAACGACATCACGCCTTCCTTCGCATCGGCGCCGCCGCCGCGCAGCCAGACCGCGCGGCTGTCGAGGCGGTGCGCGTCCATCGGGTGGCCAGCGCCCAGCATCCCCCACAGCATCCGCCGGGTGAGAGCGACCGACACCGGCGCGCTGTCGGACGTCAGTTCCAGCGCCAGTGAGCGCGCGGCAGGCAACAAATCATCGGCGGCATGCACCGACCGCACCAGCCCGCCGTTGAGCGCTTCGTCGGCGCCGAACACTTTGCCCGAATAGCACCACTCAAGCGCCTGCCCGATGCCGACAAGGCGCGGCAGGAACCAGCTCGATGCCGCCTCCGGCACAATCCCGCGCCTTGCGAAGACGAAGCCGAAGCGCGCGGTGTCGCTCGCGAGCCGGAAATCCATCGGCAGCAGCATCGTCGCGCCAATGCCGACCGCGGCGCCATTGATCGCGCCGATCACCGGTTTGAGTGAGTCGAAAATCCGCAAGGTCACTCGCCCGCCCGAATCGCGCACGCCCTCATGCGCAAAGTCGACCGAGCCATCGGCCTGCACCGGCCCGCCGTCGCCATGCCCCATACCACCTTGGGCATAATCGAAGGTCGCCGCCCCGTCCGCCAGATCGGCCCCGGCGCAAAACGCTTTCCCCGCGCCGGTAACGATAACCGCTCGCACGGCGTCATCGGCGTCGGTCGCGTCGAACGCCGCGATCAGATCGGCCATCATCTGGCCGGTGAAGGCATTCATCCGTTCGGGCCGGTCGAGCGTGATCGTCGCGATCCCCTCGGCGATCTCCAGCCGGATCGTCTCGAAGTTCAGGCCGGGCACTTGGCGCCGCTGTCGATCCAGGCCTTGGTCAGCGCCCCGAACTGCGCCTGCGTGCCGGGGGCGGGGGTGCGACCGAGCCCCGGATGCCAGCCCCAGCCGACGAGCGCGTCCTTGCCATTATGCTCGACGAGTGCGGCAAGCGGCTTGCCGCCGTTGCGCTTCACATCCTTCAACTGCGCGCAGATCGCCGCGAGCGACTTGCCCTCCCACGCCATCGACGCGGGCGCGAGCTGCCAGTGCGGCGCGCCCGGAATGCTGCCCTCGCCATTCACGAAAGCGACATTGGTGGCGCCGTGGCAGGTCGCGCATTCCATGCCGGGGGCGCCTTTGCCCGCCGGACCGCGCACCACCGGCGGATTATGCGCGACCATCTCGTCGCCCTGACGCGGGCGGTCGCTGCGCGGATGGCAATTGAGGCAGCGGGGCGATTGGATCACCTTGCCCATTTCGGTGAAGATCGCCGCTGATCGCGCCGCCGGATCGGCAATCGACGCGAAATCACTGGGTGCCTTCAGCGGCACTTGCGGCGTCGTCTGCATGTCCGGGCGGGCCAGCACCGCGATCGGCAGCGCGAGCGCGGCAAGGCCAAGCGCGATCAGGCCATGAACGGGCTTCATCACGCATTCTCCTCGGCGGCGAAGGGCAATCGGCGGACGCTGCGACCCGTCAGCTTGCGCCATGCATTGGCAACCGCGGGGGCGAGCGGCGGCAAGCCGGGCTCGCCGACGCCGGTCGGATTTTCGGTCGACTTGATGATCGAAACTTCGACCGCGGGCATTTCGTTGATCCGCAGCGAGCGATAGCTGTCGAAATTGCCCTGCTCGATCCGCCCGCCCTCACCCAGCACCAATTCGGCGTAAAGCGCATGGCCAAGGCCGAAACCGATCCCGCCTTCCATCTGCGCGCGAATGATGTTGGGGTTGATCGGCGTGCCGCAATCGACCGCGCACCAGATTTTGTGGACCTTGGGCAAGCCATCGGCGCCCTTCGACACTTCGGCGATTTGCGCGACATAGCTGCCGAAGCTCTTGTGGAAAGCAACGCCGCGGGCACGCCCCGCGGGAACGGCGCCGCCCCATTTGGCGATTTCGGCAACGCGGTTGAGGACTGCCTTCGATCGCGCATCCTTCAAGAGCGCGAGCCGCCCGGCGATCGGATCGCGGCCCGACAGCGCGAACAGATCGTCGAGAAAGGCTTCGCTCGCATAAGCGGTATGGGTGTGGCCGACCGATCGCCACCACAAAGTCGGCACGCCATTGGCCATTTTGGCGACGCCGATGCGGGCATTGGCGAAGCTATAGTCGTCGGGGCCGCAGCCTTCATACATGCCATCGTCGATCGCATCGCCGGGGGTGGCGACGAACGGTTGGACCGCGACGCGCTGATCCCAGCCGATGATGTCGCCCTTGACATCAATGCCGCCGCGCAAGCGGTGGACGGTGATCGGGCGGTAACGCCCACCGCGAATGTCATTCTCGCGCGTCCAGAGATGCTTGACCGCCGGCGTCGGCGCATTGGCAGCGATCGTGCCCGCTTCGACCGCAAAGTCCGAACCCGGTTGCGCGCGGCGCCCGAAGCTGCCGCCCGCAAATTGCTGCTTGAGCGTCATATTCTCGAACGGGATGCCGAGCGCCTTGGCGACGGCGCGCGTTTCGCCGACCTGAAACTGGCTACCCATGTACAGATTGGCGCGGTCGCCCTGGCGCTCGATCACCGCATCGAGCGGTTCCATCGGCGCGTGGACAAGGAAGGGGAAGAAATAGGTCGCGTCGATCGTCTTGGCGGCGCCTTTCAGTGCCCCCTCGACGTCCCCGACCTTGTGCGCTTCCTTGCCGGGGGCCTGCACGGCTTGCGCATAAGTGCGGAACAGGTCGTCGCTCGACCGGGTCTCCGCCTTGGTCAGGTCCCACTCGACCTTCAGCGCATTTCGGCCCTTGATCGCGGCAAAACTGTCCTTGGCATAGACGACGACACCTTGCGGGATCGCCTTCACGGCCACCACGCCCGGCATCGCGCGCGTGGCGCTATCGTCGACCGCTTTCACCGTGGCGCCAAACGCGGGCGGGTGGAGGATTGCCGAATGGACCATGTTGGCGACGGCGATGTCCATCGTGAACGTGGCCGAGCCGTCGGTCTTGGCGCGGGTATCGAGCTTGGGCGTATCGGTGCCGATCAGCGTGAACTGGGCGGGCGTCTTGAGCCGGGGGTTCTGCGGCACCGGCAGCGCGGCGGCATCGGCAGCGAGGTCACCGAAACGCGCCTTGTGATGCGCGCCGTGGCTGAGGACGCCCTTCGATACCTTGATGTCCGCAGCGGGCACGCCCCAGCGCTTGGCTGCCGCCTCAACCAGCATCGCGCGCGCGGCGGCGCCTGCGGTGCGCATTTGCATCCAGCTGTTGGCCATCGCAGTCGAGCCGCCGGTGCCCATCGTGCCGTAGAACAGGTTCTTGTAAAGCGCGTCATTGGCGGGCGAGAATTCCATCCGCATCTGCGCCCAGTCGGCGTCGAGCTCATCGGCGAGGATCGTGGTGAGGCCGGTCGACGGCCCCTGACCGAATTCGACATGCTTGATGATGACGGTCACCGTGTCGTCGGCGGCGATGCGGACGAAGGCGTTGGGCTGGAACGGTGCGCTCGTTCCGGCGGCGGCAGCGGCACGCCCCATCGGCAGCGCGAGGCCGATGACGAGCCCCGAGGCGGCGAGGAAATCGCGGCGGCTGGCTTCAATGGTCATGCCTTGGCTCCCGTTTTGGAGGGAATTTTGGCGGCGGCGTTGTGGATCGCCTGCCGCACCCGGACATAGGTTGCGCAGCGGCAGATATTGCCTGCCATCGCATTGTCGATGTCGGTATCGGTCGGCTTGGGCACGGCATTGAGCAGCCCGATCGCCGACATCACCTGACCCGACTGGCAGAAGCCGCATTGCGGTACGTCGATCGCGACCCAGGCGGCTTTCACCGCCTCGGCGATCTTGCCGGTCGCGCCCTCGATCGTGGTGACCTTGCGGCCCGCGACGGTGGCGATCGGTGTAACGCACGACCGCCGCGTTTTGCCGTCGAGATGGACGGTGCAGGCGCCACACTGGGCAATGCCGCAGCCATATTTGGTGCCGGTCTGGCCGAGATGATCGCGCAATACCCACAGGAGCGGGGTGTCGGGATCGCCGTCGAAGCGCGCGGGCGCGCCGTTCAGGGTGAAATCAACCGCCATCCAAGCTCTCCCTGTCGTGCCCCGTCCAAACCAAATATCCCAAGGCGCGATCGGTTCCAATCGACAATCGTCCGCCGTAACCGGTTTTTAGGCACCTCGGCGCTAGGCTCCGCCCCTATTCCAATCGCTTGCGCCAAGGCTCCGCTGGACGATGACTGACTATCCGTTGATTGCCCCGCGACCGCCGCGCCTCAGCGCGCATCTCGACGATCTCGCGCGGCTTGAGGCATCGGGCATTTACAGCAATTCGGGGCCGGAAGTGCGCGCGTTTGAGGCCGAAGCGACAGCGCAATTGTTCGGCGGGCATGGCGCGACGCTGACGGTCGCCAATGCCACGCTCGGGCTGTTGCTCGCGATTCGGCAGGCGGCGGGGTGGTTGCCCGAGCCGGGGTCGCTCGCGATCGTGCCGAGCTTTACCTTTGCCGCCACCGCGCAAGCCGCACTCTGGGCGGGCCTGACGCCGCTGATCTGCGACATCGACCCCGACGACTGGTCAGCCTGCGCGCGCGCCGAGGAGCGGCTGCTGAGCCATTATGGCAAGCGCGTGTCGGTGATTGTGCCCTATGCGACCTTCGGCAATGCGATCGATCTCGAGCGCTATGAGTGGCTCCAGCAGCGCTACAATGTCGGCGTGGTGATCGATGCCGCCGCCTCGCTCGGTACGCTCGATGCGAATGGCGTGGGGTTCGGGGCGAATGCGCCGTTCGCGGTGGTGTTTTCGATGCACGCGACCAAAACTTTTGCGGTGGCTGAAGGGGGCCTTGTCCATTCGGGCAATGTCGCGCTGATCGAGACGATCCGGTCGATGGCCAATTTCGGTTTCCAGGGCAGCCGGAGCGCGGCGATGCCGGGGATTAATGCCAAGCTGCCCGAGCTGCTCGGGCTCGCCGCGCGGCTGAAGCTCGACGAGTTTGAGGGGATCGCCGCCAATCGGTCAGCGATCGAAGCGGCGTATCGCGACGCCCTCGGCGATTTCCAGCTCCAGCGGCCTTATGGCACCCGCCGCGCGATGCAGTTTATGCCGGTGTTGCTGCCTGAGCCGCTCGCGCGGCGCCGCGCCGATATCGTCGCAAGTCTCGGCGACGTGGGTGTGCAGGCGGGGCAATATTTCAGCCCGCATCTCGCCGAGCAGCCCTTCTTCAAGGCGAGCGCGGTCATCGAGCCGACGCCGGTTGCCGATGCCGTCGCGCGCCGGGTGCTGTCGCTGCCGATCACCGATGCGATGACGCCTGCCGACGCGGTCGAGATTGCCGCGCGGTTCAAGGCGGTGTGTGTGCGCGACGCACGGCCCGCGACGCTGCCGGCGCGCGCGCGGCGCTTGGCGGTCGCGAAGACGGTGATGATCGGCGCGGGGCCTGCGGGCACGGCAGTGCTGACCGCCGCGTCAAAGCATGGGCGGCTCGCCGATTTCGCGGCGGGGCTGGTGATGGTCGACCGCGACGATGTCATCGGGCGCGGCCAGCTCGGGCGCTATGCGATCACGTCGGACAGCACCGCGACCACCTTCCTGAGCGCCGTCAAGGACAATCCCTATCCCGAACTGGCGCGACTCGAGGAGCATCCCGCCGCGCGCACCGTCCGCCGCTTCACCGATGCGATGGGCGTGCCGCTGGTTGATGCAGGGCCATTGGTGCGCGCGACCGGCGAGCGGCTCGGCGCGCTGGTCGAGCGCCACGGCGGATCGGTGCTGACCGGGCATGAAGTCCTCGGCGCCGATCGCACCGGTGACGGCTTGTGGCGGGTACGCATTCGCGCGCGGGCAAGCGGGCGTGAATTTGAGCAGCTGAGCGAATCGATTGTCGTCGCCACCGGCGGCTATCAGCCGATCGACCGGATCGCCGCGCAGCGCGTCGCGGGCGCGCCGCTGGTGGCGCTCGCGGGTGACCGGCTGTTGCAGTCGGACGAAGTGCTGGGGCTGGGTGGGATGGCGAAGGTCGCCGATCTGCTGAGCGCCAAGCGCGCGCCGCGCGTCGCGGTGATCGGCGGGTCGACCAGCGCGGTCGCGACGGTCGCGTTGCTGCTGAAGACGGTCCCGGCGCTGCCCTTCGGCGCGGGCGGCATCACCTTGCTGCACCGTCGTCCGCTGCGGCCCTTTTACCACTCGGTTGCGGCGGCGCATGAGGATGGCTTTACCGATTTCGGCCCTGACGACATCTGCCCGGTGTCGGGCTTTGTCTATCGCCTTGCGGGCTTCCGGCTCGAAGCGCGCGAGCTGGTGCTGCGGATGCTCGGCGTCGGCGGCCGTGCGCCCGAACCGCGCGTGGCGCTGCACCAGATTGCAGGCGACGATGATGCGGCGGCGCAGGCGATCCTGCAGGACGTCGATCTGGTTGTCGCAGCACTTGGCTATCGCCCGCACGCGCTGCCGCTCCACGATGTCGGCGGTCGCAGAATCGCGCTCGCAGCCGATCGCGGCGCGCCGATGGTCGACCGGCATTGCCGGATCGTCGCCGCCGATGGCCAGCCGATCGCGGGCGCTTACGGTATCGGGCTCGCGGCCGGCTTCGTGCCCTGGGGCAAGCTGGGCGGCGAGCCGAGCTTTCGCGGGCAAGCCAATGGCCTGTGGCAATGGCAGAACGACGTCGGGCTGATGATCGTCGAGCAAGTGCTGCAATCGGCGGCGCGGGCGGTCGCGTGACGCCTGCCGTCTCGGTGATCATGGCCGCCTATAATGGCGCAGCCTTGGTTGGCGAGACGATCGCCAGCCTGAAGGCGCAGACCTTCAGCGATTTCGAAGTCGTGATCGTCGATGATTGCTCGACCGATACCACCCGCGATGTGCTGCGCGCGATCGACGACCCGCGCTTTCGCGTGATCGAGGCCGAGGTCAACCAGGGCCCAGTGCGCACGCGCAATCGCGCGGTCGCCGCCGCGCGCGGGCGGTATCTGGCGGCGCTCGATCAGGATGATATCTGCGCGCCGACCCGCTTTACGGAACAGGTGCGCTGGCTCGACGCCAATCCCGATGCAGTGCTCGTCGCGAGCGCGACCGACGTACTGATCGACGGCCATGTCCGTCCTTCGACCTTGCCTGCGGTGACGACGCCTGCGCTGGTCGACTGGATGCTGTGGATTTCGAACCCGCTGGTCTGGTCATCAGTGATGATCCGGGCGGATGCGGCGCGGCGGCTCGACCCGTTCACCCGGCCCGAGCTGCTCTATGCCGAGGATTTCGACCTGTACCACCGGCTGCGCACGCTGGGGCGAATCGCGCGGATCGACACGCCGCTGCTGACGTACCGCAGCCACTGCGGCGGCGCCTCGCAGCGCTTCACCGATACGATGCTCGCCAGCGCGAGCCAGGTCCTCGCGGCGCGCTATGCCGAGGTGTTCGGGGACGTCGCGATGGATCGCGCGCGGCTGGTCGTCGCGCATGTGATGCAGCGCGCGCCGGTGTCCGACCGCGCGACGCTGGCGCTGCTCGGCGAGACGCTGATGACGTTGCAAACCGCCTTTGTCGCGCAGACCGCGCCATCGCCCGAAGACCGCAAGCTGATCCGCTGGGAAACCGCGCGGCTCTGGGCGCGACTCGGGCGCGCGGGGCTGCGCGCGGGGCGGCTGAAACTGACCGATGCTGTGACAGTGCGGCCCGATCACCTTGGACTAGGCTATGCCGGGGTCGAATCCCTGCTGGTATCGGCAGCAATTGGCCAGTTGCGCCCGCGCCGTTCCTGATCGGACGACAATCGAGCGCAAGTTTTTGCAAAAATCGCGCAGAAAAATCGCCCGACGCCTTCGAAATGACCCGATAGTCGACTATATTGGCTGAGTCGTTGGTTTAGCCCCCTAGCCGGCGATTAGCACGGCGGCGTCTGGTGACTCCCCCCCCTCGTCCAGGCGCCGCCCAAGCAGCTTTAATTTCGGGATCAGACCCGCGTCACGCCTTTTCGAGCGTGCATTGTAGCGGATGCTGGTTCTGGCGGGCAAAATCCATCACCTGGCTGACCTTGGTCTCGGCGACTTCGTAGGTGAACACGCCGCACACGCCGACGCCCTTCTGGTGGACGTGGAGCATCACCCGCGTCGCTTCCTCGATGCTCATCCGGAAGAAGCGCTGGAGGCAGAGTACGACAAATTCCATCGGCGTATAATCATCGTTGAGCATCAGCACGCGGTACGGCGTCGGCCGTTTGGTGCGCGAGCGGGTGCGCGTCGCGATGCCAAGGCCCGTGCCTTCGTCGTCGTCGCGGCGTTCGGCCATCGCGGTGGTGGGGGTGGGGTGATCGATCATGTGAGGATGAAAATATGGCACGCCGGGGGGCTTCGGCAAGGGGGAAGCGATGCGATCAAGCGGAGGGTATGCGATTCATGGCCGAAAGCCCGTAGCGCATAACGCAAAAGGGGCGGCAGCTCGCAAGCCACCGCCCCCTTTTTGATCGTAGCGACGCCGCAGCGTCGGGTCGATTATGCGCTGACCTTGATCTTTTCAGCCGCAACCGCAACGCGGTTCGAGATCGGCTGTGCGACGTCACCGGCGAGCTTCAGCATCGCTTCGGTGGTCTTCGAGGTTTCAGCAACCAGGCTGTCGAACGCGGTGCGCACGAAATCGCTCTGCAGCTTCATGAAATCGGCCGGGGTCTTAACCGAAGCCAGATCGCGCATCGCGGCAGTCGCGCCTTCGAAGCTCTTGCGCGTGTAATCGGCAGCTTCCTGGCCCATCGTTTCGATGCCCTTGGCAGCGATCTTCGACGATTCGACGAGGGCTTCGACGTTGCCCTTGCTGAAGTCGTTCATGTCGGCGAACAGCTGGGTGCTCTTTTCGACAGCGGCCTTGGTGCGCTCGTTCATGTCAACGAACAGGGCCTGGGTCTTTTCGGTGGCGGTGTGAATGGCGTTTTCCATGATGACATTGACCTTTTTGGTTGAGAGGAGGGGTGCCTTGACTGCGGGGGCAGTCGCGGCGGCAGGGGTAATGACGGGGGTAGGAACAGGGGTCGGCGCGGCGACGGGGGCCGCGACGACTTCAGCGACGGGCGCCGCGGCCACGGGTGCGGCAACCGCAACCGGGGTGACTTCGGGGGCAGCGGCGGCGATCACCGGTTCGGCAGCGACCGGCTCTACAACGACCGATTTGGCAACAGGCGCTGCGACTGGCTTTGGCGCAACCGCAGTGGGCTTGGCCACCTTGGGCGTTGCCGGCTTGGCGGCCTTGGCCGTCACCGTCTTTGGCGCGGCCTGATCGACCTTGACGGCCTCAGCCTTGACGGCAGGGACGACGGGCTTGGTCGGCGTGCCCGATTTGGGACCTTTGGTTGCCATGCGGCGCTCCTGATATCTCGGTTGCTGCACTGCAATATAATGCAGTGCCGGAACGATATCAAGCGTTTTTTGTGCGGTGCAACATAACCATTACGGATCGATTTCTGACCGCAGCAAATTGCATTAATCTAAAGGCTTAGCGCATCCGCACATAATCACCCGGTGCATCGCTGAGCGCGGGCAGCTTGCCTTTGCCGGGGACACGAGCCCCCTTAACCGGTGCGGTCGCGTCGCCTTGCGCCCGGATCCAGTCGATCCAGTCGGGCCACCAGCTGCCTTTGGTCTCGGTTGCACCGGTAACGAAGTCAGCGAACGAGTCGCCGAGCACCGGATTGGTCCAATATTGGTATTTTTGCGCCGCAGGCGGGTTGACGACACCGGCGATATGCCCCGATCCGGCCAGCACGAATTTCATTGGCCCGGCGAAGTGCTTGGTCATCTGCCACACGCTGTCGGCAGGCGCGATATGGTCCTCACGCCCCGCCTGGATGTAGCTTGGCGTCGCGACCTTGGTCAGGTCAATGGGTGTGCCGGCGATGCTGAGCGCGCCGGGCACCGCGAGCCGATTGTCGCGGTAGAGATCACGCAAATAGCTCAAATGCCATTTGCTCGGCAGGTTGGTGGTGTCGCCGTTCCAGTGGAGCATGTCGAACGGCGTATAATCCTGCCCCAACAGATAATTGTTGGTGACATAATTCCAGATCAGGTCGCGCCCGCGCAGCAGGTTGAACGTCATCGCCATGTAGCGGCCGTCGAGGAATCCGTCGGGCGATACCTGCTCGATCAGCTTGATCTGCTCGTCATCGACGAAGTTGAGCAATTCGCCTGCGCGGCTGAAATCGACTTGGGCGGTGAAGAAGGTCGCGCTCTTGACCTTGTCGGCTTGCCCGCGCGCCGCCAGCACTGCGAGCGTCGCCGCGAGCGTCGTGCCCGCGACGCAATAGCCGATCGCGTGCACACTCTCGACCTTGAGCAGCTCGCGCACCGTATCGATCGCATCAATCTGCCCGGCCTCGACATAATCGTCCCAGGTCACGTCCTTCATCGTCGCGTCGGCGGAGCGCCACGACACGATGAACACGGTGAGGCCCTGATCGACTGCCCATTTGATGAAGCTTTTCTCAGGGGACAGGTCGAGGATGTAGAAACGGTTGATCCACGGCGGAAAGATGACGAGCGGGGTTTCGATCACCTGCTTGGTCGTCGGGCTGTACTGGATGAGTTCGTACAGCGGCGTGCGCTTGACGACCTTGCCCGGCGTCACCGCGATGTTGCGACCGATTTCGAACGCTTCGTTGCTGGTGTGGGTGAGCTGCCCCTTGCCCAGATCGGCGAGCATATGCTGCAAGCCGCTCAGCAGATTTTCGCCCCCCGTCTCCAGCGTCTTTTCGAGCACCAGCGGGTTGGTGGCGGGGAAATTGCTCGGGCTCATCGCGTCGACGATGTTGCGGGTCGCAAAGCGCAGCCGCTCGCGCTGCTTGTCGTCGAGCCCGTCGATCTCGTCGACGCTGCGCTGAAGATGGTCGGAGACGAGCAGATAGCTTTGGCGAATCCAGTCGAACACCGGGTTGGCGCGCCACGCCGGATCCTTGAAGCGCTTGTCCTTCGCGTGCGCCGGGTCTTCGGGCTCGGCGGCGGCAAGATCGGGCACCAGAAAGCGCGACCACATCTTCATGCTGTCGGTCCAGAAATCGCGCGCGCGGTCGAGCGTGCGCGGATCGGTGAAGCCCGGAATGATCGGGATCGCGGGCGTATCCTCAATCGTCTGCAGCCCGGCTTCTAGCATCATCTGCTGCGCGCGACCCATCACCCAGGTCCAGTGCTGCATGTCTTCCAGGCTCGGGATCGGCAGCGCCGCGGGCGCTGTTTCGGGTTGCGGCGATTGGGCTTCGGCCATGCTATCCTCATCCTTCGCGGCGCCGATTCTTGTGATTTGCGCCCGCCTGACAGACGCTTTAGCATCCCCTCGCCCCGGCGACGAGGGGGCGCCTGAAATCGGCGCCTGTGCCAATTGCGCCGGTGCCCGTGACTCTCAACAGAAGCGATTCTTATGTCTGACGAATTCTACCGCATCAAACGCCTGCCGCCCTATGTCATCGCCGAAGTCAATGCGATGCGGGCAACGGCGCGCGCGGGCGGGGAGGACATTATCGATCTGGGCATGGGCAATCCCGATCTGCCGCCGCCGCAGCATGTGATCGACAAGCTGGTCGAAGTCGCCGGCAAGCCCGATGCGCATGGCTATTCGGCGTCGCGCGGGATTCCGGGGCTGCGGCGTGCGCAGGCCAATTATTATGCGCGCCGCTTCGGGGTCGACGTTGACCCTGAAAGCGAAGTCGTGGTGACGATGGGATCGAAGGAGGGGCTCGCGAGCCTTGCCACCGCAATCACCGCGCCGGGCGACGTCGTGCTCGCGCCCAACCCCAGCTACCCGATCCACACCTTCGGCTTCATCATCGCCGGGGCCACGATCCGCGCGGTACCGACCACACCCGACGCGCATTATTGGGAAGCACTTGAGCGCGCGATGAACTTCACCGTGCCGCGCCCGTCGGTGCTGGTGGTCAATTATCCGTCGAATCCGACCGCCGAGACGGTGGATATCAGCTTTTATGAGCGGCTCGTCGCCTGGGCGCGCGAGAACAAGGTCTGGGTGATCTCCGACCTGGCCTATTCGGAACTCTATTTCGATGGTCGGCCAACGACGTCGATCCTGCAAGTGAAGGGCGCAAAGGATGTCGCGATCGAATTCACCTCGCTGTCGAAAACCTATTCGATGGCGGGCTGGCGGATCGGCTTTGCGGTTGGCAATCAAAAACTGATCGCGGCGATGACGCGCGTGAAATCCTATCTCGATTACGGCGCCTTTACGCCGATTCAGGCCGCTGCGTGCGCGGCGCTCAACGGGCCGCAGGATATCGTCGAGAAGAATCGCCAGCTTTACCATCACCGCCGCGACGTGCTGGTCGAAAGCTTTGGCCGCGCCGGCTGGGAGATTCCCGCCCCAGCGGCGTCGATGTTCGCCTGGGCACCGCTGCCGCCCGCACTCGCGCATTTAGGCAGCCTTGAGTTCAGCAAACAATTGCTCACGCACGCTCATGTCGCGGTTGCGCCAGGGGTGGGCTATGGCGAGAATGGCGAAGGGTTTGTGCGGATTGCGATGGTCGAGAACGAACAACGCCTGCGCCAGGCCGCGCGCAACGTGAGGCGCTATCTACAGTCGATGGGCGTCAATACACCGCCGCAAGGCGCCGTTCGCGACAGCGCGTGATCGACCTGCTCTATTCGCTGGCGGGCGTGTTGGTCGGGCTGCTCGTCGGCCTGACCGGCGTTGGCGGCGGATCGCTGATGACGCCGATTCTGGTGCTGATGTTCGGCTTCCATCCGGCGACGGCGGTGGGCACCGATCTGCTTTATGCATCGGCCACCAAGACGGCGGGGACGGCAGTGCATGGCCGCTATGGCACGGTCGATTGGCGCGTGGTGCGGCGGCTCGCGATGGGGAGCTTGCCCGCAGCGGTCGTGACGCTGACCATCCTGAGCTTCGCCAATTGGCAGTCGTCGGCGATGGCGGGGGTGATCTCGACGGTGCTCGGCCTTGCGCTGATCCTGACCGCGATTTCGGTGTTCTTCCGCAAGACGCTCATCGCGCGGCTCACCCCCTTGTTCGCGGGTGACGATGATGCCGAGATCGGGCGGATCACGATCATCCTTGGCGCGGTGCTCGGCGCGCTGGTGTCATTGACCTCGGTGGGTGCGGGTGCGCTTGGGATGACGGCTTTGCTGATTCTTTACCCCAAAGTCCCGGTCGCGCGGCTCGTCGGCAGCGATATCGCGCATGCCGTGCCGCTGACGCTGATTGCCGGGCTGGGGCATTTGTCGATGGGGACGGTCAATCTGTGGCTGCTTGCGTCGCTGTTGCTCGGGTCGATCCCGGGCATCATCGTCGGCAGCCTGATCGCGACGCGGGTGTCGGACCGTGTGCTGGTGCCGATCCTGGCGACGACGCTGGCGATCGTCGGCGCCAGACTCCTGTTCTGACCGGTTGACGCTGGCGCTGTCCCCCGGCATCGCGCGCGGCATGACCAGACCCGGCTATGCTTTTTCGACGCGCATCAAGGTTCGCTATGCCGAAGTCGATGCGCAGCGGATCGTGTTCAATTCGCGCTATCTTGAATATGCCGATGTCGCGGTCACCGAATTTTGGGCGTGGAGCGGGCTCGATGACCTTGGCCCCGCATGGACGACCGCCGAATTCCATGTGCGCCACACCGAAATCGACTATCTGATTGCCTTCGCGATGGGCGACGAGATCGAGGCGTTTGTGCGGATCGAGCGGATCGGCACGACCAGCCTGACGCAGCGATTCGAGCTGTGCCACGCCGTGAGCGGCGACCTTCACTGCGCGATCGACATGGTGATCGTCCATGTCGGCGAACTCGGCGGGCGTCCGGCGCCGATTGCCGGTGAGGTGCGCGCGGCGCTGGAGCGGCTGGCGGCGCGGTAAAGCGGGGTGACTTTGGACGAAGCACTCCTCCATCCGCTTGTTTCTCGATGTCTCGACTTCGCTCGTCAGAGCCTTCGCACGAAACGAACGGGTCAAGCTAGAGTCGTCGCACCTTAAATCAGAAATTTGTAGCGTTCGCTACATTGCTACGCTAAGCGACTCAGCGGCTGCAATCGGAGTCGCGCAATGTTGACGGGCAATCGGACCGGAAGGCGCCTATTCGGCGGCGTGGATGTCGCGGGCGATGTCTTCGGGCAGCGACCACACCATGTCGCCCTTGCGCAGCACGCGACCGTCCCACGAATAAACCTCGACCTGACGGATCGGCCGGCGGTCGCGTTCATCGACCAGCACCGGAGTGGCGGCGACACCCGTTTCCCAGCGCTCGCCCCATTGGCGCAGCGCCACCATCGTCGGCAGCAGCGCAGCGCCCTTTTCGGTCAGCCGATATTCGATCTTGCGGCGATCGTCGGGCAGCGCCTCGCGCTTCAAAATCCCGTGTTCGACCAGCCGCGCGAGCCGATTGGCGAGGATGTTGCGCGCGATGCCGAGTTCAGACTGGAATTCCTCAAAATGGAACAGTCCGTTGAAAGCGGCGCGCAGGATGAGGAACGACCAGCGCTCGCCCATCGCCTCGAGCGCGGCTGGCAAGCTGCACTCGGCGAGGTCGCGCAGGGGCTCTCTCAGTTTTCCGTCCATCAGGCGCGTGATCCTATCCCATTTCGCCAAAGGTGCGACGAAAATCTAAGTTTCTAGTTGCAACGAAAAACTTACTCGACTAAGTAGCGTTTCGCAACCTAATAGTTTTTACCGGGGCCGCCCTCCCCAGGCTCCCCACCGATGGAGGAAGACATGATCCGTACGCTTTCGATCGCCGCCCTTGCCGCTTCGGCCCTGACGCTCGCCCCCGTTGCCGCGTTCGCGCAGACGAGCGGCTATTACAGCGCGACGCCGGCGACCGCGCCGACCAAGAACACCCTGATCACCGCGGGCACGCTGTGGAAGTGCGCCGATGGCGTGTGCGGGGCCGCCAAGAGCACGCAGCGCGATGTCATCATGTGCCAGATGGTCGCGCAGCGCATGGGCAAGCTGACAGCCTTCGCCGTTGCCGGCGCCGCGTTCGACGAAGCGACGCTCGCCAAGTGCAACACTGTTGCCCGCTAACCACGACTAATGCCGCGCACCGTCTGCGCGGATAAGTAAATGTTGCAAAGCAGCAGCACGCGGCCCCACATTGGCCGCGTGCTGCGTCAGTATGAACTCGTCGATCGCGTGTTGAGCTACGATCCCGATGCCAATGAGGCGTTGCTCAACCGCGCCTATGTGTTTTCGATGCAGGCGCATGGCTCGCAAAAGCGCGCCTCGGGTGATCCCTATTTCAGCCACCCGATCGAAGTGGCTGGCATTCTGACCGATCTCCACCTCGACGATGAGACGATTGCGACCGCAATCCTCCACGACACGATCGAGGATACGGTTGCGACGCCCGAAGAAATCCAGCGGCTGTTCGGCGACAATGTCGCGCGGATGGTCGACGGGGTGACCAAGCTGTCGAAGATCGAAGCGCAGACCGAAAGCGAGCGCGCGGCTGAAAATCTGCGCAAATTCCTGCTCGCCATGTCGGACGATATCCGCGTGCTGCTGGTCAAGCTCGCCGACCGGCTCCACAATATGCGCACGCTCCACCACATCAAGAGCGAGGACAAGCGGCGCCGAATCGCCCGCGAGACGATGGACATCTACGCGCCGCTGGCCGAGCGAATCGGCATGTATGAATTCATGCGCGAGATGCAGAGCCTGGCGTTTCGCCAGATCGAACCCGACGCGTTCGATTCGATCACCAAGCGGCTGGTGCTGCTGAATGAGGGCGATCACGGTCGCATCGCCAAGATCGCGTCGTCGATGAAGGCGCTGCTGCTGCGTCAGGGCGTCGATGCCGACATCTGGGGCCGCGAAAAACATCCCTATTCGATCTGGCGCAAGATGAGCGAGCGCCACATCAGTTTCGAGCAACTCTCCGACATCATGGCATTCCGCGTGATCGTGCCGAACGAGGAGGATTGCTACCGTGCGCTCGGCATGATCCACCGGCGCTGGCCGATGGTGCCGGGGCGGTTCAAGGATTATATCTCGACACCCAAGCGCAATGGCTATCGATCGCTCCACACCAGCATCATGCATGCCGAAAACACGCGCGTCGAAATCCAGATCCGCACCGCCGACATGCATGCCGAGGCCGAATATGGGCTGGCCGCGCATTGGGCGTACAAGCAGGGCAAGCTCCGCCCCGACACGCAAGTGCGCTGGATCGCCGATCTGGTCGAGATTCTCGATGCCGCCGAAAGCCCCGAAGAGCTGCTCGAACATACCCGCATGGCGATGTATGCTGATCGCATCTTCGCCTTCACCCCGCGCGGCGAGCTGATCCAGCTGCCCAAGGGCGCGACGCCGATCGACTTTGCCTATGCGCTCCACACCGATCTCGGCGATCAGGCAGTGGGGGCCAAGATCAACGGCCGGGTGGTGCCGCTGCGCACGCATCTCGATAATGGCGATCAGGTGCAGATCCTGCGGTCAAAGGCACAGCGCCCGCAGCCGCACTGGCTGAACTTCGCGATCACCGGCAAGGCGCGCGCGGCGATCCGTCGCCATTTGCGCATCAAGGAACGCGACGAAGCGCAGGCGCTCGGCAAGAAGCTCTATGACGAGATCGTCAAGCGGCTGCCGACCACGCTGGCCGATGATGCGATCGGCGCGGCGACCAAGCGGCTGAAGCTGCCCGATGGCGCCGCGCTAATGGAAGCGATTGCGCGGCGCCGCTTCACCGATGCCGAAGTGATGGATGCGCTGATGCCCGGCGCGTCGGCGGTACTCGGCGATGCGACCCCCTCGGCGCCGATGGCTGCGATCTCGATCCGCGGGCTGACACCGGGCATCGCTTTCGACCTTGCCGAATGCTGCCACCCGGTGCCCGGCGACCGCATCGTCGGCTTGCGCCGCCCCAATGAAGGGATCGAAGTCCACAAGATCGATTGCGAGAAGCTGACGCACAGCGACGATGCCGATTGGGTCGATCTCGCCTGGGGCGACAAGACCGAAGGCGCGGTCGCGCGGATCGCGGTGCAGTTGAAGAACGAACCCGGCGCGCTCGGCGTGGTCGCGACGGTGATTGGCGCGCACAAGGCCAACATCATCAACCTGCGGCTCGACAATCGCGACACCGGCTATCACACCAATTTGATCGACATCGAAGTGCGCGATCTGACGCATTTGACCCGCCTGATCGCTGCGCTGCGCGCCGCAGATGCCGTGAGTATGGTCGAGCGCGACTGAAGCCGGTTGCCAGCCGCCGGTGCGCGGCTAAGCTGGTCCCCAACAAGGTCGAACAAAGGGGATTAACGATGGACCGTCGTCGCTTTCTGGCCGCCAGCGGTGTGGCCGCTGCTGCTGCTACGCTGCCGGGCGCGCTGCGCGCTGCTGCCCCTGCGGGCGACGCCGCGCTCGATGCGCTGTTCGACAAGATTTTCAACGCCAATGTCGATGACAATCCTGAAAATGCGACGCAGCTTGGCCTCGACAAGGGCGGGCGGGCAGGACTGAAGGGCAAGCTCAATGATCGATCGGCTGAAGGGCGCGCCGCCGATCTCGCGCGCGCGAAACAGGCGATTGCCGATATCACCGCGATCGACCCGGCGACGCTCTCGAAGGGCGGCAAGCTCAACCGCGAAGTCGTGCTCTATTCGCTCACCAGCGGCATCACCGGCCAGGCCAAATATGGCATCGGCAGTACGATCCGCCCCTATCGCATTTTCCAGCAGGGCGGCGCTTATTTCTCAGTGCCCGATTTCCTGTCGTCGTCGCACACGATCCAGAATGCCGGTGATTGCGAGGCCTATCTGTCGCGCTTGCAGGCGTTCGGGACCGCGCTTGATCAAGACAGCGCGGTGCAAAAGGCGGAAGCCGCGCGCGGCTATGTAGCACCCGATTTTTCGATTGAACTGACGCTGGGCCAGATGGCCACCCTGCGTAAAGCAGCACCCGAGGCGAGCTCGATGGCGACCTCGCTCGCGAGCCGCGCGGCGAAAGCGGGCGTCGCGGGCGACTGGGGCGCGCGGGCGGCGAAGATCATATCCGACTCGGTCTATCCCGCGCTCGACCGCCAGATCGCGCTGGTGCAGGGCATGCCGCGCCGCAAGGAAGCGGGGCTGTGGGCGCTGCCCAATGGCGAGGCGATCTATGCTGATGCGCTGAAGGCGGCGACCACCACCAATTTCACGCCGGACGAAGTCCACAAGCTCGGCCGGCAACAGGTCGCCGAGATCAGCGCCGAACTCGACAAGATTTTGCGCGCGCAAGGGCTGACGCAAGGCACGGTCGGCGCGCGGCTGACCGCGCTCAACACCCGGCCCGAACAGCTTTACGCCAACTCCGCCGAAGGGCGCGCCGAGTTGCTCGCGGGGCTGAACGAAGGCGTCAAGGCAATGCGCGCGAGATTGCCGCAGGCGTTCATCAACCCGCCGCTCGCCCCGCTCGAAATCCGCGCCGTGCCGGTCGAGATTCAGGATGGCGCGTCGAATGGCTATTACCGGCTCGCCTCGCTCGATGGCTCACGTCCTGCGATCTATTTCGTCAATCTGAAGGACGTCGGCGACTGGCCGAAATACACGTTGCCGTCGCTGACCTATCACGAAGGCGTGCCGGGGCATCACACACAGTTGAGCGTCGTCGCGAGCCTCAAGACCCCGCTGCTGCGCCGCCTGTCGTTCTTCGGGGCTTATTCGGAAGGCTGGGCGCTCTATGCCGAGCAAGTCGCCGATGAACTTGGCGGCTATGCCAGCCCGGTCGAGCGCGCGGGCTATCTGCAAAGCTTCCTGTTCCGCGCCGCACGGCTGGTGGCCGATACCGGCATCCACGCCAAGCGCTGGACGCGCGAACAGGCGACCGATTATTTCGTTGAGACGGTCGGCTTTGCCCGGCCGCGGTCGCTGCGCGAGATCGAGCGTTACTGTACGCAGGCGGGGCAGGCGTGCAGCTACAAAATCGGCCATATCAGTTGGCTGCGTGCGCGCGACAATGCGCGCAAAATCCTGGGCTCCAAGTTCGACATCAAGCAGTTCCACGAAGTGCTGCGCGATGGCGCGGTGCCGCTGACGATTCTCGAACGGCTGGTCGAGGAGCGCGCCCGGGCGGCAGTGTGACACGCTTTGCGCGGAACGATTTGACCGCTAGAGGGGCGCCATGATCCGGCCTGCGCTCTCTGTCGTCGTTCCTTGCTATAATGAGGAACTCAACCTCGACTTGCTCCACACCCGCGTGACCGCTGCGGCGCGGGCGGCGGTGGGCGAGGATTATGAGATCGTCCTGATCAACGACGGGTCGAAGGACGGGAGCTGGGCAGTGATGCAGCGGCTGGCGGCGAGCGACCCGCGCCTCGTCGCGATCAACCTGTCGCGCAACCATGGCCACCAACTGGCGCTGACCGCCGGGCTCGATCTGTGCTGCGGCGCGCAGATCCTGATCATCGACGCCGATTTGCAGGACCCGCCCGAATTGCTGAGCGACATGCGCGCAACGATGGCCGCGCAAGGCGCCGATGTCGTCTATGCCGTGCGCCGCAAGCGCGAGGGTGAGACGTTTTTCAAGAAGGTGACGGCGGCGGCGTTTTACCGGGTACTCGACCGCGTCACCGACACGCCGATCCCGCTCGACACCGGCGATTTTCGGCTGATGAGCCGGCGGGCGCTCGACGCGCTGCTGAGCTTGCCCGAACAGGCGCGGTTCATTCGCGGGATGGTCGCCTGGGTCGGTTTTCGGCAAGTGCCCTTTGTCTATGACCGCGCCGAGCGGCATGCGGGCGAGACCAATTATCCGCTCGGCAAGATGATCCGTCTCGCGCTTGACGCGGTGACGGGGTTTTCGACCGCGCCGTTGCGGTTCGCGAGCCACGCCGGCCTCGCGCTGACGGGCGCGTCGCTGTTGCTGTTCGTCTATATCGCGATCGGTTTCTTCACCGGCAGCGCGGTGCAGGGCTGGACGTCGACGATGCTGGTCGTCGTGCTGTTGGGCGCGGTGCAGATGTTCGTGCTCGGCATGATCGGCGAATATCTCGGGCGGCTTTACGTGGAATCCAAGCGGCGGCCGCTGTATCTGGTGGCGGATGTCGCGGGGCCGGTGCGCGGGACGGCGACTTTGGGGTTTAAGGCAGAAGCGGTTGAAGTGGCGCCGGTGAGCGGTGGCGAGGTTGTGCCGGGGGAATAACTGTACCCCACGCTTCCCCGCTTGTTTCGAGCGAAGTCGAGAAACAGGCCACAGGCGGGGCGCAGCGTTTCTCGACTTCGCTCGAAACGAGCGGGGGATAGCGAATTCTACACCCGCTCGGCCAGCGTCACGATCGACACGCCCCATGTCAGCGGCACCCGCCCGACCAGATGGCGCTCGAGCCCGAACACCGTCTCGAACAGCGCATTCACCGGCCCCGGCGGGGGTGAATCGTCGCTGTCGTCCTTGCCGGTCAGCCGCCCGGCGAGGCGCGACGCCGCCGCCAGCGGGAACAGCAGCGAATTGAACCAGCGCAGGCCATTGTGCTTCAGCCCCGCTGCCGTGATGGCCTTGGCGAGCGTCGCTTTCGAATAGCGCCGGTGATGGTGGTTGACGACGTCGTGCGCGCTCCACATCCATTGGTGCGCGGGCACCGCGATCAGGATCTTGCCGCCGGGCTTCAGGCAATCGCGCATCGCCGCGAGTGCGGCGACATCATCCTCGATATGTTCGACGACATCGAGCACCGCGATCAGATCATAGGCGCCGCGCTCGATCCCCGGCAGCTCGGGCAGCGGCGCATCGCCGACCGGACGACCGAGCCGCTCGCTCGCAATCGCCCGCGCGGCAGGGTCGATCTCGATCGCCTCGACCGTGCCGAAGCGCGCGAGCATCGGCAGGTTGTGCCCGGTGCCGCAGCCGATCTCGAGAATGCGCGCGTCCTTCGGCAGATTGCCGAGCCGGGTCAGATAATCGCTCAGGATTTCGCGGCGCGCGCGGTACCACCAATGCGTGGAATCATGCGCCGCCATGCGGTCGTAGACGATTCTATCCATGCGCGTTGCTCATCAGGCGAACACCAGCCAGCGATTCAGAATGAAAGTGAACACCGTCGCGATCAGAACGGCGGGCAAGAGCGGCGCCCAGGCAGGATAGCCGAGCAGCGCCGTGCCGACCCAGGTGACAAGCGCGTTGAGCCCGACGCCCGATGCCTGCACCGCGACGAATTTTATCTGCTGCATGCCGCCTGGCTCGCGCGTCCCATGCCCCTTGAAGCTCCAGCGGCTGTGCAGGAAGAACCCCGCCGTCACCGCGACCGCAAAGGCGAAGGGCACCGCATAGACCGCGCGCGGCCCCGGCCACACCCAAGTCGTCAGCGGCAGATAGACCGCCGAATAGATCAGCGTCGAAATCCCGCCGGCAATGCCGAAGCGCAGCAATTGGCCGAGCACCGGATTGTCGCGCAACATCGTCTCTGCCTGGCGGATCATTTCTCAACTTGCCCTTTACGCGCGCTGCCGTAGAGCGCGGGACGATGCGAGGGAAGCAGTTTTGAGCGACGACACCGCTGCCTCGCCGGGATTGGCGCCCGCTCTGCGCGATGTGCTTGAGCGGCATTGGCTCGCGCTGACGCTGATCGCCTGGGCAGTGATGGCGGTGTGGTTCGTCGCCCATGGCTGGAACGCGGTGCGCTGGCTGTCGCTGAGCGACACCGACGACAATATGCGGCTGATGCAGGTGCGTGCGCTGCTGAACGGGCAGGGCTGGTATGATCTGCGCCAGTATCGGATGAACCCGCCGGCCGGGTTCGACATGCACTGGACGCGGATCGTCGACCTGCCGATTGCAGGGCTGATCCTGCTCCTCAAGCCCTTCGTCGGCACTTTTTGGGCCGAGCGGCTGGCGTGCGGCATTGCGCCGCTGTTGCCAATGTCGGTGACGCTGGCGGCGCTGGCGTTCACCGTGCGGCGGCTGGTGAACCCGCTCGCCTGGCCGCTCGCGGTCGTCTTCCTGCTGATGTGCACGACAACGTTGCTGATGTTCATGCCCGAACGCATCGATCATCACGGCTGGCAGCTCGCATCGCTGGCGATGACCGTCGCGGGGCTGGCCGATCCAGCACGGCGACGCGGCGGTGCGGTGGTCGGGCTGGCGAGTGCATTTTCGCTGTCGATCGGGCTTGAGATGCTGCCCTATGCGGCGGGCGCGGGCGCGATCATCGGCTTGCGCTGGGTGTGGGACCGGGCCGAAGCGCCGCGGATGACCGTTTATGGCGGCTGCCTCGCGGTCGGTTGCCTGCTCGGTTATCTCGGCTTTGCCTCCTTCGCCAACAGCGTCCTGCGCTGCGACGCGCTGACGCCGGTGTGGCTGAGCGTGATGGTCGGGGCGGGCGCGCTGCTGGTGCTGCTCGGCACGCTGAACCCGGTATCGCTGCCGGCGCGGCTCGGGCTGGCCGTCGTTGCGGGCGCGCTGGTCATCGGCGGCTTCGCGGGCTTCTTCCCGCAATGCCTCGGGCGGCCCGAGCAAGTCTCGCCCGAGCTCCAGCGCAACTGGCTGAGCAATATCCGTGAGGCCAAGCCGGTCTATACCCACCCGTTCCGCGTCTATTTTCCGGTGATTGTCCTGCCGGTGATCGGGCTGGCGGGGGCGATCACCGCGACGTGGCGCGCGCGCGGCGGAGCGACCTTCGCGGCCTGGGCCGGGGTGCTGCTGTTCACCTTGCTGTCGGGTGGCTTGCTGCTCTGGCAATCGCGCGCGAGTGCGGCGGCGCAGATGCTCGGCGTGCCCGGCGCGGTTGCGCTCGCCTGGATTGTGCTGCCGTGGTGCCTGAAGAGTAAATCGATGCTGGTGCGCGTGTTCGGCACCGTCGGTGGTTTTCTGATCGTGTCTGGGGCCTTTGCCGGTTTTGTCGTCAAATGGCTGCCGGTCGACCAGCCGACCGCGCGCAGCAAGACGATCGACCGCGCGAGCGGCTCATGCCCCAGCTACACTTCGCTCAAACCGCTCGATCATTTGCCGCCGCAGACGATCTTTACCTTTATCGATCTCGGGCCACGACTGATTACGGTCACCCACCATAAGGCGATCGCGGGCCCTTATCACCGCAATGGCGGCGCGATCCTCGACGTGCAGCATGCCTTTGGCGGCAGCCCCGACCAGTTCCGCGCGATTGCCAAGGCGCATGGCGCGCGGCTGTTGCTGATCTGCCCGAACATGGCCGAATCGACGGTCTATCGCGCGCGCAACAAGGGTGGGTTCTATGACCGGCTCGCCGACGGTCAGGTGCCGACGTGGCTGACGCCGATTGCGATGCCGAAGCGGTCACCGCTCAAGCTGTGGCGGATCGAGTAGCGCGGCTCTTTGCTCGCCCCAATCACCCGTTCGTCCCGAGCGTAGTCGAGGGATGGGCCGCACGAACGTCGCGGGGTGTCTCGACTGCGCTCGACACGAAAGGTCAGTCTTGGAAGACTACCGCAAGGCTCTCAGCCGAAGCTTCCCTTCAGCCCGTCGATCACAAATTGCGCCGCCAGCGCCGCCAGCAGCACGCCGAGCAGCCGCGTCACCACAGCTTCGATCTTCGCGCCCAATATCTTCATCAGCGGCGCGGCGAGCAGCAGCGCGAGCAACGTCAGCATCAGGATCGTACCGAGCGCGCCGAGGATCACGAGCGTGCGTTCGATGCCATGCCCCTTCGACATCAGCAGCATCACTGACGCCATCGACCCCGGCCCGGCGATCATCGGCATCGCCATCGGGAAGATCGAGATATCCTCGACCTCATGCGCTTCGATCATTTTTTGCGCGCGGTCCTCGCGGCGCTGGGTGCGTTTTTCGAACACCATTTCGAGCGCGATCAGGAACAGCATGATGCCGCCCGCGATCCGGAAACTGTCGAGGCTGATGCCGAGCGCGCGCAAAATATCCTGCCCGAACAGCGCGAACACGACGAGGATCGCGCCTGCGACCAGCACCGCGCGGATCGCCATCGCGCGGCTATGCGCCGTCGGCACCCCCGCCGTCAGTCCGGCAAAGATCGGCGCGCAGCCGGGCGGGTCGATCACGACGAAGAAAGTGATCACCGACGAGACGAACAGTTCGATCAAAACGCGCCCTTGTCATAAGTCAGCCCCGCGCGCCGATAGGCGGCGATCAGCGTGTTGCGCAGCAGGCAGGCGATCGTCATCGGCCCGACGCCACCGGGGACCGGCGTGATCGCGGCGGCAACACTGGCCGCACCGTTGAATTCGACATCGCCGACGAGACCGTCCGCCGTGCGATTGATGCCGACATCAATCACGGTCGCGCCGGGCTTGATCCAGTCGCCCTTGATCATCTCGGGCTGGCCGACGGCGGCGACGACGATATCGGCGCGGTGGACGATGCTGGCCAGATCGCGCGTGCGCGAATGCGCGACGGTGACGGTTGCGTTCGCGCCGATCAGCAGCTGCGCCATCGGTTTGCCGACGATGTTCGAGCGGCCGATCACCACGGCGTCGAGCCCGCTCATGTCGCCAAGCCGGTCTTCGAGCAGCATCAGGCAGCCTTGCGGCGTGCAGGGCACATAGCCGAAGAGGCCAGTCGCGATCCGCCCGACATTGACCGGGTGGAAACCGTCGACATCCTTGTCAGGGTCAATCGCCATGATGACGCGCGTGTCGTCGATCTGCGGTGGCAAGGGCAGTTGAACGAGAATGCCGTCGATGCCTTCATCGCGGTTGAGGCAATCGATCAACGCAAGCAGATCGGCTTCGCTGACATCGGCCGGCAGGCGATGCTCGAAGCTGCCCATCCCCGCCGCCGTCGTCGCCTTGCCCTTGTTGCGGACATAGACGGCAGACGCCGGGTCCTCGCCGACCAGCACCACCGCCAGCCCCGGCGCGCGCCCGGTGGCGGCAGTGAACAACGCCACTTGCGCCGCGATCCGGTCGCGAAGCGCAAGCGCGAATGCCTTGCCGTCGATGATCTCTGCGCTCATGCCGCGAGCCTTATCGGCTGGCGGTGCGCGGCGCTATCCTAAAGCGGCGCGCCGGTCGCGATCGTCAGCGCCAGATGCGACAGCACCAAGCCCGCGATCCGGATCAGCAGCAGCACCACCATCGGCGAGAAATCGAGCTGGCCGAAATCGGGCAGCACGCGGCGGATCGGGCGATAGAGCGGCTCGGTTACCTGATTGAGCCCGTTATAAAATTGCCGGACGAAATCATTATAGGTGTTGACCACGTTGAACGCGATCAGCAGCGAGAGCACGAACTGGGCGAGGATGATCAACGACAGCACGTTGAGCAGCACCAGGGCAATATCGATGAGCGTCAGCAAGGGTCAGGTCTCCGTCAGGCTGGCGATATAGGGATGTAAGGCACTTTGCGCCAGCCCTAGCGATGGACCAGCGTGCCTGCACCCCGGCGGGTGAAGATTTCGAGCAGCATCGCATGCGGCACCCGCCCGTCGAGAATGACGGCGGCGTCGACCCCGGCCTCGACCGCCGCAACGCAGGTCTCGAGCTTGGGGATCATCCCGCCGGTGATCGTGCCATCGGCCTGCAGCGCCTCGATCTTCGCGGGGTCGAGATCGGTCAGCAGATTGCGCTCTTTGTCGAGCACGCCGGCAACATCGGTCAGCAGGAACAGCCGCGCGGCGCCCATGGCGCCCGCGATCGCACCGGCCATCGTGTCGGCGTTGATGTTGTAGGTCATGCCGTCGGCGCCGTAGCCGACCGGCGCGACCACCGGGATCATCCCGGCGTCCGAAATTGTATCGAGCACGCGCCGGTCGATCGCTTCGGGCTCGCCGACGAAGCCCAGGTCGACCGCGCGTTCGATATTGCTGTCAGGATCGCGCGTGGTGCGCGCGAGCTTCGACGCGCGAACAAAGCCTGCATCCTTGCCCGAAATGCCGATCGCGCGCCCGCCGGCCTGGCCGATCCACGCAACGAGTTCCTTGTTGATCGCGCCCGACAACACCATTTCGGCGACCTTGGCAGTCTGCTCGTCGGTGACGCGCAGGCCATCGACGAAGCTCGATTCGACGCCGAGCAGCTTGAGCATCGCACCGATCTGCGGGCCACCGCCGTGCACCACCACCGGGTTGATGCCGACCGCCTTCAGCAGCACGACATCCTCGGCGAAATCGCGCGCGAGTTCGGGGTCGCCCATCGCATGGCCGCCGTATTTCACGACGAAGGTCGCGCCCTTGTAGCGCTGCATGTACGGCAGTGCTTCGGTGAGCGTTTCGGCCTTGGCGAGCAATTCGGGGCTGGGGCTGTGGTCGGTCATCGCTCCGCCCTCTAGCGAAGCGCGCGCGCGCTGGCGAGATGGTGCGCGTGGGTGATTGCGACCGCGAGCGCATCGGCGGCGTCGGGTCCACTGATGGCAATTCCGGGCAGCAGCCGTGCGACCATTGCCTGCACTTGCACCTTGTCGGCGTTACCATTCCCGACCAGCGCTTTCTTGACGAGGCGCGGCGCATATTCGCCAACCTCGATTCCCGCGCGCGCCAAGGCAGCGAGGCAAACGCCGCGCGCGTGGGCGAGCTTCAGCGTCGATTGCGGGTTGGTGTTGACGAACACTTCCTCGACGGCGGCGGCCTGCGGCGCGTGATCGGCGATCAGCGCGGCGACCATCGCGTCGAGGTGCGCCAGACGCCGCGCGAGTGGGGCGGCGGTATCGGTCTTCAGTCGCCCGCTGCCGAGATGCGACAGCCGGTTACCCTCGGCGCGGATCAGCCCCCAGCCGGTGGTGCCGAGCCCTGGATCGAGGCCGAGGATAATCACCAAACAAGGCGATAGATGGTCTGGGCAACGGCGAGCAAAACAAGCAGGGCATAGACGCCGGCGGCCAACCGGATGGTTCCCGAATAGCGGGCGCTTAGCAGTGGCCAGATACAAATGAAGGGCAAAAACAGAAGCCCGACGACGAATAACTCATCTACGGCGTGAACGCGTTCATGGCCGTCTGGCTTGCTCACCCCAGCTTCTCCATCACTTCGTCGGGCACTTCGTAATTGCCCCACACGGTCTGGACGTCGTCATCGTCGTCAAGCGTATCGATCAGCTTGAACAGCTGGGTCGCGTCATCGAGGCCGACCGTCACCATCGTGCCCGGTCGCCACGCGAGCTTGGCGCCCTCGGGCTCGCCGAGCACGGGGGTAAGCGCCTTCACGACTTCGTGCAGCGCTTCGTTCGACGTCCAGATCTCGTGACCGTCCTCGCCTGAGGTAACATCCTCGGCGCCAGCTTCGAGCGCGGCTTCGAATACCGTGTCGGCATCGCCAGCACTGGCCGGATAGTTGATCAGCCCCATGCGCTCGAACCCATGGCTCACCGAGCCGGACGCGCCGAGGTTGCCGCCGTTCTTGGAGACGGCGGTGCGGACGTTGGTCGCAGTACGGTTGCGATTGTCGGTCAGCGCTTCGATGATCAGCGACACGCCGCCGGGGCCAAAGCCTTCGTAGCGGATTTCCTCGTAATTTTCGGTATCGCCCTTCGATGCCTTGTCGATCGCGCGCTGGATATTGTCCTTGGGCATCGACTGCGCCTTGGCGGCGTTGACCGCCATGCGCAGGCGCGGGTTCATGTCCGGATCGGGCAAGCCCATCTTCGCTGCGACGGTGATTTCGCGGCTGAGCTTGGAGAACATGCCCGAGCGCTTCTTATCCTGCGCACCTTTCCGGTGCATGATGTTCTTGAACTTGGAATGGCCTGCCATTTTTAACCCCGCAAAGTGGTACTTTGCGGGGACCCCATAAGGTAGGCAAGGCCCCCGCTCAACACCCGCTGCCCGCGCTCAGGCCAGGCCGAGCGCCGCCTTATACGTCTCCAGCAGCATTTCGGCTTCGTCGCGGTGGTGCTTTTCCATCTTCCGCAGGCGGACGATCGTGCGCATCGTCTTGGTGTCGTAACCGTTCGATTTGGCCTCGGCGTAGACGTCCTTGATGTCGTCGGCCATCGCCTTTTTCTCTTCCTCAAGCCGTTCGATCCGCTCGATGAAAAGGCGCAGCTGATCGGCCGCGATGATGTCGCTCATGAAATATGCTCCAGCAGGATTGAGCGGGGCGCTCTAGCTGTTCGCACGCCCGCGATCAATTGGCCGGGAACGCCAATCGCGCGCTGCGTGCCTTCACCGCGACGCCGTGCCGCATCACGAAATCGACCTTTTCGAGCCGCGTCACGTCCGCCGTTGGATCGCCCGCGACTGCGACGATATCGGCGAATTTGCCGGGTTCGATCGAGCCAAGCTGATCCTTGCGACCCAGCGCATCCGCAGCATCGATCGTCGCGGCACGAATCGCCGCAGTCGGCGTCATGCCGGCGCGGACCATCAGCGCGAATTCCTTGGCATTGTCGCCGTGGCGCGAGACGCCGGTGTCGGTGCCAAAGGCGATCTTCACGCCTCCGGCAATCGCGCGACGGTGGCTGTCGAGCATCGCCGCCGCCGCCGCTTCGGCCTTGGGGATTGTGGCGGGCGGCAGCACGCCGCTGCGCGCCTGGGCCAGCGCGGCGACGGGGGCGAGCATCGTCGGCACCAGCCACGCGCCCTTCGCCTTGAACAACGCGACGGTGCTGTCGCTGATGAAAGTGCCATGGTCGATCGTGTCGACACCGGCTTCGAGCGCGGCTTCGGAGCCTTCGCGGGCATGGCTGTGCGCTGCGACCTTGCGCCCGAAAGCATGCGCGGTGTCGATGATCGCCTTCATTTCCTCAGGCGTCATCTGGCGCCCAAGCCCACCCGCGACATTCGACAGCACGCCGCCCGTGGCCGCGAATTTGATTACCTGCGCGCCGAGCCCGATCTGCGCACGCACCGCGCGGCGGCAATCGTCAGGGCCGTCGCAGGTGTTGATCTGGTGCGCATGGACGGCATCAGCGAATTCCTCGGCCAGCCCATTGCCACCATCACCGTGCCCGCCCGTGACCGAGACCATCGATCCGGCATTGATGATCGTCGGCCCGGCGATTTCGCCTGCCTCGATTCCGTCGCGCAACGCACGGATGCCGCGCGGATCGCCACCCAGATCGCGCACGGTGGTGAACCCGGCTTCGAGATCGGCGCGCGCATTTTTCTGCGCCTCGACCATATCGTCGAATCGGTCGCGGGTCAGTTCGCCCAGCCGCGCACGCATCGGATCGCCGCCGATGCCCCACAGATGGACGTGCATGTCGATCAGCCCGGGGAGGACAAAGCGGTCCTTGAGATCGATCAGCGTCGCGCCCGCGTCGGGCGTGGCGAAACCGTCGCGGACCTCGACGATCTTGCCGTCGCGGATGACGATTGTCGCATTTTTGCGGGGCGGCTGGCCGGGGCGATCGAGCAGGGTGCCTGCGTGGATATAGGTGACCTTGGGCGCGGGCGGTGCGGCGGGCGCGGTTTGTGCAATCGCGGGCGCGGCCAGCATCAGCGCGGCGGCAAGCAGAATCGGCTTCATCGTCATCCCCTTTTTCGTCAGCCGACGCTCTAGCTTTTGGGCGCGGTCATCGACGGTGGGTCGCTTGCCGGGAAGCTTTCGTCAAGCGCCTCGTGGAGCGCGTCTTCGCGGGCATTGCGTGCAACGCTTGCCGCCATCCGCGCGAGCTGTTCGGGCGTCGCCGCGAGCTGGTGCGTCGCTTTCCACTGCGAGTAAGGCATGCCGTAGACGGCCTCGCGCCCCGCCGCCTGATCGAACGCGCCATCCGAAGCCTCGCTCAGCCAGTCGCCGAGGCAATTGCGGCAGAAGCCCGCCAGCCCCATCAGGTCGACATTCTGTGCATCGGTGCGGTGCTGCAAATGGCGGACGAGCCGACGAAACGCGGTGGCGGCAACCGCATCGTCGATCGAGTCGATTTCGCCCAGTGTCTTCGAAACTTTCACGCGCAATCTCCTTGAGCGCTGCGAGATAGTCATTAGAGGCAGCAACGCACAAGCTGAGGAGAGCGCCCCATGTCGAAAGCGATCAGCCCGCGATTGCGCAAGGTGCGCGTGCTCGCCACGCTTGGTCCCGCGAGCAGCACGCCCGAGATGATCGAGAAGCTGTTTCGCGCGGGCGCCGATGCTTTCCGCATCAACATGAGCCATGGCGACCAGGCGGGGAAAATCCCGCTGATCGAAGCGATCCGCGCGATGGAGCGCAAGCTTGGCCGCCCCTCGACGATCCTCGCCGATCTGCAGGGGCCAAAGTTGCGCGTCGGCAAGTTCGACGGTGGCAAGGTGGTGCTGACGACGGGCGCGACCTTCTTCCTCGATCGTGACGCGAAGCTCGGCGATGCGACCCGGGTTGAACTCCCCCACCGCGAGATTTTCGAAGCGATCGAACCCGGCGCGCGGCTGTTGCTCGATGACGGCAAGCTCGTGCTGCGCGTGGTCGATTGCGAAGGCGACCGAATCGAAACGCGCGTCGAAGTCGGCGGTGCGCTGTCGAACAGCAAGGGGCTGAACGTCCCCGATGTCGTGCTGCCGATGGCGGCGCTGACCGAAAAGGACCGCAGCGACCTCGCCTTCGCGCTCGACCAGAAGGTTGACTGGATCGCGCTGAGTTTCGTCCAGCGCCCTGACGATCTGGCCGAAGCGCGGATGCTGATTCAGGGGCGCGCGGCGTTGCTGGCGAAGATCGAAAAGCCCTCGGCGATCGACCGGCTCGAGGAAATCGTCGAGCAATGCGACGGCGTGATGGTCGCGCGCGGTGACCTAGGCGTCGAACTGCCGCCCGAACAAGTACCCCCCTTACAAAAGCGCATCGTCGAAGTGTCGCGGCGGCTGGGGCGGCCAGTGGTGGTGGCGACGCAGATGCTCGAATCGATGATCACTTCGCCCTCGCCGACGCGTGCCGAAGTGTCCGACGTCGCGACCGCGGTCTATGACGGCGCCGACGCGATCATGCTGTCGGCCGAAAGCGCGGCAGGAGCGTGGCCGGTCGAATCGGTTGCGATGATGAATTCGATCGCGGAAGCCGTCGAGCGCGATCCGATGCACGCCGAGCGCGTCCATTTCACGATTACCCGCCCCGACCCGACGACCGCGGACGCTTTGTCGGAGGCGGCGAAGAACATCGCCCAGACCGTCTCGGCCGTGGCGATCATCTGCTATACGACGTCGGGATCGACCGCACGCCGGATCGCGCGCGAGCGCCCGTCGGTGCCGCTGCTGGTGCTGACCCCGAAAATCGACACTGCGCGGCGGCTGGGGCTGCTGTGGGGGGCGCATGCGGTCCACACCCGCGACGTCGACTCGTTCGAGGAAATGGTCGCCAAGGCCAAGCGGATGGCGCTGCGCCACAAGATCGCCACGGCGGGCGACCGCGTGATCGTGATGGCGGGGGTGCCCTTCGGAACGCCGGGATCGACCAATGTGCTGCACGTGGTGCGGATTATTGGCGATGAGTTGAAGGGGTATTCGGACTAAGCCGAAATGGCGAGCGGATGGCCGTGCAGATCGGCGTCGCGCGTCAGCAATTTTGCGCCGAGGCGTTGCGCGTGAATCAAGAGCATCTCGTCGAACGGGTCGCGGTGCGGCACGGCTTCATCGAGCGACGCCGCGCAATCCTCGCCAGTCAGCGGGGCAAGCGCGATACCGTTACCGGCAATCAGCGCCAGGGCGACGACCGGATCGATCAGGTCCGGGCGGCGATGCCGGTCGCCGCCGAACTTCTGCCATTTGAGTCGCAACTCAAAGATGGACACCGCCGACACGATCAACTCGCTGCGGGTCATCAGCGCCTGTTCGCGTCGGGTGATTTTCTGGGGATCGGTCGCGGTCCAAATCAGGAAGTGGGTATCGAGAAGCACCCTCATTCCTTTTCGAACTCCCGATCGAGCTTGGCGAAATAGTCGCCCCACACGTCCTGCGTCCATGCGGGGCCGGTGAAGGGGATGCTGCCGTCGGATTCGAGTGGATGGCCCGTGGCTTGGTCGAGCCCAAGCGCCTTGCGTACCCGCTCGTTCCGCGCCCAATCAAAGCCGATCTTCGCTTTGGGCGGGCCGAGTTCGGCGACGGGCTTGCCGTTCTTGGTGATGGTGACAGATTCGCCCCGCTGTGCGGCGTCGAGCGCCGTGGCGAAATTGGACCGGGCTTCCCGGACGGACATTTTCATGGCGACCACTCCAATTGCGTACACTCATGTACACAAAATAACGTCAAGATGCAAGGATTCCGATGTTTGCGAGGTCGCTACGGAGATTTTCGGCTCCCACGAAATGATGCGCGCCAATCCCCATCACCGCCGCCGCCTCGACGTTGGCGGTGTTATCATCGACGAACACCGCCTCCTCCGCCCGCAATCCGAACCGCGCGAGCGCCAGCGCGTAAATCGCCGGGTCGGGCTTGATCAGCTTTTCATCGCCGGAGACGACGATGTCGCGGAAGCGGTCGAACAGCCAGGCTTCGCGCGCGCGGAAAGGTTTCCAGAATTCGCCGGAGAAATTGGTGATCGCGAACAGCGGCACGCCCGCTGCGTCAAGCTCGGCGACGAGGTCGGGCATGCCGGGGATCGGGTCGCCCAACGTCTCCAGAAAACGCGGGCCCCACATCGCGATCAGCTCGGAATGCTCGGGATATTGCGCGATCAGCTCGGCCGATGTCTCGGCGAACGGGCGCCCGGCGTCATGCTGGAAATGCCAGCCGCGCGTGACCACCGTGTCGAGAAACGCATCGAGCGCCCGATCGTCGCCGACCGAGCGCTCTGCAAAAACCTTCGCGTAGAGGTAGCGCGGGTTCCAGTCGTAAAGCACCATGCCGACATCGAAGATGACGGCGCTTGGCTTGTGTATTGAAGCAGTTGAACCGGCCACGGGAATTAATCCCGTGTCGTCGATCGGCGCTGGTGCGCCGTCGGCCGGGCTTCGGCCATTCGCGGATTAGCCTCGCTAATCCGCTGCCTCAGCCCTGACGCGCCTTGAACCGGCGGTTGGTCTTGTTGATCACATAGGTGCGGCCACGGCGACGGATCACGCGGTTATCGCGGTGACGCCCCTTGAGCGACTTCAGGGAATTGCGGATCTTCATGATCGATTCGCTTCTCGTTTGAGCTTGAATTCGGGAAAGTCCGCGCCGCTACAGAGACGAGGGGCCCAAGTCAAGCTTGCGACCGCTTTTTGGTGGCGCGCGGCAGCGATTTCGCCGATTGAGCGTTGGGGGCGTAACAACGGGAAAAGGTTCCGGCGATGCGCAAGACGATATTCGTGGCTTTGATGGGTTGGGTGGCGGCACCCGCGCTGATGCTGGGCGGCTGCCAAACGGCGACTCCGGTCAAGGTCACGCGCTTTCACCTCAATGCCCCGCTCGATCGCGGTGCGGTGCTTGTGATGGCCAATCCGGCCGCGACCAATATCGCGGGGCTCGAAGGCGAGCTTTATGCGAGCGCGATTCGCGAGGCGATGGCGGCGCAAGGCTTTGCCGCCGGCGATCAGGGCGCGCCGCTTGTCGCAAGCTTCACCGTCGGGCGCACGATTCGCGAGATCGAGCCGCCACGGTCGCCGGTGACGATCGGCATTGGCGGCGGCAGCTTTGGCGGCGGACTCGGCGGCGGGGTTGGCGGCGGGGCGAGCATTGGCTTCGGCGTCGGCAAGAAGCGCGCGCGCGAGGCATATGTCACCGAACTCGGCGTGCAGATGCGGCGCGGCGCGGCGGGCGAAATCGTGTGGGAAGGCCGCGCGATCACCGAAGCCGATACCCGCTCGCCCGACGCCCAGCCCGCCGCGACCGCGCGCAAATTGGCGCAAGCGCTGTTCAAGGGGTTTCCGGGTGAGTCGGGGCGCACTATCAGCGTCCAATGACCCTCAGCATCACCAGCGCCTTCGACGGCGGCAACATCCACGTCGTCGGCATCGATGGCGACACGGCCGACCTCGAAATCGTGCGTGATCACGAGTCGGAATTTTACCAGTGGTTTTACTTTCGGGTGGCGGGCGCCGAGGGGCGCACGGTGACGCTGCGTATCCTGAATGCGGCGGGCTCCGCCTATCCGATGGGCTGGCCGGGATACCGCGCACGAGTGAGCAGCGACCGTGAGACCTGGACGCTGGCGGACACCAGCTATCGCAACGGCGTGCTCGAAATCACGCAACCGATCGATCGCCAACTCGCCTGGTTCGCCTATTTCGCGCCCTATACGATCGAACGCCATAATGCGCTGATCGCCCGCTATGCGACGGTGCCGGGCTTTGCCTATCGTGAGCTTGGCCGGTCGATCGACGGGCAGCCGATTGACAGCTTTATGGTGGGCCATGGCCCCAAGCCGGTGTGGCTCTATGCCCGCCAACATCCGGGCGAGACGATGGCGGAGTTTTGGATCGAGGGCGTGCTCGAGCGGCTGGCGGATAGCAGCGATCCGGTGACGGCGGCGCTGCTCGACAAGGCGACCTTCCATATCGTGCCGAATATGAATCCCGATGGCTCGGCGCGGGGGCACCTGCGCACCAACGCCGTTGGCATCAACCTCAACCGCGAATGGGCGACGCCGACGCCGGAGAAGAGCCCCGAAGTGCTGTGCGTGCGAAACGCGATGGACGCGACCGGCGTTGCCTTTGCGATCGACGCGCATGGCGACGAAGCGATCCCGGCGAATTTCATCGCGGGCTTCGAAGGCATTCCGAGCTGGCACGACACGCTCGGCGACAAATTCTACCGGTTCCAGAATGCGCTCGCGGCGCACACGCCCGATTTCCAGACGCAAATGGGCTATCCCAAATCGGCGGCGGGCAAGGCCAATCTGACGATGTCGACCAACCAGCTCGCCGAACGCTTTGGCGCGGTGGCGATGACGCTCGAAATGCCGTTCAAGGATCACGATGCCAATGCCGATCCGGTGCACGGCTGGTCGCCTGAGCGTTGTCGCAAGCTCGCGCATGCCTGCCTCGAAGTGCTGGCGGCGCAGATCGACGACATCTGAAGCGTCCCTCGACTTCGCGCGGGACGAAGTTTAGGGGCGCGGGAAACCGCTGGAGACGCCCCGCATGCCCACCCTCGTCCTGATCCGCCACGGCCAGTCGGCGTGGAATCTCGAGAACCGCTTCACCGGCTGGTGGGATGTCGATCTCACCGCGCACGGCGTCGACGAAGCGCGCGCGGCAGGGCGGCTGATGGCTGACAAGGGCCTCGATTTCGATCGCTGTTTCACTTCGCTTCAGACGCGCGCGATCAAGACGCTCAATCTCGCGCTAGAGGAAATGCAGCGGCTGTGGCTGCCGGTCGAAAAGGACTGGCGGCTGAATGAGCGGCATTACGGCGGCCTGACCGGGCTCGACAAGGCCGAGACCGCGGCGAAACACGGCGACGATCAGGTGAAAATCTGGCGCCGCAGCTTCGACATCCCGCCGCCGCCGATGGAGGCAGGCTCGCCGTTCGATCTGTCGCACGACCGCCGCTATGCCGGGATCACCGTCCCCGCGACCGAAAGCCTGAAGGATACGATCGCGCGCGTGCTGCCCTATTGGGAAGCGACGATCGCACCTGCTCTCCGCGACGGCCAGCGCGTGCTCATCTCCGCGCACGGCAATTCGCTGCGCGCGCTGGTCAAGCATCTGTCGGGCATCCCCGACGACGAGATCACCCACCTCGAAATCCCGACCGGCCAGCCGATTGTCTATCAGCTCGACGCGGGGCTGAACGAGGTTGAGCGCTACTATCTCAGCGAACGCTAGCCGCCGATGCGCGCCAGCGCCGCCCTGCTGCTGGTCGGCATCGCCCTGAGCGACCCGGCGACCGCGCAGACTGCCGCCGCCGCCATCGATCGCGCCAAGACGCTGACCACTGCCGAACCCTGCACGCCGACATCGGCGGCGCCCGACGCGAGCGTCGTGGTGTGCGCAAGCAAGTCCGCCAACGAGCGTTACCGGCTGCCGCTACCTGTTGAGCGCGACCCATTGGCCGGCACCGGTGCAGTCCGCGGCGAGCCGCGATCGGCAGCTTCGGTGCTGGTGCCATTTGCCGATTGCGGACCCTTTGCGGGCCAGCGAAACTGCTCGAAGGCCGAGGCGCGGCTTTATGGCTATGGCGGCGGGCGCGATCCGCTGACGGTTGGCCTCAAGCTTTTGACCAGACTGGTCGATCCCGACGCCGAATTGGGGCCACCGCCCGCAACCACTCCCCCGCCGAAACACTGACGCTTCGGCGGGGGAACTGGATTTGGCTCAGTTCTGCTCGGTCTTTACCGTCGTTGTGGTCTTTGCGACCACGGTGCGCGGGGCGGATTTGCGCACGACAGTGTGACGGACGATCCGTTTACGCACGACATGCCTGGTTGCAGCGACCGGGGCGGGGCGCTCGGCGGTTTCGGTGCTGACCGTCATCGTCGTGGTCGGCGGCGTGACCGGCGCAGGCGGCGTCACAAAGACGACCGGCGGCGCGGGCGGTGGCGCATTGCGCGCGCGTTCGGCGTCCATGGCCGACGCAGTGGCAGCGCGCTCGGCAGCGGCGGCGCGCTCATTGGCGACAGCAGCATCGGCTTGCGCGGAAGCGGTCGCACGGTTGGCATTGGATGCCGCTGCGCGCTGATCGAGCGCCTTGGCGCGCTGAGTTTCGCCCATTGCGGTGTCGGCGAGCATCGCGGCGCGATTGGCATCGGCGATCGCTTCGTCCTTCTGCCCATTCTCCACCTCTTCCTTGGCCTTGCGCAGCATCGCGGCGGCTTCGGCCTGGAGGCGGGGGACTTCGCCGGTTGCGTCAATCTTGTTGGCGGCGTCGATCTTGGCCTGCGCGGCAGCAATGGCGGCGTGGGCGCGATCGGCCTTGCCTTGCGCCTGTGCGGGGCTCGCGAAAACGAGCGCGGTTGATAATGCGGCGAGCGATAATGTCGAGAAATGACGGGTCATATGTGATTCCTTCGGGTGGGCCTTGCTGCGCTCAACTCGCCGCGAGCCATGCATGTTCCGCCTTGGGGCGTTGGCGAGGATCACAGTCTGGATTTCGGCGCATGGAATGGGCCGAAGCAATACGTCAGGAATTCAACAGGCAGCGCGTGCCCAGCCGCGGCGCGGCGCGCCCGATGCATCGGCGAGCGGTAGCGCCGCTCCGCAAAAGGCGCATTCGGCGGTCATTCGCCCGACATACCAATGCGATTTGCCGCAGCCGGGACAAGGATTGACCTCGTCGTGCCGAAACATCGGCCGAAAGCCCGTGCGCCCAAATTTGATCGGCGATTGCAACATCGAGCGGCTCCCCAAAGCTAGAGAAGCTTTAAGCGCGGCAGCGGGCTTTTGGTTTCCGACCAACCGTGCAGTTTGGGCGGTGAAGTGTTGAACAACGATGTGAAGGAGTCAGGCGGTTTCGCCCTCGAACAGCTGATCGGCATCAAGGCCGAGCAAGTCGATCTGCGCGCGCACCTTCGGCCAAACCGTCTCAACAAAATGCGCGCGTTCGGCGGCGCGCAGCTTTTCGGCCGCCCCCGCCAGCACGAACATGCCGACGCCGCGCCGGACCTCGACATAGCCGTCGTCCTGGAAACGCTGATAGGCCTTGGCCACCGTCAGCGGATTGGCGCCATGCTCAGCCGCGAGCGCACGCACCGATGGCAGTTGGTCGCCCGCCTTGAAATCGCCGCGCAGCACCGCGGCGGCGATATGTTGCCGAAGCCGGATATAGACCGGGCTGTCTTCGCTGTTCAGAGCCGCCATGGTGCCTTAATACACCAATTGCACTTCAGGTCCACCCCTATCCGCCCCAATGCGTCACCGATTGGCCCAAATCGGGGCGCGCGCGTTCCTCAAGCGGTTGCGCGGGCGATCCGATGAAGACGAAACCCGCAATCCGCGCGGGTGCGGCGGCGAACGCATCGCGCACTGCATCAGAATAGGCAGTCCAGCCCGTCAACCAGCCGGCGACAAAGCCCATCGCGTGCGCGGCGTGGAGCAAGTTCATGCACGCCGCCCCCGCCGACAGCTCCTGTTCCCACAGCGGGATATGGCTTTCGGGCTTGGGCGATGACAGGACGACCACCAAGGTCGGCGCCTGCCGCGCAAAGCTTTCGAGCGCTTCGATTTCGAGCCGCGCGGCCTGCGGGCGTTCGGCGCGATAGGCGGCGGTGATCACCTCGGCGAGCCGGTCGCGCTGGTCGGCGCCGACGATCACGAACCGCCAGGGCGCAAGCTTGCCGTGATCGGGCGTGCGCATCGCGATCGTCAGCATCGCATCGAGCTGGGCCGCGTCAGGGCCAGGCGCCGCCATATCGCGCGGGCGGCCCGAGCGGCGGGTCTGGAGCAGGGAAAGCGGCGAGGTGCGATCATTGACCATGACGGCGTCGATACCGCCAAAACCGGCCATTTACAGCCCCGCGTTTGCCGTTAGTGTCGCGACCTTTGCCGCCACACAAGAAGCGGCAACGGGTTCAGGGCGAGTTTTGGGGAGCGTATTGATGACCGACATTCGCAAAGGCGCGGACGGCGCTGCCGTGCCGCAAGGTAAGACTTGGTTCGGGCATCCTGTCCAACTCGCGCGGTTGTTCACCACCGAGGCGATGGAGCGGTTCGGCTATTACGGCATGCGCGCGCTGCTGGTGCTGTATTTGGCGCAGCATTTCCTGTTCAGCGATACGACGACGGCGGGCGTTTATGGCGGCTTCACTGCGCTCGTCTATCTGACGCCGCTGATCGGCGGCCTGATGGCGGACCGGTTCCTCGGATCGAAGCGGT
>CAYUYZ010000020.1:0-55269 GCA_964449575.1 uncultured Stakelama sp.
TTTCCACTTCGTGCGGCTTGGCCGACTTGGTGGTCTTCATCAGCGCCTTCATGGGCCCGGACCTTCTTCGCGTTAGAAACAAAACGCGCCGCTCCGGCTGCGGAACGGCGTCGATGGCGCGCTATTGCCGCGCGGACGGGTGAAAGTCAAGCATTCGGGCGGCTTTGCTGACGGGTATCAGGATACCTTGAAGGCAATCACGCTGGTGATAATGCTTTGCGACCGACGTGATGTGGCACCGGTGCCGATGATCGTGTCGCGCTGCGTGCGCGTTTCCAGGATCAGGCCGCGCGCTGCATCGACCCTTTCGCGGCGCGTGACGATGAGATGCGCGGTGGGGTTGAGATCGCCCTCGGCAGTCGATTCAATCGTCAACGCCCCGTTGCCGAGCGTCACCGCCTCAGTGCCCGGCAGGTCAATCGTCGCCCCCGTCGCATCGCGCGCGGGCAGGGTGATTGGCTGAGTCCCCGGCTGGCGATCGGCCCGCGGCCCGGCAATGATCGCCGTGATCATCGACCCTAGCAACGCGCGGCGCCGCGCAGGCGGCATCGCCCGAAAGGGCGCGAGAAGAGTCTCCAGATTGCGCGTCCGCTGTGCATCGAGCGGTCGTCTGCCGCGCGCCATTGCGCCGATCGCATCGCAGAAACGCGCCCATAGCGCTTCCTCATCGGCAATCGCGACGATGGTGCCGTTGCGATCAAGCTCGAAGCGGATCGTCTGCCCCTTTAACGCCGCGAGCCCCGCGCCGAACATTGCCCCGGCATCGCCAGCCGCATGGCTTTCGCTGACGATCGTCACATCCGCGCGATAGCCGTCCGGCATGCGGGTAAAGGTGATCTCGCGCTCGCTGACGTAGCGCTGGCTAGTTCCGGCTTCGATCCGTTCCTCGGTCAGGATTTGGCGCAGCACTTGGCCTTCGGGTGGCAGGAACCGCGCGTCGGCGGCGCTGGCCGCAAGGGCGAACGGCAGCGCGGCCAGCAGTGGGTTAGGCCGCGGCGCCACGCCGCCCCAGCGTATGCGCGGCCCAAACGGTGGCGATCAGCAGCAGCGCCGCGTTCGCTTGGTGTGCGACCGCGATCACAATCCACACGCCGCTCAGCAAAGTGGCAATCCCAAGCCCGATCTGGAGCGCCACCAGACCCATTACCAGCAACGCCGCGCGCTTGGCCCCGGCCTGCGCGGCCCGCCAAGCGAGCAGGGCAAGCGCGGCGGCGGCGGCAAAAGCGAGCCAGCGATGGATGAATTGCACGACGACCGGATTATCCACGGCATTGAGCCATGTCGGATCGGTCATCGGCGTGCCCGATGGAAACCACGCATCCCCCATCAGCGGCCAGCTGGCAAAGGCGTAACCGGCATCGAGCCCGGCCGTGAACGCGCCAAACATGATCTGCGCGAACAGCAGCACCAGCGCGAGCAGGGCGACCGAGCGCATCGCCGCCGGACGGGCAAACGCCAGCCGGTCGAGTTGGCGCAGATCAAGCGCAGTCCACACGATCCCGGCGAGCAGCACCAGCGCGGTCATCAGATGCACCGCAAGCCGGACATGGCTGACATCGGTGCGCACCGACAGCCCCGACGCCACCATCCACCAGCCAATCGCGCCTTGCAGCCCGCCAAGCGCCAGGATCGCGGTCAGCCGCCAGCCATAGCCCTTCGGCACCTGGCGACGGATCGCGAACCACAGCAGCGGCAGCGCGAACGCCATGCCGATCAGCCGCCCGAACAACCGGTGCGCATATTCCCAGAAGAAAATCGCCTTGAACCCGTCAAGCGTCATGCTGCGATTTATCTGGGTATATTCGGGAATCTTCTTATAGTTATCGAACTCGGCCTGCCACGCGGCGTCGGTGAGCGGGGGCAGGGTGCCGCTTATCGGCTTCCACTGGGTAATCGACAGGCCAGATTCGGTCAGCCGCGTAATGCCACCGATCACCACCATCGCCACGATCATCGCCGCGACGATAAACAGCCAGATCGTCATGGCGCGGGGGCGGGTACGCAGCGTTTCGGCGGTTTGCATCAACATGATCGGCCTCATAGCGTTGGCGCGCCGACACGTCACCTGTCCTAGAGGCTATGGTCTTGGGGGCAGTGTTGCGCAGCGCACGCACGTCGTCAAAATTGTTGCAAACCGCGCGATGATATGTTGTAACTTGCGCGTCGGCATGCCACATGGGCTGCACCATGGACTATGCCGCGCCTCATTCGATCCTGCCGATTCCCCGTTTCGGGATTGATCGTTGGGCGATCGGCCTGTCGGGGCTTTGCGCGGTGCATTGCTTTGCCAGCGCGGTGCTGGTGGCGCTCGCGGCATCGGCAGGCGGGCTGCTGCTCAACCCGCTCATCCACGAAATCGGCTTGTCCTTTGCGATCCTGCTCGGCGCTGTGGCGTTGGGGCGCGGCGTGGTCCTGCATGGCTACGTCATGCCGCTTGCAATCGGGTCGTTCGGGCTGGGCGTGATGGCGGGCGCGATCAGCTTGCCGCATGATGGCGGGTCGGAGACGGTCTGGACCTTGATCGGTGTTGGCATGCTCGCACTCGGCCACGATCTCAATCACCGCGCGACGCACTAATCCTCGCGACGCGCAGCTTGCCGCCAGAGCCTGTCGCGCCTAAATTGGCAGCCATGGCCGATCATCTCCATCACGAACATCACGGTGCCGATCTTGCGAGCGCCGCGCAGGCAACGCTCGAGCGATCGGGCGAGCAATGGACAGCGATGCGCGCGAGCATTTTTCAGGCCCTGTCGAGCTTCGACAAGCCCGCCTCGGCCTATGATATTGCCGATGCGGTCTCGAAGATCGAAGGGCGGCGAGTCGCGGCGAACAGCGTCTATCGCATTCTCGATCTGTTCGTGGTCGCCAATCTGGCCCGCCGCGTCGAAAGCGCGAATGCCTATATCGCCAATGCGCACCCCGATTGCCTGCACGACTGCATTTTCCTGGTCTGCGATCATTGCGGGCAGACGGTGCACCTCGACGACGACAAATTGTCGCGCGGCGTGCGCTCGGCAGCGGTTGCGGCTGGCTTCGCGCCCGAACGCCCGGTGATCGAAGTGCGCGGCAAATGCGCCGATTGCGCCTGAGCTGATTCACGCCTGCTCGCGCCGCAAATCGCGTTAGACGCGCAGGAGAGGGGATGGCCAAGGTCAGGATCGATCAGCTGATTGTCGAGCGCGGGCTCGCCGAAAGCCGGGCGCGGGCACAGGCGCTGGTCATGGCGGGGCTGGTGTTTGTCGCCACACGCCGAATCGACAAGCCGGGCCAGACCGTCGCCGACGATGCCGACATCGATGTGCGCGGGCGCGATCATCCCTGGGTCTCACGCGGTGGCGTCAAGCTCGCGCATGGGCTCGACCATTTTGGCTGGGATGTGACGGGTGCGGTGGCGATCGACGTCGGATCATCGACCGGCGGCTTCACCGATGTGCTGCTCAACCGTGGCGCAGCGCGCGTCTATGCGGTCGACAGCGGGACCAATCAGCTCGCCTGGAAGCTGCGCGAGGATCCCCGCGTGATTGTCCACGAACAGACCAGCGCGCGGGTGCTGACCGCGGCGCATGTTCCCGAAAGCGTCGATCTTATCGTGTGCGACGCGAGTTTTATCAGCCTTGCCAAGGTGCTGGCAGTGCCGATCGGGTTTACGAAACCGGGCGCGCGGCTGCTGGCATTGATCAAGCCGCAATTCGAAGCGGGGCGCGATGAGGTCGGGCGCGGCGGGGTGGTGCGCGATCCCGCCGTGCACGACCGCGTCTGCGCTTCGGTCGCGGCCTGGTTGGAAAGCGAGAACTGGCGCGTGATCGGCATCACGCCGAGCCCGATCACCGGCCCCGAAGGCAATGTCGAATTTCTGATCGCGGCGGTTGCACCCGTGCAACAATAGCCGATTATCGAGTGGTGGCGCGTCGGGTTCGTGCCATAAGCAGGGTGGGGTGCCGACGAAACGCGGCTGATTGATCCAAAATGGAGGTTTCGTGCGGGAAATAGCATCCAAAGGACAATTGCGGCTGGCCTTCCTCCGCTGGGCCGTGGTGACGGTGCCGTTCGTGCTGCTGCTGGGGTTCCTGTCGGCCCGCAGCGTGCCCGTCGGCTCGGTCAATCGCTGGTATGCCGCCCTGGCCAAGTCGGAGCTGACGCCACCGGATTGGGCGTTCCCGGTCGCTTGGAGCATTCTCTACGTGCTGCTTGGCATTGCGCTGGCGATGGTCATTCATGCGCGCGGCTCGCGGTGGCGCGTGCCGGCGATCATCATGTTCTTCGTCCAACTCGCCGTTAATCTTGCGTGGACACCGATTTTTTTCGGGCTGCACATGGTGACCGGCGCGCTGATCGTGATCGCGGCGATGTTCTTGACGGCTTTCGTCACCACCTTGCTGTTCGGGCGCATCCGGATCGCCGCAGCGGCGCTGATGCTGCCCTATCTGGCGTGGATCATCTTCGCGGGCTATCTGACGTGGCAGATCGGCGTGCTCAACCCTCAGGCCGAAACGCTTGCGCCCGGCGCGTCGAGCACCCAGATTATCGAGTGACATTTCAGGAACAACCATCATGCAAACCGAAAACCGCCTGTTCGACGATCTTTCCAAGCTGCTGAACGGCGCGGCGGGCACGCTGGCGGGCATGGGCCGCGAAGCCGAAGCCAGCGCCAAGGCGCATGCCAAGGAATGGATCGGCGGGCTCGACTTTGTCAGCCGCGACGAATTCGATGCGGTCAAGGCAATGGCCGCCGCCGCCCGCGACGAAGCCGAAGCGCTGCGCGCGCGGCTCGACGCGCTCGAAGCCGCGAAGGGCGGCAACTGACGGCCTTTTCCACAGGATTCTCGGTGATGCCCCCGCGAATGCTCTTGCAGCGCGCGGGACGCCTTGCCACGCCTGCTACGGAGCGAAGTTAAGGGATCGTTGACCAATGTTGAGTGAAGTGGACGACGACCGCGACGACGCCGCGCCGATCGACATGCTCGAAAGCTATTATGCCGCCCACGGCTGGAGCTATGACCGTCAGGAAGATGAGGTCGTGGCGCAGGTCAAGGGTAGCTGGACCGAATATGAGCTACGCGCGCTCTGGCGCGAGGAAGACAGTGTCCTCCAGTTTCTCGCCTTCCCCGACATTCGCGTGACTGACGAGCGCCGCGTTGCGATCTACGAAGCGATCGGGCTGATCAACGAGCAACTTTGGGTCGGCCATTTCGAGCTTTGGTCGTCGAGCGGCATCCTGCTTTATCGCCACGCGGCGATGATCGACGGCAGCGACGGCGGCACGATGTCGCTCGCGGCGGCTGAACTGATCATCGAATCGGCGATTGACGAGTGCGAGCGCTTTTACCCCGTGTTCCAGTTCGTGCTGTGGGGTGGCAAAAGCCCCAAGGAAGCGCTTGCAGCGGCCCTGACCGAGACTCAGGGCGAAGCGTGATGAGCGGGGCGTGATCCGCCGCCTCTGGCTGGTCGGCTGCGGCAATATGGCCGGCGCGATGCTGCGCCAGTGGCTGGCGAGCGGAGCCATCGCGGCCACCGACGTTGCTGTCGTCAACCGGACCGAGCGCGCCTTGCCCGATGGGGTGACGCAATTCCGGAGCCTGCCCGACGGGCCGCCGCCTGACGCGGTGCTGCTGGCGATGAAGCCGCAGCAGATCGATGAGGTTGCGGCGGCGCATGGCGCGCGCATTGCCGGCGCGCCCCTGCTGATCTCGATTCTGGCGGGCGTCGAGGAAGCGGCGATAGCGCGCCGCTTTTCGGCGGGCGCGATCGTCCGGGCGATGCCCAATCTGCCGGTCGGCATTGGCAAGGGCGTGGTGGCGCTGCATTCGGAAACCACCAATCCGACCATTCGCGATGCCGTTGCCGGCTTGATGGCGCCGTTTGGGTTGGTCGAATGGGTCGCACCTGAATTATTCGACGCCGTCACAGCGCTGGCCGGCAGCGGCCCGGGTTTCCTCTACAGGTATATCGACGCCATGACGTCGGCAGGCGCGGCGCTCGGCATCCCCGCCGATCAGGCCGCTCGGCTCGCACTCGCGACGGTTGAGGGATCGGCACTGCTGGCGGCTGCTGCCGATGCGCCGCCCGCGACGCTCGCCGACCGTGTCGCCAGCCCCGGCGGCTCGACGCGCAAAGGGCTGGATGTGCTCGACAATAACGCCGCGCTTGTACGGCTCCTCACCGCAACGCTCGAAGCCTCAACCGCGCGCAATGCGGAGATGGCAGCAGCGGCGCGATAGGCTGGCGCTGCTAAGGGTAGGATAACCCGTGATCCGTTCGTGCTGAGCTTGTCGAAGCACCGTCCTTCTGTTGCGAAGCGCTCGGACAAGAAGAACGGCCCTTCGACAGTGAGCAGGTGAAACGTCCTCCGGACGTTGCAGTCAAGCCCCGGGGGGGCTTGACGACCTGCTCACCAGGGCAAACGAAATTGGCACATTGCCCGTGACCAAATCGGTGGCGCTGGGTGTTAGGGCGGCTTTTAGATCACGTGAATCGATGGCTGCCTTGTTAATCCTCCCCCGCCAGGGGGAGGTGTCAGCGGAGCTGACGGAGGGGGCGGAAGCACGCCGCTTTATCTGACGGGGCGCCGCTGACCTCCCCCTCCGTCGCCTTCGGCGCCACCTCCCCCTGGCGGGGGAGGATGGGGATCGTGAAGCAAGTCAGCACGAAAATGCACTAGTCCAGCGTCGCCATCAACCTCTTCTGCTCCGCCGACATCAGCCCATCAAGCACCGCCCAGAAACCCCCAACCGCGCCTTGGCCCGCGCTTGCGTAAGCGCCCGCGAGCTTGCTGCGCATCCGTTCGAACAGCTCGCCCTCCAGCGCCTGACCCGCCGCCGTCAGCCGCAACAGCCGCTGGCGCCGGTCTTGCAGGCCCGGTCGCGTCTCGACCAGCGCGCGCTCGCCCAGCTCACCCAACACGCGCCCGAGCGACTGCTTCGTCACGCCGAGAAATCCTAACAACTGCGTCACCGTCAGATCAGGCTGCCGCGCGATGAAATAGAGCGCTCTCGCATGGGCGCGCCCGAGTCCCTGTTCGGCCAGCAATTCGTCGCCCGCGCGCAGCAGCGCAGCGTGCCCGAAGGCCAGCAGCTCGATCCCGCGCCGCACCTCGGCTTCGCGCAGGAACAGGGCAGAGGCGGCGGGGGCGGTCATGTTGCCGAGATTGGCCCGTTCGCTTAAGGGGTCAAGCCTTCGGAAAGAAATCTCGCTGGTGACCAACATGCTCGACACGCCCGCTTCCTTTGGCCGTGCGCCCGGCGCGACTGACTTTACGGTGGTCATCCATCCCGCGCTGACGCCGGATGACGTGCGGCTGGCGCGCCTCGCAAACCCCGGCTTCGGGCGCGTTTTCACTGATCACATGGTCACGATCCGGTACAGCGAGGGGGCAGGGTGGCACGACGCAACGCTCGGCCCGCGCCAGAATCTGTCGTTCGATCCGTCGACCGCGGTGCTGCATTATGCGCAGGAAATCTTCGAAGGCATGAAAGCGTACCGCCTCGACGATGGCGGTACCGCGCTGTTCCGGCCAGATGCCAATGCCGCGCGTTTCCGCGCCTCCGCCGAACGCATGGCGATGGTGCCGCTGCCCGAGGCGATGTTCGTCGATGCGGTGAAGGCGCTCGTCCTCGCCGAGCGCGACTGGATCCCGAGCGTGCCCGGTGGCGCGCTCTATCTTCGCCCCTTCATGATCGCGAGCGAAGTGTTTCTGGGGGTGAAGCCTTCATCCGAATATATCTTCGCGGTGATCGCTTCGTCGGTCGGCGCCTATTTCAAGGGCGAGGCACCGGCGGTGTCGCTGTGGGTCTCGACCGATTACACGCGCGCCGCGCCGGGCGGCACCGGGGCGGCCAAATGCGGCGGCAATTACGCCGCCAGCCTGATCGCGCAGGCCGAAGCCACCCGGCGCGGGCATGATCAAGTGCTGTTCCTCGACGCGGTCGAGCGCCGCTGGATCGAGGAACTCGGCGGCATGAACATCTTCTTCGTGTTCGACGACGGTTCGCTGCTGACGCCACCACTCGGCGGGACGATCTTGCCCGGCATCACCCGCGATTCGCTGATCACGCTCGCGCGCGACCGCGGGCTGGTGGTGCGCGAGGCGCCCTATGCGATCGACCAGGCGCAGGCCGATGCCAAGAGCGGGCGACTGGTCGAGGCGTTTGCCTGCGGCACGGCGGCGGTGGTGACTTCGATCGGATCGATGACGCTGGGCGATGATCGCTTCACGATCGGCAGCGGCGGGCCGGGGCAAGTGACGGGCGCGCTGCGGTCGGCGCTGGTCGACCTCCAGCTCGGCCATGCGCCCGACCCCTATGGCTGGCACGTCCGGCTCGATTGAGCGACCTGCCCCAAGAGGGGGCTTTTCATGCGGCACGGCCTCGCTTAAGGGCACCCGCTCGCGTTGGGGCGTCGCCAAGCGGTAAGGCAGCGGCTTTTGGTGCCGCCATTCCCAGGTTCGAATCCTGGCGCCCCAGCCAACCGCATTTTTGCTGCGATCACCCTTTCGCCGACTCCGGCGTCATGTTAGCTTTTGTCAATGCAGCACGACAAACTGTCGGCTTGGCCGTAACGCGTGCGGCGTGAAGGGGAGCGCATATGACTCAGGTGACGTTGACGCAGACGCAGATCAACAATGGTCTGCACTCCGGTTTCCAACTCGGCGCAGGCCAGTTCACCTTTTCAATCCCGACCGCGGCAAGTACTTGGACCGATTATGCGGCTGGCACCCAGCCGTTCACCGATTATTCGATCCTGTCGGCGGCGCAGGCGACGGCGTTCCGATCGGCCCTGTCGCTGTGGGACGCGCTGATCGCGCCCAATTTCACTGAAGTCGCCGATAATGCCACATCGCGCGGTGAACTGCGGATCGCCTTTACCAGTACCGATATGCCCCCCGGCACGGCCGGCTATGCGTTCCTGCCGACCAGCCAGATACCGACCTCGATCGTCGGCGACATCTGGATCAACTCGAATTCGACCGCTGCCGATTTTTCGTCAGGCACCAATAACTTCGTAACACTGATTCACGAAATCGGCCATACGCTCGGCCTGAAGCACCCGTTCGAGGGCACGGTGATCCCGGCCCCGTTCGAAACCGGTCGCTATTCGGCGATGTCCTATACCGAAGCCGGGCGTGTGGTGTCGTTCACCGCCCCGGGCGTGAACCAGATCAGCGCGTCCCGCGCGCCCGTCGCCGCGTCAACGCCGCTGGTGCTCGATATCGCTGCCGTTCAGGCGCTTTACGGTGCCGACCCGACGACAGCCGTCGGCAACACGACCTATGCCTTCAACGCCGCCGATGCGACCGTGCGCGCGATTTATGATGCCGGCGGTACCGACACGTGGGACTTGTCGGGCATTGCCCGTAACAACATCGTCGACCTCACCCCCGGCGCCTATTCGAGCATTGCTCAGTTCACTCAGGCTGAGCAGATCGCGTTCTGGCAGGCGCAGTTTAACCCCGGCTTCAATGCCTTCATCTCCGGCCAGATCAATCAGGCCGATACCTGGACCTGGACCGACAATGTCGGGATCGCGCTCAACACGATCATCGAAAATGTGATCGGCGGGTCGGGCAATGACACCATCACGGGCAACAGCGCCGACAATCTCATCACGCTGACGGCGGGCGGCACCGATATCGTCTCGGGTGCGGGGGGCAATGACGGCTTCGCGTTCGGCGCGAGCTGGGACGCGACCGACACCGTCGATGGCGGCGCGGGGACCAATGATCAGGTCGGCATTGCAGGCAACTATACCGGTGGCAATGCCATCACCTTCGGCGCCGCGCAGTTGACCGGCATCGAAGTCTTCGCGGTGCTGCCCGGCGCAGGCAATGCCTATTCGATCACCACGGTGGATGCCAATGTCGGTGCGGGGCAGGAACTCGTGGTGTTCGGCGGCAATCTGGCGGCAGGCAATAACTTCACGTTCAACGGTGCGGCAGAGACGAACGGCACGTTCCGCGTCTATGGCGGGCTGGGCACCGACATCATCACCACCGGCGCGGGCAACGACGGTATCTATTTCGGCCCCAACAAATATAATCCGCTGGTCGATATCGTGAACGGCGGGGCGGGCACCAATGATCAGATCGCGCTCGACGGCAATTACACGGTTACGCTCGACGGCACGTCGATCACCAATGTCGAAGTCATAACGCTGCTCGCGGGCGTTGCTGGCGATCTTGCCAACTACAACATCACGCTCGCGAATTCGCTGACCGGCGCGGGGCAGACCCAGACATTGTTCGCGTTGGCCGTGCAGACTGCCGTGACGATCAACGGCGCTGCGGAGACCGACGGCAATCTGCGCTATTTTGGCGGCCTTGTCGGCGACACCCTCACCACCGGTGCTGGTGCCGACCGGCTGTTCGGTGGCAATGGCGGCGACACGCTGACCGGCGGCGCCGGGGCCGATACCTTTGTCTATGATGCGATCATCCAGTCGACCGGGGTCGGCTATGACCGGATCACCGACTTCGTCTCGGGCACCGACAAGATCGACCTTGTCGCGACCGTGACCGGCATCGGCGCGACGGTGAATGGCAATCTGTCAACAGGCTCATTCAATGCCGACCTCCAGGCCGCGCTGGGCGGGCTGGCGGTGGGCAATGCCGTGCTGTTCAGGCCGACCGGCGGCACGTTGAACGGCACGACCTTCCTGGTCGTCGATACCAATGGCGTGGCGGGCTATCAGGCAGATGCCGATTACGTGATCCAGCTGACCAACAATCCGCTCACGATCGCGACGGGCGACTTTATCTAGGCATGTCGGGCTGGGACGACTCTGCCCAGGCCTGGATCGCATCGCAGGGTGAAACTGGCGACAAGACGCGCCAATATGTCCTTGACGCGCCAATGCTTGCCGCCGCGCGGGGCCATGCCCGCGCGCTTGATGTGGGGTGCGGGGAAGGGCGCTTCTGCCGAATGCTCCGCGCGGAGGGAATCGATGCGATCGGCATCGACCCGACCGAAGCGCTGATTGCCGAAGCGCGCCGTCGTGATCCGGCAGGGGACTATCGCATCGGCAGAGGCGAGGCGCTCGACTTTGCCGATGGCGCATTCGACCTTGTCGTCAGCTACCTCTCGCTGATCGACATTCCGGATGCCAGCGGCGCGCTGGCCGAGATGGTCCGGGTGCTCGCGCCGGGCGGGACGCTGCTGATCGCGAACCTCAATGGCTTTGCCACCGCCGGGCTGGAGGCGGGATGGAGCACGCTTGCTGATGGGCGGCGGGGTTATGTTATCGACGATTACTTGTCCGTGCGGAGCGCGTGGACGCAGTGGAGCGGCATTCGCATCAAAAACTGGCATCGTCCGGTCAGTTTCTACATGCAGGCGCTGCTCGCCCAGGGGTTGACCCTGCGCGCCTTCGACGAGCCACCGATGATCGGCCCTGCGGACCTCGCCGAGAAATACAACCGGGCGCCCTATGCGATGACAATGGTCTGGCAAAAGCCTTAGGGCCGCCGCGCGCTTGTCCGCGTGAGGCGGGGCGTCCGCTCGATACCCGCTGCCAGCTTGATTTCCTGCCGCAGTTCGTCGCGCTTCTGGTGGATCGACGCGATCACCGGCCCGATCGCAACGCCCAGATCGGCGAGCACCGCCTCGGCCAATTGCAGCGAGCTTTCGAGCGTCTCCGGCACCGCATCGGTTACGCCCGCAGCGTACAGCTCGGCGGCATGGTCGACATCGCGCGCGCGCGCGACAATCGTCAGGTCGGGCACCCAGCCGCGCACCCGCCGCGTCAGCCGCACCGTCAGCACCGGATCATCCATCGTCAGAATCAGCGCATCGGCCTTGCCGAGATTGAGCCGGTCGACCAGTTCGGCGCGCGCGACATCGCCATAGATCACCGGAAAACCCTCTTTCCGCGCCGCCGTGACCGCATCGATATCCGCCTCGACCGCGACGAAGCGCTTGCCATGCGCTTGCAACATCTCGGCGACCATATGCCCGACGCGGCCAAAGCCGATGATAACGGTGCCGGGGCCTTCGGTCGGGATCAGTGCTTCGGGCGCATCGCCGCTCTCGCTGCGTTCAATGAGCTTGGCCGATAGCTGCCCAAGCAAGGCCAGCAGCGGGGTGATCGTCAGTCCGATCGCGGTCACGGTCTGCCAGAAACCGGCGGTGCTCGGCAGGATCAGCCCGGCCTGCACGGCAACGCCGAGCACGATCAGCGTCGTTTCCGACGGACTTGCCATCAGCACCCCGGTTTCGGCGGCGACCGGAGTCCGCTGGCCGCGCAGCCGCAGCAGGCCGAAGGTGACGAGCGCCTTGATCGTCACGACGCCCGCGACCGCGAGCAGCAGCGGTACCCAATTGGCGAGGATCTGGGGCAGATCGAGGCCCATGCCAACCGTGATCAGAAACACGCCGAGCGCGAGGCCACGGAACGGCTCGGTGATGACCTCAACCTCGCTGCGATAATCGGTCTCGGCGATCAGCAGCCCGGCGAGCAACGCGCCGACGATCGGCGATAGCCCAACCGAACTCGTCGCGAGGCTGGCGACGATGACGACCAGCAAGGCGGCCGCCAGAAACAGCTCCGGGCTCTTGGTGCGCGCGGCCTGCGCGAACAGACGCGGCAGCAGCACCCGCCCGCCAACGAACATCGCCGCCACGGTGAGCAAGCCGCCACCCAGCAGCGCCATGATCGCCCAACCGCCGCCAGCTTGCCCCGGCGCCATTGCCGCCAGCGCGAACAGCAAAGGCACGAGCGCAAGATCCTCGAACAACAGCATCGCAAAGGCGGCGCGCCCGACCGCGCTCTGCGCGCCGACGATCGGCACCACCAGCGCGGTCGACGAGAGCGCAAGCGCGAGCCCCAGCGCAATCGCGCCCGGCCAGGGCTGGCCAATCAGATGCAGCGCCAGCCCGATCACGAGCCCCGACCCGAGCATTTCCGCCGCGCCCACCCCGAACACATCGGCACGCATCGACCACAGTCGCTTGAACGACAGCTCAAGCCCGATCGAGAAGAGCAGCAAGACGATGCCGAATTCGGCAAACGGCTCAATGCCTTCGCGGTCGGAAATCGTGAAATTATAGAGCCATGGATAGTGCGCGACGAGGCGACCCAGTCCCGATGGCCCGACCAGCGCGCCGACCAGAATAAACCCGATCACCGGGCTGACCTTCAGCCGCGCAAAAGCGGGAATAACGATCCCGGCCGCGCCCAAAATGACCAGCGCGTCGGAAAATCCCGTGTTATCCAGTCCTAGCGCCATAGCCCAGCCTAACGCACGAGAAAGCGATTGTCAGCCAATGGCCGCTGTCATTCAGCCGATCCTGCCGTCCGGCGGCGTTGTCGTGGTCGCGTCGCTCGGGTAAGATCATGACCATCAACATTTATCGGGCATCGGACTCCGCGTGACCACCAAAAGCGTGATCCTGATCGACTTCGACAATCTGTTCCTGACTTTGTGGCAGCTCGATCGCGAAACCGCGCGCCGCTTCGCCTCGGATCCGTTTCGATGGATGGCGCAACTGGCGGAATCGCACCTGGCGCTCGATCGTCGGCGGTGGCTGGTGGCGCGCTGTTACCTCAATCCGTCGGGGTGGGTGCAATTGCCTGAGGCCGGCGAGCGTCTGTATTTCTCGCGATTTCGCCCCGATCTGGTGCGCGCGGGCTTCGAAGTCATCGATTGCCCGCCAATGACCTATACCGGCAAAAATGCCGCCGACATCCGCATCGTCATCGACGCGCTCGATTTGCTGGCGAGTCCGTGTGGTTATGAGGAATTCGTGCTCGGATCGGGCGACTCCGATTTCGCGCCCTTGTTGCACCGGCTTCGCGCGCAGGACCGCCGCATTACGATCATCTCGCCGGGTTATGCTTCGCCCGCCTATACGTCGCTCGCCGATCGGATCATCGGTTTTGAAGGCATTGAGTCGATCCTCTGGCCGGAGCCCGAACAGCCGACCGAGTCCGTTGCGCCGACCGACGCTACGCATGATGCCTTCGCCGCCTTCATCCGCAGTCGTTATGACGAGAGCACCGAGCCGCTCAATCTTTCGACATTGTCGCAGGAAGCGCATCGCGTGGTGAGCGGCGCGCGCGACAGCGACTGGTTTGGCGCGGGCAGCTTTACGCGCGCGGTCAGGCTGTTGAACCTGCCGAATGTCCGCCTGTCTCAGCATTTGCTGTGGGACGATGTCCGCCATGCCGCGCCACCGACCAGCGAAACGGCCGTCGGCGACGGTAGCATCCCCGAGCCTGTCATGACGTTGGTCCGACTGCTCGATCTGCCGCGCTTGCGGCAGGAGGACTGGCAGCCGCTGTTCACGATTCTCGCGCGCTATGCCGCCGAATTCAGCTTCAACCTGACCGAATCGACGCGCTGGTCGCGCGACATGCTCGCCGAAGACGGGATATCGGTCCCGCGCATGGCTGTCAGTTTTGTGGTTCGCGGTGCCCAATTCGGCGGCGCCCCGCTCGACAGCGCGACCCCACCGACCGCCAAGCAAATTGGCGAAGCCTTTCGTGACGGTCTGATTGAGCGTGCGAATGCCGCCGGGATCGTGCTCGACGCAGCGGCTGAACGCGTCATCAGCGCGTGGCTCGGCCTGTCACAGCCCGCGCCCGCGCCGCAGGGCAACGACGCGGCGGGCTGAACAGGATCAACCGCTATGGGTCAGCCGCCCGTGGCCATCGCGCTTTCGAGATTGACCCGAACCTGCTCGAAGAACTGCTCGGTCGTCATCCACGCCTGATCGGGGCCGATCAGCAGCGCGAGATCCTTGGTCATGTGACCATTCTCGACCGTCTCGATGCACACGCGTTCGAGCGTTTCGGCAAAGGCCGTCACTTCGGGCGTATCGTCAAACTTGCCGCGATATTTGAGCCCACCCGTCCAGGCGAAAATCGACGCGATCGGGTTGGTCGAGGTTGCCTTGCCCTGCTCATGCTGGCGGAAGTGGCGGGTGACGGTGCCATGCGCGGCTTCGGCTTCGACCGTCTTGCCGTCGGGGGTGAGCAGCACCGAGGTCATCAGGCCGAGCGAGCCGAACCCTTGCGCGACCTGATCCGACTGGACGTCGCCGTCATAATTCTTGCACGCCCAGACGAATTCGCCGTGCCATTTGAGCGCGCTGGCCACCATGTCGTCGATCAGACGATGCTCATAGACGATGCCAGCTTCCTTGAACTTGTCCTTGAATTCGGCGTCGAAAACTTCAGCGAAAATATCCTTGAAGCGGCCGTCATAGGCTTTGAGAATCGTGTTCTTGGTCGACAGATACACCGGCCAGCCGAGGTTGAGGCCATAATGCATCGACGCGCGGGCGAAATCGCGGATCGAATCGTCGAGATTGTACATCGCGAGCGCGACGCCGGCTGACGGATATTGGAACACTTCCTCGTCGATGACCGTGCCGTCGTCACCTTCGAACACGAGCCGCAGCTTGCCGGGGCCGGGGACGCGGAAATCGGTGGCGCGATATTGGTCGCCAAACGCGTGGCGCCCGACGACGATCGGCTTGGTCCAGCCCGGGATCAGCCGCGGCACGTTCGAAATCACGATCGGCTCGCGAAACACCACGCCGCCCAGGATGTTGCGGATCGTGCCGTTGGGCGACTTCCACATTTTCTTGAGGCCGAATTCCTCGACCCGCGCTTCGTCCGGCGTGATCGTCGCGCATTTCACGCCGACGCCATATTTCTGGATCGCGCGCGCCGATTCGACCGTCACGCGGTCGTCGGTCGCATCGCGGTGCTCGATGCCGAGGTCGTAATAGTCGAGGTCGATGTCGAGATAGGGCAGGATCAGGCGCTCGCGGATCCAGAGCCAGATGATCCGTGTCATCTCATCGCCGTCGATTTCCACGACCGGCGTCTTCACCTTGATCTTCGCCATCAACTGCTCGCTTTGTCCTGTGGGGAGGGGATACGACCCTGCGTCTAGGATGAAGGCGGGCGGGGATCAACCGCCCGCCGTGCCGGAATGCGCGCCTGCGATACCCCGACGCGTCCGGCGCGGTCCGCAAGGGCGTTGAATATCGGTCGTGGCGTGGTTAGGCTTGCCCCATGGCACCGCACGACCAGCCGCCGACAGGGGCGACAAGCGCGAGTTGGCGCCTTCCGGATATTCATCCTGAGGGACGCAAATATGTGCTGATCGCGGGCACGGCGGCGTTTCTGTCGTTCTTCCTCTGGGATTTCCTTACCTGGCCGCTGATCGGATTGACGATTTGGGTCGCGGCCTTCTTTCGCGATCCGGTGCGCGTGACGCCGCAGGGACCGGACCTGGTCGTGGCGCCGGCCGATGGGCTGGTGACGATGATCGAGCGCGTCGCGGTGCCGCGCGAACTGGGCGGCGATGCTGGGCTTGCGGCGAGCGCGTTGGTGCGCGTCTCGATCTATATGAGCGTGTTCGACGTTCACATCAATCGCACGCCGATCGCCGGAACGATCCGGCAGGTCGTCTATATTTCCGGCAAATTCCTCAACGCCGAATTCGACAAGGCCAGCGACGAGAATGAACGCCAGCATATCCTGGTCGAAGGGCGCGATGGCCGACGGATCGGCTTCACCCAGATTGCCGGGCTGGTGTCGCGCCGGATCATCGCTTTCGTGAAATCCGGCGATATCGTCGCCAGCGGCCAGCGCGTGGGGCTGATTCGTTTCGGCAGTCGGGTCGATGTCTATTTGCCCGACGATGTCGCGTGCCAAGTGGTGATTGGTCAGCGCACGGTCGCGGGCGAGACGGTCATCGGCCGGGTCGGTGGAGTTACCCCGCTCGGCATCGCGCAGTAACATTTCCTGTCATTGCCGCTATTGGGTCAGGCGGCGATCGGCCATGCGCTTTGAACCTGACCGCGCGGCGGCAACACAGCTCGCCGGACTGTGCGGCGCTCGACCGGCACAATCACCGCCGCAGTCGCATCCGCTGTGCCCGAGAGCAGGGCGGCCATGCGCGGCAGCGCGGGCCAAAGCGTGAGTACAAGCACACCGGCAACCGCACCCAGCGCCGCCGTGAAAAGGATCAGTCCGATCAATGCCATCATAGCCCAAACTCCACGCAGCGGAACGCACACCCGGACGCCCACGAACCAGTTCCGTGTTTCAACGATGAACCCTTAATGTTCCATCTTTGTACCAATGTCAAGCCTTGATTCGTGTGGACGGCTAGGCTAAGCGCCGCCGCTCAATCCCGCATGGGAAGCGCACATCCCGGTGTCGTCGGGGCTTTGGCCACGTCGATTACTGCTTCCCAGAGGACCAACCGGAAAGGAACTACTTATGGCGGCACCTGTCGTCACGATGCAGCAATTGCTTGAGACCGGCGCGCATTTCGGTCACCAGACCCACCGCTGGAACCCGAAGATGAAGCCGTATATTTTCGGCGATCGCAACGGCGTCCACATCCTCGATCTGTCGCAGACTGTGCCGCTGTTCGCGCGCGCGCTCGAATTCGTCGCGGCATCGACCGCCTCGGGCGGCAAGGTGCTGTTCGTCGGCACCAAGCGCCAGGCGCAGGAGCCCGTCGCTGATGCGGCGCGGCGTTCGGGCCAGCATTTCGTCAATCACCGCTGGCTGGGCGGCATGCTCACCAACTGGAAGACGATCTCGGGCTCGATCAAGCGCCTGAAGACGCTTGAGGAGCAGCTCGCGGGCGACACCACGGGCCTCACCAAGAAGGAAGTGCTTCAGCTCACGCGCGAAAAGGACAAGCTCGAGCTCTCGCTCGGCGGCATCCGCGACATGGGTGGCATTCCTGATGTGATGTTCGTCATTGACGCGAACAAGGAAGAGCTGGCGATCAAGGAAGCCAATACGCTCGGCATTCCGGTCGTTGCGATCCTCGATTCGAACGTTTCGCCCGACGGTATCGCTTTCCCGGTGCCGGCGAACGACGACGCCAGCCGCGCGATCCGCCTCTACTGCGAAGCGATCGCGATTGCGGCGACGCGCGGGGGCCAGGACCGTCAGGCAAGCTTCGGCAATGACATTGGTGCGATGGAAGAGCCGATCGCCGAAGTGGCACTCGACGTGCCGACGCCGGCTGCTGATCCCGAACAGGTGGCTGCCGCGACCGATGTCGAGACGGCGTTCGAGGGCGAGCAGCAGCTCGACGCCTGACACCGTCTCAGAACTGACATATGGGCGGGGTAGGGCGCAGGCCTTCCCTCGCCCGCAACCATATCCGACGAATAAAAGGAACTGATACCATGGCCGAGATCACAGCCGCTGCCGTCAAGGATCTGCGCGAAAAGAGCGGCGCGGGCATGATGGATTGCAAAAAGGCACTCACCGAAGCGAATGGCGACATGGACGCCGCGATGGATTGGCTGCGCGCCAAGGGCCTCGCCGCTGCCGCCAAGAAGTCGAGCCGCACCGCCGCTGAAGGCCTCGTCGGCGTCGAAGTGTCGGGCACCAAGGGTGCTGCCGTCGAAGTCAATTCGGAAACCGATTTCGTTGCCAAGAACGAGCAGTTCCAGACCTTCGTCCGGGACGTGACCTCGGTCGCGCTCGAACTCGGCGACTCGCTCGACACGATCAAGGCGGCGCATCTCGGCGGCAAGACCGTTGAGGAAGTGCTGACCACCAATATCGCGACTATCGGCGAGAATCAGGCGATCCGCCGTGCGCGTCGGCTCGAAGTGTCGGCGGGCGCCGTGGTGCCCTATGTCCACAACGCGGCGGCGCCGGGCCTCGGCAAGATCGGCGTGCTCGTCGCGCTCGAAAGCGATGCCGATCACGACACGCTGGCAGGCCTCGGCAAGCAGATCGCGATGCACATCGCGGCAGCCTTCCCGCTCGCGCTCGACGAAAGCGGCCTCGATCAGGACGTGATCAAGCGCGAGCGCGCGATTGCGACCGAAAAGGCGGCCGAAAGCGGCAAGCCCGCCGACATCATCGAAAAGATGGTCGATGGCGCGATCAAGAAGTTCGCGAAGGAAAACGCGCTGCTCAGCCAGCTGTTCGTGATGGACGGCAAGACCCCGATCGCCGACGTCGTCGCCAAGGCGGCGAAGGACGCGGGCAAGTCGATCGTGCTGAAGGACTATGTCCGCTTCCAGCTCGGCGAAGGCATTGAGAAGGAAGTCAGCGATTTCGCCGCTGAAGTCGCTGCCGCCTCGGGCGTGCCACAGCCGACTGCCTGAGCCCGCGCGCTGTGCAGGGCGCACGGAACGCAAAAGCGGCCTGAAATGGGGGAAGGGTGGTTTTTCCGCCCTTCCCTTCACGTGCCCCCGCGCATAAGGTCCGCGCCACTTTGACCGCCCAAGCCTTGCAAGTTGGACCCCAAGACGGACCCATGACCATCCCGCATTTCAAGCGCATTCTGCTCAAGCTGTCGGGCGAAGTCCTGATGGGATCGGGCCAGTTCGGGATCGATCCCGCCACCGTCGACCGCGTCGCCGGTGAAGTCGCCGCCGCCAAGGCCGCCGGGCATGAGCTGTGCCTCGTCGTCGGCGGCGGCAACATCTTTCGCGGCATCGCGGGCGCGGCCAAGGGATTCGACCGGACCAGCGCCGACTATATGGGCATGCTCGCAACCGTGATGAACGCGATTGCGGTGCAGAATGCGCTTGAGAAGATCAACATCGAAACACGCGTGCAGTCGGCGATCCCGATGGCCAGCGTGTGCGAACCCTATATCCGCCGCCGCGCGATCCGGCACATGGAAAAGGGCCGGATCGTCATTTTCGCGGCGGGCACGGGCAATCCCTTTTTCACCACCGACACCGCTGCTGCCCTTCGCGCTGCCGAAATGGGGTGCGACGCGCTGTTCAAGGGCACCAGCGTCGACGGCGTCTATGATGCCGATCCGAAAAAGGTCGAAGGCGCGCACCGTTACGAAGCGCTGAGCTTTAGCCGCGTGCTTTCCGACAATCTGAAGGTCATGGACGCGGCCGCCGTTGCGCTGTGCCGCGAGAACAACATCCCGATCGTTGTCTTCAACATCCGCGAGGAAGGCAATCTCGCCTCGGTCCTGCGCGGCGAGGGGCAAGCGACGATCGTCCACAACGAGCCGGAGAACTGATATGGCCGCTTATGACAAGGCCGATCTCGAACGTCGCATGCACGGCGCCGTCGAAGCGCTGAAGGGCGATCTGGGGGGGCTGCGTACCGGACGCGCGAGCGTGTCGCTGCTCGACCCGGTGATGGTCGAAGTATATGGTTCGCACATGCCGCTTAATCAGGTCGCGACCGTGTCGGCGCCTGAATCGCGGCTGTTGTCGGTGCAGGTCTGGGACAAGTCGGGCGTGGGGCCTGCCGACAAGGCGATCCGCTCGGCGGGGCTTGGCCTCAACCCGATCGTCGACGGCCAGACCCTGCGCATCCCGATTCCCGATCTGACCGAGGAACGTCGCAAGGAACTGGCCAAGCTGGCCGGGCAATATGCCGAAAAAGCGCGGATTGCCGCGCGCAACGTGCGTCGCGATGGGATGGAAAGCCTGAAAACCGACGAGAAGAAAGGCGTCTATTCGGAAGACGAGCGCAAGCGCCACGAAACCGAAGTCCAGAAGCTGACCGACAGCACGATTGCTGAAATCGACGCGGCTGCGACCGCGAAGGAAAAGGAAATCCTCGGCAAGTGAGCGCGGCTTCGGCCCCGGCGCCCGGCGCGAGCAGCGCCACGGCCACGGGCGGCGGGGGAACGCTGCCGCGTCATGTCGCGATTATCATGGATGGCAATGGCCGCTGGGCCAAGAAGCGCTTCCTGCCGCGCCTTGCCGGGCACAAGGCGGGCGTCGAAGCCGTGCGCCGGATCACTCGCCATGCCCGCACGATGGGCATCGAAGCGCTGACGCTTTATGCTTTTTCGTCGGAAAACTGGCGTCGACCGTCCGAGGAAATCGGCGACCTGATGGGGCTGCTCAAACATTTCATCCGCGCCGACCTCGACGAAATGGTGCGCGACAATGTGCGGCTGCGGGTGATTGGTGATTATCGTCGCTTTTCGACCGATGTCGTTGCGCTGGTCGACAATGCGCTGGCGCGGACTTCGCAAAACGATGGACCGCTGTTGGTGATCGCGCTCAACTACGGGTCGCAGGCTGAGCTGGTGGCGGCGGCGCGCACGCTGGCCGAGCGCGTGCAAGCGGGCGCGATGGAAGTCGCGGCGATCGACGCCGATGCGATCGAAGCCTTGCTCGACACGCGCGACCTGCCACCGCTCGACCTGCTGATCCGCACTTCGGGCGAGTATCGCTTGTCGAATTTCCTGCTCTGGCAAGCGGCTTATGCCGAGTTGTTGTTCGTCGACACGCTCTGGCCCGATTTCGACGAGGCGGCCTTTACCAACGCCGTAGCGCAGTTCGGGGAGCGGCAGCGGCGCTTCGGCGGGCTGTGAGCGACGCCGCCCGCGCCCGGCAGGCCGAACTCGCCACCCGCGCGGTGGTGGGCGCCGCGATGATCGCGGTGGCGCTCGGCGGGCTGTGGCTCGGCGGGGTAACTTTCTGGATCCTGTGCTCGGCCGTCGCGCTCGGCGTATTGCGCGAATGGGCGATGTTGATGGGCGCGCGCGAGCCTGACCTGCGCTTGATGCTGTTTGCGATGGTCGTGCCGCTCGCGATCATGTCGCCCTGGGCAGCAGGAGCGGGCTTTCGCGCGCTCGGCTTTGTGCTGGGGGCGAGCCTGTTCATCTATGGCGTCTCGCGCCAGCCGGTGCGCGCCGCGGGGTTGCTCTATGCCGGACTGCCCGTGTTGGCGTTGCTGATCATTCGCGATCAACCGCGCGGGCTGTTGTTCGGATTCTGGACACTGGCGCTGGTGTGGGCGTGCGATATGGGCGCGTTTTTCGCCGGTCGCTGGCTCGGCGGACCGCGGCTCGCGCCCGCAATCAGCCCCAACAAGACCTGGGCGGGGTTGATCGGTGGCGTCGCGGCGGCCGGAGCATTGGGCGTGGCGCTTCATGTGGGTTATGGCTTGCCGTGGCGGCTTACGCTTGCAACACCGGCGTTGGCAATTGCGTCGCAGGGTGGGGATTTGTTCGAAAGTTGGTTGAAGCGGCGGGCAGGTGTGAAGGACAGCGGATCGCTGCTGCCGGGGCACGGTGGCCTGCTTGATCGGCTCGACGGGTTGGTGCCGGTGGCACCGCTCGCCGCGCTGCTCGTGATGCTGCCGCAAATTCGGGGATGGATGATATGAAGACGGTGACGATCCTGGGGGCAACCGGATCGATCGGTGGGTCGACGCTCGATCTGATCGAGCGCGAGCCCGAAAAATATGACGTGCTCGCGCTGACCGCCAATTGCGACGTGGCGAAGCTGGCGGCGGCGGCAATCCGCACCAATGCCAAGCGCGCGGTCGTGGCCGATGTCGGCTGCTATGCCGATCTCAAGAGCGCGCTTGCGGGAACGGGGATCGAGGTTGCGGCAGGCGCGCAAGCCGTTTGCGAAACGGCAGCGATGGGCGCGGACTGGACCATGGCGGCGATTGTCGGCTGTGCCGGGCTCGAACCGGTGATGGCAGCAATCGCGCAGGGCGGCACGGTGGTGCTCGCCAATAAGGAACCTTTGGTCTCGGCCGGCGATGTGATCCTTGCGGCCGCTGCCAAAACTGGTGCCACGCTGTTGCCCGCCGATTCGGAGCATAATGCGATCTACCAATGCTTCGATTTCGCGCGCCCCGAAGGCATCCGCCGGATCATCCTGACGGCGAGCGGCGGCCCGTTCCGCACCAAAACGCGCGAGGAAATGCGGGCCATGACCCCCACGCAGGCGGTCGCGCATCCCAATTGGTCGATGGGCGCGAAGATTTCGGTCGATTCGGCAACGCTGATGAACAAGGGGCTCGAACTGATCGAGGCCGCGCGGCTGTTTCCGGTCGACAATGACCAGATCGAAGTGATCTGCCACCCGCAATCGATCATCCATTCGATGGTCGAATATGTCGACGGATCGATCCTGGCGCAGCTCGGCCCGAGCGATATGCGCGTGCCGATCGCTTATTGCCTCGCCTGGCCCGAGCGCATGGCAACACCCATGGCGCCGCTCGATCTGGTGGCGATTGGTAGGCTCGATTTCGAAGCGCCTGATCTCGATCGCTTCCCGGCTTTGCGTCTCGCCCGCGAGGCGCTCGATGCGGGCGGCGCGCGCCCGGCGATCCTCAATGCCGCGAACGAAATTGCGGTTGCGGCGTTTCTGGAAGGGCGGATCGGCTTTCTTGAAATTGCCGCAATCGTCGCCGATACGCTGGCGGGCTATGACCCGGCGCCGCCGGAAACGCTCGACGCTGTGCTCGCGGTCGATGCCGAAGCGCGGCGGCTTGCGGGCGAGCGTGTAAAGGATTGCGTGGTTTGATCCAGTCGCCTGGCTTTTTGCAGACTCTGCTGGCGTTTGCGCTCGTCATCGGGCCGCTCGTGTTCCTGCACGAGCTGGGTCACTATCTCGCCGGGCGCCTGTTCGGGGTGAAGGCAGAAGAATTCTCGATCGGCTTCGGGCGCGAGCTGTTTGGCATCACCGACAAGCGCGGCACGCGCTGGAAATTCAGCCTGTTGCCGCTTGGCGGCTTTGTGAAATTCGCGGGCGACATGGACCCGTCGAGCCGCAGCGACCCCAATTGGCTCGCGCTGCCTGCCGAAGACCGCGCGCGAACATTTCAGGCCAAGCCGCTGTGGCAGCGGGCGATTATTGTTGCGGCTGGCCCGGTTACCAATTTCGTGATCGCGCTCGTCATCTTGGCGGGCTTTGCGGTCGCGTTCGGCGACTTGCGGACCTCGGCTGTCGTTGGCCAAATCGAGCCAGGCAGCGCCGCGCAGGCAGCGGGGCTGGTTCCCGGTGATCGCATCACCGCGCTCGGCGGACGTCAGGTCGAGACGTTTCAGGACATGGTCCGCTTTGTCCAGATCCGCGCCGGTGAGCGTGTCACGATCGACTATGAGCGCGGCGGCCAGCCAAAGTCGACGACGGCCACGATCGCGGTCCGGGTCGAGAAAGATCGCTTTGGCAATATTGTGAAGCTAGGTCGGCTCGGCATCGCAACTGACGCCAGCGCTGCGCGTTTCGAGCCAGTGAGTCCGATCGCGGCGCCGGCCGTCGCTTTGCGCAAAATTGGCGACATTTTGGGCATGATGGGCGAAGTCGTCGGCCAGATCGTGGTCGGCAAGCGGCCCGTGAGCGAGCTGGGCGGTCCCTTGCAGATCGCCAAGGTCTCAGGGGAGCAGTTTTCGCTCGGGATGTCGTCGTTCATTTTCTTCATCGCGCTGGTGTCGCTCAATCTGGCGGTGATTAATCTGCTGCCGGTGCCCGTGCTCGACGGTGGGCACCTGCTGTTCTACGCGATCGAAGCGGTGCGGCGGCGTCCGGTGGACTCGCAAGTGATGGAATGGGCGTTCCGCGGCGGTCTGGCCGCTGTGCTCGCGCTGATGCTGATGGTGACGTTCAACGATCTTGGCTCATTTGGGCTCTGGAGCAAGCTGGCCGGGTTGATCGGCTGACGCGCTTCGGGCAGGGCGTGGCAGCCGGGCGGGGCTGACGATTTTTTCCTTTTGGGGAGCAGTAGTGAAAGCAACCTCTGTGACGAACTCCGGCACCCGCGCGGTTGCGTGGTTGATGGCGAGCACGATCCTGGCGGGATTGCCGATGGCTGCCGTTGCCCAGACGGCGCCACCGGCATCGCCGCCTGCTGCCGATCCGGCTGCGCAGGCAGCTGCGCCTGCGCCCGCGCCGGCCCCCGCACCGACCAAGGTCATTCGCACGCTGCGGGTCGAGGGATCGCAGCGGATTGAGCCCGAAACCGCGCTTTCCTATACCAAGCTTCGGGTCGGCGCGAATTTCACCAACGAAACGCTCGATCAGGCGATCAAGGATCTGCTCGCGAGCGAGTTGTTCGCCGATGTAACGATCGACGGCGCGGTGACGGGCGACATCGTGGTGCGGGTGCGCGAAAACCCGATCATCAACCGTGTGCTCCTCGAAGGTAACAAGCGGCTGAAGGCCGACAAGATCACCAAGGAAATCAAGCTCGCGCCGCGCCAGATTTTCACGCGCACCGCCGTTCGGCAGGATGTGGCACGGATCATCGAGCTGTATCGCCGTCAGGGCCGCTTTGCCGCGTCGGTTGCGCCCAAGATGGTGTCGCTCGACCAGAACCGCGTCGACATTATTTTCGAAATCAGCGAAGGGCCAAAGTCGAAAGTCCGCCAAATCAACATCATCGGCAACGAGGTGTTCAATGACGCGAAGGTGCGCGCACAGATGGCGACCAAGCAGGCGAGCCTTCTGACGACGCTCAGTTCGAACACCAGCTATGATCAGGATCGGCTGGCCTATGACCAGCAGAAGCTGCGCCAATTCTATCTGACGCAAGGCTATGCCGACTTCAAAGTGACCTCGGCAGTCGCCGAACTGACGCCCGACAAGCGCGACTTCATCATCACCTACGTCGTCGAAGAGGGGAAGCGGTACCACTTCGGTGACATCACCGTCGACAGCGAGATCCGCGATTTCGACAACAAGAAGCTGGCCGCGTCACTCGTCGCCAAGAAGGGCGACTGGTATAACGCCAAGAAGGTCGAGGATTCGGTTGATTCGATCAACCAGACCGCCGGTCTGTTCGGCTATGCCTTCGCCGAGGTAAATCCGGAATTCGACCGCGATCCTGAAAAGCTGCTGCTGTCGATCAATTTCCACATCGCCCAGGCGCAGCGTACCTATGTCGAGCGGATCGACATCAACGGCAATACGCTGACCAAGGACAAGGTGGTTCGCCGTGAAATCCGCGTGTCGGAAGGCGACGCGTTCAATACCTTCCTCGTCAAGCGTTCGCAGGATCGCATCAACTCGCTCGGCTTCTTCCAGGAGAAGCTCGAAATTCAGCAGAAGCCCGGCTCTGCGCCCGACCGTGTCGTGCTTGAAACCAATGTCGAGGAAAAGGCGACCGGCGAACTCAACCTGTCTGTTGGCTATTCGAGCCTTGAACAGTTCATCATTCAAGGATCGGTCAGGCAGCGCAATTTCCGTGGTTTGGGTCAAGAACTTCGTGCGAGTGCGCAGTTTTCGCAGTTCTCGAAGCAGGTCGAACTCGGCTTTACCGAGCCCTATCTGTTCGACAAGAACATAGGCCTCGGCGTCGATCTGTTCCGCCGCGACCTGAACAACTTCAACTTCGTCGGAACGAACCGCCAAACGACCTATACGCAGGTATCGACCGGCTTCCAGGTCCGCACGAGCATCCCGCTGACTGAATATTGGTCGGTGTCAGCGCGCTATGGGCTCACCTATGATCAGGTTGGGCTCGACCAGGCGACCTTTTTCACCAACGGCGTCTGCGACCCACTGCGCGCCGGGCGCTATCTCTGCGACCAAATCGGCAACCGGCTTACCTCTGCGCTCGGTGTGTCGCTGCTTTACGACAGCCTCAACAGCCGCATTCGGCCGACCGCTGGTCAGCGGCTTGTGGTGAGCGGCGATCTCGCCGGTCTGGGCGGCGACGTGCGCTATATTCGCGGTCGATTCGAAGGCAAGAAATTCTGGAACGTTGGTAGTGGCTTTATCTTCTCAGCGGGACTTGAGGGTGGTTATATCCAGCCGCTTGAAGGAAGCCGAGGTCCGGGAATTGACGCTGTGCGCATCAACGACCGCTTCTACCTCGGCGAGCCGCAGTTCCGGGGCTTTAATATTCGCGGTGTCGGGCCGCGCGTGCAGCGGCTGTTCTACCAAACTGATGCGAACGGCGTTCAGACGCTGAACGATGCAAGGAATCAATTTGCCGATGACGCGCTCGGCGGGCGGGCTTATTATCTCGGACGGCTCGAGCTTGAACTACCACTCGGCTCTGGCGCGCGCGAACTCGGTCTGCGTCCGTCGATCTATCTCGATTTCGGCGCGCTGTTCGGTGTGCTCCGACCGCTGCCGACGGCGGTCTTCCCGACCCAGACGGTCAACGGCGTTACCACCGTGCTGCCGCTGATCCAGCCGATTCTCGATTCGGCGGGGCGGCAGCTCTACTCGGTGCCGTTCGACGCCACTGAAAATCCCGGCCAGACGACCACGTGCGACATCGGTTTTTCGGCAACGCCGGGGGGCGCATGCGTTGGGACGACGTCGAACATTGCGCAGGCCAACACGATCCAGCCTTTCCTCGAAAGGTTCGTTGGCAATTCGGCTAGCCCCAGGCTTTCGGTCGGTATCGGCGTCAACTGGAATTCACCGTTCGGGCCGCTCCGGATCGATCTGGCTCACGCTCTGCTCAGGCAGTTCGGCGAAGACACCAAACTCATTACTTTCAACGTAGGGACTCAATTCTGATGATCATCAAGTTCAACAAGGCCGCCGTCGCGGCCGCAGTCGCCGCCAGCATGCTTGTGGTGCCGCAGGCGGCGTTCGCGCAGGCGACGCTCGTCGTCGATGTCGACCAGATTTCGCGCGACAGCGTTGCCGCCAAGAGCGGTCAGGCGCAGATCGAAGCGAAATATGGCGCGCGCATCAAGACCGTTCGGGCCAGTTTCGATGCGGCGCTGAAGGGCTGGAACGATCAGGTTGCGATTGCCAAGCCGCTGATCAAGCCGAACACGCCGCTGCCGCCCGCCACCGAAAAGGCGCTGGGCGACGCACGCCAGACTTTGCAGGAAGCGCAGGCGCAAGTCGAAGACCTTCAGCGCGAGCTGAATTCGGTTTCGCAATATGTGCAGGCGCAGATCGTCGAGAAGCTGATCCCGATCGCCGAGCGTATCCGCAAGGACCGCAAGGGCGATACGGTCGTGCCGCGGAACGGGCTGCTCGCGTTTGAGCCGGCAAATGACATTACCGCCGTCGCGCTGCAGCAGCTCAATGCCACGATGACCGTCGTGCAGATCGCGCCACCCGAGCAGCCCGCTGCCAAGCCGGCCACACCGGCTGCGACGACGCCTGCCAAGCCGCAACCGCAGAGCCGCTGATCCGGTGAGCGACGATACGACGGCAGCGCCGACACCCTACGCGCTCGACATCGCGCGCGTGATGGCGGCGCTGCCGCATCGCTACCCAATGCTGCTGGTCGACCGAGTCGAGGCACTCCACCTCGACCGGTCGATCGTCGCCATCAAGGCGGTGACGATCAACGAGGGTTTTTTTCAGGGGCATTTTCCGGGGCGCCCGATCATGCCCGGCGTCCTGATCGTCGAGGCACTGGCGCAGGCCGCGGGCGTGCTCGCTGTGGAAAGCCTCGGCCTCGCGGGGTCAGGCAAGCTCGTCTATTTCATGGCGATCGAGGGGGCGAAGTTCCGCAAACCCGTCGAGCCGGGGTGCTTGCTCAAGCTCGAAGTCGAATTCGTCCAGAAGCGCTCGAGCGTGTGCAAATTCGCCGGCCGCGCGCTGGTCGACGGTGTGCTGGCGGCCGAGGCGAATTTCACCGCAATGATCGCGGACCCGCCGAAGGCTTGATTTGGGCCACGCAAAGAACGCGAAGAGGTTGTTTCTCTTTGCGTTCTTCGCGTGAAACCAATTTCCAGCCGCTTCGCTTCGTTACCGGAACGGCGGCTCGTTGAAGGCCCGCAGCTTGCGCGAGTGGAGCTTCGCGCCTTCACGCCGTAGTTGTTCGCAGGCTTCGATGCCGATCTTCATATGCTCGGCAATCGCGCGTTCGTAGAAGCGATTGGCCTGACCCGGCAGCTTGAGTTCGCCGTGCAGCGGCTTGTCGGAAACGCAGAGCAGCGTCCCGTACGGCACACGGAAGCGATAGCCTTGCGCTGCAATCGTCGCCGACTCCATGTCGATGCCGACCGCGCGCGACTGTGAGAAGCGCAAAGCCGACTTCGAATAGCTCAATTCCCAATTGCGGTCGTCGGTGGTCACGATCGTGCCCGTGCGCAGCCGCCGCTTGAGTTCGTCGCCCGACTGGCCCGAGACCGTTTCGGCCGCGCGCGCGAGCGCCTGCTGAACCTCGGCGATTGCGGGGATCGGAATTTCCGGCGGCAGCACCGCATCGAGCACATGGTCGTCGCGCAGATAGGCATGCGCGAGCACATAATCGCCGATGCGCTGGCTCGGGCGCAGGCCGCCACAATGGCCGATCATCAGCCACGCCTCGGGCCGCACGACCGCGAGGTGATCGCAGATCGTCTTGGCATTCGACGGCCCGACACCGATGTTGACGAGCGTGATGCCCGTGCGGTCGGGGGCGATCAGGTGATAGGCCGGCATCTGGTGCCGCCGCCACGCGCTGTCGCTGACCAGCTTGTCGGGATCATCGCCTTCCTCAATGACGATGCCGCCCGCGCCCGACACGGCCGTGTAGCGCGATTCGGGACCGAGTTGCTCGCACGCCCAGCGCACGAATTCATCGACATAGCGGTGATAGTTAGTGAACAGCACAAAGCGCTGCACATGCTCGGGCGGGGTCCCGGTATAGTGGCGCAGCCGTGCGAGGCTGAAGTCGGTCCGCAACCCGTCGAACAGTGCCAGCGGCCGAACGGCGTCGGGTGATTTCCACAAACCGTCGGCAATCTCGTCGCCGATATGCGCCAGCTCGGTTGCCGGAAAATGCCGTGCCAGCTCAAGCGCCGACACTTCGTCGAGGCTGACCGCATGGCCCGGATCGAGCACATAAGGGAAGGGGATTTCCTGCCGCCCGGCGACGGCTTCGACCTCCACGTCATAATCTTCGAGCAACAGTGTTAGCTGCTCGGTCAAATAGCCGGCGAAGGTGGCGGGCTTGGTGACGCTGATCGCATAGCGGCCCGGCTGCACCAGCCGCCCGAACGACCGCATCGGTGCCGGACGATCGCCGCCGCCCTTATAATTCAGCCGGATTTCGGGATAAGCGAAGGAGCCGTCGCGGCGCGCCGTCGGATCAGGGACAGTACCATCGGTGAGATAGGCGGTCAGTGCGGCGCGCAGCCGCTCTACCGATGCGGTGTACAGCCGGTCGAGCTCGGCCACGATCTGGGAAGCGTTCGTCATGCCCTTCGGCTAAGCCAGCGATGCGTCGCTGGCAAGACAGCCGCGCGTGCAGGGGCACGGACCGGGCGAGGGGGGCCGCCATGGCCCCCCTCGCCGGGCCGGACTTATTTGCTGGTCTTGCTACCCTTGGCGTCAGCGTCGTCACCCGTGCTGGTGAGCTTGCTGATGCCATAGGCGGCACCGGCCGCGACGGCGGCAACGCCACCAACGATGGCGGCGGCGGCTACCGGGTTTTCCTTCACCGCTTCAACGGTCGTTTCGACGGCCTGCTCGATCGCGGCCTGCGCGCGAGCGACAAGCGACTTTTCCTCTGCGACGGCCTTGGTCGCGAAGTCCTTGGCAGCGTCTTCGGCCTCGCCGATCTTCTTCTTGGTGAAGTCCGTCGCGGCGGCGTAGTCGGTTTCGATGGTCATCTTCGTGTCCCTTTGCGTGGGGGTGGGAAATCGATCAACGCCGTACCGCCGCTGACGTTCCCTCGCTCAAAGCTGTTCGAGCAGATGTTCGGCTGTGCTCACCTTGAATTCGCCGGGTGCCTCGACGTTGAGCTGCGTGACGACGCCGTCTTCGACCAGCATCGAATAGCGCTGGCCGCGCAGGCCGAGCCCGAACTTCGATCCGTCCATCGTCAGATCGACGGCCTTGGCAAAATCGCCATTGCCATCGGCGAGCATCGTCACCTTGCCGTCGGCGCTGTTGCTCTTGCTCCACGCGCCCAGCACGAAGGCGTCGTTGACCGCCGTGCAGGCGACTTCGTCGACGCCCTTGGCCTTCAGCTCTTCGAGCTTGTCGATATAGCCGGGCAGGTGCTTGGCCGAGCAGGTCGGCGTGAAGGCACCGGGGACCGAGAACAGCGCGACCTTGCGGCCGGCGAAAAAGCTGGTGCTGTCGACGGCGTCGGGGCCGTGATCGGTTGCCTTGATGAGGGTCATTTCGGGGAGCTTGTCGCCAACCTTGATCGTCATGCCTGTTCTCCAGTTGCGGTGATGCGCCGCGCTCTAGCCGAGCCGACGCGCGACGCAAAGCGGGCACTTCAGCAAAGCGTATGAAGCGTCAGAATTCGCGGTTGAGCCGCGCGCGCGCGGCCAGCACGGGGCGGGCGAGGCCGGGGACAGCCAGGAGCGGCATTGCAACATACCATTTGAGCGAGCGGCGCCACGGCTCGCCCTCCCGCAGGCGTTTGAGCCCCGCGCGCGCCTCGCCGCCGAGCACCAGCGCTTCGCCCTCGATCACGGCAAGCTCGCGCGCGACTGACTCGCGCATCTCGCGTGCAACTGCGGCTTCAGGGCGCCCGGCGAGTCGATTTTCGGCGTTGGCATAGACGCTGATCACCGCGCCAAGCAGCCTTGCGGCATTGGCCGACATCGAATCGGCGCGGCGCCGATAGCGCGACAGCGGCGCGTTGACATAGGCCGCGCGCCAGCCGCGCTCGATGATCTTGATCCACAGATCGAAATCTTCGGCTGATTTGAGCGCGGGGTCGAACCCGCCCGCCTCGACCAGCGCTTCGCGCCGAATCAGGCTGGTGATGAACACATTGAAATCGCGCCGCAGCACGCGTTCGAGTGAAATCGGATCGATCTGCGGCACATGCGCCGAAAAGCGCTGTCCAACTCGCGATGCGCCGAAATAGGTCGCGTCGCAGGTCACGAAGCCAAGGCCCGGATCGGCGAGGATCGCCTGAGTCATCAGTTCAAGATAGCGCGGTTCGTACAGATCGTCGCCGTCGAGCAATGCGATCAAACTACCGCTCGCGACCGCGATTGCGCGATTGCGCGCGGTCGACAGCCCGCCATTATCGGTCTTCAGCAGCTTGAAGCGTGTGTCCGACAAATAGGGCTGTACGGCGCTTTCGACATCGTCCGGCGCGCCGTCGTCGACGATGATCGCTTCCCAATGCGGATAGGTCTGCGCAAGGATCGATTCGATCGTCTGCCCGACGAGATGGGCAAGCCCATAGGCGGGGACGATAATCGAGACGATCGGCAGTTCCGTGCGCATGCGCCCACGCTATAAGGTCGAGTTATGAACGATCCTTGTTATCTGACCGGCCAATTTCTGCTCGCCATGCCCGGCATGAGTGATCCGCGTTTCGACCGCGCGGTGATCGCGCTGTGCGCGCATGACGAACAGGGCGCGCTGGGGATCGGCATCGGTACCGAGATCAAGGGATTGGGTTTTCACGACTTGCTCGGCCAGTTGAAGATCGATTCCGGAGGGTGCCCCGACCGCCCGGTCAGCATGGGTGGGCCGGTCGAGCCCGGACGCGGCTTCGTCGTGCATTCGCGCGATTGGGAAGGGCAGGATACGATCGATGTCGCCGGACGCTGGGCGCTTTCGGGCACGCTCGATGTGTTGCGCGCGATCGTGGACGGGAAGGGGCCCCGGCAATGGCTGGTCGCCCTTGGTTATGCCGGGTGGGGCGAGGGGCAGCTTGATGCCGAAATGACGCGGCACGGGTGGCTGACCGTCGAAGCGGACCCCAGGCTGATCTTTGACATCCCGGCGCCTGAACGCTGGGCGGCGGGGATGGCCGCAGCCGGGGTCGATCCGCGGCTGCTTTCCTCCCAGGCTGGCCGCGCCTGAATCCGGGAAACATATAAAGACATCTTTATATTTGATTTGGAGCTGGCGCGCCGCTATGGGCGCTCAGGCTGGCGGCGTTCGTGCTTGCCATAAAGATTCAGACCAGGAGAATTTGCGTGGCCACCGTCCTTGACCGCCCGACCGATTATGTCGTTGCCGACATCAGCCTTGCCGATTTCGGCCGCAAGGAAATCAACATCGCCGAAACCGAAATGCCCGGCCTGATGGCGCTGCGAGAAGAATTCGGTGCGTCGAAGCCGCTGACGGGCGCGCGCATCACCGGGTCGCTCCACATGACGATCCAGACTGCGGTGCTGATCGAAACGCTGACGGCGCTGGGCGCACAGGTCCGCTGGGCGACCTGCAACATCTATTCAACACAGGACCATGCCGCCGCTGCAATCGCGGCGACGGGCGTGCCGGTGTTCGCGATCAAGGGCGAGAGCCTGGCGGAATATTGGGATTATGTCGGCGACATCTTCAATTGGGGGGATGAGACCTGCAACATGATCCTCGACGATGGCGGCGACGCGACGATGTTCGCGCTGTGGGGCGCCAAGCTCGAAGCCGGCCATTCGTTCGCCGAGCCCGAGAATGAGGAAGAAGTCGAAATGCAGCGCGCGGTGAAGGAATTCATCGCCAAGAAGCCCGGCTACCTCACCGAGACCGTCAAGAACATCAAGGGCGTGTCGGAAGAAACCACGACCGGCGTCCACCGCCTCTATGCGATTGCCAAGAAGGGCGAGCTGCCCTTCCCGGCGATCAACGTCAACGACAGCGTCACCAAGTCGAAGTTCGACAACCTTTATGGCTGCAAGGAATCGCTGGTCGACGCGATCCGTCGCGGCACCGACGTGATGCTCGCGGGCAAGGTCGCGACCGTCGCCGGCTTCGGCGACGTCGGCAAGGGCTCGGCCCAGTCCCTCCGCAATGGCGGCGCGCGCGTGCTCGTGACCGAAATCGACCCGATCTGCGCGTTGCAGGCGGCGATGGAAGGGTTCGAAGTCGTGACGATGGAAGAAGCCGTCCAGCGTTCGGACATCTTCGTCACCGCAACCGGCAATGCCGACGTCATCACCGCCGATCACATGGCGGCGATGAAGAATATGGCGATCGTCTGCAACATCGGCCACTTCGACAGCGAGATCCAGATTTCGGCACTGTCCAACTACAAGTGGACCGAAGTGAAGCCGCAGGTCGACCTCGTCGAATTCCCCGATGGCAAGCAGATCATCATCCTGTCGAAGGGCCGTCTGGTGAACCTCGGCAACGCGACCGGTCACCCGTCGTTCGTGATGTCGGCGAGCTTCACCAACCAGACGCTGGCGCAGATCGAGCTGTTCACCAACCCCGAGCAGTACAACAACGACGTCTACGTCCTGCCGAAGCACCTCGACGAGAAGGTCGCGGCGCTCCACCTCGAAAAGCTTGGCGTGAAGATGACCCAGCTGACCAAGAAGCAGGCCGATTACATCGGCGTGCCGGTCGAAGGGCCGTTCAAGCCCGATCACTACCGCTACTAATCCCGTCGGCTTCGGCCTCGGTCGGTTCAATCGAGCCCCTGCCGCGCTGCGGTGGGGGCTCTTTTGCGATTAAGGCGCGTCAGGCGCTTCCCAGTCGCGTAACTGCTGTTCTACAGCGGGCCATGACCGCGAAGTCGGCGTCCCACGCGGCGCGATGATCACCCTTAGCCCCTTGGCTGCCCTCTTGGTCGGTGCGGCTTTTGCCATGCTGATCGCGGGCGCCACTTGGGCGCTCTACACCGGGCTTGCCCTGCGCGGCGCGCATCGGGCGGCGCAGGCTACTGCCGCGCGGCTCAATGCGCTGCTCGGCTCGGCGCCAGCGCTCGCCGCAATCGTCCATGCCGATGGCCGGATCGACGTGCCGCAGCGGCTCGCCGATTTGTTGGGGCTGACCAGGCCGGTACGGTTCCTGAGCGATCTATCGACGGTCGATACTGGGCTCGCGCCCAATGATCTGGCCGCGCTGAGCGAGGATGTCGCGGCGGTCCAGCGAGTCGCGCTGCCCTTCACCCGCGTGGTGCGGCCGATCGGCGGATCGCGATCGCTGATGATTGAGGGACAGCGCGCCGCGCGCGATCTCGACCTTGGCGGCGGCGTCATTCTGTGGGTGTTCGACACCACCGACAGCGCTGCCGAAATTGCTCGACTGCAGGATCAAGCCACGCAAGTCGACGCCGCGTTCGACGCGCTGACCGGGCTGATCGAGGCCGCGCCGATGCCGATGTGGTACCGCACGCCCGACCTGCGGCTCGGGATGGTCAACACGGCCTATGTCAGTGCCGTCGAAGGAAAAGATGCCGACGACGTGCTCGCGCGCGGGCTTGAGCTGGTCGAGGGATCGGGCAGGGGCGGCCCACTGGCGACCGCGATCCGCGCGCGCGAACAGGGGCGGCCCGAATCTCAAGCAATGCCAGCGACGATCGGTGGCGCACGGCGGATGCTGCGGATCGTCGATGTGCCGTTGCCGAGCGGCGGCGTGGCCGGTTTTGCGATCGACATCGAGGATCTCGAACAGGCACGCGCCGCCACCAAGCGCTTTGGCGAGGCGCAGCGCGAAATGCTCGACCGGCTGTCGGCGGGTGTTGCCCAGTTCGGCAGCGACCGCGCGCTGAGCTTCTGCAACCAGCCGTTCCAGCGGCTGTTCGCGATGAAGACCGAGTGGCTCGCCGATCGCCCCGAATTCGACCGCGTACTCGAACGCATGCGCGAGGCGGGGCGGTTGCCCGAGGTCCGCGATTTTCCGGGCTGGAAGGCTGAACGTCGCGACTGGTTCCTCGCGGCCGACCACCAGATCGAGGAGCAATGGCATCTGCCCGGTGGCGATCATTTGCGGGTCGTTGCGCAACCACTCCCCGATGGCGGGCTGCTGCTGATCTTTGAGGATCGCACCGAACAGGTCCAGCTCGCCAGCGCGCGCGACACATTGCTGCGCGTACGGACGGCGACCTTCGACACCTTGTTTGAAGCGCTTGGCGTGTTCGCCGCCGACGGGAGGCTCCAGCTTTGGAATAATCGCTTCCGCCAGACGCTCGGGTTCGACGAGCAATTCCTCGCCGGGCATCCCCGCGTCGACGTGCTCGCGCAGGCCGCCGCTTCCCAGCTTGCGGCGCCGGGCAAGGCAGTGCTGATCAGCGAAATGGTGCGCTCGGCGACGCTCGATCGGCAGCAGCGCGGCGGCAGCCTCGCCTTCGCCGATGGCCGCCATTTCGATTTCGCCGCCGTGCCGCTGCCCGACGGCAATGCGCTGTTCACGATGCTCGACGTGTCCGACAGTCGCCGGATGGAGCAGGCCCTGCGTGATCGCAACGAAGCGCTGGAGGCGGCTGATCGCGTCAAGACCGCCTTTGTCGCCAATATGAGCTATGAATTGCGCACGCCGCTGACCTCGATCAGCGGCTTTGCCGAGATGCTGCAGGGCGGCTTCGCGGGTGCGCTGCCGCCGGTTGCGGGCGAGTATGTGGCGGCGATCCTGCAATCGGTCGAGCGGCTCGGCACGCTGGTCGATGATGTGCTCGACCTGACGCAGAGCAGCGCGCGGGGCGGAACCAGCGACGTCGGCGAGGTTGATCTCGACGCGGTTGCGCGCGCAGCGGTGGCGAAGGTGTCGGCGCTCGTCGACGCGCAAAAGCTCGATTTCGCGATCGAGATCGACGCCTCGTTGGGGGGGGTGACGGGCGAAGCGGCCCGACTGACGCAGGTGATCGAGAACCTCCTGCGTCATGCGATTGCCGGAACGCCCGAGCGCGGGCGCATCCTGCTCCACGGCGACGGGACGCCCGATGCGGCGCGGATCGTTGTGTCGGATAATGGCCGAGGGATGACGGCGAAGGCCGTCAAACAGGCGTTCGATCGCTTTGCCACCGCCCCGGCAACGCGTAGCGGCGACCGCGCGCTTGGGCTTGGCTTGCCGCTCGCGAAGCAATTCGTCGAGGCGCATGGCGGCACCGTGACGCTGGTGTCCGAACGCGGGCAGGGGACGGTGATTACCGTCACGCTGCCGCGCACCGGCGCTGCGGTGCCCGCATGATGGCGCTGCCCGATCCGGCCGCTTCGGCGGCATTCGGCGCGTGGCTGGCAGGGCTGGTTGCACCGGGTGACGTCATTACTTTGGCGGGGCCGCTGGGTGCCGGGAAAACCAGCATCGCGCGCGGGCTGCTCGCCGCGCTGGGGCTGGCGGGCGAGGCGCCGAGCCCGAGCTTTGCGATCGTCCAGCCCTATGATCCGCCGGAAGTGCGGATACCGGTGCTGCATATCGACCTGTACCGGATCGACTCGCCCGATGAGATGGCCGAGCTTGGCCTTGACGAGGCGGCGCAGGACTCGTTGCTGATCGTCGAATGGCCCGAACAGGCTGGGCCCGGCTATTGGCCCGACGCACTTTCGTTGACGATCAACGTGGATGGGTCGGGACGGCGCTTGACAGCACAGGTGCCCGAGGCTTGGAGAGCGCGATGGGCGCAACGCTGACCGAACCTGCCGGCGCGCAGGCATTTCTCGACGTGCATGGCTGGGGTGGGGCGAATTTGGTCCCCGTCACCGGCGATGCATCGTTCCGCCGGTACTTCCGCGTGAGCGACGGGGCGCGCCGGGCGATCCTGATGGATGCGCCGCCGCCTGAGGATACCGGGCCGTTCCTGAACATCGCGCGCTGGCTGCACGCCAATGGCTTTGCCGCGCCCGAGATATTGGCTGTCGATGCCGCGCAAGGACTCGCGCTGATCGAGGATTTTGGCGACGACCGCCTGCGCGAAGCGGTCGATGCGGATCCAGCGCGCGCGCCCGGTCTGTACCGTGCGGCGGTCGATGTGCTGGTCGCGCTCCACCGCGTCGCGCCACCGCAGGTCGACCCCTATGACCGCGCTGCCTTGGCCGAGCGCACGCTGTTGCTGCCGGAGTGGTATTGCGCCGCCGTTGGCATCACGCCCGACCTGACCAGCTATGCCGAAGCGTGGGACGCCGTGCTGCCGCTTGCCGAGCCAAAGGCACCCGTGCTGGCGTTGCGTGATTTCCACGCCGAGAATCTGATGCTGCTCGGCGACGGGCGGATCGGCTTGCTCGATTTCCAGGACGCGATGACCGGCCACCCGGCCTATGATCTGGTCTCGCTGCTGCAGGATGCGCGCCGCGATGTCGAACCCGCGATCGAAGCAGCGATGCTCGATCATTATGCGCAGGCGAGCGGCGTGGGCGATGACTTCTTCACGGCGTATAATGTGCTCGGCGCGCAGCGGAACACGCGGATCATCGGCGTGTTCACGCGGCTGTGGCAGCGCGACCACAAGGACCGCTACCCCAGCCTGTGCCCGCGCGTGTGGCGCTATCTCGAACGCGATCTCGCCCATCCCGCGCTGGCGCCGGTCAAGGCGTGGTTCGACGCGACCATTCCCGCCTCGAAGCGCGGCGACCCGATGCTGATCGGCGCATGACCGCGCGCAAAAGCCTCGCGCTGCGGCCAAACCCCGTCGTCGCCGTGCCGGAAACCGCGATGGTGATGGCCGCAGGCCTCGGCAAAAGGATGCGCCCGCTCACGGCAACGCGCCCCAAGCCGCTCGTCGAAGTCGCGGGTAAACCGCTGATCGATCATGTCTTCGATCGGCTCGCGGCAGCAGGTGTCAAGCGCGCGGTGGTGAACGTCCATTACCTCGCCGACGCGCTCGAAGCCCATCTTCAGCGGCGGAACGACGGCATCGAACTCGTCATCTCCGACGAACGCGGCCAGTTGATGGAAACCGGCGGCGGGCTGGTGCAAGCGCGTGACCTGATCGGCGACAAGCCCTTTCTGACGGTCAACAGCGACAATCTGTGGATCGACGGCCCGATCGATTCGATCCGCGCGCTGGCAGCGGCGTGGGACGATGATCGGATGGACGCGCTGCTGCTGATGGTGCCGCTCGCCTGGGCGCATTGTCACGGCGGACGCGGTGATTTTCACCTTGATCCGGTCGGGCGCATTACCGGGCGGCGCAAGCCCGGGCGGCCAGCACCCTTTGTGTGGACCGGGGTGCAGATCCTGTCGCCACGACTGATCAAGGATTGGCCCGAGGGGCCGTTCTCTACCAACATATTTTGGGACCGGGCCATTGCGGCCGGACGGGCTTACGGGATTGTCCACAGCGGCTTGTGGTTCGACGTCGGCACGCCCGCCGCGATTGCCCGGACTGAAGCGATCCTCGCCGATGGTTGAGCGCGGGTGACGGAGCGGGGGCGACCCCAGCTATTCACGATCCCCGCGCACCGGGCGTTTGCCGATGCGCTGGCCGCCGGGTTGATCCGGCGCTTCGGCGGCGACCCGATGGGGCTCGCGCGCGGGCTGGTGCTGCTGCCCAATCACCGCGCCGTCCGCACGCTGACCGAAGCTTTTGTCCGGGCAAGCGGCGGCGGGCTGTTGCTGCCGCGTCTCGTCGCGATCGGCGACGCAGAATTGGGGGAGGGAATCGGCGCGGCGCTCGACCCCGCCGATGATGCGGCGCCCGTACCGCCCGCAATCGACCCGCTCGCGCGCCGGATGATCCTCGCCCGGCTGGTGAGCGACGCCCGCGCGCGCAGCGGCCAGTCGATCGATGCGGCTGAAGCGGTGCGGCTGGCGGGTGAGCTCGCGCGCACGCTCGACCAATTGCTGGTCGAAGAGGTCGCGCCGACCCGGCTCGCCGCGATCGATGTCGCGGCCGACCTCCAAGACCATTGGCAGCGCGCGCTGGAGCTGTTCGGGATCATCCTAGACGATTGGCCCAAGGCGCTCGCGCGGCGCGGCGCGATTGATCTGGCGGCGCGGCGCGGCCGGTTGCTTGGCAGGCTCGCGAGCCGCTGGCGCGCAACACCGCCGACGGGGTTCGTCTGTGCAGCGGGGATCGGCTCGGCCGCGCCTGCGCTCGCACGGCTGCTGAGGGTGGTGAGCGAACTGCCGCAAGGGGTGGTCGTGTTCGCCGATCTCGCGACCGCAATGGCGGTGGAGGAATGGGATGCGCTCGGCCCGCTCCCCGCCGATGACAGCGGGCGCCGCCCGCGCCCGATCGAGACGCATCCGCAATATCAGCTCAAGCTGCTGCTCGACCGGATGGGCGTCGCGCGGGAGGAAGTCGCGCTGTGGCGCGACGGCGGCGGGCATGATGCGGGCGCAATCCGGGGTCGCGCAGTCGCCAATGCGCTCGCGCCTGCGGAGTTCACAGATAAGTGGACCACTTTGTCGGCCGAGGCGCGACGGCTGTCGGGCGTGCGCGCGGTCGAACTCGCCACCCCGGCGGAAGAAGCGCAGGCGATAGCGCTGGCGCTGCGTGAGGCGCTCGAAACGCCCGAACGGACAGCCGCGCTCGTCACCCCGGATCGAGCGCTGGCACGGCGGGTGGCGGCGCTGTTGGCGCGCTGGGGCATCGCGATCGACGACAGCGCCGGGCAATCTTTGTCGATCCTGCCGCCGGGGACGCTGCTCACCGCGCTCGCCGAAGCCGCCGCGCAACGCTTCGCCCCACTCGCACTGCTGGCGCTGCTCAAGCATCCGCTGGTGATGAGCGGCGAAGCGCGGCTCCCTTGGCTGGAAGGTGTCCGCGCGCTCGACCTTGCGCTGCGCGGTCCGCGTCCGGCAGCAGGGCTGGAGGGGGTCGATCGTCATCTCGCCGAGGGTGATGACCGGACCCGCGCCGTACGTCGTGCGGCGGCTGAGTGGTGGCCCGAAGCGCGTGCCTTGCTGGCGCCAATCGCGGCCTTGTTTGATGGCGGTGACCAACCACTCGCCGTGCTGCTCAGTGGTTTGCGCGAGACGGCGCAGGCACTGTGCGGCGATGCGCTATGGTCGGGGCCAGCCGGGCGCGCTGCCGCCGATTTGCTCGCCGATCTGGAGACCGAAGCTGCCGAAGGCCCAGCGACGGTCGCGCCCGAAGCGCTCGCGCCGCTGCTCCGCACGCTGATGGACGATGTGTCGGTGCGACCGCCGCAGGGCGGGCATCCGCGCCTCGCGATCTACGGGCTGATCGAAGCGCGGCTCCAGACCGCGGACTTCATGATCCTCGGCGGGCTCAACGAAAGCGTCTGGCCGGGCCAGCCTGCGCCTGATCCCTGGCTCGCGCCGCGCATCCGCGCCGAGCTTGGCTTGCCGGGGCTCGACCGGCGCGTGGGGTTGGCGGCGCATGATCTGGCGAGCGCGCTCGGCGCCCCGGAAGTGCTGCTGACGCGCGCGCGGCGCGACGCGAAGAGCCCGGCGATTGCCTCGCGCTTCTGGCTCCGGCTCGAAGCGATGACCGGTGGGCTGGTGCGCGACCAACGGCTCGCAGATTGGGCTAGGGCGCTCGACGATCCGGGCGTTCACGATCCCGCCGACCGCCCCGCGCCGACGCCGCCCGCCAAGCTGCGCCCGACGCGGATTTCGGTGACCGAAGTCGATCGGCTCAAGGCCGACCCTTACGCCTTTTACGCGCGGCAGGTGCTCAAGCTCGCGACGCTCGACCCGGTCGACGCCGATCCGAGCGCGGCGTGGCGCGGCACTGCCGTCCACGCGATTCTGGAAGCCTGGGGCAAGGCGGACGGTTTCGCACCCGACAAGCTGTTGCCCCGCGCCCGCGCGCTGCTGGCCGACCAGCGTACCCACCCAATGATGCGGGCGCTGTGGCAGCCGCGCCTGCTTGAAGCGATTGCGTGGATCGCGAAGGAGATCGACGCAATGGCCGACAAAGGCCGCAGTGTAATCGCGGTCGAGCGCGGCGGCGAAATCGTCCTTGCCGGGGTGACGCTGAAGGGCAAGGCCGACCGCATTGATCGGCTTGCTGACGGCGGCATCGGGATTGTCGATTACAAGACCGGCAAAGCGCCGTCGCCGACCGCGGTGCGCGCGGGGTATAGCCTGCAACTCGGGCTGCTGGGGTTGATCGTCGAGCGTGGCGGCTTCGACGGCATCACGGGCACGGCAGGCGCGTTCGATTACTGGTCGCTCGCCAAGCACGGCGATGCGTTCGGCAAAATCACCAGCCCGGTCGATCCCGAAGGCAAGCGCGACAAGATCATCACTGCCGATTTCACCGCGCTCGCTGCTGCTACGTTCGCCGATGCCGCTGCCCAGTGGCTGACCGGCGACGAGCCCTTCACCGCCAAGCTGCACCCCGAATATGCGCCCTATGCCGATTATGACCAGCTGATGCGGCTCGACGAATGGTATGGCCGTGGTTGAGCATAAGGCGCTCCCTAAACTCCTCGGCGCGCAGGCGCGCGCGAGCACCCCTGACGAGCATGTCTGGTTGTCGGCGTCGGCGGGGACGGGCAAGACGCAAGTGCTCGCGGCGCGCGTGTTCCGTCTGCTTCTGCGCGGCACCGATCCGTCGGCGATCCTCTGCCTGACTTTCACCAAGGCGGGCGCCGCTGAAATGGCCGGGCGGATTACCGCGCGGTTGGCGGCGTGGGTGCGCATGCGCGACGACCAGTTGGGCAATGATCTCGCCGCGCTCGGCGAGTCGCCGACGCCCGAACTGCGCGCGCAGGCACGCACCTTGTTCGCCAAGCTGCTCGATTCGCCCGGCGGTGGCATCCGCATTTCGACGATCCACGGCTTCTGTCAGGGGCTGCTTGCGGGCTTTCCGATCGAAGCGGGCCTCGTCCCCGGCTTCCGCCCGATCGAGGGGCGGGAGGAAGCCGTGCTGATGCGCGAAACGCTCGCCGACTTGCTGGTCGAGGCCGAGCGCGACGGGCGGCTGGGCATCGTCGATGCGATTGGCGCGCTCAGCCTGCGGTTGGGCGAAGGCGGCGCCGAGGATTTCCTCCACGCCTGCGCGCGCGCGCCCGCTGCGCTGGCCGCACTCCCGACCGGGATCGCGCCCTTTGTCCGCCGCCAACTCGATTTGCCGATGGGCGATATCGACGACCTGCTGGTCGAGGCTTGCAGCGATGATGAATTCGACGTCGATGCCGTCCACCGCCTCGCAGCGGCCAACCGCGCCTGGGGCACTGCGACCGGCGGCAACCACGCCGACATCGCCGAATGCTGGATCGAGGCGACGCCGGCGATGCGCGCGACGATGGTCGGCGATCTCGCGGCGATCGGCTTCACCCAAGCGGGTGAGCCGCGCAAATATTCGGCCAAACTGCTCGCCGCCGATCCCGATTACGCCGACATCGCGATCGAAGTCGCCACGCGGTGCACCGAGCTGCTCGGGCTCGTCCAGCGCGCCGCCTATGCCGACCTTCTCGCGCGCGGGCTGGAGGCGGGGCGCGCCTATGCCGATGCCTATGCGCACGCCAAGCGCCGCCTTGGCGTCGCCGATTTCGACGATCTGATCCGCGCGACCGTCGCGTTGCTCGAACAGCCGGGGATGGGCGACTGGGTGCGCTACAAGCTCGATCTCGCGACCGAGCATGTCCTGGTCGACGAGGCGCAGGACACCAACCCGCGCCAGTGGCGGATCGTCCGCGCCCTCGCGAACGAATTTTTCGCGGGCGAGGGGACGCGGGGCGATACCGCGCGCACGCTCTTCGTCGTCGGCGATTACAAGCAGGCGATCTTCGGCTTTCAGGGCACCGACCCGATTTTCTTTGCCGCCGCCGAGCAATATTTCGGGACCAAGGCCGAGCAGGGCCGCGACGAGGAAGCCGACCAGGGCACGCGCTTCAATCGCCTGTCGCTCACCCACAGCTTCCGCTCGACGCGGCCGGTGCTCGAATTCGTCGATGCAGCCGTTACTCGCATCGACGCGCCGGGGCTTGGCGTCGACGACCTGTCGGCGCACGCAAGCGAAGTGGCAGGGCCGGGCACAGTCACGCTTTGGCCGCCGGTGACCGCAGGCGCCAGCGACGCCGATGAAGAGGAATGGATCGGCGACGCCACGCGCGCGCTTGCGACCAAGATCGCGCGCCAGATCAAGGCGTGGCTCGACCCCGCCGATCCGCTGATGCTCGAGTCGCAGGGCAGGGCGCTGCGGCCCGAGGATGTGATGATCCTCGTCAAGCGGCGCGGCGAGCTCGCGGCGTTGATCGTCGCGCGGCTCTATGCCGAAGGCGTGCCGGTGGCGGGGGTCGACCGGCTGCGGCTCAACGCGCCGCTGGCGGTGCGCGATCTGCTCGCGGCGATCCGCTTCGCGCTTCAGCCCGACGATGATCTATCGCTCGCGAGCCTGCTGGTATCGCCGCTGCTCGGCTGGACGCAGGATGAATTGCTGGCGGCATCGGTCCCGCGCGCGACCAGCCTGTGGCGTCATTTGCGCGCACATGCCGACGCGAACCTGCTCGCGCCGCTCTACAATCTGCTCGCGCGCGCCGATCTGGCGACACCCTATCAGCTGCTCGAACACCTGCTGTCGGGGCCGCTCGACGGGCGCCGCAAGCTGATCCGCCGCCTGGGCGCCGAAGCGCGCGATCCGATCGAGGAATTGCTGAGCGCCGCGCTCGAATTCGAAAGCCGCGCGACACCATCGCTCCAGGCCTTCCTCGACTGGTTCGATCGCGGCGATGTCGAGATCGTGCGCGACCCTTCCGCGCCGCTCGATGCGGTGCGGGTGATGACGGTGCACGGCGCCAAGGGGTTGCAGGCGCCGCTGGTGCTGCTCGCCGACGCCTGCGTCGATCCGGGCAGCGCGCCGCGTTCGCTGCTACGCTGGACCCCCGAGGGGCAGGACGATGCGCTGCCGATCTTTCGACCCAAGGCGGCCGAACGCGGCGGGCCGCTCGACGTGGTGGTCGAGCAGGCGACCGCGCGCGAATTGCAGGAACATTGGCGGTTGTTCTACGTCGCCGCGACGCGCGCCGAAGAACGGCTGGTGATCGCCGGCGCGCTCGGCCCGCGCGCGCAAGGCGTGCCACCCACCGCAAGCTGGTATGCCGCTGCCGACAAGGCCTTTGCCGCGCTTGGCGTGGCCGGTGAGGGGGAGCGCGAGTTTCGCGGCACCGCGCTGCTCAAGCCGATCGAACCGTCAAAGGCTGCGCGCAGTGAGCCGCTTCCGCCCGAACCCGTGCCCGACTGGGCGCGCGCGCTTGCTCCCGTCGAGGCACGACCGCCGCGTCCGCTCGCGCCCTCAGCGCTGGGCGACGATGCGGTGAGCGATCCGCCGCCGACGCCAGCGCTGCGGGCCGCCGCCGAGCGCGGGCGACTGATCCATGCCTTCCTTGAGCGGCTGCCTGCGATTGAGCCCACCGCGCGGGCCGATGCCGCCGATCGCTGGCTGGCGGGCGCAAGTGGTGTTGCCGAAGCGGCGACGCGGTCAGGAATCATCGGCGATGTGCTGCGCGTGCTCGATGATCCGCGCTTTGCCGAGCTGTTCGGTGCCGATGCACTCGCCGAAGCGCCGATTGCCGCCGTGATCGAAGAAGGTGTGGTCGTATCGGGGACGGTCGATCGGCTGCTTGTATTGCCCGACCGCGTGCGGGTGATCGATTTCAAGACGGGTCGCCGCGCGCCAGCGACGATTGACGATGTGCCCGACTATCACTTGCGCCAAATGGCGGCCTATGTCGCAGCACTGCGCGCTATCTTCCCCGATCGCGCAGTGGACGCCGCGTTGCTTTACACCGCCGGACCGATATTGTTCGCGGTGCCCGACGCGCTGCTGGCCGCGCACAAGCCCGGCTTGGGCGCGCCCGAGCAAAGCTTGCAACCGGACGCTTGAGCGCCTGTAACCATGCTCCTAGATTAAGCGTAACGGGTGTCACACCCGAACAGGAGTTTATGAAATGGCAACCATCGCAATCACCGACACCAGCTTCGACGCTGACGTGCTCAAGGCCGACAAGCCTGTGCTCGTCGATTTCTGGGCCGAATGGTGCGGCCCGTGCAAAGTGATCGGCCCGAGCCTCGAAGAAATTTCGGACGAGCTCGCCGATCAGCTGACGATCACCAAGGCCAATCTCGACGACGCGCCTGACGCGGCGACCAAGTACGGCATCCGCACGATCCCCAACCTCGTGTTGTTCCGCGGCGGCGAGGAAGTTGCGCGCTTCAGCCGCGCGGCGCCGAAGAGCCAGATCAAGGCATGGATCGAGGGCGCGCTGGCCTGAGCGGGCGGAACGAAACGAGCGCAAACATGCCTTATTCTCCTGATCGACCGGCGGCGGCATAAGTGCGGCCGTCAGTCAGGGAGGCGTTATGGCAAATCGCAAATCGGCGCTTGATCATCTGAACGGCGGGCGCGTCCCGCATATCGTGCAGATGATCCCGCCCGGCGCCCCGGGCTACCGCGAGGCGGATGGTGGCGCGATGGTGGTGTCGTCGCCGATGGAGGTAGACGATTTCGTCCGTCGCATAGCCTGCGGCGAGGTGACGACGCTCGACGATCTGCGGCGCGCGATTGCGCGGCGGCATGGGGTGGCGGTCGCTTGTCCAGTCTCGACCGCGATCTTCCTCAACATGTGCGCGCGGGCTGCCGAGGAACGGCGCGACATGGGCGTACCGCCCGACGCGCTGACTCCGTGGTGGCGGGTGCTCAAAAAGGGTGGTCTGCTCAACCCGAAATATCCCGGTGGCATGGCGCGGCAGGCAGAATTGCTCGCCGCCGACGGCGTCCGCGCATCACCACTGCGCAAGCAGCTCGCGGTGTTCGATTATGCCCAGCGCACGCCAAAATCGCTGGTGGATGAGCCGGAATGCGGTGCGGCGGATCAGCTCCGATAATCGGCGTTGATGCTGATGTAGCCATGGGTCAGGTCGCACGTCCAAATGGTCGCGCGGCCTGAGCCGAGACCGAGGTCGACGCCGATCTCGATCTCGTCACCCTTCAGATGCGCCGCGACCGGTGCCTCGTCATAGCCGACGACCGCTAGGCCGCTCGCCGCGACTTGGGTCTCCCCGAAGCAGATCGCCAGCTTGTCGCGGTCAGCAGGTTCGCCCGCCTTGCCGACCGCCATGACGACGCGGCCCCAATTGGCGTCCTCCCCCGCAATCGCGGTCTTCACCAGCGGCGAATTGGCGATCGACAGCCCGATCCGGTGCGCCGAACGGTCCGATTCGGCGCCGGTCACGTCGATGCGGATGAACTTGGTCGCGCCTTCGCCGTCGCGCACCACCAGATGCGCGAGCTTCAGGCAAAGCTCGTCGAGCGCGGCGCGGAAGGCATGGGCCCCAGCGTCATCGTCGCTGGCGAGCACCGCATTACCGGCTTTACCCGTGGCAAACGTCAGCACGGTGTCGCTGGTCGAGGTGTCGCTGTCGACGGTGATGCATGAGAAGCTCGTGCGATTGGCTGCCGACAGCGCCGCCTGCAAATAGCCCGGCGCGACCGCCGCATCGGTGAAGATGAAGCCGAGCATCGTCGCCATGTCGGGCGCGATCATGCCGGACCCCTTGATGATGCCCACCAGCGTCACCGTCCGGCCATCGACGACGGCCTGCGTCATCGCCGCCTTGGGAAAAGTGTCGGTTGTCCCGATCGCCGCCGTTGCTTCGGCCCAATCGCACGGCGGCGCGGCAAAGGCGGCGTCGAGTCCGGCCTCGGCCTTGTCGACCGGCAGCGGCACGCCGATCACCCCGGTTGAGGCCACGAACACGTCGGAGGGCTGGCAGCCGAGGTGCTGCGCGACGCGCCCAGCGATCGCCTCGACCGCCGCGATCCCGCGATGCCCGGTAAAGGCATTGGCATTGCCAGCGTTGACCACCAGCGCGCGCGCTTCGCCGAGTACCAATGCTTTCCGGCACCAGTCGACTTCAGGCGAGGGGCAGCGGCTCTGGGTCAGCACCCCCGCGACGCTGGTTCCCGCGTCGAGCGCGACGAAGGTCAGGTCGCAGCGATCCCAAGTCTTATAATGCGCCCGCGCGACATGCAGCGTGACCCCGGCGACGGACGGCAGTGCAGGGAAGGAACGCGCCAGCGGGGACGGGGAGGATGACATGCGGGTTGGCTCTGGGTTAGAGGGATGAATGGGTGGCAATGAACGGGGTTGTTAGAGTGGCAGCAGTCGAACGCAAGACGATGTTGGGTATAGTTGCGCTGGGGCTGGCCGGACTAGCAATATCCTATGCCGCAAATGCCGAACCCCCGCGCAAGACCCGCGCGAAACCGGCCGTCAAATCGCCAGCGACGCCCGCGGCCAAGCCCGCAACAGCGGCCACCGCACCAGCGCCGCCGCCAGCGCCGCCGCCAGCGCCCGTGCCATCGGGCACGGACCCCGAGCCGATCGGCAATATCGCCGACTGGTTCCCCGCCGATTCCTATCCGCCCCAAGCCCGCGCGCTTGGGCTTGAAGGGCGCGTTGTCTTCTCGCTGGATATCGATGCGCTCGGCCGGATCACGCAGTGCCATGTGATCGAAGGGAGCGGCTCCGATCTGCTCGATTCGGCCACGTGCACGCAGGCGATCATCAACGGTCGCTTCAGGGCGGGGCGCGATGCAGCGGGCAAGCCGGTCGCCAAGTCATGGCGCTCAACGATGCGCTGGAAGCTCGCCCAAGGCGCTGCGGCGGGTGATGAGTGAGCCTGGGCCTAGCTTGAACGCTGACAAATGGGATTTGGGTTGGACGTTTGTATCGGCAGTGCTTATGTCGCCCGCGTGTTAGTCATCGGCGTGTCATGAACCTGTTGCTGCTTCTTTCGGCGTTGCTCTCTGCGCTTTCGGGCGTGGGCGGGGCTGTACGACCCGTCGCGCCGCAAGCATTAGCGGCGCGGATCGTCGGCGATGTGGCGGTCGCTCGGGTAGCGCCCGTCCAACATTTGCGCCCCGTCCAGGCACTGCCAACGCGCCTGCAAACTGCGACCGCGCCCCGCGCCACGGCGATTATCCTCGCCGCCGTCGAGCCGATTTTCGCGCGCCGTCGCCGGGAATAGCACTTTCGCGTCGGGCGGGCTTTCGCCGCCTGATCCTTGCGTCCTTCCCTTGCGCGCCACCGCAGCGTTGCGCGTTGCTCCATAATTTCAGGATTACCTCATGCTTGGCACCATCGCCCGCACCTTGTTCGGCTCGTCGAACGACCGTTACGTCAAATCACTTCGCCCCATCGTCAACAAGGTCAACGCGCTCGAGCCGCAAATACAGGCGCTAAGCGACGCGGACCTCGCCGCGCAGACCGCCAAGTTCCGCGCGCGGCTGGCTGAGGGCGAGACGCTTGACGCGCTCCTGCCCGAAGCCTTCGCCACGGTGCGCGAAGCCGCGCGGCGCGTGCTTGGCCAGCGGCATTATGACGTCCAGCTCGTCGGCGGCATTGTGCTCCACCGCGGCGAAATTGCCGAAATGCGCACCGGCGAAGGCAAGACGCTCGTCGCCACGCTCGCGACCTATCTCAATGCGCTGCCCGGTACCGGCGTGCATGTCGTGACCGTCAACGACTATCTCGCCGCGCGCGACGCCGAGTGGATGGGGCAAGTCTATCGCTTCCTCGGCATGACGGTCGGGACGATCATCCCGAACCTGAACGAGCAGGAGCGCCGCACGGCGTACCACTCGGACATCACCTACGGCACCAACAACGAATTCGGCTTCGATTATCTGCGCGATAACATGAAGTACGACCGTGAGAGCATGGTCCAGCGCAAGTTCAATTTCGCAATTGTCGACGAAGTCGATTCGATCCTGATCGACGAAGCCCGCACGCCGCTGATCATCTCGGGGCCGACCGACGACAAGACCGACCTGTACCTGCGCGTCGACGCCATCGTGAAGCAGCTCGTCCCCAAGGATTATGAGTTTGACGAAAAGCAGCGCTCGATCATCCTGACCGAAGACGGCACCGAAAAGGCCGAGCGGATGCTCGAGGATGCCGGGCTGCTCGAAGGCGCGAACCTCTATGACTTTGAGAACACGCAGGTCGTTCATCACCTGAACCAAGCCCTGCGCGCGAACGTAATGTTCAAGCGCGACACCGATTACATCGTCAAGGACGGCAAGGTCATCATCATCGACGAATTCACCGGTCGCATGATGGACGGGCGGCGCTGGTCCGAAGGCTTGCACCAGGCCGTCGAAGCCAAGGAAGGCGTCGACATCGAGCCCGAGAACCAGACGATGGCCTCGATCACCTTCCAGAATTATTTCCGGATGTATCCCAAGCTGTCGGGCATGACCGGCACGGCGGCGACCGAAGCGGCCGAATTTTTCGACATCTACAAGATGAACGTCGTCACGATCCCGACCAATGTCGGCGTGCAGCGCGTCGATGAGGAAGACGAATTCTACAAGAACACGCAGGACAAGTTCCAGGCGATCGCCAAGAAGATCAAGCACCACGCCGAGCTCGGCCAACCGGTGCTGGTCGGCACCGTCTCGATCGAAAAGTCGGAGCTGCTGAGCAAATTCCTCGTCAAGGAAGGCGTCGCGCACGAAGTGCTCAACGCCCGCCAGCACGAGCGTGAGGCGCATATCGTCGCGCAGGCGGGCCGCAAGTCGGCCGTGACGATCGCCACCAACATGGCGGGGCGCGGCACCGACATCCAGCTCGGCGGCAATGTCGAGTTCCGCGTCAACGACGAACTCTCCGAAATGCCCGAAGGCCCCGAGCGCGATGCCGCAATTGAGGCGATCAAGGCCGAAGTCGCGGCCGAAAAACAGGCGGTGCTGGCCGCCGGCGGACTGTTCGTGCTCGGCACCGAGCGCCACGAAAGCCGCCGCATCGACAATCAGCTCCGCGGTCGATCGGGCCGTCAGGGCGATCCGGGCTTGAGCCGCTTCTACCTCTGCCTCGACGATGATCTGCTGCGCATCTTCGGCCCCGACACGATGTTCGCGCGGATGATGCGGTCGAACATCGCCGATGGCGAAGCGATCGGCTCGAAATGGCTGTCGAAGGCGATCGAGACCGCGCAGAAAAAGGTCGAGGCGCGCAACTACGACATCCGCAAGCAGGTCGTCGAATATGATGACGTCATGAATGACCAGCGCAAGGTCATCTACGAACAGCGCAACGACATCATGGATGCCGAGGCCGTCAGCGACGTCGTCAGCGACATGCGCGCCGAAACGGTCAACACGATCGTCGGTGAGGCCTGCCCGGTCGGCAGCTATCCCGAGCAATGGAATGTCGAGCTGCTCGCCGAGCGTGCCCAGACCCTGCTCGGTATCGAGCCGCCGGTCACCGATTGGCTCAAGGAAGACGCGATCGATCCCGAAATCGTCGAAAATCGCGTGCGCGACCTCGCCGATACGCATGTCGCCGAAAAGGCGGCGGGGCTCGAACCCGATACCTGGACGCAGGTCGAAAAGTCGATCCTGCTCCAGAATCTCGACCACCACTGGAAAGAGCATCTGGCGACGCTCGACGCGCTGCGCCAGGTCGTCCATCTGCGCGCTTATGCCCAGAAGACGCCGCTTAATGAGTATAAGCAGGAAGCCTTCCAGCTGTTCGAACGCATGCTCGGGCTGATCCGCGAGGATGTGACCCGCACGATCGGCCATGCGCAATTCCAGTTCCAGCAGCCGACCGACCTGCCTGAACTCCCTGATTTCCTGACCACGCATTTCGACCCGTTCAGCGGCGAGGATGATACCCGCGATTTCGACGCGGCATCGCTCGGGCTGGTGACCACGCGGCTCGCCCCGGCGCCACTCGCGCTGGCGGCTTCCGCCGAAGGGCTGAGCGCCGATCCGGCGGCGTGGGAAGGGCAGGTGAGCCGCAACGCGCCATGCCCGTGCGGATCGGGCAAGAAGTATAAGCACTGCCACGGGATGCTTTGATCGAGGACGGTGGCGCTCGCCTGAGGTCGCCGCTCGATACTTAAACTCGACTTGCTAAGTTTGTTGGGAGTGGATACCCAATGTACTAGGCGGGCGGGGAAAATGATGATTTTCGCTAGAATATGGTGCGCGGTTACAGCAGCGTTGTTGCTGTTGGTCAGCGCGACAAGCGCGGCCACAGCGCAAGAACGAACGGCAATCAAAGCCGGTTTCACCTTGCCGCCAAACAGCGGCAAGAAGATCGTCATTTTCAAACCCAAGGTGAGCGTTGGTGCCCAATCGACGGGCGGCATATTTGAACCCAATGGAGAATGGACCGATCAGGCTCTCCAGAATATTGTGGCAGCTCTAAGCGCGCAGCAAACTCGCTTGGGCAATGTCGTCGTTCCGCCGACTGACGCCTATGGGGAGCAGGCACAGCTTGTTCAGGAATATTTAAGCCTTTTCTACGCTGTTTCTCAGGCGGTTGTTAATTACCAGTTTTTCGTCGGAAATCGCCTTCCAACGAAGAAGCGTGACAACAAGGCGGGGGTGTTTGAATGGTCGCTTGGTGAGGGTGTGCGGGATCTGCCCGGCGCACACGACGCCGATTATGCGCTCTTCATCTATAACAAGGATGCCTATGGTTCAACCGGGCGCAAGTTGCTGCAAGCCGTTGCGTTGCTTGGACCGGGCATCGCCATCAAGTCGGGAGAACATCGGGGGGCGGCGGGACTGATCGACCTGAAAACGGGCGATCTCCTGTGGCTGAATGCGGACTTTGCGATGGGCGGCGACGTGCGAAAGCCGGAGGGTGCCGAAAAGCGCGTTCGCCAGTTGCTGGAGGCGTTTCCCGGCAGTGACGGCGCCCAATCAAAGGCGAAGTGATGCGACACTGGGCCCTTGGTGTCGTCGCGGCGTTTGCGCTGTCTTTCCCCGGCCACGCGCAAATCAAAACACAACCCGCGCCGGCGCCGCCGCCATATCTTGGCATTTACCAGCCGCGCGGCGTGGATGAAATCGGGATGTGGCGCGAAGATGATGAGAGCGAGCACCAACTTGCAAATTCGCCGATCGTTATTCGTGACGAGGCGCTGACAGCTTATGTGAAATCCGTTCTTTGTTCGGCGGTCGGAGCGGATCGTTGCAATGCGACACGGGTCTACATTTTAAGGGAACCCAGCTTCAACGCCACAATGTCTCCCAATGGCACGATGCGGGTCTACAGTGGCTTGCTGCTGCGCGTGCGGAGCGAAGCCGAACTCGCTGCAATACTGGGCCATGAATTTGGCCATTTCGAAATGCGACACACGCTTGCAAAGTTCAAGGTTCGACGGTCTGGCACTGATGTGCTCAGTTGGATGGCCGTTTTGGCATCCATGTCAGCCAGTGCGACCGGCCAGCGAAATTTCGGTGATCTGCAACTTTCTGTGTACGGATCGTTCTTCCGATTCAGCCGCGACCAGGAGCGGGAGGCCGATCTGATCGGTCTTGGCTATCTCAATTCCAGTGCGTTGCGACCACAAGCGGCGTCGCTTGTCTGGCGCAATCTGATTGGCGAGTTGGAAGCTTCGGCACTTGCTCGTGGGCTCAAACGCCCCCGTTTCGACCGCGTGGCCTTTACAGCGACTCACCCCCCTGAGGCGGAGCGCGCTACATATCTGGAAGCGTTGGCCATTCCAGAGGGTCAGCTGCGTGACGAAGGGGGCGAGAGTTACCATGCGGCGCTCGCAAAGTGGCTACCCGTATTTCTCGACGATCAAGTGAAACTGAACGATTTCGGGGGAAGCGACTATCTGATCAATGCGCTGGCGCAAAATGGCTGGACCGCGGCTCTTTGGTATGCGCGAGGGGAGCTGTTCAGAGGTCGCGGCAATCAGCGTGATTTCGTGAACGCGGTCGATTTCTACACCAAGGCCATTGCGCTGGATCCCGCGTTTGCCAACGCACATCGCGGCCTTGGTCTGTCATTGATTAAGATCGGGCGACCGACCGACGGCGTAGCGGCGCTGAAGCGCTATCTTGAACTGAACCCGAACGCGACCGATGGCTCGATGATCGGTATGACGATCGCGTCATCAGAGGGGGTGAAATGAAGTTGCCTGGGAATCGTTCTTTGATGGCTGTGGCGCTATGTTGCGTCGTGCTTGGCCACACATCGGCCTATGCGAACGCATATCGCGAACGCGGGAAGCTAGCACAGATCGCTAGTTCGGTGATGACAGTTACCCCCGCACGTGATTGGAACCGACTTGATATCAGACTCGGCAAATTTACCGAGACGTGGACGCTCGACGGGGAGCAGCTAAATGACGTTACCTTCTATGCTGGCGTCGAATTTGGACAGTCTTTGGTAAGAGAGCGGAACAGAAAAACCGAACCCTTACCAAAATTTACCGAACAGACGTTGCTTGTCGAAATACCCGAGCTGCTTGAAAATACCTATCGTTCTTACAAAAGGATTGGTCAGTTCGGTGTGAAGGAATCGAGGCAGCAATCTTTCCTAGGAGGCCAAGGCGTCTATTTCAGCTACGAATATGTTGATGTCGATGGTTTGCAGCGCAAGGGAGTGGCTCGCGCTGTTATCGTCAGTAAGAAACTCTATATGATCACTTACGATGCGCCGTCGCGCCATTTTTTCGACCATAATTTGGCGGACTTTCAGGCTTTGGCAGATAGCGCGCAACTCAAATGAGCTCGTGGTTCCGCATCGAACGCCTGACATCATCGGCCCGCTGACCCTGTGTCGTCCGTCATTCGTCGTAGCGACAATGAGGCATCCGCCCCCGCTTGCTCCGCGCGGTTTCGCTGTTATACGGGCGGGCCGACCGGCGGTTTCCCAACGACATTCGGGCGGGCGTGGCGGAACTGGTAGACGCAGCAGGTTTAGGTCCTGCCATCGCAAGATGTGGGGGTTCGAGTCCCTTCGCCCGCACCAGTTGCAATGACTCGAAAACGTCCGGGGGACGTTTTCGGCATTGCAACTCCCCGAGCGAAGCGAGGGGGTTGGCCAAGAGATTAGCGAGATTGAAGAAGAGAACATGCAGACTGTCGAGACGTTGAACGAAGGCCTGAAGCGCGCCTACACCCTGACCATCACCGCCAAGGATATCGAAGCGCGCGTCGATGCTGAACTGAAGCGCGTCGCGCCGCAGATTCGCATGCCCGGCTTCCGTCCCGGCAAGGTGCCCGCCAATCTGGTGCGCAAAATGCACGGTCCGGCGATGATGCAGGAGGCGCTCAACACGTCGGTGCAGGACGGCATCCAGTCGCTGATCGCTGAGCATGGCTTGCGTCCCGCGATGCAGCCTTCGATCGCGCTCGCGCCCGATTATGAGCTGGGCCAGGACGCCGAGCTGACCGTCGAACTCGAAGTGCTGCCCGATGTCCCGACCCCGCAGATCGAAGGGCTGAAGCTCGAGCGGCTGACGGTGCCGGTCGCGGACGAAGCCGTTGATGCGCAGCTGATGCGCTTCGCCGAGCAGCAGAAGCGCTATGACGATGCCCCGGAAGGCCATGCGGCAGCGACCGGCGATCTCGTCGTGATGGATTTCGTCGGCAAGGTCGACGGCGTCGCGTTCGACGGTGGCACCGGCGAAGACATGTCGGTCGAGATCGGTTCGGGCCGCTTGATCCCCGGGTTCGAGGATCAGGTGATCGGCGCGGTCAAGGGCGAGGAGCGGCAGATCGCCGTCACCTTCCCGGAAGATTATGCGGAGAAGACGCTGGCCGGCAAGGCCGCGACCTTTGACCTGACGATCAAGGATGTTCGGCTCGCCAAGGAAGCGACCGTTGACGAAGAACTCGCGACCTCACTCGGGCTCGAGAGCCTTGAGCAACTGCGCGGCCTGCTCAAGGGACAGATCGAGCAGGAGCATAACGGTCTCACCCGTACGCATATGAAGCGCAAGCTGCTTGATCAGCTCGCGGCGGGGCATGACTTCGCGGTGCCGCCGTCGATGGTCGAGGCCGAGTTCACCCAGATTTGGCAGCAGCTCGAACATGAAGCGACGCACGAAGCCGATCCGGCGGCCGCGCTTGCCGAAATGGAATCGGAGCGCGACGATTATCGCAAGATCGCCGAGCGCCGCGTGCGGCTTGGCCTGTTGCTGTCCGAAATCGGTCAGGCGAACGGCGTCGAAGTGACGTCGCAGGAAATGAACCGGCTGATCGCGCAGGCCGCGCAGCAATACAGCCCCGAAGAGCGGCAACGCTTCATCCAGTACATCCAGCAGGAGCCAATGGCGGCAGCCCAGCTGCGCGCGCCGCTCTATGAGGACAAGGTCGTCGACTGGCTGTTCGAAC
>CAYUYZ010000021.1:0-54180 GCA_964449575.1 uncultured Stakelama sp.
CCGTCAGCTCCGCTGACACAGGGTCGGGTCGCCCGTGCCCCCGGCACGGGCTTGGATTGCCGGGGGCAATCCAACCCGACCCTCCCTGGCGGGGCAGGATTGGGATCGTGAAGCAAGTCAGCCTGAAAATGCCCTACTTCGCCTTGCCGAGGTACTTCTCGAACCACGCAATCGTGCGCTTCTGCACGTCGAGCGCGTTGACCGGGTTGCGGATACCATGGCCTTCCTCGGGATAGATGACGAGGCTGGTCGGCACGCCCTGATCCTTCAGCGCATGCCAATATTCGACCGATTGGGTCGGCGGCACTTCGATGTCGCGCTCACCGACGTAGATGAAGGTCGGGGTCTTGGCATTCTTCATGAAGTAAATTGCCGACGGCGCTTTGTACGCCTCATAATCTTCGTACAGCGTCTTGCCAAAGAACGGCAGCATCCACTGGTCGATGCCATTGGTGCCATAATAGCTGATCCAGTTCGACAGCCCCGCGCTTGCGACGATCGCCTTGAAGCGATTGGTCTGCGTATTCGCCCACATCGCCATGAAACCGCCATAGCTGCCGCCGGTCAGCCCCAGCCGCGCGTCGTCGATCGGCGCGACCTTTTCGACGGCATCGATGCCGGTCAGGATGTCGCGCAGGTCACCGCCGCCAAAATCGCGCCTGTTCGCCGCAGTGAAGGCTTCGCCCTGGCCATAGCTGCCGCGCGGATTGGGCAGGAAGACATAGAAGCCCGCGCGGATCAGCTCGGCCACGCCGCCGCGTTCGACGAAGTTGGGGACGTTCGCTGCCGCCGGGCCGCCGTGGACCACGGTGATCATCGGCGCTTTCTTGGCGGGATCAGCGCCCACAGGCGCGAGCAGCCAACCTTGCGAGGTGAAGCCCTCGTTGGTCCAGCTGATGCTGCGTGCGCTAACCACCGGTGCAACGCCGTCATTTTCATGGGTGAGTTGCTTCGGCGCGGCGGCGGGTCCGGCGAAGATCGCTGGCGCATGCGTCCAGTCCTGCACCACCGTTGCAACGGTCTTGCCGTCGTCGCTGAACGCCGCGCGGCCATCGCCTGCCGCAAAGCTGGCCGGACGCGCGAACAGCGGCGCGCCATAGCCCTTGTCGGTCACCGCGACGATCTCGCTCGCGTCGCCGTGGAGCAAGGTCGCGCGCAGGCCGCCCTTGGTCCAATCAATCGCGGTTGCGGTTGCCTTGGCGCCGTCGGTGATGTTGACCGGGGTGCCGCCCGCAATCGGCACGGTGAAGACATCACCGCCGACCGAGCCGAAATCGCTCATCAGCCCGCCGATAAACGCGACCGATTTGCCATCGGGCGAAACGCGCGGGAAATTGAGCTGCGTTGTTGGCTTGGCGATCGTGCGCACCGTGCCCGTCGCCGCGTCGATATGATCGAGCGTCGCGACCCACCAATTGGCGTCGCCATTGCCGAGCACCGAGGTGACGACAAAGCCGCTGCCATCGGGCGTCCAGTCATATTCATAGACATAGCGCCCGGCAGGCGACACTGGCTTGACCGCATCGGCGGTGAGCGTGGCGGCGCGGTCGAACACCGCGAGTTGTTGCGCGTCGTTTTTCTCGCCGATTTCGCCGACCTGGCGCACCCCCGCTTGCGCCGCGCCAGCTTCCTTGGCGGCGCCGATTGTCACCAGCAGCGCGATCCGCTTGCCGTCGGGCGAGAAGCGCGGGCTTTGGGCGATGCCCTTGACCGTCGCGACGGCGCGCACGAGCCCGCCTTCAACGATGTCGAGCGTCACTTCGCCCTTCGCCCGGTCGCGTGCCAGAAACGCGAGCGTGCCGTCACTGGCAAAGGTCAGCCCGGAATAGCCGCAGGTCGCCACGCAGGGATCAAGCGTCGTCAGCACCGCGCCGGTCTTGACCGCGCGCACCACGATCTTCGCCTTGCCGCCGCTCGTCTCGACCGTCGCGACCCGATCCCCGGCGGGGGCGAGCGCGAGGCCGCTGTAGTTGACCGGCGCAGCAAGCGCAGGGACGGCGGTGGTCGCAAGAACGGCAGCAACAAAGAAGCGCATGGACATTAACTCTCCCGATCAGTTTGACCGGTCGATAGCACAGCCCGTCGCAACGGCAAGCCGCGCTACTCGGCGGGTTGCATCCTGACCGCCGCAGCAGCGGCTTCGCGCACGTCGCGCTGGGCGCGCACGCTTTCGGCGCGTTCGGCCATTTGAATCCACGCGCGTTCGGCGCGTTCGGCGCGTTCGCGGACGTTGTCGAGCGTCGCGGCTTCGGCGGCGGCATGTTCTGCGGCTGCACGAGCGCGGTAGAATTTGGGATCGTCGGCCATCGGCGGCGGGCCTTTTCTGGCTGGAGGGATCCGGGGAAGAACGACCCCCGCGCCGCACCGGGCGCGGGGGCCGGAATCAGAGGTTAGTCGACCGCCTGAAGATTGACTGCCGACTGCTTGCCGCGACGATCCGCTTCGAGCTCGTACGACACGCGCTGGTTCTGGTTCAGCGTCGCCATGCCGGCGCGCTCGACCGCGGTGATGTGCACGAAGGCGTCGTTGCCGCCGTCATCGGGGGCAATGAAGCCATAGCCCTTGTCGGCGTTGAAAAACTTGACGGTACCGTTGATAGCCATTTGATATTCCTTCTTTTCGGGGGCGGACCGAAGAGGTCGGCACGCCCGGTGCCGTGGCAGCAGGGAAAGAAGGAAAGAGGTGCCGCAAAGCGCCAGGAACCGTCGATTTGCGACTGTAGCACGGGCGCATATGGGGACCGGAGGCGCCTTTGGCAAGGGGCGCCCCCGGCGTGGCCCGATTAACGGCAGCGTACGTTGTTGCGATTCTGGTCCTTTTCGACCGCGTTCCCGATCAGCGCGCCACCGGCGGCGCCGAGCAACGTCCCGAGCGTCTTCGACCCGCCCGGTGCGATGATGTTACCGAGCACGCCGCCCGACACGCCACCGACGATCAGCCCGGTCGTGCCGTCATTGCGGCGGCAATAATAGCGATCGTCGCGCCCGCGATAGACGCGGTCACCGCGCCCGAGGCGGCGCTCCTGATAATTCGGCCCGTCGCGGTAATATTGGTCGGCGTAATAGGGATTGCCGCCGCCATAGCTGCCGTCCGAAACGCAGCCGCCAAGCAAGGTCGTCGCGGCCACAAGGCCCAGGGTGATCGAGCGCATGTCATGTCTCCTGACGTGGATGATGTCGGCTCAATGCTCGGGGTAGGCGAATGGTTGCAGGCGCGTGCCCGGTCCGGGGCGGGGCGGCGCGCGCGAAAGGTGTCAAAGGTTACGACCATCGCAGGGGGGTCCCCTCCCACCGCCGGGCCTTTTCGCATCGGTCGAGCGGGGGGCGGCATCGATTTTCCAGCAGCTTCTCCAAGCGCCGGAGCGTAGCAAATCGCGGCGCGGTTGACAAGAACAAATAGCGAACGATTAGCGCACCGCAGGCGCCACAGTGAGCGATCCGGCGGGGAGCGGGCGGCAGATGTCGGCGCCAGGCGCACTGCCGTCGAGCCATCGGCCCCAGTCGGCGCGCGGCACGATGACGATCTGGCGGCTGTGGAACGGCGCGATGTCGGGCCCCGGCGGGCAAGTGAGCATCGTGAACGCCTCGCCGCCATGCGTCGGCACTTGCGGGTGGGTGCGCCACAGCCCCGCGATGCCGAACCACTCGGCGCCCGCCAAGGTGAAGGACCATTTGTCCTTCCGCCCCTTCGGCAGCGGCGGCAGACCAGCCGTGTCGACCGGCAGCTCGCCCCGCCGCGCCGGATCGGTGAACTCGTAGAAGGCGTCGGCGGCGATCAGGCAGCGGCCTTGGGTGGGCCCGTTGCGGAACTCGCGGTCATCGGCGCGGTAGTTGTACACCGGCTTGCCGCCCGGCGCGGGCCAGCTCCAGCGGCGCGTGACGGCTTCGGCGGCGGGGGTGTCGGGGGTCGCCTCACGGGCGGCGCGGAGGATGAGCGTGGTGTCGGTGATGCGGAAGCTGGCGACGGGTTCGAGGTTCGGCAGCCCTTCGGGGAAGAGCAGCGGAATCCTGAGCTGCGACCAATCCTCACGGAGTTGGCCGAGGGAGATACGGCGAGCGGCCTCGTTGCACATGGCCGGGCGGCCTAACGACTTTGCGCAGCAAAATCGAGGCTCCAGCCCGGCCCGGCCGGCGTCGCTACAGCGACGACCGACGACGCGGCTTTGCCGCGGCGCTGGCCTGCGGATTGACTTCGCCGCAACTGTAGCTACATAAAGCCCTTCGTGGAGATCAGCTACGACCCCGCCAAACGCAAAACGACGCTCGCGCTACGCGGGCTCGATTTCGCCGATACGGCGCGGATATTCGAAGGGCCGATCTACGAAACCGAAGACGACCGGTTCGATTATCCCGAGCGGCGCTATTCGACGATCGGGCTGCTCGACGGACGAATGGTCGTCATCATCTGGACCGAAACCGAAAAGGGTCGGCGCATCATATCGATGAGGAAGGCAAATGAGCGAGAACAAGCCAAATACCGATCCAGGCTGGCTTGATCCGGCCGACGACGCCCCCGAATGGACCGACGAGATGTTCGACATGGCGGCCTATATCGTCGGCGGCAAGGTGATCCGCGAAGCGACGGGCTATCTCGGCCCGAACGGCATGGTGCGCGGCCGCCCGCCGCAGCGGGGGGTGGCGAAGCAGCAAGTAACGCTGCGGATCGACCCCGACGTCCTCGACAAGTTCCGCGCCGGCGGCCCGGGCTGGCAGGGGCGGATCAATGAGGCGTTGCGGAAGGCGGTGGGGCTGTGACCGCGCGGCCAAGGATTTAGCCAAAGCTAAATCCGCGCGCTCCAGCGCGGTTCGGCCGGCGTCGCCCCAGCGACGACCGACGACGCGGCTTTGTCGCGGCGGGCCATTATATACTGGCGGTATAATTCATAACCATTATAGTGACAATATGTGCTATAGCTACTTTAGCTAGACAACCGAGAATCGCCATGCCACACCCCCTCCTCGAAGTGTCCGCCAAGGACGTCGCCAACCGCTTCGGCTTCTACACCGACGAAGCGATGCAGCGGCCGGTCGGCATCCAACGGCACGGCACGACACGCATCGTGATGATCTCGCTCACCGAATATGAGCGACTGAAGCGGCGCGACCGAGAGGCGGCCAGAAACGAGGCCCTCGCTGACGGAACGCTCGAAGCCATCCTCATAGCCGAAATCCCCGAAGAGGCCGAGCGTCTCAACCACCTCATGGACGATTCCGCAGCCGACTAACTGAGGGGCGATGATCATGGCGCTGGGTCGACTATCGCCCGAGCCACCTCTGAAGCGCGGAGCGGAGAAGCAACAGGTGAAGCTACGGATCGACCCCGACGTGCTTGACAAGTTCCGCGCAGGCGGCGGGCTGGCAGGGGCGGATCAACGAGGTGCTGCGGACGGCGGTGGGGTTATAGTGCAACGCACCTGCTCAAAGCTGTTCCAAGAATTCGCCACCCCATTTGCTGTTGCACTAATCCAGCAACGTAAATTAGTATAATCGTGTTGACGCAATCTGAGGGTCCGACATGAACCAGCAAACTAAGGGAAAACCGGAGAATAATTCCGAAGTCGATCCATCAACGCTAATTTCCACGATATTGACGACCGGGCGAGGGACCCACTCAGATTTGGCTCGAACAATATATGGTATTCTCAAGGATTTCCCCGAGAGAAGAATCGATCTCTTAAGGCAATGCGCTGAAACGTTTGGGTTTGGTAAGTCGAGCGGTGAATTAGAATTACCAGCTGCAAATTCTGGCGACCTTAATCGTTTGGCAAAAAAACACGCAAGAATAGTTGATGGCTATCTATCTTCATTGGTTTCAGAAGATCTCGAAGAGAATGATTTCTACGCACGACTAATGGACTTTATCGATAACCCTTTGTTCACTACAGATGAAGACAAGTCCTTCGTTTTGTTTTGGATACTGATAGACAAGAAAATACCGTACTTCAGGCTACCGGCTGGACTCCGGATTACCGAGGATCAATTTAATCTTCTTAAAATAGAGTTAAATAACACCATAAAAAGAATTAGATTTTGTCTCTCGAAAGATTATGTCCAAAGCACAGAGCAGGCTGAGGTGGTTTTAAATCTTGTACTTTCTCATGAAGGACGGGACGAGCGCGCTGTTCTGATGGGCTATGTCATCGCTTATTTTGAAGACGAAATTCAGCGAGGAGATGAGCGATGAACTTTAATGACGATACATTTCGGCGAGATTGGTATCGCAAAGTTCAAGGAATCAGTCCTTCACTCAAAGAATCTGTAGACTACATTGACCAGCCCTCTAAAAGACTGGACAAACCAATCGAAATAATTTCGAAAAATGAGTTAGATCAAAATGCAAAGTTTGATGATTCTCAAGTTGATATCTTAGTATTATCGGCCCTACAAGAAGAGCATTTAACAATAAAGCGCGTCTTATTTGGCCGATCCAATGCACGTGATGAGCAACGAGATGGACAGTTCTTTACTGTTGGAGAGATTTCTAATATTCACCAACCCGTTACCGTTGCCGTCAGCTGCTTCGGTCAAATGGGAATGGTTGCTGCAGGTATTTTGACTACTCGCGCTATGATATCTATGAAACCGAAGATAGTAATTATCGGTGGGATATGTGCTGGGGTTGAAGAGAAGACACGAATTGGCGATATTGTCATTGGCTCCGATATGTTCAATTATGATTCAAAAAAAATCGGAACTGAGAAGACGCAATATGACTATCCCTTACTTCCAATTCACTGGGATATTCAGAACGCAGTAAACTCCATTCTAGAAGATTCCGAGTTTTTACCCAGTTTACGTAAGACTTGGAGTAGTGGTTTAACTGTGCCTGATCACGAACTTACTGCTCACGTTGCGCCATTTGCATCAGGTTCTGCCGTCGTTGCAAACGGAGAGGTTTTTGGTGAGATAAAGGACCAACAGCGGAGGGTAAGGGGGCTCGATATGGAAGTCTTCGGAGTTGCAAAGGCCGTTCATTACGATAGTCGTGTAAAATTTCTGGCAGTAAAATCCGTTTCTGATTTTGGTGCCGGCGATAAAGATTCAACGATTAACCCTAATGATATATATAGAGAATTTTGTTGTGCAATGTCTGCGGGATTTATAAAAGGACTGATACAGAAAATAAGCTACCAGTCTCTCTTTAAGGGATTCATTTGAGATTTTTATATATACCTCTCACGTCCATCAAATAGATTTGCTTGTTGATTATGCAAACTAGGCTCTTTTTTTGCTTAGTCTATAACTTTAGTAATGTCATGCATTTCGGTTGTTTGGTTACCACGCTTGTGCGTCGCTGCGGATTAGTTGAATACCCCATGCGGCGTCATTACCCGCGCGACTGCCTGTTGAATGTTCAAAGCTGAATTGGCACAGATCGCATCGGGGGCCTCAATCGGTAAAATCTTGTTCACTACAATCGCTTTCGTGTTTGTGACGATTTACGCGAGCTAATTGGAGGAAGCTTGCAGGAGAATGCGCGTCAGTCTCCGCAGCGGGTCTTCAAACTCAGGTCGATAGGTCACGCCACCACGACCGGGACTTTCCCCAACAACCCCGCCAAATACCGCCCCGTAAAGCTCCGCCCCTCCTTCACCACCTGCTCGGGCGTCCCCTCGGCCACCACCTCGCCGCCGTTGACCTGCGGTCGCCTTCGGCCCACGCCGCCTTCAGGCCCCAGGTCGAGCACCCAACCCGCCGTCTTGATCACGTCGAGGTTGTGCTCGATCACCACCACCGTATTGCCCTGTTCGACCAGCGCGTGGAGCACTTCGAGCAGCTTGCGCACATCCTCGAAATGCAGCCCTGTCGTCGGCTCATCCAAAATGTACAGCGTCTGCCCGGTCAACCTTCGCGCGAGTTCCTTCGCCAGCTTCACCCGCCAGCCGTTGCCGCCCTCACCACTCGCCCCCCGCATCCTCGATCGCCTTGAGCAACCCCCGCTTGCTCGCCGTCCGGCCCTCCCCGCCATTACGCGGCACCTCCGGCTCGCCGACCTCCGCCCGCCGCGCGGCCAGACGCGCGGCGAAATCGGCGTGCTTCATGCGCTTGCCGGGCCATGCCGTGTCGTCAGTCGTTGAGGTCTTCGATGCCATGATCGCCCTGACTTTCCTCGCGTATCCGCCGATCCAGATACGCCCGATCGACATCGGGGTGAAGCGCCCGCGCTCAGCGCACCTCTATCACCACATCGCCTTGCGCCAACCGCGCCTCGATTGCCGACCACCGCGCATCGAGCCACCGCCGAAGCCCCCGATTGCTGATATTGCCGCAGCGCAGCCACAGCAGCCGCGAACGGACGGGCGGATGGCGCAGCAGGAAATCATCGTCCTTCGTGACCAGCACCAGTTCGTTCGTCTCGACGTATCGGGCGATGTCGCTATCCGGCGTCTGGCCGCCGAGTGCTTCGGTAACATGCGTGGCGACGTGACCGCGCTCCACAAACCAACCGCACAAGGCGGGCGGTAATTGGGCGTCGATCAGCAAGTGCATCAGGCGGCTTGGACCACCGCATGGTCGACCGCGCGCGCGCCATAGGCGAGGCAGGCGGTGATGTCTTCGCGCACCAGATAGGGGAAGTCAGCGAGCAGTTCGTCGATGCTGACCGACGAAGCGAGCGCATCGAGCACATCGCTGACGCGCATCCGCGTTCCGGCAACGATCGGGCGTCCGCCGCAGACTTCCGGGTCGATGATGACGCGCGCACTCATTAAATGATGATGCTGCGCGGCTGGGCGGGCGTCAAGGTCGGCGTCCCCCGCCCCTCCACCATGCTTCGCATGTGTTCAACCGAGATTGCATCCCCGGGATGCAATCTTGACCTGCCGGTGGCAGGTCAAAGGTTGAACACCCTCCCCGAGCATAGCTCGGGGAGGAATTAGTTAGCCGCCACCGGGACTTTCCCAAGGAGCGGCGCCAAATACCGCCCGGTAAAACTCCGCCCCTCCTTCACCACCTGCTCCGGCGTCCCCTCCGCCACCACCTCGCCGCCCTTCACGCCGCCCTCCGGCCCCAGGTCCAGCACCCAGTCCGCCGTCTTGATCACATCCAAATTATGCTCGATCACCACCACCGTATTGCCCTGTTCGACCAGCGCGTGGAGCACTTCCAATAACTTCCGCACATCCTCGAAATGCAGCCCCGTCGTTGGCTCATCCAAAATGTACAGCGTCTGCCCGGTCGACCTTCGCGCGAGTTCCTTCGCCAGCTTCACCCGCTGCGCTTCGCCGCCCGACAGCGTCGTCGCTTGCTGGCCGACCTTGACATAGCCCAGCCCGACTTCGGCCAGCATCGCCATTTTCTCGCGGATCGGCGGCACCGCCTTGAAGAATTCGACCGCGTCCTCGACCGTCATGTCGAGCACGTCGGCGATGCTCATCCCCTTGAACTTCACTTCCAACGTCTCGCGGTTGTAGCGGCGGCCCGCGCACACGTCGCACGTCACATAAACGTCGGGCAGGAAGTGCATTTCGATCTTGATCAGCCCGTCGCCGCTGCACGCCTCGCACCGGCCGCCCTTGACGTTGAAGCTGAAGCGGCCGGGCTTGTAGCCGCGCGCGAGGCTTTCGGGGAGCCCTGCGAACCAGTCACGGATTTGCGTGAAGGCGCCGGTATAGGTCGCGGGGTTCGACCGCGGCGTGCGGCCGATCGGCGACTGATCGATGTCGATCACCTTGTCGAGATGCTGGAGCCCGGCGATCTTCTCATACTTGCCCGACACAATCCGCGCGCCGTTGAGCGCACGCGCCGCAGCGGCATAGAGCGTGTCGATCGTGAAGCTCGACTTGCCCGATCCCGACACGCCGGTGACGCAGGTGAAGGTGCCGAGCGGGATGCTGGCGGTGACGTTCTTGAGGTTGTTGGCGGTGGCGCCGGTGAGCGTCAGCTTCTTGCCATTGCCTTTGCGGCGCTTGGTCGGCACCTCGATGCGGCGGGTGCCGTTGAGGTAATCGGCGGTGACGCTGCCTTTGGCGCTGAGGATCTCATCGAGCGTGCCGCGCGCGACCACTTCGCCGCCATGCACCCCTGCCCCCGGCCCCATATCGAGGATGTAGTCGGCGCTGCGGATTGCGTCCTCGTCATGCTCGACCACAAGCACGGTGTTGCCGAGATCGCGGAGCCGCCGCAGCGTGGCGAGCAGCATGTCGTTGTCGCGCTGGTGGAGGCCGATGCTCGGCTCGTCGAGGACATAGAGCACGCCCGACAGCCCGCTGCCGATCTGCGACGCGAGCCGGATGCGCTGGCTCTCGCCGCCGCTGAGCGTGCCGCTGGTGCGGTCGAGGTTGAGGTAATCGAGGCCGACATTGTTGAGGAAGCCGAGCCGCTCGTCGATTTCCTTGAGGATCGCGCGGGCGATCTCGCGCTGCTGCGCGGTGAGCATGTCGGGCACGCCCGCGAACCAGGCGAGCGCGTCGACCACGGAGAGACGCGTGACGCTCGAGATGTCGCGCATGCCGATCTTGACCGCGAGCGCCTCGGGCTTCAGCCGCGCGCCGTGGCAAGTCTCGCACGGGGCGCTCGTCTGGTACTTGCTCAGCTCCTCGCGCATCCACGCGCTTTCGGTGCTGAGCATGCGGCGGTTGAGATTGCCGATCACACCTTCGAACGGCTTCTTCACGTCGTAGCTCTTCTTGCCGTCGACGAAAGTGAGCGTGACGGGCTTGCCGCCGGTGCCGTGGAGGATGACCAGCTGGACTTCGCCGGGCAGCTCGCCCCAGGGTGTGTCGAGCGAAAAGCCGAATTCGCGCGCGAGGCTGCCGAGCACTTGCATATAATAGGGCGAAGGCGGCTGCGATTTCGCCCAGGGGACGATCGCGCCCTTCTTGAGCGACAGCGCGTGGTTGGGGACGACAAGCTCTTCGTCGAACAGCATTTTCTCGCCGAGGCCGTCGCACGCCGGGCATGCGCCTTGCGGGGCGTTGAAGCTGAACAGCCGCGGCTCGATCTCGGCGATGGTGAAGCCGGAGACGGGGCAGGCGAACTTTTCGGAGAACACGATGCGGTTGGCGGGGACCCCCGCGCCTTTCATCGCGCCGCCGAGGGTGGCACCACCTCCCCCACCGTTCGTGTCGAGCGAAGTCGAGACACCTTGCGCGTCGCCTGTGGCCTGTTTCTCGACTTCGCTCGAAACGAACGGGGTGCGGGTTTCACGAACGGAGGCAGTGGCTGTGGCCAGCCCCGCCACCGTCCCATCCACCAGATCCACATAAGCCAGCCCATCCGCCAGCTTCAGCGCGGTTTCGAAACTGTCCGCCAGCCGCGTCGCGACATCCGGCCCCACCACCACGCGGTCGACCACCACCTCGACATCATGCTTGTATTTCTTGTCGAGCGCGGGCGCTTCGTCGATTTCGTAGATCTCGCCGTCGATCCGCACGCGCGTGAAGCCTGCGCGCTGCCATTCGGCCATGTCCTTCTTGAACTCGCCCTTGCGCCCGCGCACCACGGGTGCCAGCAGCAGCGCGCGGGTGCCGTCGGGCAGCGCCATCACGCGGTCGACCATCTGCGACACCGTCTGCGCGGCGATCGGCAGGCCGGTCGCGGGCGAATAGGGAATGCCGACGCGCGCCCACAGCAGCCGCATATAATCATAGATTTCGGTGACGGTCGCGACGGTCGAGCGCGGATTGCGGCTGGTGGTTTTCTGCTCGATGCTGATCGCGGGGCTGAGCCCCTCGATATGGTCGACGTCGGGCTTCTGCATCATCTCAAGGAACTGGCGCGCATAGGCGCTCAAGCTCTCGACATAGCGCCGCTGCCCCTCGGCATAGATGGTGTCGAACGCGAGGCTCGATTTGCCCGACCCCGACAGCCCGGTGATGACGGTGAGCGTGTCGCGCGGGATGTCGACATCCACGCCCTTCAGGTTGTGCTCGCGCGCGCCGCGAACCGAGATGTGAGTCAGCATGGGGCGGGTTTGTTCCAGATTTGTTCGTAAAGGGCAAGCGCTGCGATGCCTTAACAGACCAGAGCCGCGCCTGTCACAGGCCAAGCTCCACACGGCCATTGTCCGGGCAGAACTGGGCCGATCGCCGGAGGGCGGCATCGAAGCGGCTGTTGGGTTGGGTACTTTGCGGTGCCATCGGCGATCGGCAGGATTCGCTCAAAACTCAAGATCGCAGAATAAAAATATTTTAACTGGCTGGCCTCTTGCGCTGCGAACCCAACATGGCAGAAAGTTGATTTACTTTTTGTCTCTCCGCGCGAAGGTCGATCAACATGCGTGTTTCCAGCTTTGCTGTTCAGTTTGCGAATGTCAGCTATACAGCCGTCGCCGCGTCTTCATTTGATCTTTTTATTACAGAGGGCGCCCCACTAGCGCCGGGGGGCGGATTTCCGGCGATCACCGATCAGCAGGTTGCGCTGTTGCGTGGGCAGGGACGGACGGTTGTTGGCTATGTCAACGTCGCGGTGACCGACGACGCCCGATATTACTGGAACAGTAGCTGGACGACGAACGGCCGGGATACCGGCGTGCCGACCGCCAACGCGCCAAGCTGGTTGCAAGGCGCGGTACCTTTGAATTTTGACGGCGTGCCGGGGCAAGATGCGTTCATCGTCCGGTTTTGGGATCCTGCCTGGCAGCAAATCGTGATCGAGCAGGCAGTTGCGCTGGTCAGGCGAGGTTATTCTGGTGTGTTCCTGGACGATGTCGGCGCCTACTTCACGGGCGGGCCGAGTGATACTGCGTCCATTCGGTTGCGCGCAACACAAATGGCCGAGCTCGTGGCGACCGTCAGCAACGCGATCCGTGCAGTCGACCCGAATGCCTATGTCGTGGCCAATTCAAATCCATACTTGCCAACCGACGTGACGACCGATGCGCGCGGATCAGCAGCGGCAGCATCGTTTCTGTCAACGGTCGATGCCCATCTGCTTGAGAATCAGTCGACGACAGCGATCGATCTGGCAACAACCGTATTTGCCGGAAGGACAAGATTGATCCTCGAATCGGATGGCACGCCTGCCTTTTCGCCCAGCGATTCCTGGACCCGGGGCATTCTCTATACGTCGCCGACAAGCAGCTACAACAGTCTGGGCGTAGTCGCCTATCCAGCCACCAACGGCAACGACACGCTGAATGGCGGCGATGGGCCAAACACCATTTCGGGGCTGGATGGCGACGACGGCATCGTCGGCAATGGCGGGAATGATCGGCTCGATGGCGGCGCCGGGAATGATGTCCTTGATGGGGGTTCAGGCGTCGACGTGCTGATTGGTGGCACAGGCAACGACGTTTATGTCGTTGACAGTGCGGGCGACACCGTCACCGAATTGGTCGGCCAGGGCAATGACCGCGTCCTGACGACCGTCAGCTACCGGCTTTCGACCACAGCGGACATTGAGCTGCTGAGCGCGGCCAATCAGGCGGGCACGCAGGCGATCGACCTTGGCGGCAGCAGCATCGGTCAGGTGATCATCGGCAACGATGGCGTGAACAATATCGACGGGCTGGGCGGCAACGACACGCTCTATGGTCTGGGTGGCGACGATGTGCTCGACGGCGGCACCGGCGCCGACCAGCTGATCGGTGGGCTCGGGAACGATATCTATGTGGTTGATAACGCTGGCGATGCCGTTTATGAGAACGCCGGTGAAGGTAACGACCGAGCGCTGGCGACGGCGAGCTTCCGGCTTGGGTCGAGCGCCGAAATCGAACTGCTGTCGGCAGCAAATCAGGCGGGCACCGGCGCGCTCGACCTGGCGGGCAGCGGCACCGCGCAGACGGTCATCGGCAATGACGGCGTCAATGTGCTCGAAGGCCTTGGCGGCAACGACACACTTTATGGGCTGGGCGGCAATGACGTGCTCGACGGCGGCACCGGCGCAGACCAGCTCGTCGGCGGGCTCGGCAACGACACTTATGCGACCGATAGCGCCAGCGATGCGGTCTATGAGAACGCAGGGGAAGGCTATGACCGGGTGCTGGCGACGGCGAGCTTCCGGCTTGGGTCGAGCGCCGAGGTCGAGCTGCTGTCGGCGGCGAACCAGGCGGGCACGGGCGCGCTCGATCTCGCGGGCAATGGCACCGCGCAGACGCTGATCGGCAATGACGGTATCAACGTGCTCGAAGGTTTTGGCGGCAACGACACGCTTTATGGGCTGGGCGGCAACGACGTGCTCGACGGTGGCACTGGCGCCGACCAGCTAATCGGCGGCACCGGCAACGATTGGTACTTCGTCGATAATGCGAGCGACATCGTCTATGAAAATGCGGGCGAAGGCAGCGACCGCGTGCTCGCGAGCACCACCTACGCGCTATCGGCCGCTGCCGAGATTGAGCTGCTGTCGGCGCTCGACCAGAACGGCACCACCGCGATTGACCTGCGTGGCAATGGCACCGCGCAAACGGTGATCGGGAACGAAGGCGCCAACCGGCTCGACGGTCTGGCGGGCAACGATACGGTTTACGGACTGGGCGGTGCGGACACGCTCGATGGCGGGCTGGGCTTCGACTATCTGGTCGGCGGCACCGGGGCCGATACGTTCGCTTTCTCGACGACGCTCGGCGGCGATAACTTTGACCGGATCACTGACTTTGCGAGCGGCAGCGATCGCATCCAGCTCAACCGGAGCATCTTCGCCGCGCTTGGCCTTGGCGGCATTGCGGCGGGGCAGTTCGTCGCGGGAACGGCCGCGCTCGATGCTGACGACCGCATCCTCTATGATTCCGCGACCGGCACGATCTGGTACGACGCCGACGGCAATGGCGGCGGCGCGGCCGTGGCGTTTGCCCAGCTCAACGCAGGCACCACCCTCGTCGCCAGCGACTTTATCGTGGTGTGAGGGTTGCGGGCGGCGGATTGCCATCGGCGGAGCAACGCTGGCTAAGATCGCGCGCCATGTGGCGCGGGGAGGCATGCAACCCCATGCACCGATGCCGCACGACTTAACCAATATCTTGGCTGAATTTCTGACAATTCCCAGCCAATTTCGGATATTTGCGAGGCCCGCCGCTTGGCAATATCAAGATTCCACATTAACGATTTGTGATTGATTCGGTGGAAACTTGCTGCCGCACCAAACGGGATAGTCAAAGGAACGAAAGACGATGGCGATCGTAACAAATCGATTAGGCACTTTCGATCTCACTTCCGAGAATGACGAAATTACCTATGACCGGCCATGGCAAAGTCAAACTTTCTTTGGTGCCGGCGCGGGTAGAGACAGACTGACAATCGACCTTAACTCGACGGTCGCGATGACATTCGAAGCCCAGGACACGTTTAACACTGGCGTATTGCGGGGCGTCATCAGAACGGGTCCCTATGATTTTACCTTGGGGTATTATGATGTTGAAGATGTTGTTTTTTCAGGAGGAAGCGGTAACGACGGCTTTTTGTTCAATATACAGCCAAATACCGTCACAACTTCGGCAACATTCGACGGGCGTGGCGGAACAGATACTCTGACAGTAAATGCAAGTCGGATAACTACTGATCTTAATTTTGACTACAATAATGGAATCATAGTTTCAAATATCGGTACATTTTCCAATCTTGAAAAATTTTCAATCACTTCTGGATCTGGTAACGATAATATCATCACTGGGTCGGAGGCTGACTCTGTCTATACGGGTACTGGTCGCGATCTTGTTAGGACGGGCGCTGGAAACGACTATGTTTATTCTGAGTCGCCGAATGGTACAATTGATCTCGGAACCGGAACATATGATGTTTTCGCAGGAAATTTGCCAACTTATGCCGATAAACTGACCATCGATATCGGTGAAGCGCTAACTGTGTCCTCTGGATTGACCGTAACAAACGCAGATTCGATATCTTTTGGCGGTGGCTTGAATGATGATATTTTTAACATTGCAACAAATTTAAACACCGGTCTTGGCGGCGGGTATGGTTTTGATATATTAAACTACAATTCAATTCAATCCAGTGCTGAGATCGTGCAGATTACAGGCTTTGGAAATTATCAAATTTCAGGCTCATTTAGCCTTACTAGCACAAATTTGATTTATTATAATGCATTTGAATCTGTGAATATTACAAGTGGAAGCGGCAACGATAGATTTCAAATTTCTGGTTTGTTTGCTGCTGCCAGTTTAACTTTGAATGGTGGCGGTGGTATCGACACATTGAATTTTAATTTTGCAGGCGCCACCAATGTTCCAGCAGTAATATTCACGGTGACCGCCGATGGATCAGTATACTCAAATGTTGGTAAATATACGGGATTCGAAATATACAGCCTGAATGGGGGTGACGGCAATGATTTCTTCATGGGCGGCAGTGGGAACGACTCCTTTAGCGGCGCCGCAGGGAATGACATATTGGACGGCGGCGCGGGAGCCGATATAGTCAGTGGTGGAACCGGCGATGATTTCTACGCCATCGATAACATATCCGATCTGATTTTCGAAAACGCCGGTGGAGGCAATGATCGTGCGCTGACGACCGTCAGCTATCGGCTCTCTGCCTCATCCGACATCGAACTGCTTGCTGCCGCCAACCAGTCGGGCACGCAGGCGATGGACCTTGGCGGCAGCAGCATTGCTCAAATCATCATCGGCAATGAGGGCGTCAACAATATCGACGGGCTGGGCGGCCACGACACGCTTTATGGCCTGGGTGGTGACGATGTGCTCGACGGCGGGACCGGCAATGACCAGCTCGTCGGGGGCCTCGGCAATGACTGGTTCATCGTCGATAGCGCCAGCGATGCGGTCTATGAGAATGCCGGGGAGGGATATGACCGCGTGCTCGCAACCGCGAGCTACCAGCTTGCGGGCAATGCCGAGATCGAGCTGCTGGCGACGCTAGCGCAGACCGGCACCGGCGCGCTCGATCTTGCCGGCAATGGCTTTGCGCAAACCGTGATCGGCAATGACGGAGTCAATAACCTGAACGGGGGTGGCGGCAACGACACGCTCTATGGCCTCGGCGGCAATGACGTGCTCGACGGTGGCACTGGCGCAGACCAGCTTGTGGGCGGCGCTGGGAACGACAGCTATACCGTCGACAATGCGAGCGACGTGGTGTTCGAAAATGCCGGCGAGGGCAATGACCGGGTGCTGGCAAGTGTAAGCTATGCGTTGTCGGCATCGGCGGAGGTCGAGCTGCTCTCGACCTACGACCAAGGTGGCACCACAGCGCTCGACCTGCGCGGCAGCGACACGGGCCAGGCGATCATCGGCAACGAGGGTGCGAACCGGCTCGATGGGCTGGCGGGCAATGACACGCTGTTCGGGCTGGGTGGCAATGATGTGCTCGATGGCGGGCTCGGGTTCGACTATCTGGTCGGCGGCACCGGGGCCGATACGTTCGCTTTCTCGACCGCGCTGGGCGGCGATAACTTTGACCGGATCACCGATTTTGTCAGCGGCAGCGATCGCATCCAGCTCAGCCAGAGCGTGTTTGCCGCGCTCGGGCTTGGCGGCATCGCGGCGGGGCAGTTCGTCGCGGGCACGGCGGCGCTCGATGCCGACGACCGCATCCTCTATGATCAGGCCAGCGGCACGATCTGGTACGATGCCGACGGCAATGGCGGTGGCGCAGCGGTGGCGTTTGCCCAGCTCAACGCAGGCACCACCCTCGTCGCGAGCGACTTTATCGTGGTGTGAGCGATGCGGGCGGCCCGTCCGGGGCCAAGCCGATCGGGCAGTGCCGTTTTGCGCCGCGCAATCATGACGAATCGCATGGCAATCACGCCCTGCGGCGGATAGAAGGAGCGGGTCAAGCGTTCGTCTCTCGCGGGATCAAGCTGGTCTTGCACGTGCGAGACCAGAAGTTGAACCAGCGGCCACAAGGAAATGCCCGATGCCGAATTCGACCGCGACCACCGCCACCGTACTCGCATCGGGCGCAACGTCGATGACGTTCAGCCCCGATTCCTCACGGCTCTATATCGCCCGCTCGAACGGATCGGTGACGGTGATCGACACCGCAACGCGCAGCACGCTCGCGACATGGACCGTCGGCACCCAGCTTGGTGGCACCACAATCACTGATGACGGTCGCTACCTGCTGACCACCGAGCGCAGCGGCAGCCAGTCGCTGCTGTACCGCATCGACACGACCGACGGCAGCGTGACGAGTTATGCCCGCGCGGGCACGCCGTTCGAGGACGTGCAGGTCGTCAATGGCCGCACCGCGATCCTGAGCGGCGGCGGGACCAGTCAGCTCACGACCTTCGACCTGACCGGCCTCGGCTTTGGGACGATCGCGGGCGGTGTGACCCGGGCCAATACCGGCAATCTTTCGCGTGACGGCATTTACACGATTGATGGCGAGCTGAGTTATCTCGCGCCCTTGGCGATTTACAGCGATCTAAGAGAAACCTTGAGCTCCTCTGACTTGAGCGCAAGTCTCCCTTCGACGGTTCGCTTTCTGAATGTAGATCAGTTCGGCATCCAAGCATTGAGCGAGCGGCTGGGCATCGTGCTGCGGGTCATGGACCAATATGCGGTAACTTTTGCCGTCAACAATTTGCAGAACGGCGTTTTAAGCACTCCGCCTTATGTAGGCGTTTCTCTCCCGACGCTTGGTATGGCGTTCGATCCGCTCAGCGAGTATCTCTACTATGTGGATGGTACGGGGAAGGTCGCGCGACATGCGCTGTCTTCGAGCGTCACGACATCGACGATCGCTAATCTTGGCGCGATGACTCGCGGGTCGACGCTTACCTATGGCGACCAGTTCATTGTCGACCGGAGCGATTCGGTGGTCGCGGTGCGCAACATGACCACCGGCGCGGTAACGCTGATCGGCGATACCGCGGCCAATGACTTGATCAGCGGCACCACGGGTGCCGACGCGCTTGCCGGCGGTATCGGCAGCGATCGCTATGTCATCGACAATGCCGGGGACACGATCACCGAACTCGCCGACCAGGGGCTCGACACCGCGATCGCTTCCGTTTCGCACACGCTCAGCGCAAATGTCGAACGGCTCGAACTGACCGGAACGGCCGCCAACGGCACCGGGACTGACCGCGCCAATGATCTGGTCGGCAATGCGGGTGACAACATTCTGTCGGGGCTTGGCGGCAACGACATGCTCTATGGCAATGACGGCAACGACACGCTGCTGGGCGGCGATGGCGATGACACGCTGTTCGGCGGCAACGGCAACGATCGGCTCGAAGGCGGCGCGGGTGCCGACAAGCTCTATGGCGGCACCGGCAGTGATTATATCATTGCCGCGTCAGGCGACGTGATTGATGGCGGCGATGGCATCGACACCGTTGATTTTTCGGCAGCCGCTTCCGGGGTTTCGGGCGCGGGCGTGAATGTCGAGAATGTGATCGGATCGGCGTTCAACGACAGCCTCACGATCGTTGCGTCGGGCGACTACTCGCTTCACGGCGGCGGCGGCAACGACACGCTGACCGCCAATGGCGGCAACAATCTAATCGACGGCGGCACCGGTGCCGATGTGATGGCAGGCGGCGCGGGCGACGATACCTATCTTGTCGACAATGCTGGCGACACCATTTCGGAAGGCGCCAATCTCGGCTTCGACCAAGCCATCATCCGCGTTAGCTTCACGCTGAACACCAATGCTCAGGTCGAATACCTCTCTGCACTGTCAACGCCGGTCGCCGGGCAACTCAACATCACCGGCAACAGCTTTGCCCAAACGATCTATGGCAATGATGGTGTCAACGACCTCAGAGGCGGGGGCGGCGCCGACACGCTTTACGGCCAGGGCGGCAACGACTTCCTGAACGGCGGCGTGGGTGCCCAGACGATGTATGGCGGGACCGGCGACGACTGGTACTCCACCGACGTTATAGGCGACGTCGCGATCGAATATGGCGGCGAGGGTTATGACCGTGTGCTCGCCGGACAGGGCACCTTCATCCTGACGGCCGGCTCCGAGATCGAGTTGCTGGCGGCCGAAGAGCAGGATGGATCATTGTTCCTGATCAATCTGACCGGCAACGAGTTCGGGCAGACCCTGATCGGCAACAATGCCGCTAACGTGCTGAATGGCGGTGGCGGCGTTGACACGCTTTACGGGCTGAACGGCAACGACACGCTAGACGGCGGGACCGGGGCCGACCAGCTGATCGGCGGCCTGGGCAACGACCAATATGTGGTCGATGACCTGAACGACCTGATCATCGAGCTCGACGGCCAAGGCCTGGATCAGGTCATCGCCCGGGGAAGCTTCCGCCTCAGCGCCGGCGCATCGATCGAATATATCTCCGCCTTGTCGACGCCGGCAGGTGCGCAGCTCGACATCACGGCCAATGCCGTCACGCAAACGATCTATGGAAATGATGCCGCCAATGCGATCGAAGGCGGCGGCGGGGCAGACACAATCTATGGCCAAGGCGGCAATGACTATCTGAGCGGCGGCGCGGGCGCGCAAACAATCTATGGCGGGTTTGGCAACGACTGGATTTATGTCGACGATGCCGCCGACCTCGCGATCGAATATGCGAACGAAGGCGATGATCGCCTCCTCGCGGCGGTGAGTTACCGGTTGGGCACGGGATCGGAGATCGAACTGCTCGCGGCAGCAAATCAGGGCGGGGCTGCTGCGCTAGACCTGCGCGGCAACGAGTATGCGCAGGCGATCATCGGCAACGAGGGCGTCAATTTGCTGGAAGGCTTTGGTGGGGATGACACGCTTTATGGGCTTGGCGGCGACGACGTGCTCGACGGCGGCACTGGCGCCGATCAGCTCGTCGGCGGCACCGGCAACGACTGGTACTTCGTCGATAATGCGAGCGACGCCGTGTTCGAGAATGTCGGCGAGGGCAGCGACCGGGTGCTGACACGCGTGAGCTTTGCGCTATCGGCCTCCGCCGAGATCGAGCTGCTGTCGGCGCTCGACCAGAGCGGCGCCACTGCGATCGACCTGCGTGGCAGCAACAGCGGCCAGTCGATCATCGGCAACGAGGGTGCGAACCGGATCGATGGGCTGGCGGGCAACGACACGCTTTACGGACTGGGTGGCGCGGACATTCTCGATGGCGGGCTCGGGTTCGACTATCTGGTGGGCGGCACCGGGGCCGATACGTTCGCTTTCTCGACCGCGCTCGGCGGCGATAACTTCGACCGGATCACCGATTTTGTGAGCGGCACCGACCGCATCCAGCTCAGCCAGAGCATCTTTGCCGCGCTTGGCCTTGGCGGCATCGCGGCGGGGCAGTTCGTCGCGGGCACCGCCGCGCTCGATGCCGATGACCGCATCCTCTATGATCAGGCCAGCGGCACGATCTGGTATGACGCCGATGGCAATGGCGGTGGCGCAGCGGTGGCGTTTGCGCAGTTGAACGCGGGCACGACGCTTGTGGCGAGCGACTTCATCGTGGTGTGAGCGCCTGCGGCGCACCCCGATTGGCGATCCGCCTTCGGCGAACGCGATCCAAGCCATCGGAAATCGGCAAGTTTCGTCCGTGTTCCACCTTATGATACCTAGCGTGCCAAATGCGCTCCGTTTTGAGTCGCATCGGCACGTGAGGGGGCTGGACATGGCTGTTACGCTGAATTTGACCGATTCCGAAGGGCGGCTCTGGGATTTATCTGGGGTCAACCCGATTGGCACCGCCTTTCCGAGCCAGACCGGGCAAGGCGTCATCAACGGTTCGCTCGATGCCTATGACGGCGGGCTGGCGCTGGCGGTGAACGGGCGTCTGTACGACACCAACATCTCGTCGCTTGGCGTTAACGGCCGCGAACTGAACCTCGCGCCGGTGATCATGAACAGTGGCACGGTTGCCGTGACGCGATCCTTTCTGGTGTCCGACGCCGCGATTTCGGCGGTCGGCTTCATGCGGGTGCTCGACAGCTTCACCAATATCACCAACGTCCGCCAGACGATTACCGTCGAATTCCTGACCGACGTCGGCAGCGATAATGCGACCGCCGTGGTTTCCGATACCAATGGCAGTAATACGATCACCATCAGCGATTTCGGCTATGTCACCGATGAAGCCGCGAACCAGACCGGTGGCGATTCATCGGTCGGCTTCGCTTATGGCGATGGGCGCGGATTGGCACCCGTGGCTGCCGGGCAGGCGTTGTTCCCCGGCACGGGCGTCGATGAAATCGCCGTCCGCTATTCGATCACGCTTGCGCCCGGCGAAACCCGCAGCCTCCTCTCGTTCGGGTTTCAGAATACGACGACCGCCCAAGGCGCTGCCGATCTGCCGTTTTTCACGCGCAGCCTGCAAGCGCTGGACGCCGATAATTTCTTGGCCGGGATCAGCGCGGCCGAGCGCGCAACGATTGTCAATTATACCGAAGGGTTGCGCGGCAGGCCCGACTTTGTGTTGACCGATGGCGGCGGCACGCAATGGGGCGTCGACGTCTCGTCGCGCACGCTGGCGACGATCGGATCGTCGGCACTGCGCGAGGGGTCGTTCAACAACGGCAATTTCGGCCCCTCTTTTGGAAACCTTGCGTCGAGCGGTTTGGGTGAGGAGGGGCGCGAGGCTTCGTTCCGGTACACGCCCTCAATAGCGGGGCTTGGCCCATCCAGCGTCGACTATTCCTATTTCGCGGCGCCCGACCGCAACTGGGTGCGCCAGTTGGTGACGTATAACGGTGCGCCGGGCATCGTGTTCAACACCCCGGCCGATGGGCTGTTCGTACAGACGGGCGCATCGCTGGTGAACGACATTTCGCAAGCCACCCTGATCGGTAACGGCGCCGTCGCGTTGGACGATCGTGCCTGGATATTTGACGATAGCGCCAGCGGCGCCGATGGCACCAGTCCGGCGCTGGGTGTCGTGGTCGGCAATTTCCAGTTCAACAGCGGCATCGCCCAGAACGCCAATGACCGCGCCGTCTTTTCGAGCGGGCAACTGGAAGTCGAACGCCAGCAGATTTTGACGGGCACGCAGTCATTTCTGTTCTTTTTCGCGTCGAACGAGACGGCCGGACCGACTTTTGCCGCAACGGCCCCGCTGCTCACGCCGGGCTTTCGCGAATTGGCCGGCATGTCGGATGCCGAAGTCACGTCGATCCGCAACTTCACGCTGACATCGGCCGATCGGCTCGACGAACAGGTCGGCACCGCGGGCAATGATGTGTTCACGGGGAATTACTGGGGCGACCAGATTGACGGCGCGGGCGGCGATGACCTGATCATCGGCGGCGGATCGGATGACGTGCTGTCGGGCGGCGCAGGGATCGACACGATCGCAGGCGGTGTCGGCAACGACGTGATCAACGGCGGCAGCGAAGACGACCGCCTGTTCGGCGATGCGGATAATGACTCGCTGACGGGCGGCACCGGCAATGATTATTTGAGCGGTGGCACCGGCAACGACGCGCTGGATGGCGGCATCGGTGCCGACATTATGGAAGGCAATGGCGGCGACGATTCCTATTCGGTCGACAATGGCGGCGACATCGTCAACGAAGGCGGCGGCCAAGGCAATGACCGCATTTTGACCACAGTGACCTATCGCCTGCCCACGGCCAGCGAGGTCGAATTGCTGTCGGCGGCGAACCAGCTCGGCACGACTGCGATGGACCTGGGCGGCAGCAACACCGGGCAAGCGCTGATCGGCAACGACGGCGTGAACAATATCGACGGGCTGGGCGGGGTGGATTCGCTGTTCGGGCTGGGCGGCGACGATGTGCTCGACGGCGGCACCGGCGGCGACCAGATGTTCGGCGGCACCGGCAATGACTGGTTCATCGTCGATGGCACCGGCGACGCGGTGTTTGAAAATGTTGGCGAGGGCTTTGATCGCGTACTGGCGACGGGCACTTGGCGCCTTTCCAACAATGCCGAGATCGAATTGATCGCGACGCTTTCCCAAACCGGAACGACGGCAATCGATCTTGCGGGCAATGATGTTTCGCAGACGATCATCGGCAATGATGGCAGCAACTCGCTTGAGGGCGGTGGTGGCGTCGACACGCTGTTCGGCCTTGGCGGCGCTGATCAGCTCGATGGCGGGACCGGCGCAGACCAGATGGTCGGCGGCACTGGCGACGATGTCTATGGCATCGAGAACGTCAATGATGCGATCTTTGAAAACGCCGGAGAGGGCAATGACAGAGCGCTGGTAACCGTGAGCTATCGTTTGTCGTCGAGTGCCGAGGTCGAATTGCTCGCGGTGGCCAACGCCAGCGGCACGACCGCGATCGACATTGCGGGCAATGGATTTGCGCAAACCCTGATCGGCAATCAGGGCGCCAATTTCCTCGAAGGACTGGGCGGCAACGACACCTTGTTCGGCGAAGGCGGCAACGACACCCTCGATGGCGGGCTGGGCGCCGACAATCTGGTTGGCGGCACAGGTGGCGATCGCTTCGCCTTTTCGACGACCCTGGGCGGCGACAATTTCGATCGCATTTTCGACTTTGCCGGCGGTGCGGGCGGCGACCGCATCCAGCTGCACCGGAGCGTCTTTACAGCACTCGGGCTTGGGACGTTGACCGGCGGGCAATTCGTTGCGGGCACCGCGGCGCTCGATGCCGATGACCGCATCCTGTACGATCAGGCGAGCGGCACGATCTTCTACGACGCCGATGGCAATGGGAGCGGCGCGGCGGTGGCATTTGCCCAGCTCAACGCTGGCACTACGCTGGTCGCGAGCGACTTTATCGTGGTGTGAGCGGCGGATTGGCGTCGACAGCATGACCAGCGGCGCGTAGTTTCGCGCGATGCGCGTTCTGACCCGCCTGTTGATCCTTGGCACGGCGTCGGCGCTTGCGAGTGGAGGCACAATGGCGGGCACCCCACCCACCCCGATCCAGTGCAGCGTGCGCGGCGAGAAGTTCGTCGCGCCGCTGACCGGGGCAGCGATCTGCCAGCGCTTCGTCGCTGCCTATGCCAAGGCGAGCGGCAATGCCGCCACGGCGCGCCCGGCAGCGCCCGCCGATGGGCTGGTGATCGCGCTGCACTTCCTGCCGCAGGGGGTCGCGACCGCCCAAGTGACGCGGATGCACAGCGGCAAGCCGGGCGCGCCGGTCAGCTTCAATCTGGCGGTGTCCGACCGCCCCTTCAACGCCGATGACATTGATCGGCTGGCGACGAGCACGGCCCAGGGCCTGCGGACGACTTCGCCGCGATAGAAACCCATCGCTTAACCGCGTTTGGCTTTGCGCTTTTAACCGACCCGGCATATCATTCGACCATTCACTAGGCTGCGGCGACAGACGTCGACGATGCCCATTTGCCGGATGACGCAAGGGGGAAAGACATGGCGAAGGCGCAGTGCGGTTGCTGTTCGACGGCGGTTTGCCAGAATCTCGATCCGACCGGTAACCAGATTGATCCGCGGGGCCGCGACGGCCAGCCGATCCTCGTGCCGATCGATGGCCCGACCGACGCGAGCGCCAACGCCATTTTGCTGCCCGTCGACCCGACCCCCTATGTCGACACGGTGCCGGGCACGACCGCGACGACAGCCACGATTGCGGTGGGATCGAGCGTCGATGTCGTCATCGACACCAATGGCGACCACGACTGGTACCGCATCAGCCTGACCGCCGGGCAAAGCTATGTGTTCACCACCCAGTCGATCGCCGGATCGGGCCTCGACACCTTTCTCTATCTGCGCGACAGCGCTGGCACCCTCGTGACCAGCAACGACGACGGCGGCGACAACGTCTATTCGCTGATCCCCTATACCGCGACGACGACGGGCACCTTCTACCTCGACGCGGGCACCTTCAACGATCAGGGCACCGGCAATTACCGGCTGTTCGCCGTCGCGCTGCCGGCGGCGGGCGCTGACAGCGTGCTCGCCACCACGGCCACTGCGGCAAGCGTCACCGTCGGTGGCATTGCCGCTGGCAATATCGAGGCCGCGAACGACCATGACTGGTTCCGGATCACGCTGACGGCGGGCGAAACCTATATCTTCCGCACCGGCGGCGTCGTGGCCGACGGGACGGTCGACACCACGCTGACGCTCCGTGATTCGGCCGGCACGCAGCTCCAGACCAATGACGATGCCGGCGAGGGTGCCTATTCGGCGCTGCGCTTCACCGCGACGACGGGCGGCACCTATTATCTCGATGTCGGTGCTTTTGCGGCCACGACCGGCCAATATACGCTGACCGCCGCCACCACGCCGCCGCTGACGCTGTACACCAATGATCAGATCGCCACCCAGCTCACCGACGGCTATTGGGGCGGCGCATCCCAGCGGCACGCGTTCAACGTGGCACCGGGCGGCACCATTACCTTCAACGTGCAGGGGCTGACAGCGGACGGGCAGAATTTGGCGCGCGAAGCGTTCAACCTGTGGCGCGACGTGACGGGCATCAATTTTTCGGAAATCACCACCGCCGCGCAAATCACGCTCGACGACAATCAGACCGGCGCGTTTGCCAATGCGAGTTATTCGAACGGCGTCACGACCAGCGGGACCGTGAATGTCGGGACAGCTTGGCTGACAACCAATGGCATTGGGCTGAACAGCTATTCGTTCCAGACCTATATTCATGAAATTGGCCATGTGCTCGGGCTGGGGCATGGCGGCAACTATAATGGCAATGCCAGCTATGCGTCGGATTCGCTCTATCTGAACGACAGCTGGGCGACGACGATCATGTCGTATTTCGACCAGTCCGAGAATAGCTACTTCGCCGGGCTGGGTTTCACCCGGCAATTTGCGGTGACGCCGATGATTGCCGACGCCATTGCGACGACGGTGCTGTACGGTGCGAACACGCTGACGCGCACCGGCAACACGACCTATGGCTTCAACAATAATTCCGGCCGCGCGGTCTATGATGCGACCGCGAATCCTGGCGTCGGCTATACCATCTATGACAGCGGCGGCATCGATACGCTCGATTATTCGGGCTTCACGCAGAACCAGATCATCAACCTGAATGCGGAGACTTTTTCGAGCGTCGGTACGCGGGTTGGCAATGTGTCGATCGCGCGCGGCGTCGTGATCGAAAACGCGGTCGGCGGCACCGGCCGCGACCAGATCACCGGCAATGATGTGGCCAACTCGATCGATCTGTCACGCGGTGGCGACGATATTGTATCGGGCGGCGGCGGCGATGATGCGTTCTTCTTTGGCGCGGCATTCAACGCCAACGACACCGTTGACGGGGGTGCAGGCACCAACGACCAAATCGGGCTGCAGGGAAGCTATGCCAATCTGGTGCTCGGCGCGACCACGCTGACCGGCGTCGAAGTGCTCTCGGCGCTGGCGGGGTTCAGCTACAATATCACCACCAATAACGCCAATGTCGCCGCCGGGCAGTTGCTAACGATCTTCGGCACCAATTTGGGCGCTGCCGACAATCTCACCGTCAACGCCTCGGCCGAGACCGATGGCAGCGTGCGCGTTTATGGCGGGCTCGGCGTCGAGACGCTGACCGGCGGCGCGGGCAACGACGGCTTCTACTTCGGTCCCGGTCGCTTTGGCGCATCGGATCAGGTCACGGGCGGCGGTGGCACCAATGACCAGATCGCGCTCGACGGCGATTATACGCTCACGCTCGATACCCGGTTCGATGCCGAAGTCGTGGTGCTGCTGCGCAGTAGCTCGGGCCCGGAGAATAACTTCAACATCACCGCCGGCAACGCCTTCACCCCGACCGGCCAGACGCGGACGATCTTCGCGCTGTCGGTGACGAACGCGGTCACGATCAACGGTGCCGGGGAGACCGATGGCATCCTGCGCATCTTTGGCGGCACGGCGGGCGACACGATCACCGGCGGCAGCGGCGCGGATTATATTTTCGGCGGCAATGGCGGCGACACGCTGAACGGCGGCGGCGGCGCGGACATTTTCTTCTACGACGCGGCCGTGCAATCGAGCTCGACCAACTATGACCGGCTGCTCGACTTCAACTTCGCGAGCGACCGCATCCAGATCAGCGGCCAGGTGCACGACACCTATGCGACGATCGCGAGCGGCGCGCTGAGCACGGCGACGTTCGACGCCAATCTGGCGACCGCGCTCAATGCCCAGCTCATCGGCGGGCGCGCGGTGTTCTTTACCCCCAACAGCGGCACGCTGGCGGGCCAGACCTTCCTCGTGGTCGATGCCAATGGCGTCGACGGCTATCAGGCGGGCGCGGATTATGTGTTCCAACTGCCGAATGCGGTGACGGGCGGGGCTGACTTTATCATCGGGTGATCGTCCGACCATAGAGGGCATGGGCTTTTGGCAAGGGGTTGACCGTGCTGCTGTTTCCTCCGCTGCTGTTGCAGGCTCAAGCAATTGAAGCACCGGCGCCGCTGAAGCCGGTCGGTAAGTGGAACGTGGATTTTGCGGGAGCGACATGCGCGTTCTCGCGCGACTTTGGCGACGCAAACAATCGTCTGACCCTTGAGATATCCCGATCACCCGTCAGAAAGGGCACGACGCTCGTGTTGACCCAAGCCGCGACGAGCGGCGGGAAGCGCGCCAAGGGCAATTTGACCATGACGTTATTGCCCAACAATGAAGACGCCATTGGTCGATTCACCGGCACCTCAAACGATGACAAAGTTAGTCAAGCGTGGTCTTGGAGTTTTAGCGATCTTCCGCTGGACAAACTCGCCGAAGCCGCAGAGATCCGACTGGCGACCAACAAACAGCCTCCAGTCACTTTGTCCGTACCAACGATCAAAAGCGCCGTGAGTCTGCTCGCAACCTGTCGGTCAAATCTCCAAAATGAGTGGCGGGTCGACCCTGCAGCGCTCGATGCGATCAAGACCGACTCATTGCTGGCAATTTCGCCGGGCGATGCTTTCGAACCGCAATACTTCCTGCCGGCCGCCGAAAAGGTGGCGCCCGATCGCAAATCGACCGTTTTGTTGACGATAGGCGTCAACGGTAATGCAAGCGAATGCCGTATGATTGGGACAAGTGGCGTACCAGCGTACGACACGCGCGTATGCCAAGTCGCAATGGCGCGGCTGCGTTTCACCGCTGCGGTGGGTTACGATGGCAAGCCGGTCGTCTCTTATATGACTTTCGGATTCGCTTGGCAGGCGCCGGGCCACCTTTACATCACCTCACCTTAGGGCCGCCCCCCAACACCCCCGCCACCGCGCGCAATACCTTGGCGCGGAAGTGTACCCCGATGTGGCTGCCTTTGATTTCGATGACGCGCAGTCCCGGCTCGCCCTCGCCATAGCAAGCACGGCCGTTGACCAGGCCGTCGCTCGGGCTCCAGATCGCGGTGGCGGGCATCGGTAAAGGCGCGGCGATTTCGGATTGGCGCGCGAGCAGCGCTGGGTCGTCGATCCGCTCGCCGCTGACGAGCTGATAGGTGCGCCAGACATTGGTCGCGCGCGGCCCGGCGGCATAGGGCGAGGCGATGGTGATGACTTCGCGCACCACCCCCGCCCCCAGCCGGTGCGCCGCGAGCCGCGCCATGATCCCGCCGAGCGACACGCCAACCAGCGTCACCGGAGCCCCGACGCGCGCGGCATAATCCTCAATCCGCGCGAGCAGCCGCTCCCCGTCCATGCCGACGGTGCGCGTGCCGAAATTGCGGCCCAGCCCCCAGGTTTCGACGCGGTAGCCAAGGCGGCGCAGATAACGCGCCATGATCAGCATCGACCGATCGGCGTTGATCAGCCCGGGCAGCAGCAGCAGCGGTCGCCCGTCGCCACGCGGCACCGCGCCGGTCTTGCTCGCGACCAGTTCGGCGAGCGTCCACACCGCGCGCGGCAGTTCGGCAGCCCAGAGCAGGCGGCTGGGGGGTGGGAGCGAGGGCGCGGTGGTCATGTGCAGAGCCTAGCAGCCCCATCTTGGGTAGGTCGAGAGCGACGGCGCAAGGCACGCTTAACCGCATCTTTAGCACGCTGGCCATAGCGACGTACAATGAACCCCTTTGGTCGGCTCCAGCTATCGCGCATTTTCGGGCGGCTTCCGCTGCCCGTTATGCTGTCGCTGCTGCTACTGCTGGGGCTGGTGCCGGCGGGGCTGCTCGGCCAGCTGTTCGTCGAACAGAGCATGAAAGACGTCGACTTCGCGCAGCGCGAGATCGCCGGGCTACGCTATCTGCGGCCAAGCTGGACTGCCTATGAACGGGCGACCCGTGCACCGCTTGCGCCGCCCGAACGCGCCGCGCTGAGGACCGGGCTCAAGGCGGCAGGTGCCGAACACGATGCGCTGTTCGGTACCGGGCCGCTCTCGCGCAGCGCCGACCAGGCGCTGGCCAAAGCGCCAGCCGCACAGGCGCAGCGCGACATCGGTGCGCTGATCACCGCGATTGGCGACAAATCGAACCTGATCCTCGATCCCGATCTCGACAGCTATTATCTGATGGACATCGCCCTGCTCAAACTGCGCGCGCTGGCTGATGCGACGACACCCGAAGAAGCCGCGACGTCCCTGCCGATGCATCGCCGCGACGTGATGCGCGCCGTCTCTGCAATCCGGCTATCGCTCGACCGCGCGATCGAGGGCAATGGCGACCATAGCTTGGCGACCGGTCGGCTGAAGGCGCTGGCAGACGATCTCGATCGCGCCGCCCAAGCCTATCTCGATCACCGCGACGCGGCAGGCCTCGTGGCGCTGGGTGCGGCCCGCAATGCGCTGTGGGTCGAGGCAGCCGATAATCTCGACCGGTTGCTGCACGCGCGGATCGACCGGCTGACCGGTCGGTTGCACTTCAACCTAGCGCTGTCGATCGGTGTCGTTCTGATCGTGATCCTGTTGGGCACCGCGCTGATCGCGACGCTGTCGGGCAGCTTGCGGGCATTGACGCGCCGCATCGCCCAGCTGTCCGATGGCGACTATACCGCATCGGTGCCGGGGACTGGCCTGCACAATGATGTCGGGGTCATCGCCCGCGCGCTGCAGGGCTTTGTCTCGATGGCGAGCGAGCGCGAAGCCTTGCAGCAGCGGCTGATCGACCAGCGCGAGGAAGCGCGTCGCGCGCTTGAAACGATCGTCGACCAGGTCAAGCGCGAGAATGCCGCGCTGATGGCGCAGGCAGCCGAGCATGCGAAGCTGCGCCGCGATCTCGAACGCCACACCGTCGTCTCGCTCGCGACCGATCTTGAAGCGCATATCGTCGGGCTCGTTAGCACCGCGCGCGCGGCGGCGGCGAGCGTTGACGTGGCCGCGGGCGCGATGGCCAATGATGCGCTCACCACGCGCGAACAGTCGCACCTTGCGACAACGGCGGCGAGCCAGATCCGCGACGCGGTCGACAGCGTCGCGCCGAGCATTGTGTCGATCGCGGCGCGGCTGAAGGATTTGCGGCTGCGGTCCGACGACGGTCGATCAATGGCTGAAGTCGCCTTTGGTCGAGTCGATGCCGCCAATGCGCGGATCGCCGATTTCGCCGCCGCCGCCGATCGCATCGATGCGATGCAATTGCTGATCGCCGATGTCGCCGCCAAAACCAATTTGCTCGCGCTCAATGCCTCGATCGAGGCGGCCCGCGTGGGTGAAGCCGGAAAAGGCTTCATGGTCGTCGCCGATGAGGTCAAGGCGCTCGCCAATTCGACGCGGTCCGCCACGCGCGACATTGCCGCACAGATTGGCGACATGCGCGCCGCCAATGCCGCCGTGGTGACCGCGTTCCAGAATGTGCTCGACGCGATCGACGGGCTGGCGACCTCATCGCGCGACATTTCGTCCGGGATCGCCGATCAGTCGACCCGCATCGATGCGATCGAACGGACGATGCGCGTCGCCAATCAGACGGTCGCAGCCCTGACCGACAGCATCACCCAGACCGACCATGCCGCCGGCCAGGCCGCGCGCTCCTCAAGCGAAATCGTCGGCGCCTTCGCGCGCGTGGTTGGCGATCTGGCGACGCTCGACACCGCGATTACCGATTTCACCTCGGGCATCCGCAACGCCCAGGTCGCTGCCTGAGGCGGGTCAGATATGGATCGGCTTGCCGGTCACGCCCATGGCCGCTTCCTTGAAGGCTTCGGCGTGGGTGGGGTGCGCGTGGCAAGTGTAGGCGATGTCCTCACTGGTCGCGCCGAATTCCATCGCTTGCGCGGCCTGGGCAATCATCGATCCCGCGACTGAGGCGATCATCCACACGCCGAGCACGCGGTCGGTCTTGGCATCGGCGATCACTTTCACGAAGCCGTCGGGCTCGTGGTTGGTCTTGGCGCGGCTGTTGGCGAGCATCGGGAATTTGCCGACCTTTACCTCACCGCGTTCCTTTGCGGCTTCTTCGGTCAGGCCAACGCCAGCGATTTCGGGCCAAGTGTAGACCACCGACGGGATCACATCATGGTTCACGATGCCGGTGAGGCCCGCGATATTCTCGGCGACCGCAATGGCTTCATCCTCGGCCTTGTGTGCGAGCATCGGGCCAGGGACGACATCGCCGATCGCCCAGATACCGGGGACTCCAGTGGCGAAGCGGTGATCGATCTCGATCTGGCCGCGCTTGTTGGGGGTAATTCCGGCGGCGGCGAGATTGAGGCCCTCGGTATTGGGGCGGCGACCGATCGACACAAGGACGCAGTCGGCGGTGATCGTTTCCGCCGTGCCGCCCGCGGCGGGTTCGACGGTGACGGTGGCCTTGCCGTCGGCGACCGTAACGCCCGTCACCTTGGTCGACAGCTTGAAGTCGATGCCCTGCTTCTTGAAGATCTTGTTCGATTCCTTGCGGACTTCGCCGTCGAAGCCGGGCAGGATCTGGTCAAGATATTCCACGCAGGTGACTTTCGCGCCGAGCCGCTTCCACACGCTGCCGAGTTCGAGCCCGATCACGCCGCCGCCGATGACGACGAGATGCTCGGGGACCTTGGCGAGTTCGAGCGCGCCGGTTGAATCGACGATGATCTGCTGCGCGTTATCGACCGCGACGCCGGGCAGCGGGGTGACGCTCGATCCGGTCGCGATGACGATGTTCTTCGCGCGGTAGCTGGTGCCCGCGACATCGACGGTATCGGTGCCGGTGAATTTGGCATGGCCCTTCAGCCAGTCGACCTTGTTCTTCTTGAACAGGAAGGCGATGCCGCCAGTGAGCTGCTTGACCGCATCGAGCCGCTGCGCGTGGAGCGCGTCCATGTCGAGCTCGACCGAGCCGAGCTTGATGCCGAGCTTGGCCATCATGCCATTCGCCGCGTTGTTGAAGAATTCGGACGCATGCAGCATCGCCTTCGACGGAATGCAGCCGACGTTGAGGCACGTCCCGCCGAGCGTCTCGCGCGATTCCACGCACGCGGTCTTCAGCCCGAGCTGCGCCGCGCGGATCGCCGCGACGTAACCGCCGGGGCCGGAGCCGATGATGAGGACGTCGTAGTCGTAGTCAGCCATGGGTGACTCCAGATTTCAGGGTGAACTTCGCTGCCGCAGCCATAGCCGCTCGCCTTTCCAACGCAACTCTTTGCCCCTGCGCAAAGGATCAGCCGCATATCCGTGCTTTACCTCCGGAAGCGCCGACCGCGACAAATTGGCGCCGGTAAGTTGCACCATCGGCAAATCGGGCGTTGATCACACCGCGCATCTTGCCACCCTGCCACGCCTCAATGCGGAAGGTTGCAGACACGGGATAGGTGCAGACCAGAGCTGGCCGCGTCTCGCACAATGCCAGCGACGAGCCACCGGGACGACTGTCCGAGCCATGAACCCAGGCGCCCGGAGCCCCGGTAAGCGGTACATTTGCCCGCAGCCAGATTTGACGTCCCGACTTGGCGACAGGCAGCGTGACGATGAACGCGGGGCCATCATAGGGCGCGCAATCCGAACGATAGGTCCCCGTTAGCATCGGGGCGACCGCTTGAGCCGCACCGAGTGCAATGGCCGCAAGGACAATCGCGATGCGGCAAATGCTCACAAATCGATCAAAATCCGCGTCGGGTCCTCGATAGCATTTTTGAGCGCGACGAGGAACGTCACCGCCTCGCGGCCGTCGATCAGGCGGTGATCATAGCTGAGCGCGAGGTACATCATCGGGCGGATCACGATCTGGCCGTCGCGCACGACCGGGCGGTCCTCGATGCGGTGCAAGCCCAGCACCGCCGACTGCGGCGGGTTGATGATCGGGGTCGACATCAGCGAGCCGAACACGCCGCCGTTCGAGATGGTGAAGGTGCCGCCCTGCATTTCTTCCATCTTGAGGCTGCCGTCCTTGGCGCGCTTGCCGAAATCGCCGATCGTGCGCTCGATTTCAGCGACCGACATGGTGTCGGCGTTGCGCACCACCGGCACCACCAGCCCGCCGGGTGACGACACCGCGACCGAAATGTCGGCATAATCGTGATAGACGATCTCATCACCGTCGATCGACGCATTGACGTTGGGGATGTCCTTCAGGGCGAGGCACGCGGCCTTGGCGAAGAAGCCCATGAAGCCGAGCCGGACGCCGTGCTTCTTTTCGAACAAATCCTTATATTTGGCGCGCGCCTCGATCACCGCCGTCATGTCGACGTCGTTGAAAGTGGTGAGCATCGCGGCGGTGTTCTGCGCTTCCTTCAGGCGGCGCGCGATCGTCTGGCGCAGCCGCGTCATCCGCACGCGTTCCTCGCGACGCGCCCCGGCTGGCGCGGGCGCTGGCGTCGGCGCTGCGGGCGCGACGGGCGCGGAGCTCGGCGCCGGGGTCGATCTCGCGGCGAGCACATCGTCCTTGGTCAGCCGCCCATCCTTGCCGGTGCCGGTAACGGTCGCGGGATCGACGCCGGTTTCGAGCACCGCACGGCGCACCGAGGGCGACAGCGCGGCGGGGGCGGCGTCACTCGCGGCGGCAATCTCGGTTGCCGAGCGCGCGGGTTCGGACTCGACAGCCTTGGCAGGGGCAGCGGCGCCGTCTTCGATCGTCGCGATCATCGCGCCGACTTCGACCGTATCGCCGACCTTCACCGCATGCGCGCCCATCACGCCAGCGGCGGGCGCGCCGACTTCGATCGAGACCTTGTCGGTCTCAAGGCTCGCCACGGGTTCGTCGAGCGCGACAGGATCACCCGGCTGCTTGAGCCATTCGCCCAGGGTTGCTTCGGTAATCGATTCGCCCAGCACGGGCACTTTGACTTCGGTTGCCATTTCGTCAGCCTTTCCGGGTACGACGGATTTCTTCGCGGACATTATGCCCCAGCGCATCGGCGACGAGCGCCGCCTGTTCCATCTGGTGGCGCTTCATCAGACCCGTCGCGGGCGATGCCGCCGCCGCACGGCCGGCGTAGCGCGGCCGCTGCACGGTGCCGCCCGCCTGCCCCAGGCATTCCTCGATGAAGGGTTCGACGAAGCTCCACGCGCCATTGTTCTTGGGCTCCTCCTGCGCCCAGACGACATGCTCCAGATTTGTCATGCGCTTGAGCCGCTCGGTCAGTGGCTCGCCGGGGAAGGGATAGAGTTGCTCGATCCGCACGACCGCCGTGTGCTTGTCGCCCGCTGCATTGCGCGCTTCCATCAGGTCATAGGCGACCTTGCCGGTGCACAGCACGAGCCGCTCGACATCGGCGTCGGCCGGCGCCCACGGATCGCTCAGGATGCGCATGAAGTGGCTGTCGTTCTGGAAATCGGCTGCCTTCGACACCGCCAGCTTGTGGCGCAGCAGCGACTTGGGCGTGAAGACGATCAGCGGTTTGCGGAACGACCGGTGCATCTGCCGCCGCAGCAAGTGGAAATAATTGGCTGGCGTGGTGCAATTGGCGACCTGCATATTGTCGCCCGCGCAGAGCTGCAGAAAGCGCTCGGGCCGCGCCGAGCTATGCTCTGGCCCCTGCCCTTCGTAGCCGTGCGGGAGCAGCATGACGAGACCATTGGCGCGCAGCCACTTGGCTTCGCCCGCCGCGATGAACTGGTCGATCATGATCTGCGCGCCGTTCATGAAATCGCCGAACTGCGCTTCCCACAGCACCAAAGTCTTCGGATCGGCGAGCGCATAGCCATATTCGAAGCCGAGCACGCCGTACTCAGACAGCGGCGAGTCGAGCACTTCGAAGCTGCCATGCTCGATCGTCCAGAGCGGCACGTACTTATGCTCGTCGGTCTGGTCGACCCAGACGGCGTGGCGCTGGCTGAAGGTGCCGCGCCCCGAATCCTGCCCCGACAAGCGGACGCCATAGCCCTCCGACAGCAGCGCCCCGAAGGCGAGCGCTTCGCCGGTCGCCCAGTCGAAGCCTTCGCCGCTGGTGAACATCGCGCGTTTGGCGTCGATCACGCGCGACAGCGTCTTGTGGATCTTGACGCTGTCCGGAACGGTGGTGAGCGTGCGACCGATGCTGTCGAACAGCTTCGGTTCGATGCCTGTTTCGATATTGCGCCGCGCGGTTTCGGGATCCGCAGGCGCGTGCAGCCCCGACCAGCGCCCGGCGAACCAGTCGGCGCGGTTGGGCTTATAGACCGCGCCTGCCTCGAATTCGCCTTCGAGCAAGTCGATGAAAGCCTTGATCTGGCCGTCGATCCACGCCTGATCGACCACGCCCTGCGCGATCAGCTTTTTGCCATAGATGTCGCTGACCGGCGGATGTTGGCGAATGCGGTCGTACATCAGCGGCTGGGTGAAGCTCGGCTCGTCGCCTTCATTATGGCCGAAGCGGCGATAGCACCACATGTCGATGACGATATCGCGGTGAAAGCGCTGGCGGAACTCGATCGCCATTTTGGTGGCGAACGTCACCGCTTCGGGATCGTCGCCATTGACGTGGAAGATCGGGGCCTGGACGCCCTTCGCGACATCGCTCGGATAAGGCGAGCTGCGCGCATATTGCGGGCTGGTGGTAAAACCGATCTGGTTGTTGATGATGAAGTGCAGGCAGCCGCCGGTGTTATACCCGCGAATCCCCGAAAAACCGAGGCATTCCCAGACGATCCCCTGCCCCGCGAACGCCGCGTCGCCGTGGATAAGCACGGGCAGCGAGCCGGTGTGGAGTTGGTCGCCCGCAATCGTCTGGATCGCGCGCGTCTTGCCGAGCACCACCGGATCGGCGGCTTCGAGGTGCGACGGGTTGGCGACCAGCGACATATGCACGCTGATCCCGTCGAATTCGCGGTCAGTCGATGTACCGAGGTGGTACTTCACATCGCCCGAACCACCGACATCTTCGGGATTGTCCGACCCGCCCGAAAATTCGTGGAAGATCACGCGGTACGCCTTGGCCATCACATTGGCGAGCACGTTCAGCCGCCCGCGATGCGCCATGCCGTACACGATTTCGCGCACGCCGTACTGGCCGCCGTATTTGATCACGCTTTCGAGCGCGGGGATCATGCTTTCGCCGCCGTCGAGCCCGAAGCGCTTGGTGCCGACGTACTTGCGGCCGAGGAATTTCTCCCATTGCTCGGCCTCGATCACCTTGTTCAGGATCGCCTTCTTGCCTTCGGGGCTGAACTGGATGGCCTTGTCCTTGCCTTCCATCCGGTCCTGCAGGAAGCGGCGCTCCTCGACATCGGCGATGTGCATATATTCAAGGCCGACATTGCCGCAGTAATTGGCGCGGAGGATGTCGACGAGCTCGCGGATCGTCGCGGTCTCAAGCCCGAGCGCGCCGCCGATATAGACGGGCCGGTCGAGATCGGCGCCCGAAAAGCCGTGATATTCGGGCGTCAGATCGGCGGGCAGCTCCTGCTTGGTGAGGCCCAGCGGATCGAGATTGGCGGCAAGATGCCCGCGCACGCGGTAGGTGCGGATCAGCATCATCGCGCGGATCGAATCAGCAGCAGCGCGGGTGACATCGACTTGCGGCGCGGCGGGGGCAGCCGCGGGCTTGGGCGCGCCTTTCGCAGGCTTGGCGGCAGGCTCCATCTGCGACGGGTCGAGCGCTGCGGTCAGGTCGTCAGTGTCGGTCGCGGGCCAGTTCTTCGCTTGCCAGCTCGGGCCGCTCGACGCGGCCTCCAGCCCTTCGAAAAAGCCGCGCCATGCGGGTTCGACGCTATCGGGCGACGCCTGATAGCGGGCGTAAAGCGAGTCGATGAACGCTGGGCTCACCGACCCTGCGAGTGCTTCGAAATCCTGGCCTTCGTAGCCCATGGCAACCTCCAATTCCCTCGCCCCCTTGGGGGAGTTCGGGGTCGGTCATGCCCCCGGCATGACCTGATCAGCACGGGGTGCTGATCACCCCGAACTGGTTACGCAGACTTGGCCCCGCTTCTTCAGTGGGGCCTAGCCGGAGCTGGGTGAGGGGTCAGGCAACGCCCATAGCCGCCGCCACCCCTCTCCAACTTCGCCTAGGCAGCAAGCTGCCAAGGCTTCGTATCCCCTCCCCTACCGGGGCGAGGATTTTCGTCGTTCAACCCTTCAACACTTCGAGCAGCGTTTCGCCCAACAGGCTCGGGCTGGCCGCGACCTTGATGCCGGCGGCTTCCATCGCCGCGATCTTGTCTTCGGCGCCGCCTTGCCCGCCCGAGACGATCGCCCCGGCATGGCCCATACGCCGCCCGGGGGGCGCCGTGCGGCCCGCGATGAACCCGGCCATCGGCTTTTTGCGACCGCGCTTGGCTTCGTCGATCAGGAATTGCGCGGCTTCTTCTTCGGCCGAACCGCCGATTTCGCCGATCATGATGATCGACTGCGTTTCGGGATCGGCGAGGAACAGCTCGAGGACGTCGATGAAATTGGTGCCGTTGACCGGATCGCCGCCGATGCCGACCGCGGTCGTCTGGCCAAGACCTGCATTGGTCGTCTGGAACACCGCTTCATAGGTGAGCGTACCCGAGCGCGACACGACGCCGACCGAGCCCTTGGAGAAAATACTGCCGGGCATGATGCCGATCTTGCACTCGCCGGGCGTCAGCACGCCGGGGCAATTGGGGCCGATCAGCCGCGACTTGGAGCCCGACAGCGCGCGCTTGACCTTGACCATGTCGAGCACGGGAATGCCTTCGGTGATCGTGACGATCAGCGGCACCTGCGCGTCGATCGCCTCAAGGATCGAGTCGGCGGCGAAGGGTGGCGGCACATAGATGACGCTCGCGGTCGCGCCGGTCTTGGCGACGGCTTCCTCGACGGTGTTGTAGACCGGCAAGCCGAGATGCTCGGTCCCGCCCTTGCCCGGCGTAACCCCGCCGACCATCTGCGTGCCGTAATCGAGCGCCGCCTGCGTGTGGAAGCTGCCGGTTTCGCCGGTCATGCCTTGCGTGATGACCTTGGTATTCTTGTCGACGAGGATGCTCATGGGGCGGGTACGCTCCGTATAGGATTGGTCAGTTCGGCCACGGCCGGTCGGGATCGAGATCGTGCAGCCGGGTCATGATGTCGTCCCAGTTGTACGGGCAAGTTTGCGGTAAACGCTCAGCGGGGATCGTCGTGGCTTGCTCCACCAGCGCGGGAACAACGCCATACGCGTCTTCTATTGCCTCCGCGATGCGCGCCTTGAAGCTCGGATTTTCCTTGAGAAGCCGACTCACCACGCGTCGCTGCGTCATAATCGTGACCCGCCAGCTCCGGCCTTGACGCTCGGGTTGATAGTCCCATTTCATCATGTGCAGGATGATGAGCTCGACAGCGCTGACGAATGCGCGAAATTCACTCCTGCCCACGCTTTCGACCTCTTCAACCAAATTTGCGATGTCGAGCTCGTCGAACCGATGCTCGCGCAGCAGGACCGCTTGTGACTGAACCCAAGCGGCAAAATCCTCGTCATAGGCCGGATAGTTCCGGCGTGCGGGCGAAGGGGGGTCGCTCTCAGCCATGCGATCGTTGTATCATGTTCCTGACAGGCCTGAAATCAGTCTGGCCGAAAGTTGCCGGTTTCGCCGGTCATCCCTTGCGTGATGACCCTGGTGTTCTTGTCGACGAGAATTGACATTAATATCTCCAATCGCTTCCAGCAGCAGCCGTCTTAGTCACGCCGTAAAATTCAACCGAGTTGACTGTGCGCGAAAGCCAATCACCGCGACACTTCAAATCCACTGTTGCGCTGCCTCCGCTTCCAACCCACCACGTGTAAGCCACCGAAAACTTGCCGCTCGAACCGCCGCTGTCCAAGGCGAAACGATCGCCCTCCTTCATGAATTCAAACTCGCCGTTGACTGTTTCAGGAAACGCCTCAGCCCTGATTCCATCACAAGCAGCAATGGCCAATTGCTGCTCGCTGACACTCGGCGACCTTGCCTGCGCACAGGCGGTCATCACCAAACAAGCGGCAACTAGCCAAACCGGCTTCACGCCAGCGAGCTATCAATCGCCTTGCACGCCACCAGCAACTCCTTCACCGCATCGACCGAGACCGCAAGGTTGCCCTTTGCTTCGTCGTCGAGCGCGATTTCGACGACCTTTTCCGCACCACCCGCGCCGATCACCACCGGCACGCCGACGTAGAGATTGTCGATGCCGTATTGGCCGGTCAGGTGGACCGCGGCGGGCAGCACGCGCTTCTCGTCACCCAGATACGCCTGCGCCATCGAAATCGCGCTGGTCGCCGGGGCGTAATAAGCCGAGCCGGTCTTGAGCAGCGCGACGATCTCGCCGCCGCCGCTGCGCGTGCGCTGGACGATCGCGTCGATGCGCTCCTGCGTCGACATGCCCATCGCGATCAGATCGGGCACCGGGATGCCCGACACCGTCGAATACTGGATCACCGGCACCATCGTGTCGCCGTGGCCGCCGAGCACGAAACTCGTGACGTCCTTCACCGACACGTTGAATTCATCGGCGAGGAAATGGCTGAAGCGCGAGCTGTCGAGCACGCCCGCCATGCCGACGACCTTCTGGTGCGGCAGGCCAGAAAACTCACGCAGCGCCCACACCATCGCGTCGAGCGGGTTGGTGATGCAGATGACGAACGCATCGGGCGCATTGGCGGCAATGCCTTCGCCGACGGCCTTCATCACCTTCAGGTTGATGCCGAGCAGATCGTCGCGGCTCATCCCGGGCTTGCGGGCGACACCGGCGGTGACGATGATCACATCAGCGCCCGCAATATCGGCATAATCATTGGTGCCGGTTATCTTGGCATCGAAGCCTTCGACTGGCGCGCACTGCGACAGATCGAGCGCCTTGCCCTGCGGCACGCCTTCGACCACGTCGAACAGGACGATGTCACCGAGCCCCTTGAGGGCTGCCAGATGCGCGAGCGTGCCGCCGATATTGCCAGCGCCGATCAGCGCGATTTTCTTGCGGGCCATGATGTCTCCTTCAGGCAATCAGGGGCCGCTCTCGACCCTCAGGGCGCGAGCGGCTTAGGCGCTTTGGCGGGCGAGGGCAACCGGGCAAAAGCGCCGGAGCCTGCGCCTCTAATGCGAATAACTCGCAATAGCGACAAAGCCCTCAGCTGCGTGCGCTATCGTCCGCGCCATGCCCGCGCGCGCGATAGTCGTCGGACTGCATTTCCTTCAACCGGCTGACGGTGCGCTCGAACTCGAACGCGCCGTCGCCCTTCGTATAGAGGTCTTCGGGCGCGGCATCGGCGGCGGCGATCAGCTTGACGCTGTTTTCATAAAGCGCGTCGATCAGCGTCACGAAGCGTGAGGCTTCGTTGCGGTTCTCCGGCCCGAGCCGGGGAATGCCGACGAGGAAAACGGTGTGATAACGATGCGCAACCGCGAGATAATCGGCGGCACCGCGCGCTTCGCCGCATAGCTTCTTGAAGCTGAACACCGCGACGCCCTTCAAACTCTTGGGCACATGCAGCGCGCGCCCGCCGCCGAGCGGAATGTCCTCGGCGGGCACCATCGCGCGATCCTCGACCGGGTAGTCAGTCATGCGGAAGAAAGCGTCGGAGAGCGTCCTGGTCGCCGCAGGACCATTGGGGACATGCCACATCGTCATGCTGCCGAGCCGGTCGAGCCGGTAATCGGTCGGGCCGTTCAGCGGCAGCACGTCCATCTTCTCGCCAATCAGCTTGATGAAGGGCAGGAAATGCTCGCGGTTGAGGCCATCCTTGTAGAGGTCGCTCGGCGGCCGGTTGCTGGTCGCGACCACTGTCAGCCCGCGTGCCCACATCGCCGTGAAAAGCCGCGACAGGATCATCGCATCGGCGCTGTTGTTCACCACCATCTCATCGAACGCGATCAGCCGTGCTTCGCCGACCATTGCGGCGGCGACCGGCGCGATCGGATCGCCCGCTTCCTTCTTGCGTTCCTCGGCGAGCCGCTGGTGCACTTCGATCATGAATTCGTGAAAATGGACGCGGCGTTTGCGCCGGATGTCGAGGCAGCCGAAGAACAAGTCCATCAGCATCGACTTGCCGCGCCCGACCCCGCCCCACAGATAGACGCCGCGCGGCGGATCGGGCAGCCGCCCGAGCGCGCGCCACAGCACCGACCCGCGCTTGGGCGTCGCTTCCAGCTCGGTTGCCAGAGCCGCCAGCTTCATCGCGGCAGCGGCCTGCTCCGGATCGTGGCGGAGTTCGCCCGCCTCGACCAGCGCGCGATAACGATCGAAGACGAAGGTCATCGCGCCGACGGCTTGCGGATCGTGGCGCTGAAGCTCAGCACGACTTCCTCGCCCTCGGCCAGCGGCTGCACCACCAGCCCGCGCAGGAACAGCAGCCGCCCGGTTTCGCGCAGCAGCTCGACGCGCGCTTCGACGGTTTCGTCAATCTCGGCGCGGCCGATGAACTGCGCCGACAGATCGAGCGTCACCGCCGTCCCCGCCTCGATCAGCCCGAACCCGCGCGAGGCGGCGAAGATCGCCATGTCGACGAAGCTCAAGAGCGCGCCGCCGTGCATTTTGCCGCTGAGGTTCGAATGCAAGTGGCGCGGCGTCATCCGCACGCGCGCGATACCGTCCTCGACCTTGAGCAGGAACGGCCCGAACAAGCTGTTGAACCGCGTCGGGTCGTTGAGGTCCCACGTCATCCAACCGGGATGATCGAGCGACTCAACGTAGTGGAAGTTTATCGACGGACGGGCGGATTGACTAACTTGCTTATCGCTCGCGCCTTCCATTATTCATCCTCGCTGGCCTCGGCATTTACGCCAGCCATTTCGAACAATCTCAATTGTTCGCTGTGAGAAGCGTCAGCCATGCTTATCTTATATAGTCGCGCTATGTCCGTTTTTGAGAGTCCGATCTCAAAAATATAATCGCCATTCAAGGGTCGACTTATTGACACCTTGAAGAATAAATTGACGTTCGATGCGTTACCTGCCCGTTGCGGCCTCGTTTCAATGCTAACTCCGGTCGCGGGCACGTCGGCGTCGTCGGTCGAGTGGACGGATTCGCGCAATCGCGCTGCAAACAACTCTCTCCAGCCAAAATTACGACCCCAGCCTCGAACTCTGATTTTCATACGTCCTCCGATCAGCCCCCACGGCCGATGGATTACCTGCTTTGTGTTAGTATGTCAAACATTGAGTTACACAAGCCTCGGCTAGGCAACATAGTCAGATCGCGCGCTCGATTTCCATCTTCTTGATCTCGGCGATCGCTTTCGCGGGGTTCAGCCCCTTGGGGCAGACGTTGGCGCAGTTCATGATCGTGTGGCAGCGATAGAGCCGGAAAGGGTCTTCCAACTCATCCAACCGCTCGCCGGTCATCTCGTCACGGCTGTCGGCGAGCCAGCGATAGGCTTGCAACAGGATCGCCGGGCCGAGGAACTTGTCGCTGTTCCACCAATAGCTGGGGCACGACGTCGAGCAGCAGGCGCACAGAATGCATTCGTACAAGCCGTCGAGCTTGGCGCGATCGTCGGGCGACTGGAGCCGTTCCTTGCCGGCAGGCGCCGCCGTCACCGTCTGGAGCCACGGCTTGATCGAGGCATATTGCGCGTAGAAATGCGTGAAATCGGGGACGAGATCCTTGATCACTTCCATGTGCGGCAGCGGCGTGATGCGGATGTCGCCCTTCACATCCTCGATCGCCTTGGTGCAGGCGAGCGTGTTGGTCCCGTCGATGTTCATCGAACACGACCCGCAAATCCCCTCGCGGCACGAGCGGCGGAAAGTGAGCGTCGAATCCTGCTCGGCCTTCATCTTGATCAGCGCGTCGAGCACCATCGGGCCGCAATCGTCGAGGTCGACCTCGAAATTGTCGTAGCGCGGATTCTCGCCGCTGTCGGGATCGTAGCGATAGATTTTGAACTTCTTGATCCGCGTGGCGCCCCCGCCCGCCTTATGGCTCTTGCCCTCCGGCTTGATCTTGCTGTTCTTCGGCAGGAAAAATTCGGCCATCGCGCGCCTTGTCCCTCTTCTGGGTCTGTCTGAGTCTCAAGTCCGGCGGGGCGGCACCGCACCCGCTTTCGCTGTGCCGATACATGAGGGCAGACGCCCCTGCAAATCTTTGTGCGTACGGTCTTTGGGTGGGGCGGCCTGGCCGGCGAATCCCGCCGTCGGACATCGCTGGCGGGTACGGAACAGATTTCGGCGATCGGCGTTTACAAGAACAGTGGGATGAGAGGAACCTGACAATGACGATGATCGAAGACGCCAATAAAACCGAGGCAACCGCAAGCGAAACCGCAAACACCGATCCCGCCAGCGGAACGCCCACCATCGACACGGCGAGCGGATCGGTCGACGTGCCCCCTCCGCCTGCAGAAGACGACCCGCTCAGCAATGAACGGCTTGACGCGATGGACAACCTCGGCACGGCGGAAGGCAAGTACAAGTAGCGGCGGATCGTCGGCCCAGATTGCGCACCATTGCCTTTCCCCGCTCGGGAAGCATTGGCGCGTCCGGCCTTGCCTCGGCCTGTCGTCACCGCCTAACGGAAGGAGATGCGGCTCGACCAATGCCACAACATTGATGATTTCCGGCGACTGGCGCGCGCCCGGTTGCCGGGACCTGTGTTCCACTACATCGACGGCGGCGCCGACGACGAAGTGACGCGGCGGCGCAACACGGCGGCCTATGAGGCGTGCGATCTGGTCCCCAATGTGCTCGCGGGTGTCGCCGAGATCGACATGAGCGTCGAGGTGATGGGCAAGCGGATCGGCATGCCGTTGTTCCTCTCGCCGACCGCGCTGCAAAGGCTGTTCCACTGGCGCGGCGAGCGCGCGGTCGCGGCGGCGGCGCAAAAGTTCGACACCTGGTTCGGCATTTCGTCGCTCGCCACGGTCAGCATCCAGGAGATTGGCCGCACGATTGCCTCGCCGAAGCTCTTCCAGCTCTATGTCCACAAGGACAAGGGGCTGAACGCCGCGATGATCGCCGTGTGCAAGGCGGCGAAGTTCGACGCCATCGCGCTTACCGTCGACACCATCGTGGGGGGCAACCGTGAGCGTTGTCTGCGGACCGGGTTCACGTCGCCCCCGCGCCTGACGCCCGGCTCGGCGCTGAGCTTTGCACTGCACCCGCGCTGGTCGCTCAACTATGCCTTTCGCGAACAGTTCGAGCTTTCGAACCTCAAGGATCACCTCGACGAAGGATCGCGCAAGTCGATGTCGGTCGGCGACTATTTCACCAAGATGCTCGATCAGTCGCTCGACTGGAAAACCGCCGAGGCGATCCGCGCCGATTGGGGCGGGCAATTCTGCCTGAAGGGAATCATGTCGGTCGACGATGCCCGCCGCGCAGTCGATATCGGCGCCACCGCGATCATGGTATCGAACCACGGCGGGCGCCAGCTCGACGGCAGCCGCGCGCCGTTCGATCAGCTGGCGGAGATCGTCGACGCGGTTGGCGACCGGATCGACGTGATCTGCGACGGGGGCATTACGCGCGGCAGCCATGTGCTCAAGGCACTGAGCGTCGGTGCCAAGGCCTGTTCGGGCGGGCGGCTCTATCTCTATGCCCTCGCGGCGGCCGGCCAAGCCGGAGTCGAGCGCGCGCTCGGCAATCTGCGCGCCGAAATCGAGCGCGACATGAAGCTGATGGGCGCGCGCCGGGTCAGCGACCTGACGCGCGCCAATCTGCGCTGGCGTTAGGTCCGATCAGAGAATCCCGAGCCGACGCCCGATATAAATCAGCACCAACGTGCCGACGATCGACAGGAAAATGCCCGACGGCTTGGGCTCGAACATGTCCTTGTCTTTGGTGAACAGCCCGCCGATCATGCCGCCGACATAGGAACCGGCAATCCCGAGCAGTGCCGCAAACAGCCAGTTGATATGCTGATTACCCGGATAGAGCCATGCCGCAGCCAGACCGATGACGAGCCCCGTCAACAACATCCAAACATATTTCATGAGTCGCACTCCCCGCCGTGTTCGACCTTGTTTCGGCGACGGCATGACGCCGCGCAAGCGCAGAAGTGGACCGCGCACGCGCCGGTTCCGAAAAAAATCTGACGGCGCGCTATTTGCGATCGAGCAGCGTCACCGCCGGGACCCCGACCGACGGCGTTGTCGCCTTGGGCGTGCGCTTGTCGAGAGCGGCGAGCCAGAGCTTGGCCCGATCGCCGATGAAGCTTTGCGGCAGCGACGGGGTGAGATTGCCCTTGGCTTCCCATTCACTCACCAGCCGCGCGGCTTCGGCAGCGGCGGCGTCGAGCGGTTGGGCCTTGCGCAGCGCGTGGTTGATCAGCGCGTCGCCGAAGAAGGTCCAATCGGCGTCGGCCTGGCAGCCGAACGAGGTGCGATCGCCAACTGACGCGGTCAATATGGCGCTGTCGTCATTCGCAATCGCCGGCACAAAGCTGCCCGAAAAGCAGGCGCTCACCATCACCAGCCGCCGCGTGATGCCGAGCCCGTCGAGCAGCGCCGCCAGCCGCGCCGGACTGACGACGCCAAAGCCATTGTCGCCGTCGTTATAGACCACGCCGATCCGTGCGCCGTGGCTGGTGGTGTAGAGGATCAGCACATCCTCGCGCTTGTCCATCAGCTCGGCGATGCGCGCGAGGACGAGGCCGAGATGCGCGGGGCTGCCGCGCGGCAGATCGAGGCTGCCTTTGCCATCGGGTCCCGCCAGCGTGATCGTGCGGCCGGTCGCGTCATAGCGGCGCGCCAGCACCCGCCCCGCTTCGCGCGCCTCGCGCGAAAATTCGCCGTCGCTGTCGAGCGCGACGGTGACGACATAAGCATCGACCACGCCTTTGCGCTGTGGCGCGAGCGACGCCAGCGCCCGGTCGAGCCGACGGTGCTCCGCGAGTTCATCAGCGGGGTTGCGGTGATGCTCGACCTCGGTCCCGCCGTCCGAATAGCGGGTGACCTCTTCGGGCGTCATCGCGTTGAAGAACGGCACCGGCGGGCCGTGCTCGGGCGGCTTGCGCGGCGCCTGTTGCGGTGTCGCAGGGACAACGGCAACAGTGATAACGAAAGCGGTCGCGACGATACGGATCGCTAGCTGGGACATTCGTTGATGGCGCACGGGGACATAATGAGCCGGCGCGCGCGACCGTCAAGGCATTTTGGGTGGCTTTTCAGAGAGCGGCTTGACCGAAGCGTTGATCACGGTCTGAACGACCATCGTTATCGCGTAACAGGCGGTAATCAACAGCAGCATCGGCATCCATTCGCCCAGTGCCCATAGTGCCTCAAGACCGGGTTTGCCACTCATCGCGGGCGCGCGTTGGGCCAGGAACCAATTGGCCACTCCCCCCGCAACTAGCGCCGCAATGCTCAACCCGCTCACCAGCATCGCTGCGCGATATTGGAGCACGTGCAGTTTCCTGACCTTGTCCCAATAGGTCTGCTCTTTGAGACTCTCAGCCATAGCCTCGCGCGCGCCTTGAAACGCCGCGTCGGCCTTAATCTTCGCGGCACGGGAGACGGGATGGGCGGTCGCTTGGTTCATCTCCCCGCACTTCTTCTCGGCTCTCGCATAGCGCGCAACCGCGTGTTTGGCTTCGCCCTCTGCGACCTTCCGGTTCAGCTTGCTTTCCTGCACCCATCGCAAAAGGCCCGCGAAGAGCACAGTGGCCGACGCAGCCACGGTAACCGCGCCAAATGCCTGTAGCGTCGCCCAAAAAAAGGCGGGGACCGACGCGAAGCTCGCGGCCTTGCCGCCCAGTACCGCCTTCGCGAGGCCGCCGGCCGCCGTCACCATCGCCGAGGTGATGAGCAGGAATCCGGCCAAGATGATGAGATAAGCGCCATACATATGCAGCCAGCGCGCGGCCCCCGTCAGCCTATGGGCATAGGGTTCGATCGCGACGGGTTTCGTGTCGTCGAGCGGGTCGACCAACCAGCGCATCACGCGTCGGCGCATCGTGGCACCCGCCGACGCGTCGAAGCTCTCGGTGCCCATGAAATAGCGGATGTGCGCGAGCAGATAATCAAAGCCCCACACCGTTTCGATCGTCTCGAGCCGCGGCGTATATTGGCCGGGCTCATGGGCGGTTGGATCGGCCGACCGTGCATAGGCGCTGAGCGTCCCCGCAACTGGATCCTGCGGGGCTTGCAGATTGATCCAGCGGCAATCGTCCGGGAAGGGATTTCCCGGCGCATTTTCCGGGCCGACATCAGTCGCGGTCGCCACCACGCGCGGCCACAGCCCGGCGAATTTGTTCAGCGGGCTGCCATAGGTGAGGAAACCGTTCAGCTTGGCGAACAGTTTGGGACGGCTGACGATATCTTCCTCAGCCAGCCATGGCGGGCGGGCGGGCATCATCGAGCCAATTTCGTCGAACGGCCGCCGCCGCGTTTCCTTATCGCTTTTCAGGTCCTGCGGCAGCGCATCCCACTGCGCCTGCGTCAGATAATTGGGCAGGGCATGGCCGATCTCGGTCAGACCGTTATAGGCCAGCACCGTGCCCTGACTATGCGCGACGACATACCAGCGATCGAGCTTCTCATTCGCGCCCATCGCCACCATTTCGGCAACCATCCGCCGCCGGATGCCCACACGCCGCGGGTGCCCCGGATCGCTCAGCGCCGACGCGCCCGGCACGGCCCGCTCCTCATAAGTGCGGACATCGCCGACATAGCGTACGATCAGCACCGGCGTCGGCGCCTGATCGAGCAGCTTTTGCAGCAGCCGTTTGGCGAGGCTCCAGGTCGCCGCCGTCAACAGCGCGATCAGCCCAGCGACCGCCAGTTGGAGCCGTGACACGGGCTCGACCGACCAATCGCCTGCCACCGATTTCGGCAATTTGACCAGCGTCGAGGTGCGGTGGTTCTTGAGGTCTATTTCTTTTTCGAGGCCCGATGGATCGAGTTCGCGATAGATCGGCGCCGCCCATTGGCCGAACCCCCAAATCCAGAAACCGATCGCGTCGAAAATGCCCTCACGCTCGGCCAGATCGGCCCACCAGACTTCATGGCAATGAAACTCCACGTCATGCTTGGGGCCCGTGACGCGGAGCGTGATCGGACTCAGTCCTTGCGGGTGCGCGTCGCCCGGCGGCAGCTCCCAGCCTTTGGTGCGATCGGTCACCGCGCAGCTGAATGGGCCGTCATCGGCCTGGCGCATCAATTCGGCATATTCCACCGCCGAGGCGCGAAGATGGTCGAACCGCTTTTGCTCGCCAATGCCGTGGACGAACAACAACCCGACCTGCGTCGGCGATTGTCCGGCGGTGGTCACGATCTGGGCCCCGCGGGGGGTGCTGGGACTGCCGCCGCTTCAAGGTTGGGAACGCAGGTCTCGTCCTTTTCGCGCTTGGCGACCGTCGCGAGGACACCACAGGCGCGGGTCAGCGGTTCGTCCCACAGCGCCCATCCTGCACTCGTCCGATCGATCGCATAGCTGACACTCCCGGGGCCGGCGAAGCTTGTTCCGGCACGGTGGCTCGACAGCGTTTCGCGCGCATCGCGCAGGAAGGCGTCACCATAAATCCGTGTCTTCTGGACTGACGTCGCGCCGGCGAGTGCATCCTTCAACACAGGGACAAAGGCCGCGACATTCCCACTGGAGAAAGCCGCAACCAAATTGCCCGCGCGATCGAGTGACTGCTCGGTGTCGATCCGCTGGCTATCGAGCGCGACCTGAAACACCCGCAACAACCGTGTGACGAAACTCGACCAGCGCAGGTTTCGCTGGCGGTCGTCGAAGGCATAGGTCACCTTCGTCGGATCATCGTTTTTGTCGAACGTTACCAGCCCACCAGCTTTCAGCTTGTCACGGCCGCGCAGGTTCATCACCGCGCTTGCTTCGCGCAGGGTGCGCTCGGCCTCGACAATATGGCCGAGCAGCAACTCGGCCTGCGCAACTTGACGGCGGCTCGGGTGCGACACGATGAGCTCGGTGCCATATTGGGTGAGCAGCGTGAGCAGGATATGGCCGCGCAGCAGCCGCCCCTCAAGGTCTTCGTCGCCGCGAACCGGCGCCCAGACGCCCGCGCCCACGGGGCCGATATAGCAATCGAGGAACCGATTGAGCTTCCAGTCAGGGCGATCCTTGCTCGTGGCCACCGCATCGCTGATCCGACGATCGAAATGATCGGGTGTGTCGCCAGCGCTTTTGTAGGGGCCGGGCGCCGGGATCGGCACATAGGGCGCACCGATGCCATTTTCGTCAATGCCCTTGGTGTCAGCGGTCGCGCTGGTCGGTGGCCAATATTGGACGGCCGGCATCAGCCCATTGCTGATGATTTTGGTGGCACCCGCGACGAAAGCCGGCCCGTTCTGGTCGAGCAATTCCTTGCGCGTTCTCGTCGGGTCGGGTTCGCCCGCGGCGTGACGATAGAACCAGTCGTCACGGGCAATGCCCGTCAGCGGAGTCGGGGTGTAAAAGCCATTGTCGAGCAGGCATTCGCGAAAGCTCGTCTGATTGACGCCGGGCGGCGCGACGGCAAAGCCGGTGCTCAACAAGGTGCACCCCGACAGCGCCACTGCCGGGAAAACAAGTACCAGCGGCCAAGCCGCCCATCGCGCCAGTGCCATCAACCGCTCCCCACCCACGAACAACGTTACTGTCCCGGGAAGAAAGTTAACTCAATGGCTCAAAAATTGGAAATGATATGTCGCCGAGCCGACGCAGTTTGCCGCATTTATCGATTTTATTGGCTGCGCGAGACAGTAAATGTCGCCTTCAATAAACCCGCTTCTTCGGCTTGATGTATTCGATGTCGTCGGTGAGCGTGTAATCATGCACCGGGCGGTAATCGATTGCGACTTCGCCGCCTTCGCCGCCCCAGCCGTTGAAGGTGGCGATCGTATGCTTCATCCAATTGGCGTCGTCGCGCTCGGGATAATCCTCGTTGACGTGCGCGCCGCGTGATTCCTGGCGGTTGGCGGCGGAATTCACCGTCACCACGGCTTGCGCGAGCAGATTGTCGAGCTCGAGCGTCTCGACCAGATCGGTGTTCCAGATCATCGAGCGATCATTGACCTTCACATCGGCAAGCCCCGCATAGGTCGCGGCGATCTTGGTCTGGCCTTCGCTGAGCAGCGCATTGTCGCGGAACACCGCGCAATGCTTCTGCATCGTGCGCTGCATGTCGAGCCGCAGCGCTGCCGTCGGCGTGCTGCCGCTCGCGTGGCGGAATTTGTCGAGCCGGGTGAGCGACAGCTCCTCCGACCCCTTGGGCAGCGGGTTGTGTGGCGTCGCAGGCTTGAGCGTTTCCTTGATCCGCAGGCCGGTCGCGCGGCCGAACACCACGAGATCGATCAGCGAATTCGACCCCAGGCGGTTGGCGCCGTGCACCGACACGCAGGCGGCTTCGCCGACCGCGAACAGGCCAGGGACGACGCTGTCGGGATTGCCGTCCTTCAGGCGGACGACTTCGCCGTGGAAGTTACACGGGATGCCGCCCATGTTGTAATGCACCGTCGGCGCGACTGGCAAAGGCTGGCGGGTCAGGTCGACGCCGGCGAAAATCTTGCCGGTCTCGGTGATGCCGGGCAGGCGTTCAGCGAGCACCTTGGGGTCGATATGGTCGAGGTGGAGGAAGATATGATCCTTCTCCTTGCCGACGCCGCGCCCTTCGCGGATTTCCAGCGCCATTGAGCGCGAGACGACGTCGCGCGAGGCGAGATCCTTCGCCGACGGCGCGTAGCGCTCCATGAAACGCTCGCCTTCGGAGTTGGTCAGGTAACCGCCCTCGCCGCGCGCACCTTCGGTGATCAGCACGCCCGCGCCGTAGATGCCGGTGGGGTGGAACTGAACGAATTCCATGTCCTGCAGCGGCAGGCCTGCGCGCAGCACCATCCCGCCGCCATCGCCGGTGCAGGTATGCGCCGAGGTCGCCGAGAAATAGCAGCGGCCATAACCGCCCGTCGCGAGCACGGTCTGGTGGCTGCGGAAACGGTGGATCGATCCGTCGTCCATGCACAAAGCGATCACGCCGCGGCACACGCCGTCTTCCATGATCAGGTCGAGCGCGAAATATTCGATATAGAAATCGGCGTCATACTTCAGGCTCTGCTGATAGAGCGCGTGGAGCATCGCATGCCCAGTGCGGTCGGCGGCAGCGCAGGTGCGCTGCGCGGGCGGGCCTTCGCCCATATTCTGCATCATGCCGCCGAACGGGCGCTGGTAGATTTTGCCTTCCTCGGTGCGGCTGAACGGCACGCCGGCATGCTCGAGCTCGTAAACCGCAGCGGGCGCTTCGCGGCAGAGATATTCGATCGCATCCTGATCGCCGAGCCAGTCGGAGCCCTTGACGGTATCGTACATGTGCCAAGTCCAGTGGTCCGGCCCCATATTGCCGAGCGATGCCGCGATCCCGCCTTGTGCCGCGACGGTGTGGCTGCGAGTCGGGAACACCTTGGTGATGCAGGCGGTCTTCAGCCCCGCTTCGGCGATGCCCATCGTCGCGCGCAGGCCGCTGCCGCCCGCGCCAACCACCACCGCGTCATAGGTGTGATCGATGATCTTATAGGCGGCGGTCATGCGAGCGGTGCTCCGGTGAAGGCGATTTTCAGGATCGAAAAGATCGCGGTCGCGCCGGCGCCGACCACGAAGAAATTGAGCAGCAGCAACGCCGCGACGCGGGTGTGATCGTGCAGATAATCCTCGATCAGTACCTGCAAGCCGAGCCGGAAATGGTAGAAGACGCTCAGAACCAGCAGCGCCATCGGCACCGCCGCGACCGGCGCCGACAACCAGCGGCGCATCGCTTCATAATCATGCCCCGGCAACAGCGCGATCGACGCGAGCAGCCACGCCATCAGGATCAGATTGGCGGCGGCGGTCAGCCGCTGGTGCCACCAATGATGCACGCCGGCCTTTGACGAGCCGAGGCCGCGCACGCGGCCGAGTTCGGTTCCACTGCCCATGTTACTTCCCCGCCAACAGATAGGCCCAATAGGCCACAGTCAGGATGATCGAGAGCGCGAGCGTTGCCTGCGCGAAGACCTTGTTGCTGCGCAATTCATAGCCCGCGCCGGTATCGAGCATCAGATGCCGAATCCCGCTCATCATGTGCTGGAAAAACGCGAAGGTCAGCCCGATGCCGAACACATAGCCGAGCGGGGTCAGCGGCCCGCCGTCGAGCGTGAACAGCTTCAGGAACCAGCCATATGTCTCCCTGCCGCCCGCGACCGCCGCGATCCACCAGACGAACAGCAGCGACCCGACCAGGGCCATGCCGTCGCCGGTCACCCGGTGCAGGATCGAGACCAGCATATGCGGCCCCCATTTCCAAATGCTGAGATGCGGCGACAGCGGGCGGGCGGGTCGGGGTGAAGCCAAGGCTTATTCCTTCAGGACGACTGTGGCGCTCCTATTACCCCCGACGCCCGCCGATGCAACCACGGCCTTGGTCTGCGTGCTCCCTAACTTGGTCTTAACCAAATCACCTTACGCGTTTGGATGGGACCCCGAGTTATCCTAGCGTCGACATCTGGAAGGAATGCCCTTTGAGCAACAATGATTTGCCCGTCATCGGAACCGTTGCGGCGGCGGTCGATTTGTCGGCGCGGCTCAGGGTGTTCGACTTCGACGGGTCGCTGGCGCAATCCAGCCGTGAAGCCTGGGCCGTGCTCGAACCCGAAGTACGCGAAGCGTCGGGAGCTTATTGGCAGCAATGGATGCGCTGCTTTGCCAACGAACGCCAATGGGCGCCGATGGAAACGCAGAAGATGATCGACGTCGGCTGCGACTTCTTACGCAACCGCTTCCTCGACACCGCCGGACGTGCCTGGATCGAATCGATCGAACGATCGGTCGCCGCCGCTTATGTTGGCGGGGTGACGCCGATGGCATTGCTGTCGATGATCAACGCCAGCGACCGCGCCGCACTCGACATTTTGATGCGCCGCATCGACCGCACCGACCAGCGCCTGCCCGCGATGATCGACACCTTGCTCCGGCTGTCGGCGCTCGAAGGCGAAATCACCGTCGCGATCTACAACGCCTATCGCGATCACAGCGCGCAGGTCGCCCGCGACCGGCTCGCCGCCGAATTCCGCGAAGGCATTGCCAAGATGGTCGAGAGCGTCAGCCAGGAAGGCAGCGCCTTGCGCACCCAGGCCAGCCGCACCTCGAACTCGACGCGTGGCATGCTCGGCAAGACCAGCGAAGTCGCCGCTGCGGCCGAACAATCCGCCGTCGCGATGCGCGAAGCCGCCCAGACCGCCGCCGGACTGATCCGCGCGATCGAGGACGCCCGCAGCGAAGTCGAGGCCGCCGCCGAAATCGCGACCCGCGCCGCGAGCCAGGCCGGTGCCGCCGTCGGCATGTCCGAAACGCTGAGCGATCACGCCAAGTCGATCGAATCGATCCTGGG
>CAYUYZ010000022.1:0-54147 GCA_964449575.1 uncultured Stakelama sp.
ATCGCGTGGAGCCGAGAAGCGATCCTTGCAGCTTCTTGCCGGTGAGAAAACTTGGGCCGGGGATGCTCACCATATTGCCGGGTGCGATCATGCCGAGGATCGTCGCAGTGCCGCCGCGCTTGAGCAGCGCCCAGGCGAGTTCGGCGGTATTGGGTCGACCGACGGCTTCGATCGCATAATCGACCCCGCCGCCGGTGAGTGCGGCGATTTTCTTGGCGAGATCGGGCTCGTTCGAATCGAAGCCGTGGGTGGCACCGAGCCGTTCAGCCAGCGCGCGTTTATCGGCGACCGGATCGATCGCGATGATGATCCCCGCGCCCGCGATTTTCGCGGCGTTGATCGCGGCGAGACCAATGCCGCCGCAGCCGATGACCGCGACGGTTTCGCCAGCGCGCAACCGGCTATCGTTGAAGATCGATCCTGCCCCAGTGATCACCGCGCACCCAAGCAGCGCCGCGCGGTCAAGCGGCATGTCCTTGCTGATCGCGACACAGGCGTTTTCATGCACCAGCATCATTTCGGCATAGGCCGACAGGTTGAGGAATGGGGCAAGCGGCGTGCCGTCTGCCAAGCTGATGCGCGGTTCCGCCCCCTTGGCGCGCTTCGTCGACGGATCGACGCAGAGCGAGGGGCGGCCGGTGACGCACATCTCGCAACTGCCGCAGAACACGGTGAAAAAGGTGATGACATGATCGCCGACCTTCAGCCGCGCGACATCGCTGCCGACTGCTTCGACGACACCCGCCGCTTCATGCCCAGGCACTGTCGGCATCGGATGCGGGAAGCTGCCGTCGACGAAGTGCAGATCGGACCGGCACACCCCGCACGCAACGGTGCGGATCAGCACCTCACGCGGGCCGGGCTTGTCGACGCGGATATCCTCGATGACGAGGTCCGACTTGGGTTCGTAAAGGACGGCTGCTTTCACTTGTTCTCCCTCTCCCCTTCGGGGAATTTTGGGTCGGATCGTCCCCCGGACGATCCTAAACCGTGCGGGGCACGGTTTATCCTAAATTGGCCGGGGTGAGGGACAGCCAAGCAATGCTGCGCCTCAATCCGCCCCTCTCCCAACGGAGGTTGTGCCTTCGTTACTCCCCCTCTCCCAACCCTCTCCCCTGTGGGGAGAGGGCTAAGCTAGGATCAGCGCCGCACCGCTTCCTTGGCCGCCACCGCCTCTGGCAAGTCCGCATATTTCCCGAATTCATTCCGCGCGATCGCACGATTGTGCACCTCATCGGGACCATCAGCAAAGCGCAGCGTGCGCATGGCCGCCCAGGCATGCGCGAGGTGGAAATCGTCGGACACGCCGCCGCCGCCATGCGCCTGAATCGCATCATCGAGGATCGAGAGTGCCATGTTGGGCGCCGCCACCTTGATCATCGCGATTTCCTGTTGCGCGCTCTTGTTGCCGGCCTTGTCCATCATGTCGGCGGCCTTCAGGCAGAGCAGCCGCGTCATTTCGATGTCGATCCGCGCCTTGGCAATGCGCTGTTCCCAGATCGAGTGATCGGCGATCCGCTTGCCGAACGCGACGCGCGTCAGCAGCCGCTTGGCCATCGCTTCGATCGCGACTTCCGCCACGCCGATCGTGCGCATGCAATGGTGGATGCGGCCCGGCCCGAGCCGGCCCTGCGCAATCTCAAACCCGCGCCCTTCGCCGAGCAACACATTTTCGACCGGGACGCGTACATCCTTCAGCTCGATTTCGGCATGGCCGTGGGGCGCATGATCATAGCCATAGACGCTCAGCATCCGCTTGATGTTCACCCCCGGGGCGTCGAGCGGGACTAGGATCTGGCTCTGCTGGCTGTGGCGCGATCCTTCGGGGTTGGTCTTGCCCATCACGATCGCGATCTTGCAGCGCGGATCGCCTGCGCCCGACGACCACCATTTCACGCCGTTGATCACATAATGATCGCCGTCGCGCTCCATCCGCGTTTCGATATTGGTCGCATCCGACGAGGCGACCGCAGGCTCGGTCATCAGGAAGGCCGAACGGATTTCGCCGTGCATCAGGGGTTTAAGCCACTGCTCCTTCTGCTCGCGCGTGCCGTAACGATGGAGCACTTCCATATTGCCCGTGTCGGGCGCCGAGCAGTTGAAGCACTCGGAAGCCCAGCCGATCTTGCCCATTTCCTCGGCGCACAGCGCATATTCGAGGTTGGTAAGCTGCGTCCCTTCAAACTCGAAGCTGTCGTCGACGTGAGTCTGCCCCGAATGCGGCGGCATGAAGAAATTCCACAGCCCCGCCGCCTTGGTCTTGACCTTCATCTCCTCGATCACCGGAATCACTTTCCAGCGTTCGCCGGTGCTTTCCTGCTCGTGATAGATGTGGTTGCGCGGGCGGATTTCGCGGTCGATGAAATCCTTCACCCGGTCGCGGAAATAGGTTTCGCGGTCGCTCAGCGTGAAGTCCATGACGCATCCTCTCAAATGGCGTGTTTGGACGTGGCTTAGACCGTACCGCACATTCGGTAAAGCGTCTGCGGTGTCCCCGCGCGCCACATTTCGCATACGAATGCCGTGTCCCAAAGCATTCGCGAAAGGGACTGTTTCTTCGAAAAGATGCTGTTAAGCTTCGCGGCTATGGAGGCTTTGGGGGACATCGAAGCAATCGCCGACGGGAGCACCAAGCGCTTCCGGGCGAAGCGCGACGCCATCCTCGCCGCTGCTGCGCAAGCGATCAACGAGCAAAGCGCCAAGGGCATGACCTTCGCCGATGTCGCGCGCCGCGTCGGGCTCAACACCACCAGCGTCACCTATTATTTCAAGCGCAAGGAAGACCTCGCCGCCGCCTGTTTCGACTATACGCTCGAGCAGTTGCAGGCAAAGCTCGACATCGCCCTTCGCGAGGCGACGCCACGCACGCGCGTTGCGCGCTATCTTTCGCTCAACATGGACCGGCTCGCGCGCATCCAGCGCGGCGAGGCAACGCCCTTTGCGGTGCTGTCCGATCTGCGCGCGATGGAAGAGCCGGTGCTCGGGCGGCTGATGAACGGCTGGCGCGATGTCTTCCGCAAGACGCGCAGCCTCTGGGGCATCGGCGAGACGCGGGCGCATACCGATCTCTATGGCGCGCGGGCGCACGTCCTGCTCGAAAACACTTTCTGGCTCCCCATCTGGCTCGGGCGCTACGACCCCGATCAATATGCCCGCGTCGAGGATCGGCTGATGGCGGTGTTCGCGCACGGCATTGCCGCCGATGGCGCGGCATGGGCGCCTGCCCGACTCGATCTCGCCCCGGCCGAGGCCGAGCCGGGCCGCGAAGCCTTTCTGCTCGCCGCCACCCGGCTGATCAACGAACTCGGCTATCGCGGCGCATCGGTGCAGAAAATCGCGTCGATGCTCAACGTCACCAAGGGCAGCTTCTACCACCATCTCGACGCCAAGGACGATCTGGTGATCGCCTGTTACAAGCGCAGCCTCGCCACAATCACCAAGGCGCAGCGGCTCGCCGATGCCGAAAGCGGCGATCACTGGCACCGCTTGTCGAGCGCGATTGCGACCTTGCTCGATTTCCAATTCTCCGATCGCGGCCCGCTGATGCGCACCACCGCGCTGTCGGGCGTCGCGCCGGGGGTGCGCAGTGCGCTCGTCGCCCGATCAAACCGGATCGCGCGGCGCTATGCCGGGATGATGAGCGACGGCATCGCCGAAGGATCGATCCGCGCAATCGACCCGCTGGTCGCCGCCCAAGCACTGATGGCGCTGCAAAATGCGGCGTTCGACATGCGCAAATGGGCCAGCACCATGCCGCGCGACCGCGCGATTGCATTCTACGCGTCGACGCTCGCCTTCGGGCTGTTCGATGATCGGGTGCTCAGCCTGCAACCCCCTGCCGCTTGAGCAGCACCCCCGCCCGCCAGTAATGAAAGATCGCCCAGGGGGTGAGCAAACTGGCGCTCAGCATCGCATAGCGCAGGGATTCGGCGCCGAACGCCGGCTTGTACAAATCGCTCAGGACGCCGGTGATGCTCGGCCCCGCTCCCAGCCCGATCAGGTTGATGACCAGCAGCGTAATCGCCGCCCACACCGCGCGCATCCGCGTGGGCGCGAGGCCCTGGATCAGCGCGAAACTCGGCCCGAGATAGCTCGATGCGAGCAGGTACGAAAGCATCACCGCCGCAAAGGCCGTGGTGACATCATAAGACAGGTAGAAGAGCGCCGTGAACGGGAGCGCAGCAAGCTTGAGCGCGGCGACGAACCACGCTTGCATGTGCAGCCCATGTTTGCGGCCTAGCCGGTCGGCGATCCGCCCGCCCATGATCCCGCCAAATGCCCCGATAAGCGCCACGGCGGGGGCGTAGTAGAGCGACACCTGGGTCAGCGTCATCCCGAACGACCGCTGGAGATAGGATGGCCCGAAATTGGCGGTGGCATAGCCGACCAGCGAGGTAATCGTCACCGCCATGATCAGGTGGATCGCGGGGGCACTGGCCGCAAGGCTCTTCAGCCCGTCGCTCAGCGACGGCAGCGGGGCCGGGTTCTGCGGGACGCCGCCGGGGTCCGACAGGCCGCGCCGCGGTTCGACCATCACAACCCGCACGAACACCGCAAGCAGGATGCCGGGCAATCCCACCGCCGCCATCGCCCAGCGCCAGCCGTAACTCTGGGCGATCAGCCCGCCGATGATTGCGCCGAAGCCGCCGCCAAGAACGACGCCGGTCGAATAAATGCCCATTGCCCCCGCGCGCTTTTCGGGCGGGTAGAGATCGGCGATGATCGAATGCGACGGCGGGCTCGATCCCGCCTCCCCCACGCCGACACCGATCCGATAGATCAGCAATTGGGTGAAATTGGCAGCCGTGCCGCACAGCGCCGTCATCGCGCTCCACAAGGTGAGCGCAACGGCGATAATGTCGCGGCGGCTCGTCCGGTCGGCGAGCCACGCGACCGGAATGCCCAGCGTCGCGTAAAAGACCGCAAAGGCAAGGCCCGACAGCAGACCCAGCTGGGTATCGTTGAGGTGGAGATCGGTCTTGATCGCCTCAAGCAGGATCGAGAGGATGTAGCGATCCATGAAGCTGAAAAAATAAACGAGCGTCAGCAGCGCGAGCGTCCAGCCGCGCAGCCGAAGCGCGCGGGCATCGGCAGTGACATGCTGTTCCAGGGAAAGGGTCGCCATGCGCTGTGCAACTCCGAAAAACGCGCGTCAAAAAAACCGCCGCCCGGGGCGAGCCGGGCGGCGGGTGGATCAGGGTCTATCGATCACCGGTCAGAACCGCTGGGTGATGCCGAACTTCGCGTTGAAGCCGAGTGGCGATGCCGTGAACGGATCATAGTTGAAGTCGAGCCGCGCAAATGGCGGCAGTTGATCGAGAATATTGAGCGCCGACAGCGAGATCGTCGTGTTGGTTTTCAGGTTGAGGCGATAGGTGAAATCGAGCGTCGTGAACGCGCCGATATTCTGCCCGTTGGTCACCGATGCCCCCGCGAGTGCGCCGGTGTTGGGGCCAAAGACGGCGGCGGTACGCTGATCGCGATAGCCGTCGATGTAATTCACCTGGAACCGCGCCTGATGCATCCCCAGGTCGCCCTGAAGGAACAAATTGCCCTTCAGCGGCGGCAGCGGATAGGCGCTCGTCTGGAAGTTGAGCAGGCCAACCGCGTTGAACGCCGGCTGGACGACAACTCCGGCGACGGTGAAGTCGCGGACCCGATAGTCCAGAACATAGGTACCGGTACCGCCGACGACGATCTTGGCCGTGCCCAGATCGAACTTGTACTGCGCCTGGAAATCAAGGCCCTGAGTCGTCACATTCGCGCTGTTGACCAGGTTGGTGCGCAGACGCTGGACGTTGCCGATCCCGCAACCGGCGGCCGTGAAGGTAAAGCGCGCCTGCAGTTGGGCAAAGGCCGCATTGCCGCAATTCGCCGCGCCGGTCGCGCCGAACAGGGCGTTGACGATCCCTTGCACCGGTTCGGCTTCGATCGGTCCGGTAAGCTCATAGCGCCAGTAATCGACGCTGGCGTTGAAGCCGCCGACATTGACGATCACGCCGCCGCTATAGGTCGTCGTGGTTTCTGGCGAAAGGTTGTTGTTGCCGAGAATGTCGATCGCGCGGAACGAGCTGCCGATGACCTGAAGCGAGGTCACCTGCCCGTCGAGGTTCTGCGGCGGCGGGCCGCGGAAAGTGGTGCCCGCACCGCCGCGCAACGCCAGCCAGCTCAGCGCCTGCCACCGCACACGCCCCTGCGGGTTGAAGGTCGATCCGGTCCGCCCGCCGTAATCTTCGAACCGCGCCGAAAACTGCACGTTCAACGTGTCGGTGATCGGCGCCTGAATTTCGCCGAAGAACGCGTACACATTACCCGTGATCGTCCGGTCGCGATTGGTGCCAAGGAAGCCGAGTGCGCCGGTCTGCTGCGCACAGATAGCATCCGGCGTCAGGGCCGAACCCGGGCAGGGATTGATGGCAAGGTTGGCATCGGCGTTGTACCGAATTGCATAGCGATCCGCCCGATATTGACCGCCGATGGCAAACGAGATCTCGCCGCCCGGCAGGCGGATGCCCGATCGGCCACTCAGCACGACGTCCGCCACAATCAGTTGGGTGTCGGTGTCACTACGGGTGGTGCGGAAGAAATTATCGATCGTTGCCAGATCGTTGATGATCCCGGCGCCCGGGGTCAGGTTGACCCCGGCGGGGTTGCGCGTGCCAGCGAAATTGGGGTTGGTCTGCCCCGTCACCGGATTGCGGGCAACGGCGGTCGAGAACGGGTTGAAGTAGGTGCAGCCGCCGGTGCCGGCGAGCGCGGCCAGCTGTGCCTGCGTCAGCCCGGCACGCGACTGCGGCGAGGCAAAGGCGCAATTCGGGCCGCCGAAGCCAGCGAGCGCGTTCTGCAACAGATCGCCGAAGGTATCGGTGCCTTCGATGCCGCGACGATAGGCCGAATAGGTGAAGCCCGCGTCAAGCGTCAGCCCATCGTTAATCTTCAACGACGTATCCGCCGTGAAACGGATCGATTCGGACTGACGCTGGCTGAAGGCGGAATTGCGGTCATTGCCGGGTTGCGTGAACAAAGGGTTGCCGCCCAGCACGAACGGCCGGAACAAGACCGGGAACGCAAGCGCAGGCGCAAGCGGCGCTCCGGCGGCGTTGACGACGCAGCCCGATGCGGCACCATAGACCCCGCAATAGTCGCGCAGCGCCGGCGCATAGGTCGGAATCGCGAAGAAGCCGGCCCCCGCCGCCTGCGCGGTCGTGGTGATGCCCGCTGCCGGCACCGTAGTGAGCGGCGATGCGGCATAGCCCGATGGCGGCAGCGTCGGTAGATAGCTCGGCGACGTCGTGATCCGCGTTGACGAGGTGCCGTACAGCGCGGTCACGCGGAACGTCAGCTTGTCGGTGATGTCGATCTTGGATTCGAGATAGGCCTGAATGCGATCTTCAGGTTCGACGAGATTGTCGAACTGCCCGAAATTGGTGAAGCAGCGATCGGTGGTCGACCCGGGCAAGCTGCGGAAACCGCCCAGCGATTCGCAGCCGAGGTCGCGCACGAAATTGCCCGTGCCACCAAAGCCAAAGTTGCCGGGATTGCCGCCGCCCGAATAACCACCCTGCGGGTTGTTCGGATAAGGCTGGACTGTGAAAGGACGGGCCGTGGTGCGCAGTTCAGAACGATGCTGGTAACCGATCGACGCAAACACCTGGAAGCCATCCTTGTGATGGCCAAAGCTCAATGCGCCGGTGTAGTCGCCGGTCGACCCGCGGATGTAGCGATAATCGCCTGATGCCTGGAATCCCTGTTGTTCCGATCGCGTGATGAAGTTGACCACGCCCGCGATGGCGTCCGAACCATAGGTCGCCGCCGCGCCGTCCTTCAGGATTTCGATCCGCCCGATCGCACTTTGCGGCAGCAGGTTGATATCGACGACCGGGACACCGGTGCCGGCGAAGACGACGCGCTTGCCGTTGAGTAGCACCAGCGTCCGCTGCGGGCCAAGGCCGCGCAAGTTGACCGAGGCGACACCTTCAGACCCTTGCGCGCGGGCGTCGAACTGGTTCGCGTCGCCGATCACGCCGTTCGAGGTCGGCAAATTCTTGAGGAGATCGAGCGCCGAGGGCGACCCCTGCCGCGCCAGTTCCTCGCCCGAGATCACATCGACCGGTAGCGCCGCGTCCTCGGGCGTACCCCGGATCAGCGAGCCGGTGACCACCACTTCTGGAACGGCTTCTTCGGCTTCCTGGGTCGTGGTCGGGGCAGGCGCGGTCTGCGCGCTGGCGGGCATCGCAAGCGCGATCGCCAGGACGGGCGCGGCGCAGGCGGCGAGCAGGGTGATTTTTGGCATGTCTCTCTCCCAGAAGGCCGGGACTTTTGCGCGCCCCGTACCGTAAACTCGAATAGACATAGCCACGCTCACGTCGTCAAGCGAAACTAACGTTGCGGAATGCTATCTTTTCGGGCGCTGTTGCACAAAGGTCATAGCGCCGGGGCGGACGGGAGCAACCAACCCGCATCTTTGAAACCGGCCATTCGCGGCCAAGGCGCGCGCGATCACCGCCCCGACGCCAATCGGGGCGGTCTAGGTCGCCGGGTTGCGGTATCAGTAGCCGTTCAAGCGTGCAAAGCGTTCGCGGTGATAGGACGCGCTGCCCCACATCGTCTCGAGCACGGCGGCGCGCTTGATGTAGAAGCCCGCGTCATATTCGTCGGTCATGCCGATGCCGCCGTGGAGCTGCACCATCTCACGGCTGACAAGGCGCGACGTCTCGCTCGCGACAGCCTTGGCGAGGCACACCGCCTGATCGACGTCCGAGCGGCCACTGTCGATCGCCTCAAGCGCGCCTTCGACCACCGAACGCATCAGCTCAAGCTCGGTGAACATCTTGGCCATGCGATGCTGGAGCGCCTGAAAGGTCGAGAGCACTTGCCCGAACTGGACGCGGGTTTTGAGGTAATCGTTCGTCGTCTCGAACGCCTGCACCGCAAGGCCGAGCATTTCGGCGCAGCTCGCCGCCGTCGCGCGGTCGATGATCGCTTGCGTACCCACGTCGAGCTTGGTCGCGGACGCGGCGTTGAAGGCGACTTCGGCATGGCTGCGCGCATCGGCCATTTTGCGCGTCGAGCGCGTCACACCGGCATCCGCGCCGTCAACGAGATAGAGGCCGTCGATCGCCGACACGATGAACAGCCCGGCGCTGTCGCCTTCGGCCACGAACAGCTTGGTGCCGCTCAACTTGCCGTCCGCGACGCTGGTCGCGCAGGTTTCGGGATTGTGCACCGGCGTCTCGTCGATCGCGAGCGTCGCGACGACTTCGCCGGTCGCGATCTTGGGCAGCCACTTGGCCTTGTCCTCAACCGATCCGCCAAGCACAATCGCGCTCGCCGCCGCCGAAGTCGACGCGAGCGGCGACGCTGCCAGATTGCGCCCCAACTGCTCGAGCACCAGCCCAAGCGAGAGATAGCCAAAGGCTGTCCCGCCGAATTCCTCGGGAATCACGATCCCGGCGAGGCCCATTTCGGCCATCGTCGCCCAGGCCTTGGGGTCATAGCCCTCGGCCGGCGCCGCGTTGCGCATCTGGCGGAACGCGGTGACGGGCGACTCATTGTCCGCCCATTCGCGCACCATATCGCGCAGCATCGTTTGTTCTTCGTTCAGTGCAGCCATGAAATGTCGTCCTGTCCCTGCATCGCGCCGATCGCCCCCCCCCCGGAGCAAAAGCCGGGGCGGCGATGGCTGTCAGCGCATTATCATTGGTGATCGAGCATCCCGAGGATGCGCTTGGCGATCACATTATTCTGGATTTCGGTCGATCCGCCGTAGATCGACACCGCCTTGCCCCACAGCCAGGTCCGGGTCTGCGCGAGTTCGGTTTCGCTGAAGCCCTCGCCTTCCCAGCCCAATCCGGCCATGCCCATGATTTCGACCGACAGCTCGGCGCGGTCCTGCGTCAGGCGGGCGCCGACATTCTTCATGATGCTGGTTGCCGCCGACGGCCCCTGGTTCGACTTGGCTTCCATCGCCGCACGGCGCAGCGTCAGCATGAACGCGCGCTGGTCCATTTCGTGGCGGACGATCCGCATCCGCAGGTCGCTGTCCGCAACCTTGCCGTCGTCATTGGCGCCGCGATATTCCTTGGCGAGCTGGCTGAGTGCCTTGCCGGCAAACATCCGCGCGGCGCCACTGCCGCCCGACAGCGAGTTGCGCTCGTGCTGGAGCAGCCGGGTGCCAATCGCCCAGCCCTGCCCTTCCTGCCCGACCAGATTGCCCTTGGGCACCTTCACATTGGTGAAGAAGGTTTCGCAGAATGGCGACTGACCGCTGATCATCCGGATCGGCTTCACTTCGACACCGGGCGAGGTCATGTCGATCAGCAGGAAGCTGATGCCGGCATGCTTCTGGCTCTTGTCGGTGCGGACCAGCGCGAAACATTTGTCGGCCCATTGCCCGCCTGAGGTCCAGGTTTTCTGGCCGTTTACGACATAATGGTCGCCCATATCCTCGGCAAAGGTCTGCAAGGAAGCAAGATCCGACCCCGCACCCGGCTCCGAATAGCCCTGGCACCAGCGCACTTCATTCTTCGCGATCGACGGAATATGCTCGAGCTTCTGCGCCTCGCTGCCATATTCGAGCAGGGTCGGGCCGAACATCATCACGCCCATGCCGCCAATCGGGTTCCACGCGCCGATCCGGCCCATTTCCTCCTGCAACACGCGCACCTGATGCCGGTCGAGGCCGCCGCCGCCATAAGCGGCCGGCCAGCTCGGCACGCCCCAGCCCTTTTCGCCCATCGCCTTGGTCCAGGCGGTTTCGTCCTCGGTCGGGTCATGCGGCCCTTCGAGTGCCGAGAGCGAATTGTCTTTGCCCTTCAGCGAAGCCGGAAAATTCGCCGCGAGCCAGGCGCGCGCCTCTGCGCGAAAATCATCGAGCGCGCTCTTCGCGTCGAGTTCGGGTGCCGTTGCCATTGATCCACTCCCAAATGTCGAATCTGAATATCGGGTATGGTCGCGGGGTCTGACACAGAAACGCCGCCAAGCAAAGAGGGCTTTGGGTCAGGGTGCGTCCGAGATCGTGGACTCGATATGATCGGCAAGCGCCCGGGCGGCGGGCGACGCCGCCCGGCCACCGGGGAAGGCGGCATGCAACTCGACGCTGTCCATCGCCCAGTCGGCGAGTATTTGGCGCAGCCGCCCATCTGCCAGCTCGGCGCGACATCCCCAAAGGGAAGCGCGGGCAATCCCCATCCCGGCGACCGCCGCCGCCATTGCGCCCTCATTGGCTGCCGCCGACAGCCGCCCGTCGACACGCACCGACAGCCGCCGGGACTCACGGACAAACGACCAATGCTGTTCGGGACTGCCAACAGGGCCGATGATGACCGCGTGGTCCGCAAGCTCGGCTGGCGTTTGGGGTGTCCCTGCCCGTGCCAGATAATCGGGCGCCGCCACCAGCACCCGTGGTGCCGTCGCCAGTTTACGCGCAACCGCCGTCGAATCCGCCAGCGGACCGAGGCGAAAGGCGATGTCCACACCTTCGACCACCAGATTCTGACGCTCGTCGCTGATCTGGAGATTAACGCGCAGCGCCGGATGGCGGGCCATGAAAGCAGGCAGCCGAGGAATCACCTCTCGCACGCCAAAGCTCGACGATATCGCGACCTGCAACGTGCCGCGCAGCTCCCCGGTGCCGCGCGCGATATGATCGGCCTCGTCGAGCGACGCCAGCAGCGGCTCGATCCGCGCGAGATAATCCGCCCCCGCCTCGGTCAGCGTCACGGCACGTGTGGTCCGGATGAACAAGGTCGCGCCAATCTCGCGCTCGAGCTCGGCAATGATCCGCGACGCTGATGGCTGCGACAGCCCGCGCTCGCGCCCGCCACGCGAAAAGCTGCCGAGCCGCGCGACGCGCTGGAAAAGCCGGAGTGCCTGAAGCCGATCATTCATTTGATCAGCGGATATATCATAGTTGAAGTGAGATACTACCGCTCATGTTTCAAATGATTGAGAAGCGGCATGCGTGATCGGGCACTCCCGATGATCGACCCAATCAACCTCATTCGACGGGATATCTGCATGACCAAAATCGCCTTTCTCGGCCTTGGCGCGATGGGATCGCGCATGGCGCGCCGCTTGCTCGACGCCGGGCACGAGCTGACCGTCTGGAACCGCACCGCGCCCGACGCCGCCGATTGGGCTGGCGCAAGAATTGCGACCACGCCCCGCGAGGCTGCAAGTGGCGCGGAGGTCGTGATCGCGATGGTACGCGACGACGCGGCGGCTACCGATGTGTGGTTGCATTCAGAGTCCGGCGCGCTGGCCGGGATGCACGCAGGCACGCTCGCGATCGAGTGTTCGACGGTCAGCGCCGATTGGGCGCGGACGCTGCATGCGGCCTGCGCGGCAGCGGGAGTAGAGTGTCTCGATGCGCCGGTCGTCGGGTCACGCCCCCAAGCCGAAGCCGGCGCGCTGATCTTTCTCGTCGGTGGCGCTGAGGCGCCCGTCGGTCGCGCGGAGCCAGTGCTGTCCGCTATGGGCAGCGCCGCGCACCACTGCGGCGGGCCGGGATCGGGCTCGGCGACCAAGCTGCTCATCAACGCGCTGTTCGGCATTCAGGTGACAGCAATCGCCGAGTTGCTGGGTCTCGCCGCCGCCCAAGGGCTCGATCTCGCGCGTTTTGCGGCGATTATTGGCGAAACGCCCGTCGCAAGCCCCGCGCTCAAGGGCGCAATGGGCGGCATGCTTGCCGAGGCCTTTGCACCGATGTTCCCGATCGAGCTTGTCGCGAAGGACTTTGCGCTCGCCCACAATGTCGGTCTGCGACATCGCGCCCGCACGCCGATGGCCGATACTGCCGCAACGGTGTTCGACGAAGCACGGGCGACGGGCTTGGGTTTCGAAAATCTTACCGCCGTCGCAAAACTCTATCGATAACGGTTGAACGGGAGGTGATCGCCGCACCGTCGCTATGGTACCGGCGACGGTGCTGATCGTTCGCACTCCTTTTCGGTGTCATCCCGTCCAGCCAGACGGCCAACCGGCAAAGCGCTAAAATTTCGCCTTTTTCTCGCCCGAAACATTGGTGAGCAAAGATCGGCGTTTGCGCATCCTCCGCCACTCAAACGATCGGCGCCGCAAGCGGGGAGACCGGGCCGTGCAACAACGTCATCTGGCCATCGCCCTCGGGCTGTTCATCGGCGCCACCCTCCCAATTGCAGCACGCGCCTTACCAGCCAAGGCGCAGCCGCCCGGCACCACCCGCGCGCAGCGGCAGGCGCACCCGGCACCCAAATCAGTCAACGACTGGCGCCCCGTGGTTGAGGGGCGGCTGAAAAACGGCCTGCGCTATGCCATCCTGCCGCGCCGCGCGAACGAGCCCGGCCTTGGCCTGCTGATGCGCGTCGAGGGCGGCTTCATCGCCGAACAGCGCCCGGGCGAGCGCGGCCTCGCGCATCTGATCGAGCATCTTGCCTTTGCCAGCCCGACCAAAGCCGCGCCTTACCAGGTTTACCGGTTCCTCAACATCGGCTTGCCGCTGACCTTCTCCGCCCCCAGCGCGGGGACGACGACGTGGGAAGAGAGCAATTACTTCGTGTCGACCCGCACCACCAAGCTCGCCGATCTCGACACTCTGCTGTCGCTGTACCGCGAAGTCGCGGGCGACATGACCTTGCGCGCCGACGCGGTCGCTGAACAACGCGCCGACGTCCTGCGCGAAATGGGCGAGAAGCGGTACGGCAATGAGATTTACGCGCGCTATGTCGCCGCGTTCGCGCCGGGATCGCCGACCGACGTGATCGATGCGCAGAATTCAGACGATGTACCGACCGCGAGCATCGACACGATCCGCGCGCTCTATCACCGACTGTATCGCCCCGAACGGATGATGATCGTCGTCGTCGGCAATGTCGATCCGGCGAAGGCGTCCGCGCTGATCCGCCAGCGCTTCGAAAACTGGCAAGGTACCGGCCCCACGCCCCAATGGCCCCCCTTACCAAGCATTCAGCGCGATCGCGTCGCGCCGCTCAGCTACTCGGCCCGGCAGGACGGCCGCATGGTGGCGTTGACTGGCGTCACCTTTGCGATTCCGGCACCGGCAGCAACACGCCAACTGCAAATCGAAACGGCACTGATGAACTTGGTCTTCATCCGCGCGGTCACCGACCGGCTAAGACTGACTCAGCCCGACAGCCAGCAGGGGAAAACCGGCGCCTACATCGAGAATGGCGAAAATGGCTATGGCCTGATCCTGCTGTGGGACAATCTGGCCGCCGATCATTGGCGATCGGGCCTCGCCACGCTCAAGAAGACGAGCTGCGATTTGCAGACGCAAGGCTTGTCGGACGCCGAATGGGCCGCCGCGCGACAGAATGTCATCCGCGAGCTCGAGCAGCGATCTGCCGCGATGGCGGGCCTGCCGAATGTCGAGCTTGCCAAGGATCTTTCGCACGCGCTCGCGGCGGGACGGGCGCTGGTGCCGCCGAATGAATTGCTGCGCCATGCCCGCGCCTGGTTCCCGACCGTGGACGCCGAAGCCGGCAATCGCTGGTGGCGCGAAAAATGGCGCGCCGGCGTCGAACATGTTCGGTTGGAAACGCCCGAACTCGCGCAAATCAAGGACCCGCAGGCGGAAATTCGCGCGCTGCTCGATGACGCCGTCGGCCAAAATCCAGGCTGCAAGCTGCGCTGACGCCGAGGGCTGGCAAAATATGAAATCAGCGGCTAGGTTCACTTTTCGTTCCCGTTGAGTCGTGCCAGATGCTGCGGCACCCCCCTAGGATGGTCGTGACTTTTGACACCTTTCGCGGGCATCAAGGGGGCTTAAAGGGGGCAAGGCATGGGCTATGACCGGCGCATCGTCGCCATCGTGCTGGCGGCGGTGCTGATCGATACGATCGGCTTTGGCATCGTGATCCCGATTCTGCCGCAGCTCATTACCGATCTGGGCCAGGTCGATCTGGAGCAGGCGACGCGGATTTCGGGCTATCTGCTTGGAGTTTATGCGCTGACGCAATTCGTTGCCGGGCCGGTACTCGGCAATTTGAGCGACCGGTACGGGCGGCGCCCGGTGATGATCGCGTCGATGCTGGCGTTCGGCGCGGATTACGCGCTGATGGCGTTCGCGCCCACCCTCGCCTGGCTCTTCCTTGGCCGCGCGGTGGCGGGGATTTGCGGCGCCATTTACGGCCCGGCAAGTGCTGCACTCGCCGACGCCAGCACGCCCGAAAAGCGCGGCACGGTGTTCGGCTGGATCGGCGCGGCCTTTGGTCTGGGCTTCATCATCGGCCCGGCGATTGGCGGCCTGCTTGCCGGGCTCGGCCCGCGCGCGCCGTTTCTGGCGGCGGCGCTGCTCGCGGCTGTCAACGCAGCGGCAATGCTGGCGTTTCTGCCCGAATCGCTGGCGCCCGAAAACCGGCGCCCGTTCGAGTGGCGCAGCGCAAACGTCGTCAGCGCCTTCCGGCCGCTGTTCAAAAGCGGTGAGGCCGCGCCGTTGCTGATCGCGTGGTTCTGCTGGATTCTGGCGAACAATGTCTATCCGGCGACCTGGTCCTTCTGGAGCGCGGCACGCTTTGGCTGGGATGCAGCCGCAATCGGCTGGTCGCTGGCCTTTGTCGGGCTGGTGATGACGCTGGTGCAGATATTCCTGACCGGGCCGATCATCGCCAAACTGGGTGAGCGGCGATCGGTCGTCATCGGTCTGGCGAGCGGCATGGGAGCATTTCTGGGCTATGTATTCGTGACGCAAGGGTGGCACGCCTATGCGATTTTTCTGGTCAGTGGCCTTTCGGCGCTGGTGTTTCCAGCCATGAACGGACTGCTATCACGGCTGGTCGACGCATCGCATCAGGGCGCGCTGCAGGGCGGCATCGGCAGCATGAGCAGCCTTGCCTCGATCCTCGCCCCGCTGCTGCTGACCCAGGCGCTGGCGGAAGGCGTCGCGCGCGGCTTTCCGGGCGCGGCATTCCTGCTTGCGGGGATATTGGCGGGCGTGGCCTTGCTCATCGTCGTAACGAAAGTACTGGGTCGCGTGCCGCCGAAGGAAGTGGCGGCGGCGGGCGGTTAAGACCTGATGACGATCCGTTCGTTTCGAGCGCAGTCGAGAAACAAGCTCCAAGCGATGCGCATCGTGTCTCGACTTCGCTCGACACAAACGGCGAAAGGGATTGGATTAGCCCGAATCTTTGCCGCGTTACCCCTCTTTCCCCGGCCGCCGGCTGAGCGCGACGTCGAGGTGCCCGCCGGCATCGACGAGCATCACTTCGCCCGTCACGCTCCGCATCGCCGGGTCGAGCAGGCTGACAACAGGCGCGGCAACATCGGGCGCCATTGTCGCGAGCGCCATCGGCACGCTCGCCGCGATCCGCTCGTTGAGCTTGGCGAAGCCTTCAGCGCCCAGCCTTTTCTCGAACCAGCCGGTGCCGACATAGCCCGGCGCCACCGCATTCACCCGAATGGCGGGCGCCATCACCCGCGCAAGGCTCTTGGTCATCGTGATCAGCGCGCCTTTGGAGGCAGCATAAGCAACCGACGATCCCATGCCGAACACGCCCGCGACCGAGGCGATGTTGACCACTGCGCTGGCATCCCCCGCCTTCAGCGCGGGCGCACAGGCGCGCACCATTTGGAACGCGCCGATGACATTGAGCTGATAGATGTCGACGAAATCCGCCGCCGACAGCGCATCGAGATCCTCATGCGCCGCAAATTTGGTGCGGCCCGAATTATTGACGAGGAAGTCGATCCGCCCGAACGCGTCGGTCGCCGCCTTCGCCAGCGCGCGGCACTGCGCATCGTCGGTGATGTCGGCCTGCACCGCAATCGCCCCGCCCCCGACTTCGGCAGCGAGCGCTTCGGCATCGTCGCGGCTCGACGCATAGTTGACGACGCAGTGGACGCCGCGCGCGGCAAGCAACCGCACCGTCGCCGCGCCAATCCCGGTGCCGCCGCCGGTGACGACGGCAACGCGCCCCGCCCAGCTCATGCGGCCGCACTCGGGCGCGCGGTGGCGCGCGCATGCCATGCCTTCAGCGAGGTCAGCTCCTCCGGCATCGGCAGACCGATAAAGGTCGCAAAGTCGATCGTCGTCAGCAGCACGATATCGGCGATCGAGAAAGTCTTGCCCGCCAGCCACTGCCGATCGGCCAGCGCGGTATCGAATTCGCGCATCACCACCAGCGCGCGCTTGCGCTGCGTCTCGCCGAAGTCAGGGAATTGCGGCTTCACCACCCGCGCGGTGAAGGGATGAGTATGCATCCACACCATCCCCACCGGAATCATCAGCCGCATTTCCACGCGGCGCACCCACATATCGACATCCGCAATCCCCTTGGGGCCGGTGCCGAACATCGGCGGATCGGGATTGAGCGCTTCGAGGAAGCGGCAGATCGACACGCTTTCGGTAATCACCTCGCCGTCATCAAGCTCAAGCGCCGGGATTTGCCCGAGCGGATTGACGGCGAGGAACTCCTCGCCCTTGTGCTCGCCTGCGGGAATCGACAGCACTTTGGTGGTGATCTTCAGGCCCTTCTCGGCCATGAAAATCCGCACACGCCGGGGATTTGGGGCCGGGTTGACGGCATCGTAGAACAGCATGAACTTTGGCTCCCGGTCACGTTTTCGAAGATCGCGTATGGCATTTTGGTAGCGGCTCGCCTAGCGCTTCGCTCAATCGGAGGGGATATGGACGCCGCGACCCAGCTTGCCAGCGACTTTGCCGCGCTGCCGGAGATCATCCGCGCGCATGGCATCGAGCGCGGCGCCAAAACCGCGATCGTCGGCGAGGACGGCGCGCTCAGCTATGCCGCGCTCGACGCCGCGATGGACCGGATTGCCGCCGCGCTGCAACGCGACGGGCTGGCGCACGCGCAGGCGGTCGCAATCGTTGGGGCGCCGTCGGTCGCCTATGCGACGGTGTTCCTGGCGACGCTGCGGGCAGGCGGCGCTGCCACCCCGCTCGCGCCGGGATCGACGCCCGAACAACTCGCCGCGATGATCAATGATTGCGGCGCAGCGCATGTCTTCGTCGACGCGAGCGCGCGGGCAGCGCTCGCCGACCAGCCCATCGCCGCGCACATGATCGTGCTGGGGAGCGCCGATTTCAACGCCTGGCTGGCCCCCGAAGGCACCCGCCCCGCCCCGGTCGAGATCGCGCCCGCCGACCCCTTCAACATTATCTATTCCTCCGGCACCACCGGCACGCCCAAGGGCATCGTCCAGAGTCACGCGATGCGCTGGGCGCATATCCACCGCAACGCCGCCGCCGGGTTCGGCGACGCGGTGACGATGGTCGCGACGCCGCTCTATTCGAACACCACATTGGTCGTTTTCCTGCCGACGATCGGCTGGGGCGGCACTGCCGTGATCATGGCCAAGTTCGATGCGCGCCGCTTCCTCGAAATGGCCGAGGCCAACCGCGCGACGCATGCGATGCTGGTGCCGGTGCAATACAGCCGGATCATGGCGATCCCCGATTTCGACAGCTTCGATCTGGCGAGCTTCCGGCTCAAGACCTGCACCTCGGCGCCCTTCTCCGCCGCGCTCAAGGCCGATGTTTGCGCGCGCTGGCCGGGGCTGCTGGTCGAATATTATGGCATGACCGAAGGCGGCGGCACGACGATCCTCAATTGCACGATCCACCCGACCAAGCTCCACAGCGTTGGCCAGCCCGCCGAGGGGCACGACATCCGGCTGATCGATGACGACGGCCGTGAAGTCGCGCCCGGCGCCATGGGCGAAGTCGTCGGCCGGTCCCCCGCGATGATGAACGGCTATCACGGCCGCCCTGACGCAACCGCGGCGGCCGAATGGCATGACGCCGAGGGCAATCGCTATATCCGCCACGGCGATGTCGGGCGCTTCGACGAAGACGGCTTCCTGATCCTGATGGACCGCAAGAAGGACCTGATCATCTCGGGCGGGTTCAACATTTACCCCAGCGACTTGGAAGCCGTGCTGCGCACTCACGCGCAAGTCGCCGATTGCGCCGTGGTCGGCGTACCCAGCGAAGCGTGGGGCGAAACGCCGGTCGGTTTCTTCGTGCCGAATGGCGGTGCCGATGCCGCAAGCATCCTCGCCGACACCAACGCCAAGCTTGGCAAGACCCAGCGCCTCGCCGATCTGGTCGCGGTCGATGAACTGCCCCGGAGCGCAATCGGCAAAGTGCTCAAGCGCGAACTGCGCGATCAATGGAAAGCCACCGCATGACGACGCTTGCCGAAATACTTGGCCAGACCACGCCCATCGACGGCGGTTTTGTCGGTGCGATTCCCACCGACTGGATGCAGGGGCGCACCAGCTATGGCGGACTGTCGGCAGCGCTCGCGCTGCACGCCGCGCAGCAATGCGAGCCCGATCTGCCGCCGCTGCGATCGGCGCAAGTGTCGTTTATCGGGCCGCTCGCGGGCGAGGTGCGCGTCACCGCCACCAAGCTGCGGCGCGGGCGCACAGCGGCGTTCATTCAGGCCGATGTCGTGTCCGACGCCGGGTTAGGCCTGCGCGCGACCTTCGTCTTCATGGCCGACCAGCCGTCGGTTGTGGACTTCGACCAGCGCCCACCGGTCGATCGTCGCCCGCCCGAACCCGGCACCAAATTGTGGAGCGGGCCTGAAGGCTTTTTCGCGCAGAATTTCGAATTCTTCGACATGAAAGAGCCCGAGATTGGCCCTGCCGAGCTGCTGCGCTGGGGCCGGATGAAGGCGTATGATGGCATCGACCCGATGGTGCATGTGATGGCGATCGCCGACGGCATGCCGCCCGCCGCGATCCGGCTGTTCGGGCAACAGATGGGACCGATCAGCTCGCTGAGCTGGATCATCAATCTGCTGACGCCTACGCCCGCAACGACCGACGGCTGGTGGCTGCTGCGCGCGCAGTCAGATTACGCCCGCAATGGCTGTTCAAGCCAGTCGATGGCGCTCTGGAACGCCGACGGCCAGCTCATCGCCGAGGGAATGCAGAGCGTCGCGATTTTTGCCTGACGCCGCCCTGCTGCGACAAATTGCGACAATTCGCGCATCCGATGACAAAAGCGCGCGACATCTGGGCGCGAAAGGTTGGTCGACAGGGCATGCGTTGCAGACGCGATCAGGAAAAGGAACGACCATGAGGCATTGGATCCCCGCCGCCGCGCTTGCCGGGATTGTCATGTCGAGCGCGGCCTGCGCGCAGCCCGCACCCCAGCAGGGCCCGAGCCCGACCAAGGCCGATCGTCGCGCCGTGCGGCTCGGTGACGGGAATGGCGACGGCGTCGTCACCCGCGCCGAATTCCTCGCCCAGGCGGCGAAGCGCTTCGACATGATGGACGCAAACAAGGACGGTCAGCTTACCCCTGAAGAGCGCAAGGCCGCGCGCGACACGATGCGCGCTGAGCGTCCGGGTGGGCCCGGCGGCATGGGACCTGACGGCATGGGTCCCGGCGGTCCCGGCGGCGACAAGGCGGGTGGCCCCGGCATGCCCCCGCCACCCGGTGGCGCAGGTCCGCGCGGACCCGGCGGCGGCGGTGGTGGCGGGATGCTCGCGCGGCTCGACACCAATGGCGACGGCAAGGTCACGCGGGCCGAATATGTGGCGCCCTTCGACCTTCTCGATGCCAATAAGGACGGCTTCATCGACGCGACCGAGCGCGCCGCGATCCCGCAGGGCGGGTCTGGCGGCGGTGGCGCAGGCGGCGGCGGGCGGATGGCCCGGCTCGACCGCGATGGCGACGGCAAGCTTAGCCGCGCCGAATTCGAGGCCCCGTTCGCGCGGATCGACACCAATAACGACGGCGTGATCGACGCGAGCGAGCGGGATGCCATTCGCGCACGCCTCGGCGCGGGCGGTGGACGGCGCTTTGGCGGGCAAGGGCCGCTTGCATCCGAAGCGGAACTTCAGCCGCAATAGGCACCCCGAGATACCGGGGATTTTCCCTGGTTGCCGGGCGGACAACTCCCCTCCCCGTCCGCCCGGCCCTACCCCTTGCACGAACTGACAAAGCCTATGCTAAACCCGAATGTCATGGCCGATCAGCCCCATTTGCTGCTTGTCGACGACGAGCGATCGATCCGCGAGCCGCTGGCGCAATTCCTGTCGCGCCAGGGCTTTCGGGTCACGCAAGCCGCCGATGCCGAAGCCGCGCGGACGCGGCTGGCGGCCTATGCGATTGATCTCGCCATCCTCGACATCATGATGCCGGGGGAGGATGGCCTGAGCCTGACGCGGCACGTGCGCGCGACCAGCGACGTGCCGGTCATCCTGCTGACCGCGCGGAGCGAAGAGACCGACCGCATCGTCGGGCTCGAAATGGGCGCAGACGATTATGTCGTGAAGCCCTTTTCGCCGCGCGAACTGGCGACGCGAGTCAAGGTCGTGCTGCGGCGTGCGGCCAATGGCGGCGCGCGGCTCCACCCGCCCGAGGCCAATGCTTACGGCTTTGCCGGCTGGGTGCTGAAGACCGGCGAGCGCGCGCTCGTCGACCGCGACGGTGTGTCGGTCGCGCTGTCGACGGGCGAGTATAATCTGCTGCTCGCGCTGGTGCAGCGCCCGCGTCAGGTGCTGACGCGCGATCAGTTGCTCGATCTGACGCAGGGGCGCGAAGCGGCCGCGTTCGACCGCGCGATTGACAATCAGGTCAGCCGCTTGCGCCGCAAGATTGAATCCGATCCCAAGCTGCCCGACATTATCAAGACCGTCTGGGGCGGCGGCTATACGCTGGCGGCTGAAGTCCACCGGCTGTGAACCACCCGTGAAATTTGGTCGGCTGTGGCCGCGCAGCCTGACGGGCCAATTGGCGATGCTGGTCGCGATTGCGCTGTTCGTGGCGCAGGCGATCAACTTCGCGCTGATCTTCGAGGCACGGCGTCAGGCGCGGTTGCAAGGCGTCGTCGGTCCCGCCGCCGCGCGCATCGCTGATGTCGAAGACCGGATTGCCGCTGGCCGTTTCCGCCAGCCGGGCGATGGGCGCGGGCGCATCCAGTTGGTGCCGCGTGATCCGCTCAGCGGAAGCACCACAAGGCTGACCGAAATCGAGGCGGCACTGCGCAGCGAATTGATCGAACTCGGCCTGAAGCCCGGCCAAATCGACACCGCCGTCCGCCCGGTGGATCGCAGCGACCCGCGCCTCCAGACTTTCGGGCGACGGCAAGCCCAGCGCTATATGCGGTTCGGCGCGGAGCTTGTGGTCGCCGTCGAACGCCCGAACGACGGCGGCTGGCTGGTGCTGCGCGCGCCATGGCAGCAGGGCGAGCGCGGGCTGATCGCGACGCTCGTCGCCCAGACGCTGATCCTCTACGTGATTGTGCTGCTGCCGATGCTGTGGGCCGCGCGGCGGATTTCCCGGCCCTTGCAAACGCTGGCGGCGGCGGCACGTAGCTATCGCCCCGGCGATGTCGCGCCGCCACTCGACGAGACCGGCCCCAATGACGTGCGCGCGGTGATCGCGGCGTTCAACCAGTTGCGGCTGCGCGTGTCGGCGATGCTCGACGAAAAGGATCAGATGCTCGGCGCGATCGGCCATGATCTGCGGACCCCGCTGGCGGCACTGCGCGTGCGGATTGAGTCGGTCGACGATGATCAGGACCGCGCGCGCATGGCCGAGACGATCGACGACATGAGCCGCACGCTCGACGATATCCTGTCGCTCGCGCGGCTCGGGCGACCGAGCGAACCGGTCACCGAGGCCGATCTCGGCGCGCTGGTCGAAGCGGTGGTGGATGATTTCGACGCGCTCGGCGCCGATGTGCAGTTCACTGAATCGCCGCGCATTACCCTGAAGCTCCGCCCCGCGCTGATGCGGCGCGCCGTGCGCAATCTGGTCGAGAATGCGGTGAAATATGGCGGATCGGCGGCGGTCAGCATCGCCGCGCGCCCGACCGAGATCGACATCGTCATCGCCGATCGCGGTCCCGGCATCGCGCCCGACAAGATCGACAAGGTCTTCGACGCCTTCACCCGGCTCGAAAGCTCGCGCAATCGCGACACCGGGGGCGCAGGCCTCGGGCTGACGCTCGCCCGCGCGATCGTGCGCGAAGCGGGCGGCGACATCAGCCTGCGCAACCGCGACGGCGGCGGGCTTGACGCGACAATCCGGCTGCCGAGGCGCTGAACGATATCGCTTGAAGCGATGGTGCGGGCGGTGGGAATCGAACCCACACTCCTCTCGGAACTGGATTTTGAGTGGGACGAAATTCATATACATCACTGATAATAGTGATATATTTTCCGACGGCATTCGACATGTGTGAGGATTTGTGTAAGTCTGCGTCTTGGTTGATCGGCTTTCGATCGCCCAATCGGGTCAGGTGTCTCGCGCCATGGGAACAGGCGAGCTCGCCCGAAGCGCCCTCGCGCGTGCGACCCTTTTTGGCTGATGCGATTGACGGTAAACTTGGCACGACCGCCCTGCGCCCTGACGGCGGCCCGTGAACCGGCTAGGCCACCCTTTCAAGGCGCGCGACCGCAAGAAGCTGTCAGCAAGAAGCGTCGTTACGCGTGCGCATTCGTCGCGCAACATCTGCGACCATGACCGCAAACCGTCCGCGTCGTCGTCCGAGGCCCGCTATCCGCCCCGATACGTGCGCTTCGGTGGTTAGGCATTGGCCATGCTTTGCCGCGATGCTAACCTGGCCCCCAAAGCGAGGTGTGACAGATGTTGAAGCGGCTACCGATTCTTGTCCTGCTCGCGGCGATCGCTTTTGCCTTCTTTTATTTCAACCTCGGTCAGTATTTGACACTTGGAGCATTGAAAGCGAGCCAGACCGAGTTCGCCGATTATTACCGCCAGTCGCCGGTCGTCGTCATCCTTGTCTTCTTCCTGCTTTACGTCGCGGTCGCCGGTGCGTCGCTTCCGGGTGCCGCAATCCTGACGCTCGCGGCAGGCGCGCTGTTCGGACTGGTGATCGGCACCGTGGTCGTCTCGTTTGCATCGTCGATCGGCGCGACCCTGGCGTTTTTCGCATCGCGCTATCTGTTCCGCGATGTTGTGCGCGCTCGCTTCGGCGATCGGCTGCGCGCAATCGATGCGGGCGTCGCGCGCGACGGCGCCTTTTACCTGTTCACGCTGCGGCTGGTCCCCGCCTTCCCCTTCTTCCTCGTCAACCTGTTGATGGGGCTGACGACGATCCGCGCGCTGACTTTCTACATCGTCAGCCAGCTTGGCATGTTTGCTGGCACCGTGGTGTTTGTGAACGCCGGTACGCAGCTGGCACAGATCAATTCGCTCGCGGGCATTGCCTCGCCGGGGCTGATCGCGTCGTTTGTCGCGCTGGGGATTTTTCCGTGGATCGCGCGCGCGATCGTCGGCTGGGTCAAGGCGCGGCAAGTCTATGCCAAATGGTCGCGACCAAAGCGCTATGACCGCAACATGGTGGTGATCGGTGCAGGCGCGGGCGGGCTGGTCTCGGCTTACATCGCGGCGACCGTGAAGGCGAAGGTCACGATCGTCGAAGCGCACAAAATGGGTGGCGATTGCCTGAATTTCGGCTGCGTGCCGAGCAAGGCGCTGATCCGCAGCGCCAAACTCGCGCACCAGACCCGCCACGCGGGGCATTATGGCCTCGCCGACGCCGAGCCGGTCGTCCCCTTCCCCGCCGTCATGGCGCGGGTGCAGCAGGTGATCCGCGATATCGAGCCGCACGACAGCGTTGAACGCTATACCGGGCTTGGGGTCGATGTTGTCGAAGGCTATGCGACGATCGTCGACCCGTGGACGGTGTCGATCAAGCGCAATGATGGCGGCGAGCAGCGGCTGACGACGCGGTCGATCGTGATCGCGGCGGGTGGTTCGCCCTTCGTGCCACCGCTGCCGGGGTTGGACAGCGTCGATTACGTCACCAGCGACACGATGTGGGACCGGTTCGCCGCGCTTGCGGCGCTGCCCGGGCGGATCGTCGTGCTCGGCGGCGGTCCCATCGGCTGCGAACTCGCGCAAAGCTTTGCCCGGCTCGGATCGCAGGTGACGCAGGTGGAGATGGCGCCGCGCATCATGGCGCGCGAGGACGAGGACGTCTCGACACTGATCGAGGCACGGTTCCGTGGCGAGGGAATGGATGTGCGCACCAACACGCGCGCAGTGCGCTGCGAACGGCGCGATGACGACCAGTTTCTGGTCGTCGAGACGGACGGCGCGGCGGCCGAGATCGGCTTCGATTATCTGATCGTCGCGGTCGGGCGGGCGGCGCGACTGACCGGCTATGGGCTGGAAGCGCTGGGGATCGAGACGGGCAAGACCGTGATCACCAACGAGTATCTCCAGACGCTCTATCCCAACATCTATGCGGCAGGCGATGTCGCCGGGCCGTATCAGTTCACCCATGTCGCGGCGCATCAGGCGTGGTTTGCCGCCGTTAACGCGCTGTTCGGCCGGTTCCGCAAGTTCAAGGCCGATTACCGCGTGATCCCCTGGGCGACCTTCACCGACCCCGAAGTCGCGCGCGTTGGCCTGAGCGAAGCGGAGGCCAAGGAAAAGGGCGTCGCCTATGAAGTCGCGACTTATCCGCTGCACGAGCTCGACCGCGCCATCGCCGACAGCGCCACGACGGGCTTCATCAAGGTGCTGACCCCGCCGGGCAAGGACAAGATATTGGGCGTGACCATTGTCGGCGAACATGCCGGCGATCTGCTCGCCGAATATGTGCTGGCGATGAAGCACGGGCTGGGGCTGAACAAAATCCTCGGCACGATCCACACCTACCCCACCATGGCCGAGGCCAACAAATATGTCGCGGGCGAATGGAAACGGGCGCATGCCCCGCAAGGCATTTTGCGCTGGCTCGAACGCTATCACCGCTGGATGAGAGGATAAGCGATGCTTCGAATCATGATCGCCATGTTGCTGATGCTCCTGCCCGTTTCGGCGCACGCGCAGGCCTTTGATCATGCCAGCTGGGACGGGCTGCTGAAGCGCAACGTCGTGGTCGTGCGCGGCGGCGTCGCGTCGCAGGTTCGCTATGACGGGATGGCCCGCGACCGGGCCGCGCTGAAGACCTATCTGGCCGGTGCCGGCAAGGTCAGCCGGGCGACGTTCGATGGCTGGTCGAAGCCTGATCAGCTCGCTTTCCTGATCAACGTCTACAATGCGGCGACCGTTGAACTGATCCTGACCGCCTATCCCAATGTGAAATCGATCAAGGATCTGGGGACGCTGTTCCAGGGGCCATGGGCCAAACCGTTCGTGACTTTGCTCGGCAAGACGGTATCGCTCGATGATATCGAGCATGGGATGATCCGGGGCAGCGGGCGCTACAATGATCCGCGCATCCATTTCGCGGTCAATTGCGCGAGCATCGGCTGTCCGGCGCTGGGGCGTGCGGCGTTTCGCGGCGCCACCCTCGATGCCCAGCTCGACCTGGCGGCCAAGGGATTTCTGGGCGACCACACGCGCAACCGCGTTCAGGGCGACGGCGTCGCGGTGTCGAGCATTTTCAAATGGTATCGCGGTGATTTCGAAAAGGGCTGGCGCGGTGCCAAGACCCTGCCCGCCTTCTTCGCGCTCTATGCCGACAGCCTCGGCCTCAGCCCCGCTGCTGCCGCCAAGGCGAAGGCCGGGCAGCTGAGCGTTAGCTTTCTCGATTATAATTGGCAGCTCAACAAAGCCGGATGACCGCCACCTCGCCATCCCATCGGCGCGGTTAGGCGCGTGCAGACCCAAACTCATGCCCTGATCGGCGCCTATTTCTTCGGGAAGCGTGACCCGACGCTGATGACGGCAGGGGCGCTCGCTGGCATGACCCCTGATCTGCCGATGTTCGCGATCGTCGCGACCTTGCTGGCGATGGGGCGTCGTGGGCAAGAGATTTTCGGCCACGACTATTTCCAGCCCTGGTGGCAGCACATCAATGGCCTTGCCCACAGCCTCATCCTTTGGCCGCTCGCGCTCGTAGTTGGCCTGGTGGCGCGGCGTGCCCGCCCAACCACTCGCTGGCCAGCGATCCTGCTGGTGGCGGCTGCTGGCGGACTTGCACATGCGTGTATCGATTTCCTGTGCCACCGCGAAGATGCCCATATGCAGCTATGGCCGGTTTCGACCTGGAAGTTCGTCTCCCCGCTGTCCTATTACGATCCCAGGCATTTTGGCGTGCCGGTGATGATCTTTGAAGCAATCCTCGGCCTGTTCTTGGCGTGGCGCCTGTTCGGGGCCGCGCGGCGCCGCTGGTCGCGAGGTCTGATCGTGCTCGCGTCGTTCCCCTATGTCGCGACGCTGGTGCTGCTTTCGGTCAATGGTGCACGCGCGGAGCCTGCGGTGGGCGCCGATGGCGTGCCGCTGGGACGGTTTGCGACGGGGGCGTCGGGCTGGTCGGTGATGCGGATTGACGCCAAGGTCGCGCCGACGCGCTACACGCTGACGCGCAAGGACGGCGTTGCCGCGATCGAAGCGCACGCCGATCACAGCCAGGCGCTATTCATCCGTGATGTCGATGTCGCGCTCGACCAGACGCCGATCCTGTGCTGGCGCTGGCGCGTTGCGGGCGTGATCGACCGCGCCGATATTCACAAGAAGAGCGGCGACGATCAGCCCGCGCGCGTGCTGGTCGGTCTGTCGCTGCCGCGATCGACGCTATCGTTCGGCACGCGGATGAAGCTCGCGCTCGGCCGCGCCCGGTTCGGCAAGCTGCTGCCCGATGGCGCGCTCAACTATGTGTGGGACAACAAGGCCCCGGTCGGGACGATCCTGCCCAATGCCTTTACCGATCGCGCGCGGATGTTCGTCCTGCAATCGGGCAATGCGCATGCGGGCAAATGGGTCAGCGAGCGCCGCGACCTGATCGCGGACATGCAGAGCCAGTTTGGCACGACGGCGGGCAAGATGATGCTGATCGCGCTGGCAACCGATACCGATAATGCCGGCGGCGTCGCCGATGCTGCTTATGCCGATCTCCACCTGGTGCCGCGGGGAACGCCATGTCGTTTCCAGCCCTAGCCCCGCCGCACCACCTGTTCACCACCAGCCCCAAGAACGCCACAACGAGGACCGTATGACCTTCAGACAACATCACTTCCTGGCCACGGCAATGGTCCTTGCGGCAGCGATACCGGTGCCCGCCATGGCCCAGCAGGCGGGGTTGCAGATCACCGTCGTGCGTGCCACCGACGGCACCCCGGTCGCGCAGGCGCAGGTCACGGTGGTCAATCCCGATGTTGGCGTGTCGCGCACGCTGACCACCGACGCCAATGGTCAGGCACGGCTCGACGGGCTGACGACCGGCGGGCGCTACCGCATCTCGGTGGCGGCCGGCGACGGCTATGAAGCGCAAGCCGCTGACGGCGTTGTGCTGCGGTCGGATTTCGTGCGCGGCATCACCTTGTCGGTCGGCGCCACCAGCAGCGAGGTCGTCGTCACCGGTCGCCGTGCGGTCACCGGCATCAACACGGTCAATGCCGAAATCTCGTCATCGCTCCCGGCCGAAACGCTGAAGGCTTTGCCGATCGAAGGGCGCGATGTCGTGACGGCGCTGGTGCGGTTGCCGAATGTGGTCGCCTCAACCGGCTTTTTCCCCGAAGCACCCGTCGTCTCGATCAACGGCGCCAACGGGCTGTTCACCAATTACCTGATCGACGGGCTCGACAATAACGAGAATTTCCTCGGCGGTCTCAAATTCCCCGTCCCCTTGGGTTTCACCCGCGAAGTGACGGTGCTCGCCAACAGCTATTCGGTCGCGTTCGGGCGCACTGCCAACGGCATCGTCAATTACACCACACCGTCGGGCAGCAACGATCTGCATGGCGAGGTCTATACGCTGATCCGGCCGGGCCGCCCGATCGATGCACCGTCGGCGTTCCCGCGCCGCGACCTGACCGGCAATCCGGTTGGCGAAAGTTTCCAGCGCTATCAGGGCGGCGGGTCGATCAGCGGCGCGCTGGTCAAGGACAAGACCTTCTTCTACGCCAATTTCGAATATACCCGCGATATCAATACCAATGTCATCGACGCCCCCGTGCTGGGCGCGGTCGGCAACATCACCGGGACCAATGAATTCTACCTCGGCTCGATCCGGATCGACCACCGGCTGACCGATGACTGGACAGTCGCGCTGCGCGGCAATTTCGGCAATGTGTCGGTCGATCGGCCCGGCGGATCGCTCGGCGGCGGCAACGTGACTTTCCCCTCGGCGGGGTCGAACGAGGATCGCAAGTCAACGCTCGTGGCGGCATCGGCAACCTATTCGGGCGACGTGTGGACCTATGAAGGCGCGCTGCAATTCAGCCGCTTTCGTTGGGACTATGGCCGCGCGAAGAATGGCCCCGGCCCGCAAGTGTCGATCCGCGACCAGACCGGGCTGACCGTCGGCGTGGTCGGCCATCCCGGCTTCGTCTTCAACGATCTGGAAGAGACGTGGCAGACGCGCCAGAAGCTACAGCGGCGTTTTGGCACGCACCGGGTGTCGGTCGGTGGCGATCTGATCCATTCGGATTTCGGCCTGCTGGGCGGCGGCAATGTCGATGGCAATTTCACGGTCGAGCTGACGCCGGCGCAGATCACCGCGCTCCGGGGCCTCAATCGCGGCACCGCGCTCAGCGCGCGCGACGTGCTCGGGCTGAACCCGCGCGTGATCGATTATTCGGTCGAGCTGCGCCCACAAAGCTTCGGCACCGGGCAGACGCTCGCGGCGCTCTATGTCGAGGATGAGTGGCAAGTCGGCCCGAAGCTGACGGCGACGCTTGGCCTGCGCTGGGATTATGACTCGCTCACGGCGCAGGGCGGTCGTGGCGGCGACACCGACAATATCGCGCCACGCCTTGCGCTCAACTACAAGCCCAATGCGCGCTCGGCGATCCGCTTCGGCGCCGGGCTATTCTATGGCAAAATTCCCTACACCGTGATTTCGGACGCGCTTCAGCGCAACACCACGTCCGCTGCGTTGCAGGGGCAGCTTGCCCAGTTGCAGCAGCGCGGCATCATTCCGGCCGGCGTCGCGCTCGCGCCGTTGACGTTCGACGGCAACCTCACCGTGTCGCCCGCCTGCGCCACCGTCAGCGCCTGCCCGTCGGCCACTGCGGTGCAGGGCTTGCGCACCACCGCGCTGATCAACGAAGCGCGCATCCTCAACCCCAATGGCTATGACAGCCCGTACAGCCTGCAATTCAGCGGCGGCTATCAATATCAGGCGAGCAGCACGCTCTCGATCGCGGTCGATCTGATCTACAACCGGTCGTATAATCTGCTGCGATTGCGCGATTTGAATGCACCCGCGCCGTTCACCCCCAATCTGGCCAATCTGACGGCGGCGAACATCGCCACGCTGCGCGCGTTGCCGAACAATGCCGCGCGGATCGCGCTCGCGTCGCAGCTCGGGCTGGTCCGCACGCAGGCTGTTGCCGACGCGACCCGACCGGTCGCTTTGGTGCCCGGCGGCGCGCGGCAGATCACCGTGTCCGAAACCGGCGGCCGATCGACCTATGCCGCGTTGAATGTCCAGCTCAACAAGCTGCGCGGCGACGACATCTATGCGTTCCGGCTGTCCTATACGCTGTCGCGGCTGACCAACGACACCGACGACCTCAATTTCCGCGCCTCGAATGCGAATAACTTTGCGGCCGATTTCGGTGCGTCGGCCAATGACCGGCGGCATGTCATCTCGGCGGTCGGCTCGCTCTACCCGGTCAAGGGATTGACGCTGACGGCGGCCGGGCTGTTCCAGTCGGGCCAGCCGGTCAATTTCATCCCCGATGCGAGCATTTTCGGCACGCAGGACCTGAACGGCGACGGCCAAAGCTTTGGCGAGGCATTCGTCGGCAATTCGGATCGCTACCCCGGCGTCGGCCGCAACACCGGGCGGCTGCCGTGGTCGACGCAGGTCGATATCGGCGCCCGCTATGCGCTCAACCTGCCGGTCGGCGCGATCGAGTTCAGCCTCGATGTGTTCAACCTGTTCAACGCCAACAACCTGTCGGGCTTTGCGAATGCCGCAAGTACGTCCAATCAGGTGCAGTTCGGCGGCGGTGCGCCATTTGTGCAGCGCAATGGCGGGGCACCGCGCCAGTTCCAGTTCGGCGCGTCGTGGAAATTCTGATGGGATCATGGAGTGGTTGAAGGACTGGCGCATTTTCAGGGGCTGATCGGCATTGCGCTGCTGATGGGACTCGCCTGGGCGCTGTCGGAGGATCGCGCCGCGCGGCCGAGCTCGCGCTGGATCGCTGGCGCGCTTGCGCTGCAGATCGGCACGGCGCTGGTGGTGGTGCGGGTGCCGCTGATCTGGGCGGCGATCGGCCTGGCCAATAACGCCGTATCGGCGGTCGAGACCGCGTCGAAGGTCGGGTCGAGCTATATGTTCGGCTATCTTGGCGGGGCGCCGCTGCCGTTTGCGCTGGCCGACGGTGCCGCGCCGCCGGTCGTCATTGCGTTCCAGATACTGCCGCTGGTCATCGTGTTTTCGGCGCTGTCGGCACTGCTGTGGCACTGGCGGGTGCTGAGCGTCATTGTGCGGGGACTATCCTGGGCGTTGCAGCGCACGCTCGGCGTCAGCGGTGTCGTCGGGCTAGGCGCGGGGGCGACCGTTTTCCTCGGCGTGGTCGAATCGCCGCTCGTGCTGCGCGGCTATTTTGCCCGGATGAGCCGATCGGAACTGTTCGCGGTGATGACGCTGACGATGGCGACGATTTCGGGCGCGATCCTGATCCTCTATGCCCAGACGCTGGCGAAATCGGTGCCCAATGCGGTCAGTCACATGATCGCCGCCTCGCTGATCTCGCTGCCGGCCGGGCTGTTGATCGCCCGGCTGATGGTGCCGGGCGATGGCAAGACGGCGGAGGACAAGGACGCACCGGTGCTGCGCTATGACAGCAGCATCGATGCGATCCTGCGCGGCACGATGGACGGGTTGCAGCTATTCCTCGCGGTGATCGCGGTGATCATCGTCGTCTTCGCGCTGGTGTCGCTGGTCGATCAGATGCTGAGCGCGCTCCCGCTCGTTCAAGGCGCGCCGATCACGTTGCGGCGCACGCTCGGCTGGCTGTTCGCGCCACTCATGTGGACGCTCGGCATCCCCTGGGATCAGGCGGGCGCGGCTGGTGGGCTGATGGGCACCAAGACGATCCTCAACGAATATGTCGCCTATCTCGATCTTGCAGCACTACCCGCCGACACATTCGACGCGCGCAGCAAGCTGATCGTCACCTATGCGCTGTGCGGCGTTGCCAATCTGGCGAGCATCGGCCTGCTGGTGTCGACGATCGGCACCTTGTGCCCTGAACGGCGGGCGGAAGTGTCGGCGCTGGGGTTCAAATCGTGGATCGCGGGCAATTGTGCGTCGGCGATGACCGGGGCCGTGATTGGCCTCGTGACGTTTAGTTGAGCCGATGTTCGACGCGCGCCTTCGCCCGCTGATCGATCCGCCGCTCAATGCGATGGGGCGGGGTCTGGCGCGGGCCGGGATTACTGCCAACCAAGTGACGCTGGCAGGATTGGCGATCGGGCTTGGCGGTGCGGTCGCGATTGCCGAGCGGCAGTTCTGGCTGGCACTGGCGCTGGTGATCGCCAGCCGATTGCTCGACGGGCTCGACGGCGCGGTTGCGCGCGCTGGGAGCAAGAGCGATTTCGGCGGCTATCTCGACATCGTCTGCGACTTTGCCTTTTATGTCGCGGTGCCCGTGGGGTTTGGCTTTGCCGATCCCGCCAACCTGCCCTTCGCGCTGGTGCTGGTCGCGTGCTTTACCGTGACGGGGATCAGCTTTCTTGCCTTCGCCGTCCTCGCTGCGCAGCGCGGGCTTGAGACGACCGCGCACGGCGAGAAGAGCTTCTTCTACAACACCGGCCTCGCCGAAGGCAGCGAGACGATCGCTTTCTTCTTGGCCATGTGCCTGTGGCCAGGCGGCTTTTGGCTGCTTGCCGCGATCTTCGCGGTGCTCTGCCTGTTGACGGTGGTGCAGCGCAGCCTTGCTGCGCGTCATGTGCTGAAGGGCGGGCGGTGACGATGCCCCCGGTCCGGGTCGTCCTGTTCGCGCGCTTCCCGATCCCCGGTCGCGTCAAGACGCGGCTGCTGCGGGTGCTCGACGCCGACGCGGCAGCCGCACTGCACGCGCACTTGGTCGAGCAAACACTGGCCATGATCCGCGCCAGCGGGTTGCCGTTCGAAGTGCATACCACCGGCGCCAGTGCAGCCCGGTTCGCGCAGTGGCTGGGCAGCGATGTGCCATTCGTCGACCAGGGCGACGGCGATCTCGGCGACCGGATGGGACGGGTGATCCCGCCCGCGATCATCATCGGTGCCGATATCCCCGATCTGTGCGCCGACCATCTCCACGCGGCAGCAGCGGCAGTGGCGGCGGGGCGGATCGCAATTGGACCAGCCAAGGATGGCGGCTATTATCTCATAGGCCTGCCGCACCGGGCCGAGTTCCTGTTCGATGAAATGCCGTGGGGCACCGACCGGGTGCTGACCGAAACGCTGGCGCGGCTGGGCGAGCAAGCCATCGCGCCGGTTTTGCTGCCTGAACTGGCCGATCTCGACCGGCCCGAGGATCTGGCCCGCTGGCCGCAGCTCACGGCACGGTGATCGCCCGTTCCGCCGCAGCGAGCGCCGGATTGTCTGCGGTCGCGCTCAATCACCCGCAATGCGCGCGTTTTTGCGTGCTGGGCCGGGCGAGCTGCGCGGCGGGCTGAGCGCCGCGCGGGCGATCATCGCCAGGATGTGATAGCCCGCCAGCACCACGCCGCGCACCGTTCCCGACACTTTCGATGTACCGATCCGCGCGCGATAATCGACCGGCACCTCAATGATCCGCAGGCCGTGCTGAACGGCGCGGATCTGCATTTCGACGGTCCAGCCATAGGTTTGCTCCCGCAGCGCGAGCGCGCGCAGGGCGTCGGCCCCGATCGCGCGGAACGGCCCGAGGTCGGTGTAGCGAAAGCCCCAGAGACGCGCGATCAGCCAGCAGGCGAGCGCGTTGCCGAAAATCTGCTGCGGCGTGAGCGCGCGGGCGGTGCGGGTGCCCCGGGTGCGCGATCCGATGACCATATCGGCCATCCCGGCGATGATCGGATCGATCAGGCGCGGCATCTGCTCGGGATAGTCGCTGTGGTCGCCGTCGAGGAAGACGATGATGTCGGCGCCGAGCCGCTCGGCCTCGGCAATCGCGGTCAGGCAGGCGCGACCATAGCCGGCAACGGGCACATCCACCGTCCGTGCGCCATGCGCTCGCGCCACCGCCGCGCTGCCGTCGGTCGAGCCATTATCGGCGACGACGACATGGTCGACGCAGTGGGGAATCGCGCCCAACACATGCGGCAGCGCCTGCGCTTCGTTGCGCGCCGGAATGATGACGGCGATCACCGGCGCGGTCATGCGGGCCGTCTCCACAGACGTTCAGCGACGAGCGCAATCCACACGGGTCCGGCCGAAAGCAACGGCGCGATCCACGTCCAGTCGGCGGGATTGGCGCGTATCTGAAACCAGAAATCGAGATAATAACCCGGTGCGCTGGCCAGCAGCACCAGCAACGGCAGCCGTGGCTGCACCACCGCGAACGGCAGCAGCCACAGCGCGTACCAGGGATAGCCGGTCGGTCCGAGCAGGATCAGCAGCAGGATCGCGGTGCTTGCGGCACGAATCCGGTCGAGCGGCGCGGCGTGGTCGCGCCGCCAAGCCCAGGCGACCCAGCCCATCACAATCCCGGCGACCAGCAGCCGCGCCAGCGCCGCCGCATCGCTTGTCACCAGACCAACAGCCGCGACCAGTCCGGGGAACACCAACGCATTGCGCTGCCAGTCGGCGGCATAGCGGCTGAGCCCGGAATTAGCCGACGCCGCAACAAGCTGTGGCAACACCAATACCAGTGCCAGCAGGCCGATCGTAATCCCGGTACCGATTGCTGCTCGGCTGCGCCGCAGCAAGGTCGGCACGATCAGCATCGGCCAGAACTTCACCGCCGCTGCGCCTGCCATGAACAAGGCCATCAGCCGGGTTCGCCCAGCGATCACCATCCACAGGGCACCGGCTAGAAACGGCAGCAGCAGCGCGTCCATATGCGCGCTATTGGCAAATTCCTTGAGCGCCAGCGGATGCCACCAATAGAGCGCCGACCAGAAGAGCGGCAGTCGTCCCGCCCGCAAGGCGCCGAGCAGCAGCACGAAAGTGAGCATCTCGGCGATCAGGACGACGATTTTCCAGCCGGCAAGCTGCCACGGCGTCAGCAAATGACCAGCGGCAAAGCCCAGTTGTGCCAGCGGCGGATAGATGGTCGCAATATGCGGATTATTGACCCGCAGCAAAGTCTCGCGCCCGGCGCGCGCGAGCGCTTCATAGCCCTTGGGCGGCGGCGTTGGCGCAAGCCCCACCGTTGCCAGCAGGCGGTCAATGCCCGGCGCTGAAACAAAGCGTGCTGGCGGATGGGTAAACGGGTTCTTGGCCGCCGCCGTGACGGCGCCGTCCCATTGATAGCGGTAGAAATCATCCTCGAGGATCGGTGTGCTCGGGATCAGCATGATGCGGGCGACTAGTCCAACCGCGAAGACCAGCCACAGCGCCCTGCCCGAACGCATACGTCGGTCGCGGCCGCTGGTCAGGCGCAGCGCCCAGCCCAGAAACGTGATCGATACGATCGCCATCCCGACCGCGAACAGCAATATTGGTCGATCACCAAGCCTGATTTCCCAGACGAACCGCGGCGCAATAACCGTCAGAAACAGCGCAGTCGCGATCGGGATCAACGCGCCGGCGATCAAAATCCCTGGGACAAATCTAGCGCGGCTGCCCGTCACTCGCGATCAAGACCCGGCGGCACGGCCACCGCCACCGCCGAACTCGCCGCCAGCGGCGCGATCAGCAAAGCTACGCTCAGCAAAGGCGTTGAGGCTCAGCCGGGGATCGGCGGACAGTCGCGTGGCCATCGTCAGTTTCTGCCCCAGCTTCGGCGCCGCCAAGCCGCGGATATGCGCGAGCACAGCGGGGTCGCTGCCCCCTAACCGATCGCGGTGACTGATCAAGAATTGCGGCACCTTTGCCGCATCGGCATCGGCCTTGATCGCACCCGATCGATTGATGAAGGCTCGCGCGGCTGCGTCGAGTGCCGCATTGACGGTGGCACCGCGATAGGCCTTGGTCGGGAATGCGGGCGCTTCGCGCACGGGCAGGGCCAAGCCATAAATGACATTGGGGTTGGCGGCGGCACGCTTCAGGATAATGGCGTCGATATCGCCGATCGAAAGATCGGCACCGCTGATTTTGACTGCCTTGGTCGTGTAGAAAGCGCTGCCAGGCTCAAGCAGTTTTGCGGCCTTGGCGCCGGGAAACGCCTGCCCTGCCGATCGCAGCACAAGCAGCGCGCGCAAATTGAGCCAATAAGCGAGTTGTTCGTCGGGGTTGAGCTCGATCGGGTCGATCGTGGCGAACTCCGAAACGAGTTGGGTCAGCGCCCGCTCGCCATCGCCCTTGATGGCATCATACCGCACTTCCGACGTGCCGCCCCCAGCAATCACCAGCGCGCTGAGCGCCGAATCAATCACACGGTATTCGATCACCTGCTTGCTGTCGGGACGCGACGCTTCAAAGCGCGCAAACGCCGTCGAATTGGCGGCAACCTGCGCAAGGCCTGCAGACGTCAGCGCGTCGAGCGCGAGCACCGACGCACCACCAACCACGGCAAGGTAACGACGCATCATCAAACGTGTGTTCATGAGACAGTCTCCAGACAGCATTGCGGATGTTGCCTGATCATACGCGGTCGCTGGGCCGAAGGTTACGCCCGCGGCGGCGCGTTCACCCCTTTTTCATGTCGGCAAGAAATGCGCGGATGCGCTTCGCGTTGACGCCGATGTCGCTTTCGCCAACGCGGCTCACCGAACGCATGTCGAGACTTGCGCCGCCCGCCGGCGAAAGGTCGGGGCGGATGCGCACGATCACGTCATCCTTGAACCGAAAGAACAACGAGGTGTCGGTCGCTTCGATCGTGCCGCTGGCCGCGTCGACCTTGGCGATCGCCCAGCCGCGCGACTGCACCAGCCGCGTCGCCCGGTCCATTGCCTGCGCCGTATCGAGCGGCAGGTGAAGCGTCTGGAGATCGCCATAGCCGGTGCGGTGGATCGCCCCCCACCGTCCGCGCGGGTCCATTCCAGCGAATGCGGGGTCTCCGTCGCCCGGAATGCCGGCGAAATTGTCGGCCCGCTCGGTCAATGTCGTGAAGCGCGGCACATCGACCAGGTTGGTGGTGATGTCGTGGATCGGTGGTACCCGCAGCGCGGTTGAAAGCTGCGTGATGAAATAGCCGCCGAACACCAGCGCGATCGCCAGCGCGATCAGGGTTGTCCGACGATTCGCCGCGCCGCTGCTTCGTCCGCGCGCAAAGGCGATGATCGCGACCAATCCGCCAACGCTGCTGGCCAGAAAGCCGACGACGAGCAGCAACAGCCCGATCTTGAAGCCGAAACTGCCCGATCCTGTCCCGACGGCGGCGATGATCGCCGCCAGCAGCCCGCCCCCGCTCAGGAGCAGCGCCAACCGCGCCAAGCCGCCCGCGCGCATGGCGGGCCCGTTCGGTGATAGTGGTTCAACCATGATCTGCCCCTTTGCCGCTGTCACGTCTTAACGGTTGTATCAGCAATTGGTCGATCCGCTGATCGCGGCCTGCGCGAAAATCGGCAAGCCCCGTCGTCATGCCTTCATGCCCCGCCACCGGCTGCGCGCGATAGGTACCGAACAGCCAGTCCCACCACGGCAAGTTGAAGCCGAAATTGCTATCGGTTTCGCGCGCGTCGATCGAATGATGGACACGGTGCATGTCTGAGGTGACGAGCACCCGCCGCAGCATCGTATCGATCCACAGCGGTAGGGCGATGTTGCTATGGTTGAACATTGCGGTCGCGTTGAGCAGCACTTCGAAGATCAGCACGGCAAGCGGCGGCGCCCCGAGCGCCGCGACGACGAGGAGCTTGAGAAGCAACGACAGCAGGATCTCCACCGGGTGGAATCGCAGCGCGGTCGTAACATCGAGGTCGGGGTCGCTATGGTGCATGCGGTGGATCCGCCACAGCGATGGCGCTGCGTGAAAGGCGACATGCTGGCCGTAGATCGCCAGATCGAGCAGCATCACGGCAATCGCGACTTCGACCCAGTCCGGCAGCGCGACTTGGTTGAGGAGTCCCCAGCCCTGCGCCTGGGCTGACGCCGCCACGCCGATCACTGCGAGCGGGATGATGAGCCGTGCCGCGACGCTATCGATGACCACCATCGCAACATTGCCGGGCCAGCGATGCCAGCGCGCCAGCAGACGCGACCGGCGCGGGACAGCGTATTCGAGCGCCATCATCAGCGCTAAAACCGCCCCAAAGCTGGTCAGCCGGACCGCAAGATAAAAATCCTCTGGCACGATCACGACCGATCAACGGCGCGCATGCAATGGGCGAAGTGCGTCACCCGGTCGACGCTAATCGGTTGGCGGCGACGCGACAAGCAATGTCCGTCCAGCGGTGCATGCGGATTTTGGCCACGCCAGATTTGCTCGTCACCGTCGATGGCGTCCGGCGAGAAAATACAGCGCAGCCCGGCGCCCCGGCCACCGGTCGACAGTAATCGCGGGACGCGACCACGAGTCCGAGAGGTCTATCGGCATCCCCGAGCCGTTAAAAGCGGACGAAAAAAGTTGTTTTAGGCACCGGGCCGACATTGGGCATGTTTAGGAGTTGCTTCGACATCCAATTTCGCGCGCTCAAGCCCAATCTAATCATCAAATCGATGATCGGAAAGTTGAGGCGTTGTAACCTTCGGCAAATTTGATTCGAACGAAGACCGAATTGATATCGCGCGCCGGAGCGCAATTTTAGCCAAAGTTGGGGAGTCTATCAAAAATGCCCAGTTCACCAATTGTTCCCGCCCAGCTTACGCTGCGCGCCGCAAGATATGTAGTCTTCGCTGGCCTGCTCGCGCCGACGGTGGCGAATGCCGGCCCTTGGACGCTCAAGCAGGGCAAGACGTATAATAAACCCGCAGTGAATTATTTCGTTGGCGAATCGCTCTTTGGTACCCAGCAAGACGGGTTCGAAAGATTCGAAGATCTAAATTTCACTTTCTACAATGAAACCGGGATCACCGATGATCTTTCGTTCATTCTATCGGTGCCGATCAAGGAAATCACGCGCACCGACCGAAACGCGGCGGGTGTCGTAGCAGCGCGCAGGACATCGGGGGTCGGCGATATCGACCTTGGCCTGCGCTACAATCTGTCAAAGGGCCCCGTCGTGGTCGCCGTCCAGGGCCTGGTCAAACTGCCCTATGCCTATAACGCGAACAATCCGCTCCCACTCGGCAACGGTCAGGAGGATTTTGAAGGAAGAGTCCAGCTGGGGCGCTCGCTCGGCAAGGTCGGCTATGTCGTTGTCGAAGCAGGTTATCGCTTTCGCCTCGGCGCGCCAGCCGATGAGTTTCGCTACCTGCTCGAATATGGCGTCGACCTCGACAAATCGACCTATGTCCGCACCAAGCTCGACGGGCTGCTGAGCATCCGTAACGACACCCCGCAGGTAGCGCTCAACGGCAATCCGACGCTGCCGCTGGCGTTCGATCTGGCCAAGCTCGAACTGACCGCAGGCCGAAAGCTCAGCAACAAGGTCGCGGTCGAGTTTACGGTCACGCCCAATGTCTATGGCGACAACACGCTGACCGGAACGAATTTCCAGCTGGCCCTTGTCTTGCAGTTATGACCGTGCACGACGCTGCCGCCATCATTTTCTTATCCGGGCATTATCTGATCATGATAATGCTTGGGACGCTTGGTGCGCACAGGATTTACCTTACTTATCTGCAGTGGCGGTCGCCAGCACAGGCCCGAACCGAACGGCGTTTTGACACTTTGCCGCTGGTCACCGTCCAACTGCCCGTGTTCAACGAGCGTCACGTCATCGCACGGCTGATCGATGCCGCAGCAGCGCTCGATTACCCGCGCGACCGGCTCGAAATCCAGATTCTCGACGATTCGACCGACGAGACCACCGCAATTGCCGCCGCAAGGGCAGACTATCATCGCGCGATGGGGATTCGCGTCGAGCACATGATCAGGCCCGATCGCAGTGGCTTCAAGGCAGGCGCGCTCGCGTACGGGCTGGAACGCGCGAGCGGCGAGTTCCTCCTGATCCTCGATGCAGACTTTGTGCCGGCCCCCGATTTCTTGCGCGCGCTGATCGATCCGCTTGCCGATCCCGACGTCGCGATGGTGCAAGCGCGCTGGGGCTATCTCAACCGCGACAGCAATCTGATTACCCGCGCGCAGGCGGTGCTGCTCGACGCCCATTTCGCCATCGAACAAAGCCGACGCGCAGCGTGCGGTCTGTTCTTCAACTTCAACGGCACCGCCGGCATCTGGCGCAAACAGGCGATCTGCGACGCCGGCGGGTGGCGTGCCGACACGCTGACCGAGGATCTCGATCTCAGCTATCGCGCGCAGCTGGCCGGATGGCGCTTCGTCTATCGCGGCGAGGTGGTCTGCCGCAGCGAATTGCCCGCCGACATGAACGCGTTCAAGACTCAGCAGCATCGCTGGACCAAGGGGTCGATCGAGGTGATGTTGCGTATCATTCCGGCGATCTGGCGCGCGCACTTGCCGCTGCGCGTGAAAGTCGAGGCGACGGTCCACCTGACGAGCAACCTGTCGTACCTCTTCATCCTGCTGGAATGTCTGGTCCTGTTCGGCCCCGGCGTCGCCTTTCGAGAAGCGTATCACCTCGACGCCCTCCTCTGGGTTGATGCGCCGTTGTTCGCGCTCGCCAGCCTCAGCCATCTCAGCTTTTTCTTGTTCGGTCAGCGCGCATTGGACATCGACACGCGAGGCAGGCTGCGCGAAATCGCCTTTTTGATACCGATGCTGATCGGGCTGGCGCTGAACAATGGCCGCGCCGTCATCGAGGCATTGCTTGGCATGCGCAGTGGCTTTGTTCGCACACCCAAGCATGGCGGCGTCGGCAGGGCGGTGGCGGTCCGGGCGAATGCTGCCTATCGCACCGCGCGGTCACGGCTGGGAGAATGGACCGAAATCGGGCTTGGCCTCGTCTATGTGGTCGGCAGCATCTGGCTGATTCAGCAGCACTATTGGCTCAGTATCCCTTTTGCGATTCTGTTCGCGGTCAGTTTTCTGGGAATCGGTGCCAGCACTGTTCAGGCGCGGCAGCCGCGTCGGTTGGCGCTCGCGTGACCGCCACCGCTGCGCTGCTGGGGCGCCCCGAATCGGCGTCTGCGCCATCGGTAGCTGCGCCGTGGATCACGCGCGTCGCCTGCGGTTGCTTTCTGGTTGCCTGCCTTGCGGTCTATGGCATCGACACGATCGCGCCCGCCCTGACCGGCACTGCCTATATCGTCGTCCACGCCGCACTCACGGTGGCAATGCTCGCGGCCTGGGCAGCCGGGGGCGCGGCGCAGGCGCGGTTGATCGCGGCGTCGGGCATCGTCGCACGGTTGATCCTGATCGCCGCGCCGATGCTGAGCAGCAACGACGCCGAACGCTATCTCTGGGATGGGGCGGTCGCGCTAGCGGGCTTTGATCCCTATTCGGTGCCGCCGGCCGATCCCATGGTAGCTGGCTTGCGCGCGATCTGGGCAACGCCCCCCGAACATGCCGCCTACCCCACGCTCTATCCCCCGGTCGCGCTGGCGATTTTTGCGGCATCGGCGCTGGCCGGGCCGGTCTGGGGCATCTGGGTGTGGAAGCTGGTCGCCAGCATTGCCGGCATCGCGATCGTACCGCTAGCGCACCGGCTGCTGCGGCGGCACGGGCTCGAGCGGCATCTGGCGTTGGTTGCGCTCTCGCCGCTGCTCGTGCTGGAGACCGGGGTCGGCGCGCATGTCGACAGCCTGATCGCGCTGGTGATCGTCGCGGCGCTCCTCGCTTTCGACGCCCGGCGGCCCGGCCTCGTCGGCGCGCTGCTTGGTCTCGGCGCGTGCATCAAACTGCTGCCTGCCGCCGCGCTGATCGGGCTCGGGCTGGCAATGGGCTGGCGTGCGTTGCTGCGGATGGGCGCTGCGGCGACCGGCACCGTGGCCGCGATTTATGGCGCGGCGCTTGCCATTGGCTGGCGCCCGATCGGCAGCTTGCCCGTGTTCTTCGAAAAATGGCGCAATGGCTCGCCGTTGTTCACCCTGCTAGAGGCGATGCTGCCGACATCCGGGCTGATCACGGCTCTCGTGATCCTGGCCATCGTGCTGCTGGGCACCGCGCTGCTGCTCGCGCGCACGCGGCCAGTGCTGGCGACCCAAGTGGCGATGGCGACGCCCTTGCTGCTCAGCCCGGTCGCGTTTCCGTGGTATCTGCTGGCGTTGGTACCGCTGGCTGCGCTGACGCCGAACGTCACCTTGCTCGGCTGGTTGACACTGTCGCCGCTCGTCTATGAAGTGCGGGACCGCTTTGTCAGCGAAGGAATCTGGATGCCGGCGACGTGGCCGCTCATGCTGATCGGTGCGGGGTGGATAACCGGCCTGGCGATCGACGCGGTACGCACACGCTACCGGCTGTCAGCGCCGGATCGAGAGGCCTGATGCAGTCGATTTATTGGGTGGTCACCTGGGCGTGTCACCGCAAGTGCACGCATTGCTATGATGATCGCTTCCGTCCCTATGTCCGCGAGGCGTTGGACCGCGTGATCGCGGAAGGGGAAGACGCCTATCCGCGCATCCTGAACAATTTGCCCGATAGGATGCGCTGGCGCGACCGCGCGGGCGTTTCGCATCCGACCACCCTGGTTCTGGCGGGCGGCGAACTGTTGATCGATGGCGTTCGCGAGCGGCTGTTCTATCCCTTGCTCGACGCCATTGCCGGTCGCTGGGGCGCCGAGGGGCCACGCATTGCGGTCCAGACGACGGGCGATATCCTTACCGACGATATGATCGCGGCGATGCTCCAGCGCGGTGTCAACTCGATCGCGATTGCCAGTATCGATGATTACCACGTCGGCCATGCCGGCCAGGGGAAGTTCGATTTGATGACGCGGGTGCGGGCCATGATGGCGCGACACGGCGTTACCGAAGTCGACCTTGGTCTGGCGCGCGACAAGCCTGTTGCGGATGGAGTGCCCCCGCCCCCGACGCCGCGTCCGCGCCGGGCCGATGGCCCCAGCTTCGTGTTCTTCGGTGCGCAGCCCGACCTGTGGATCGGCGAAATCTGGCCACGCGGCCGCGCCTGGATCAACGGCCTGTCGAATGCCGATGAAGGCACCAACTTCTGCACGCGCTGGTCGGGTGGGAAAGGCTTTCTCGACATCGGTCTGGCCGGTTCCGAAGTGGCGATCGAGCCCGATGGATCGCTCTATCCGTGCTGCATCAAAACCAAGGCGCCGATCGGCAGCGTTGCCGAAGAACGGCTGGCGGACATTCTCGACGACCTGCGCGACGATCCCGCCTTGCAGGCGATCAATCGCGGCGATCCGGAAGCAATGGGTGTCACCGCCGGTTGGACCCGCGACGATTTTCGCTCGGCTTCCGAGACGATTGACCCGACCGGACGCACCTTCGCCAACCCCTGCATCGGGTGCGACCGCTTCTTCGCCGATCAGCTTGGCGCACGGCTAGCAGAACGCCGCTTGACGCGGCTTTCCGCCCGATACCCAAAACCTCACCTGCCGGCTGAGGAACCGGACTGCCCGGTATCGACACCCTGAGCGCCCGAATTGTCGCCCGCCATTGACGAGCCGAATATGATGCTCCGGCCAGATTTGTTCGTTCCAGTGTGGGATGTCAGCTGTCGCGCTAATGTCCGGTGCCGCTGGGAGCTGAGCTTCGGCGTCGAGTCTGACGTGACCCCCGTTTTCAGGCCGCTAATAAGGCAGCTTCGGTGTCCATATGCCCTTGGCGGGGGCGGTTGGTAGACTCGGCGGGTGCGATCCCGCCAAGACTGCTGTGCGGACGCACGGTGTTGTAGTCCGTCCGCCATGTCTCGATGATCGGTCTCGCCGCAGCCAGTGAGGGGAACAGTTGTTCGTTCAGACACTCGTCGCGCAAGCGACCATTGAACGATTCCACAAAGCCATTCTGCTGCGGCTTCCCCGGGGCGATGTAGTGCCATTCGACCCCGGTGACCTGACATCAGGCGAGGACGGCATGATTGGTCAGCTCGGTGCCGTTGTCGTTGACCACCATGCATGGCAGCCCGCGACGCTCGGCGATGGCGCTCAGCTCGCGAACAACCCGCCGACCCGATAGCGAGGTGTCGACGATGCATCTCAGGCATTCCCGGCTGTAGTCGTCGACGACGTTGATCATAAGGAACCGCCGGCCGCAGGCCAACGAGTCCGATACGAAGTCGAGAGACCAGCGCTGATTGGGTTCCTGCGGGATCGCCATCGACGGTCGGCTCGTGACATCGATCGATGTCCGATTCTGCTGGGTTACCTGATCGGGGCAATCTGGCGCGCGAGTCCGGCTTGCCAGGAATTCAGTGCCACGGCTTCTCGATCAAGTCGTCAGGCAACGGCCTCGGCGCGCGCTTCGAGTCCCGCCTGATCGCGAATTGTAACCGTGCGCAGATCAGGCAGCGCGATCACGCCGGCCGCCTTCAACCGCGTCAGCTGGCGGCTGACAGTTTCGATCGTCAGGCCGAGCAGGTCGGCAATCTGGCCGCGCGAGAGCGGCAGGTCGAACGTGACCGGGCCATCGCTCACGGCCCGGCAGCCAGTGTTGCTGACCCGCTTGACGATGTCGAGAAGAAAGCCTGCGACGCGTTCCTCGGCGCTGCGGCGCGCCAGAGTGAGCATGCGACCGCGCGCATCCTCAAGCGCGGAAAATGTACGCTGGAGCAGCAATCGCTCCATCCGGACATGATCGTGCAGAACGGCTTCGAACTGGACGCGCGGGAAAACGCATAATTCACCATCGGTCAGCGCCGTGACGGTGAACCCGGCCTGATCGGCATACAGGCGCCCGACGAAGTCCCCCGGGTACACCAATCCGACGGTCTGCTCGCGCCCGTCGCTGGCCGACGCACTGAGCTTCATGATCCCTTCGAGTAGATTGGCGCAAATGACGCTGTCGTCGCCCGCCCACATGATCGTTTCATTGCGCGCGACATGACGCCGTTGGCCGATCCGGCAGAGCGCCACGAGTTCGTCGTCGCTCAAGGCGCTGCACAGCGCGCTATCGCGGACGACGCATTCGGTGCAGACGCGGGTGCCCAGCATCAAGCCCTTTCAGCGCCGCCAGTTGATCCGCAGATTTGGACGCGCCTGCGACCCTAGAGGCCCTTGCAACGCTGACGTCAACGCTCAATGCTCCTCATGACTCCGCGACGATAATCGTACGCCGGGTGCAGATTGCGTGGCAACCCATCGCGCAATCACGTTGCTGATCATCCTTAACGGGAATCTCGACCATATGGCTGCGATCGCCGCATACCGCGACGACGATGGCGTTGGGGCCGCGGATGGGTTGCCCCATGCCTAGCGCAAGGCCGCTTGCGGCGAGAATCGCGAGAGAAGCGCCGGTCCGCACCTCAGATCGCGCTGCTGAAGCGCGTTTCCGACCGGTGCCGGTAAGGATCGAGCGCGGCCGCGATCGTGCGCGCATAGGGCAGCCCCTTGGTTCGCACCGTCAGCCGATTCATCCGCCATTCGGCCAGCCCAACGTCGACATGACGTGCCAGCCGCTGCTTGACCAGAATAAGGTCGGGCAACGCCGTCAGGTCAGCGCTGCCCTGGCACAACAGCGCTTCGATCGCCTTGCCGATAATCTGGTCGTTGGTCGATCGCACCCAGCCGCGCTCGGTCGCGAACTGGCCGTTGGCGATTCGCAAGTGATAGCGGCCCGCATTCTTCTCATTTTGCAGGAGCCAACCGGGAAACTGGCTGATCGCCGATGCGCCCAGCCCGATCAGCACATCGGCCTTGTCTTCGGTGAACCCCTGGAAATTGCGCCGCAACGTGTCGTCCGCGACGGCCTGTGCCATGGCATCGGTCGGCAGCGCAAAATGGTCGAAGCCGACCGGGACATAGCCGTCGCGCGTCAAACGCTCGCTGGCGAATTCGGCCTGCGCAAAGCGGACCATCGGATCGGGCAGCGCGGAGTCGTCGATCTGGCGCTGGCGCGCGATCAGGTGCGGGACATGCGCATAGCCGAACACCGCCAGCCGATCGGGCCGCATCGTCAGCGCCGTATCGATCGTTGCCGCCAATTTGCCGACGGTCTGGAACGGCAGGCCATACATCAGGTCGAAATTGACCGAGCTGACCCCGGCCGCGCGCAACTTCGCCATCGCGCAAGCAATCATCTCGACCGGCTGGACGCGACCGATCGCGGTCTGAATTTCCGGATCGAACGTCTGCACCCCCAGGCTGACGCGCGTCACGCCGTGACGCGCGAGCGTGGCGCCCCAGCGCCAATCGAAGCCGCGCGGATCGATTTCGACCGATATCACCGGACCGTCGAGCCTAAACGCGCGCGCGAGCCGCGACATCAGCGTGTCGAAATCGCCCGGGGCAATCGCATTGGGACTACCCCCGCCCCAGGCGATGCGCCGCACGCGCCCGCGCCCGCCGAGCGCCTTGCCGACCAGATTGATCTCCTCGATCAGCCGCAGCAGATAGGCCTGCACGCGCTGCGTCCGATTTGCAGCGCCGGTGTTGCAACCGCAGTACCAGCAAAGCTCGCGGCAATAGGGGATGTGGAGGTAAAGCGAGATCGCTTCATCTTCGCCGACCGTCGCCAGCGCTTGCGCCATTTGGGGTGGACCGACCGATCCGTCGAATTCGGCGGCGGTCGGAAAACTGGTGTAGCGCGGCACCGGCGTCGCGAGCAGATCAGGATAATATGACCACATGCAAGGTTGATTGCACGATGTGCATCCCGCCGAATTGACCGCGATCAAAGACCGTCGTGCGCCCGGAGCGCAGAGCCGCCCTCATCACCAGCAGAGGGATCAGATCATGAAATTTTCCGGAACATTAATCGCCCTGACTGTGCTCGGCGCAGGGCTGATAGCGGCCCCGGCGATGGCGCGCGAAGGCGAAGGGTTGAAGGCACACGACGTTCTGCTGCGCGTTCGCGGCATCTGGGTCGGCCCGACCGGCGAATCGGACGGCATCCTGCCGACCCTGCCGGGCGACCGCCTGAACGTGACCAGTTCGTTCGCCCCCGAAGTCGATGTTACCTGGATGGCGACCGACAATATCGGCTTCGAGTTGATCGCTGCGACCACGCGCCACTCGGCACGCGGCAAGGCCGGCGTGACGGCAGGCATCGGCAATGTCCTCAACACCTGGGTGCTGCCGCCGACGCTGACCGCGCAATATCACTTCAATTCGAAGGGCAAGGTGCGGCCCTATGTCGGCGCGGGCATCAACTATACGGTGTTCTGGAACGAGGCCCCGACCCCGGGGCTGACGGCGGCGGTCGGCCCGACGCGAGTGCACATTAACGACAGCGTCGGCTATGCGCTGCAGGGCGGCATCGACATCGACATCAACAAGCGGTTCTTCCTGAACATCGATGCCAAATACATCGACATGAACCCGCGCGCGACGCTCTTCACCACCGCGCTCGGCACCCAGACGGTCAAGACCCGGATCAGCCCGGTCGTGATCGGTGTGGGCTTCGGCATGCGCCTGTAACCGGCATCAGTGCGGTCGAATTGGGGGCGGGCAGCGATGCTCGCCCCCATTTTGATGAGCGCCGCTTAGCCGGCGTCCTCGTCGTCGATCAGCACGCGCAGTGCGGCGCCGTCGAGGTCGTCGAACTGCCCCGATCGCGCCGCCCAGAAGAACGCCGCCAGCCCGAGCAGCCCAAGCCCGAGCGCGACGGGCAGCAGGACAATCAGGATCGTCACTTCGCAGCACCCCGCAGCCGCAGCGCATTCGCCACAACGAACAGCGACGATCCCGACATCGCCAGCGCGGCGATCAGCGGCGTGACCAGCCCCGCCATCGCCAGCGGCACCGCGAACAGGTTATAGCCGATCGCGAGCACAAAATTCTGCCGCACCACCGCCATCGTCCGCCGCGCGGCCACAATCGCGATCGGCACCGCCCCCAGCTTGTCGCCGAAGAAGACGAGATCGGCGGCGAGCTGGCCGACGTCGCTTGCGGTCGCCGGCGCCATCGCGACATGCGCGCGCTTGAGCGCGGGGCCGTCGTTGAGTCCGTCGCCGACCATCAGCACGCGCTTGCCAAGCTTCGCCTGGCGATCGATGAAGGCGAATTTATCGGCGGGCGACAAGCGCGCCGTGCCCATGATGCCCAGCCGCGTCGCCAGTGCCCCGACGGGGTCCATCCGATCCCCCGACAGCATCATCGGGGCAAAGCCCATCGCTTTCAGCCGTGCCATTACAGTCGGCGCATCGGCGCGCATGGTGTCGGCAAAGGCGATGACATGCGGCGCGCGATTGCCCCAGCGGAACGCCGTCGCGACCTGCGAGCCGCTCGCCTCGACGCCGACCCAATCGGCGCGCCCCAGCCGTGCGCGCTCGCCCGCGATCATCGCTTCGACGCCGCAGCCGGATTGCTCTGCCAGCGCCTCGGCAGGCGCCGCGGTCGTCCCATCAAGTGCCTCGCGCACCGCCACCGAGAGCGGGTGGCGGCTTGCCTGCGCGAGCGCCATCAGCGCGGCGCGCTCGGCCGGATCGTCGGGCAGCCCCGATGTCGGCGTCAGTCTGGCGAGCGTTATCGTGCCGGTCTTGTCGAACAGCACATTGTTGGCCTCGGCGAGCCGTTCGAGCGCCGACCCGTCCTTGATCAGCACGCCCGCGCGCATCAGCGATCCCGCCGCGACGACCTGCGCGATCGGCACGGCGAGGCCCAGCGCGCAGGGGCAGGTGATGATCAGCACCGCCACCGCGATGATTACCGACTGGTGCAGCCCCGCCCCCGCCAGCATCCAGCCGATGAAGCTGAGCGCGGCGAGGCTGTGCACCGCAGGCGCATAGAGCCGCGCCGCGCGATCGGCGATGCGGACGTAGCGCGACTTCCCCTGCCCCGCATTTTCCATCAGCCGCGCGATGTCGGCGATCACGGTGTCCATGCCGACCGCCGTCACGCGCACGGTGAGCGGTGCATCAAGGCAGATCGTCCCCGCCAGCACCTTGTCCCCCAGCCCCATATGCTCGGGCATGCTTTCGCCCGACACGAGCGCGCGGTCGACATGCGCCGCGCCCGCCTCGATCGTGCCGTCGACGCCGATCCGCTCGCCCGCCGCGACCAGCACGCGCATGCCCGGCGCGATCTCGCTCGCGAGCCGCATCTCGGTGCTGCCGTCGGGGCGCAGCACCTGCGCCTGCTCGGGCACGCGGCGCAGCAGCGCGGCGACGCCGTCCTCGGCACGCGCGCGCATCATGCTGTCGAGCAACCGCCCGGCAAGCAGGAAGAACAGCAGCATCAACGCGCCATCGAAATAGGCATGCGCGCCATGGACTGCCGTTTCGTACAGGCTCATGCCGGTCGTCAGCACGACCCCGATCGAAATCGGCACGTCCATATTGGTGTGGCCGTGCCGCAGCACCCGCCACGCGCTCGCGAAAAAGGGTTGGCCGGCATAGGCGATCGCCGGCAGCGCGATCAGCGCCGACAGTCCGTGGAACAGGTCGCGCGTCGGCCCCTCGGCGCCCGACCAGACCGACACCGACAGCAGCATGACGTTCATCGCCGCAAACCCGGCGACGGCGAGTGCCTTGGTCAGGCGGCGGCTCTCCTCGCGCCCCGGTTGCTTGTCCGCGGCGCTGGCGCGGTGGGTCTTGAAGCCGAGCGCGGTGATCGCGGCTTCGATCACTGCGTCGGCGAGATCGGGCAGATGCACCACACGCACCAGCTTCGCGCCAAAATTCACGCGCGCCAGCACCACACCGTCGAGCTTCGCCAGCGCGCCCTCGATCCGGGCAATGCAGCCCGCGCAGTGCATCCCCTCGACGACGAAACGCGTTTCGGTCGCGGCGCGATCGGCGATGATCGGGGTGGCGGCCGTCATGCCCGCACTTCGTTCTCGAAGCGGGCTTCATGGCCATTGGCAAACAGCGCGATGTGGAGCAGCCAGCGGCCACCCGGCAGCGCCCGCTCGGCGACATGGCCGCCCGCGACCCGACGGAGCGCCACCCGCTGATCGGGTACCCGCCCGAGCGGATGCCGCGCGACGACGACCATTCGCACGTCGAGCGGGGCGCCCGTGGCATCGGTCACAGCGATGTGCAGCCGCCCCTGCGCATCGACGCTGGGCGTTGCCTGCCAGCCCAGCGCCTTCTGGTCCGCCGCCGCCTTCAGCCAGCCATTGTAGCGCTGGCTGGCGACATAGCTGTTTTCGACCACCACGCCGCCAAAGGTCCCGAGCGCAAGGCTCGCCATCGTGACATTGACCGCGATGATCAGCCCGAAAAACGCCAGCATCAGTCCCAGCATGTGCCAGCCAGTGAAGGAACGCATCATTCGTCATCCTCGGTTTCGGGGCGGTCGAAGTGCGACTCGTCGGTGCTGGTCACCCCCTCGGCGTCGAGTGCGCGCACCGTAAAGGCGATCGGCGCATGCTCTGGCCCTGCGGCGGGTGCGGCGACGAACAACTGGACGGCGCGGACCTGATCGGCATCGACGCGCAGGCGGATCGACTGCGTGCCGGGCTGGCGCTCGCCGCGCTCATCCCACAGCGCGGCACCGGCGAGCTGCGTAATCGCGATCGCGACATCGCGCGGGCGAGTCTCCATGTTGCGGATCTTGACGATGTAGCTGTTGCGGATCGTGCCGTCGGACAGCCGCACCCATTGCGGATTGCGGCTCTGTTCCACCGACAGGTCGAGGCGGGTCCGGTTGCCAAGGGCAAACAACATGCCCAGCCCGATCGCGCTCCAGACGCAGAAGTAGATCAGCGTGCGCGGCCGCAGCACGCGCTTGAGCGGTGGCTTCGGCGTGCCGCCTGCGGTTGCGATCCGCTCGTCGGCGTCGCTGGTGTAGCCGATCAGGCGCGGCGGGCGGTCGAGCTTGGCCATGATGTCGTCGCAGGCATCGATGCACAGGCCGCAAGTGATGCAGCCGATCTGCGGCCCTTCGCGGATGTCGATACCGGTCGGGCACACCGCGACACAGGCGTTGCAATCGATGCAGTCGCCGACTCGTGTGGCCGGATCGGCGGCAAGCTCGACCAGGTCATGCGTGCGCTTCATGCCCTTGGTCCGGGGCTCACCGCGCCACGCCTTGTAGGTCACGCCGAGCGACTGTTCATCCATCATCGCGGCCTGGATGCGCGGCCATGGGCACATGTAGATGCACACCTGTTCGCGCATCAGCCCGCCGAGCGCATAGGTCGTGAAAGTCAGGACGCCGACCGTCGCATAGGCAACGAACGGCGCGGTACCGCTGAAGATTTCGCGCGCAAGCGTCGGCGCATCGGCAAAATAGAAAATCCACGCGCCGCCTGTCGCCACCGCGATCAACAGCCAGACCACGTGCTTGGTCACGCGCCGCGCGATCTTGGCCAGTCCCCAGGGCGCCTTCAGCAAGCGGAACTGGACATTGCGATCGCCGTCTATCAACCGTTCGACATGGACGAACAGATCGGTCCACACCGTTTGCGGGCAGGCATAGCCGCACCACGCGCGCCCGACCGATGACGTGACAAGGAACAGGCCGATCCCCGCCATGATCAGCATGCCGGCGACGTAATAGAATTCGTGCGGCCAGATCTCGATCGCGAACAGGTAGAAACGGCGGTGGGCGATATCGACCAGCGCTGCCTGGTCCGGGGCATAGGGCCCCCGGTCCCAGCGCAGCCACGGCGTGACATAATAGATCGTCAGCGTCACTGCCATGATCGCCCATTTCAGGCGCCGGAAACTGCCCCGTACCGCTTTTGGGAAAACCTTGCGGCGCGCCTCGAAAAACGGCTCGGTCTCGATCAGGTCATTTGGGTGGGACATTGGCCGCCTGTTCGATCGGCGCGGGCGCCTTTTCTCCGCCGCCCAGCGAATGGACGTAAGCCGCGGCCATCTTGATCGTCACCGGATCGAGCCGCGTGTTCCAGGCCGGCATGATGCCATAGCGCGCGTTGCTGATCGTCTCGGTCAGGCTGGTGCGGTCGCCGCCGTAAAGCCAGATCGCATCAGTGAGATTGGGCGCGCCGAGCGTGCGATTGCCGCGCGCATTGTCGCCGTGGCAGACTGCGCAATTGGCGGCGAACAATGCCCCGCCGGACCGCGCGGCGGCGCTGGGTGCCTCCTGACGCGACACGACGCGGACATAGCGCACCACATCGGCAATCTGCGGCGCGGTCAGGATACCGTCCTTGCCGAACGCGGGCATTTGCGACAGGCGCGTCGCATCATCGCCGGGATGACGGATGCCATGGGTGAGCGTCAGCTCGATCGCGGCGAGGTCGCCCCCCCACAGCCAGTCGTCGTCGTTGAGATTGGGATAGCCCTTGCTCCCTGCCGCGCCCGAGCCATGGCACTGGACGCAATTGACCTTGAACACTGCGCGCCCGCCTTCTTCGGCGGCACGTAACAGGTCGGGCTTGGCGGCAAGCTGGTCGATCGGGGTGCGCGCGATCGCGGCCAGCATCGGCCCCTTGCGCGCCTGTTCGACCGCGAGCTCCTCCTGCAACTGGCCCTTGCTGGTCCAGCCGAGCACGCCCGGCGTCGCGCGCGTCGCCATCGGGATTGCCGGGTAGAGCACGACCCAGACAATCGCGAACACGATCGTCGCGTACAGGATGATCAGCCACCAGCGCGGCATCGGGGTGTCGAGTTCCTCGATCCCGTCCCATTCATGACCGACAAAGCCGGTGCCGGTCGCGGCGTCGATGCGCTGCGGATCGTCAACCATTGGCCTGCTCCTCATCTTCCAGGATCATCACGGCGGCGCGCGCATGCGCGGCGCGGGCGCGCGGCAGGAAAGTCCAGCCGACCAGGATCAGGAACAGCAGCATCGTCGCCACCAGTCCCCAGCTGTCAGCAAGCTGGCGCAGATCTTCGTAGATCATTTCGCGCGCTCCTGTGCTTCGGCCGCCTTGAAATCGACGCCAGTGCCCAGCCATTGGAGATAGGCGACCAGCGCATCCATTTCGGTCACGCGCTTGGGATCACCGTCGAAATCGCGCGCCTGCGCCTTGGGGTAGCGCTTCAGGAAAGCCGCAGTGTCGCCTTCGCCGGTTGCCTGCGCGGTGAAGTCCGCCTCGGCCTGCTTGATCGCGTCGCTGGTGTAGGGGACGCCGACATCGCGCAGCGCAATCAGATGCGCGGCCATCTTGGTGCCGTCGAGGTCGCGTTCGGCGAGAAAGGCATAGGGCGGCATGATCGATTCAGGGACGACCGAGCGCGGGTCCTTCAGATGCTGGACATGCCATCCGTCCGAATAGCGCCCGCCGACCCGCGCGAGATCGGGGCCGGTGCGGGTCGACCCCCATTGGAAGGGGTGGTCGTACATGCTTTCGGCCGCCAGGCTGTAGTGCCCATAGCGCTCGGTCTCGTCGCGGAACGGGCGGACCATCTGGCTGTGGCAGCCATAGCAGCCCTCGCGGATGTAAATGTCGCGTCCCGCCAGTTCGAGCGGCGTATAGGGGCGCACGCCCGCGACATGCGTGACCGTCGACTGGATCCAGAACAGCGGCGCGATCTCGACGATGCCGCCAATCGCGACGGTAATCAGCGCAAGCACGGCGAGCAGTGTGACGTGCCGCTCGATGAGCTTGTGGCGGTGAAGAAGGCTGGTTGCCATAGGTTTTGGTCCCTTATCTGGCGGCAAAGGGCACGAGCGGGTGGTCCCGGCTCGAGTCGATCGGGGTTTGCGTCAGCGGCGCTTCGTCGCGAAGCTTGCCCGCGATCGTCATCCAGATGTTGACGATCATCACGACGCCACCGCTGAGATACAGCAGGCCGCCGAGCGCGCGGATCAAGTAATAGGGATGCATCGCCTTGACGACCTCGGCGAACGAATAGACGAGGTAGCCGTCGGCGCCATATTCGCGCCAGAGCAGGCCTTGGGTGATCCCCGCCACCCACATCGAGGCGGTGTAGAGCACGATCCCCAGCGTCGCGAGCCAGAAGTGCCAGTTGACCATCCGCAGCGAGTACAGCCGGGTGCGGCCCCACAGCCGCGGCGTCATGAAATAGAGCGCGGCGAAGGTGATCATCCCGTTCCAGCCGAGCGCACCCGAATGGACATGGCCGATCGTCCAGTTGGTATAGTGCGACAGCGAGTTGACCGCCTTCACCGACATCATCGGCCCTTCAAAGGTCGACATGCCGTAAAAGGCGAGGCTGGCGACCATCATGCGGATGATCGGATCGGTGCGGATCTTGTCCCACGCGCCGTTGAGCGTCATCAGGCCGTTGATCATGCCGCCCCAGCTCGGCATCCACAGCATGATC
>CAYUYZ010000023.1:0-50910 GCA_964449575.1 uncultured Stakelama sp.
GCACGATCATCGAATATTTCTACAAGGATGATGCGCTCGGCGATCCGATGATCACCGACGAGCATATCGCCGCGTTCGGCTGGGCGAGCCAGGAAGAGATGCACGACATCGCCGATCTGTCGATCCGCGTGAATGATTTCCTGTGCGGGCTGTTTGCCGGGATCGGCATTCGGCTGGTCGACTTCAAGCTCGAATTCGGCCGCATCTGGGACAATGACTATTCGCGGATCATCCTCGCCGATGAAATCAGCCCCGACGGCTGCCGCTTGTGGGACATGGAGTCGGGCGAAAAGCTCGACAAGGACCGTTTCCGGCGCGATCTGGGCGGCGAAGTCGAAGCCTATCAGGAAGTCGCGCGTCGCCTCGGCCTGTTGCCCGAAGGCGCCGAGAATGCGGTGCTCGACCTCGAAAGCCACCGCAAGCGGCGCGGCAAATAACCGCGTCGCTGTTCGGTTCAGCCCTTGACCTTCAGCCCGCAGATGATGCCGAAAATGAAGCAGCAGAACAGCGCAAGCTGGATCTGCCCGCCATGGTCACCCCAGCCGAAATATTCTCCGCCAAAGGCGAAGAGCGCGATGAACATCACCATTGCCAACCCGGCCATCTTACTCACCCCTTGTTGACGACACGGCATCGCGACGCGGCGACACCCAGCCGTGAATCTGTGCCCTAGATGTAAACAAGTGATGAAGGTTGCGGTGAACCGAACGCCTCGGCATAGCAGACATCAGTTAACAAGGAGTAATCCATGAAATTGCGGATCGTGGTGACACTCAAGCCCGGCGTGCTCGACCCGCAGGGCCGTGCGATCCACAAGGCGCTCGACGGTCTGGGCTTCGCGGGCATCAACGATGTGCGCGCCGGCAAGCTGTTCGAACTCGATGTCGCCGACGATACCAGCGACGCCGCAATCGACGAGATGTGTCGCAAGCTGCTCGCCAATACCGTGATCGAAAACTATCGGATCGAGCGCGCATGAAAACCGCGGTCATCGTCTTTCCCGGCTCCAACTGCGACCGCGACATGGCGGTGGCGCTCGAAGCCGTGACGGGGACCAAGCCCGTAATGGTCTGGCATGGCGACACCGCGCTGCCCGACGGCATCGGCCTCATCGCGCTGCCCGGCGGCTTCTCCTATGGCGATTATCTGCGCTGCGGCGCGATTGCCGCGCGCTCGGCGATCATCCCGGCAATCGTCGCGGCGGCGGAGGCTGGCGTGCCGGTACTCGGTGTCTGCAATGGGTTTCAGGTGCTGACCGAAATCGGGCTGCTCCCCGGCGCGCTGATGCGCAACGAAGGCCTTGATTTCGTCTGCCGCGACGTCGCGCTGACGGTCGACAATGCGCAAAGCGCTTTCACCAGCCGCTATGGCGCGGGCGAGCGCATCATCGTGCCGGTCGCGCACCACGACGGCAACTATACTGCCGATGCCGACGCGCTCGACCGGCTCGAGAGCGAAGGGCGTGTTGCCTTCCGCTATGGCGAAAGCGTCAATGGCTCGGCGCGCCAGATTGCAGGCGTGCTCAACGCGAGCGGCAATGTGCTCGGCATGATGCCGCACCCCGAACGCCGGATCGAAGCGGCGCATGGCGGTGACGACGGACGGCGGCTGTTCGAAGGGCTGCTGGAGACGGTGGGCGCCTGATGGCCCATGATCCGCTCGGCTGCGACGACTGCCCGGTCCGCGATATCGCCGTGTGCGCGGGGCTTGGCGATGCCGAGCGGCGCGACCTGGCCCGGCTCGGACGCCGCAAACGCTATCGGCGCGGGGAAACGGTGTTCGCGGCGGGCGATGAGTCGATCGCGTGCGCCACGCTCGTCAGCGGCGTGCTCAAGCTATCGCGCTTCGACGCTAATGGCACCGAACGCACCGTCGCCCTGCTCCATCCGGCCGGATTTCTCGCCCGGTTGTTTGCAACCGAGATTGACAGCAGCGCGACCGCGATCACCGATTGCGAGCTCTGCCTGTTCCCGCGCGAGCTGATCGAGCGCGAGATGGGCCATCACCCGGGCTTCATGCAGCGTGTGCTGCGCGCCACCAGCGAACAGCTCGCGAGCGCGCATGACCTGATCGACCTGATCGGGCGGCGCGACGCCCGGGCGCGACTGGCCGGCCTGTTGCTGATCTTCGCCCAAGGGAGTTGCGAGGGGGCCCCGGCCGACGGCCTGCTGCTCGACCTGCCGCTGACGCGCGGCGAAATCGCCACGCTGCTTGGCCTGACGATCGAAACGGTCAGCCGCCAGCTCACCGCGCTCGAGGCCGATGGCGTCATCGCGCGCGAAGGCGCACGCGGCATTCGCCTCGTGCGCCTCAACGATCTGCGCGACGCTGCCGCCTGACCCCGGTCAGACCGTCGCCCGGATCACCGCGACATGCAACATCGGGTGCAGGTCGAAAACATGCGGCGCAGGGCGGTTGTGGCCGATCGCGGCAGGCGCTCTCGCGACCGCCGCTTGTGCAACGGCAAAATGGTCAGCGGGAACATAAGCAGTCATGGCATCGCTCCCTCAACGGGTGATGCCGCCTGCTTGGCCGAGGGGTGAGCAGGAGATTTGACGCCAATCAAACTGTCAGCGCCTGAATAGCGTCGTTCGCCGCGCAAGCAGCAGGATGACGCTCGGCCAGAACATCGTGTTCCACACATCATGCCAATCGCCCCACAGGTCGAGCGCGATGCCGCCGACCAGCCGGTCGCGAATGTCCCATGCCTCGCCCAGCAACGCAGCGGCGAGCACGACGGCCCACGGCTTCCAGCTCGACAGCTTCCACCCGAACAACAGCGCCGACCCGAAGAACAGCCCCAGCGCGACATAGATGTGCAGCGCATCCTTCGCGAGATGCGTCTGGCCAATCAGCCACAACTTGGTCGCCTGGAGCCAGCTCACACATCGGCCCGGAAAGGCGTGAAATCAGTTTTGTCGTCGAACACGTCGACACCTTCGCGCGCCTTCAGAAAATTGACGACGAGGTAGGTGAACGGCGTCAGCAGCACCTCCCAGCTGACCTTGAGCACCCACTGAGTCAGCAGCACCTTGATCACCAGATCATTGGTCCACCCCTCCGCACCCCAAAAGGCGAGCGGATAGAAGATCAGGCTGTCGACCGCCTGCCCGGCGACCGTCGAACCGATCGTGCGGCTCCACAATTGCTTGCCGCCGGTCCACAGTTTCATGCGCGCAAGCACATAGGAATTGACGAACTCGCCGGCCCAAAACGCACAGACCGACGCAAAGACGATGCGCGGCACCTGCCCGAAAATCGTCTCATAAGCGGCCTGGTTCTTCCAGTCGGGCGCGGGCGGCAGCGCCACAACGACGAACGACATGAATGCCATGAACAGCACCGCGACTGTCCCGGCCCAGATCACTCGCCGGGCACGGGCGTAGCCATAAACCTCGGTCAGCACGTCGCCGATCACATAGGAAATGGGGAAGAACAGGATGCCCGCACCGAACGGCCAGTAACCGACACCCGGCAGCCATATCTGCGCGACCTTGCCCGCGCCGATCACGTTCGACAGCAGGATGATCGCGACGAACGCTGCCATCACGAAATCGAAATAGCGAAACGGCTCGCGCCCCAGATCGCGTGCCGAAACCGATTTGACGTCCATCCAATTCCCTCACATTCTCACGGGCGAAGCTTTAACGGCGTTTCCCGATGGCGCAATTCCGGCTAACGGACGTGTCGCGCGCGCCCGTAGTTCAACTGGATAGAGCACGAGCCTTCTAAGCTTGGAGTTGCAGGTTCGAGTCCTGCCGGGCGCGCCAAATCCCGAAATTGCGCGAGTCGGGCCGCCACGAATCCTTGCTCTTCGCCACATATTCGTCAAAGAGCGGTTCTTTGGCACATCGGGCGGTCCGGGGGGGCCGAGTGCGCGATCGTGCCTCAGGGGGAATTGTAGTGACATCTGCTTTTGCGCTGCGTTGACCAACGCTGACATCAGCCGCACGACCAATGACGCTGCCACCACCCGGATGATCGCCGGGGGGAAGGCATGAGCTTTGCCGGCATGACCAGCGCGATGCTGCTCGTCGGTGTGCCGGTCAACACCGGCGGCATCTCGCTTGCGCTGCCCGCCGAGGTGATCGCGCAGACCCAGCAAGATCAGGATATCCCCAAGCCAGCGGCCGCCGCGACACCTGCGCCTGCAACACTGCCCGCACCGACCGATCCAGCCCAGACCGCGGATCCGGAGGCGATGGATGTCACGATCACCGCGCGTCAACGCACCGCGGGCGATCCACTCGAAAAGCTCAACGCAACCTCGTTTGCTGTCACGCAAGCGGTCGACAAGGCAGTGGTCGCACCGGTCGCGCTCACTTTTGTCAAGGTCGTGCCGGCACCGGTGCGCGACGGACTCAATAATTTCCTGTTCAACATTCAGGAACCCAAGGTGTTCGTGAACTTCGTGCTCCAGCACAAGATCGGCAAGGCCGCCGAAACGTTCGCGCGCTTCTTCGTCAACACGACGATCGGCATCGGCGGGCTGTTCGACATTGCCAAGCGCAAAGGGATCCGGCTGCCGCGCCGTCCCAACGGCTTTGCCGACACAATGGGCTTTTATGGGGTGCAGCCGGGCACCTATCTTTTCCTACCGATCGTCGGGCCAACCACGATTCGCGACATCGTCGGCTCGTTCGCCGACAGGGCGCTGCTGCCCGTGGTGGTCGGCAGCCCCTTCAACCGCGTCGAATTCGCTTTGCCGACCAGCGCCGGACGCACGCTCGACCGCCGCGCCGCTTTCGACGAGGATTTGCGGCGCATGCGCAGCAACGACAAGGATCTCTATTCGCAGCGCCGCGATCTTTACCTTCAGATGCGCCAGGACGAGATCGACGATCTGCGCGGCCGCCCGCACACGCCGATCCGTTCGATGATCCCGACGACCGTCGCGCCGCCCAAGCCCTTGCCTGCGCCACCCCCAACCGTCCCGGCACCCGCCACGGCCGAAACCCCGGCATTGATCCCGGCGCCCGCACCCGGCATGCCTACCCCATAAGCAACGGGGAGCGACGGGCCATGGCAGGCGCATTAACGGGCATCCGGATCATCGAATTCGCCGGCATCGGCCCCGCGCCCTTTTGCGGCATGATGCTTGGCGACCACGGCGCCGAAGTGATCCGCATCGATCGGCCCGGTGCGCGGTTCGATCCGCGCGACGCGCTGTCGCGCAATCGCCGATCAGTGGTGCTCGACATGAAGACGCCCGAAGGTGTCGCGGCCGCGCGCGATCTGTGCCGCGCCGCCGATGGCTTGATCGAGGGCTTTCGTCCCGGCGTGATGGAACGGCTTGGACTCGGCCCCGATGTCCTCCTCGCCGATAATCCGAAGCTTGTGTTCGGCCGCATGACCGGCTGGGGGCAAACCGGCCCCTACGCACAGGCCGCAGGGCACGATATCAACTATATCGCGCTGTCGGGCGTGCTCCACACCATCGGCCGTGCGGGCGAACGACCCGTGCCGCCGGTCAACTATGTCGGCGATTTCGGCGGCGGCGGCATGCTGCTCGCCTTTGGCATGGTCGCCGCGTTGCTCGCGGTGAAGAATGGCGCGCCGGGCCAGGTGATCGACGCCGCGATGACCGACGGGTCGGCGCTGCTCAGCGGCATGAGCTGGCACATGCTCGAAGCCGCGATCAACCGAGACGAAGCCGGGGTGAATCTGCTCGACGGCGCTGCGCCCTTCTACGACACCTATGCCTGCGCCGACGGGAAATTCGTCGCGATCGGATCGATCGAGCCGCAATTCTACGCGCTGCTGCGCGCCGCGGCAGGTGTCGCCGACGATCCCGATTTCGACCGCCAGCATGATCGCACGGCCTGGCCCGCACTCAAGGCCAAGCTGACCGCGATCTTTGCCAGCAAGACGCGCGATGAGTGGTGCGCGATCATGGAAGCAACCGACATCTGCTTCGCCCCGGTGCTGGCGATGCGCGAGGCGCCGCTGCACCCGCATAATGCCACGCGCGAGACTTTTGTCAGCGTCGGCGGCGCAACGCAGCCCGCCCCCGCCCCGCGCTTCTCCGCAACCCCCGCACCGCACCCGGCAGCAGCACCCGAAATGGGGGCCGATACTGAGTCATTGACTGTGGTCGCCGATGCCGGATCATGATCCCGGCGTCTGAACGACGATGAGATGGCGCGGGCGCCCCAATTCGGGGCAGCCTGGCGATGGGTTCATACCGTTGCCCAACCGAAATGGCAGGACTTCCGCCGTTTTTGTGGTTAGCATTTGGTTGCCGAATCGGGTGCGCGGGGCGCCGGTCTGGCTGGGGACCGGGGTAGATGGGCGCTGAACTGGCCTTGAGTGTCGGACGGCTTCGGCCAGCGACGGTATCCGCATTCAGCGAATTCTACGACGAAGACCCCAATCTGGTCGTCCGCGACATTGCCGCGCGCCCCCGCACGGCAGGTCACATCATTGTTTTCGCCAATGAAAAAGGCGGTGTCGGCAAGTCCACGCTCGCGTTTCATACCTGTGCGGCGCTGGCGGGTGCGGGGTACCGGGTCACCGGCTTCGATCTCGACTATCGCCAGCAGACACTCGCGCGCTCGCTCACGAATCGTGAAGCGACCGCGCGTAGCCTGGGGGTTGCGCTGCCGATGCCGCTCAGCGGCGTGCTGCGTCAGCAAAATGGCGCGCAATTGTGCCAGGAACTGGCGCGGATCGGTTGGGACAGCGACTTCATCGTTATCGACGCGGCGGGCCATGATTCGCCGATCGCGCGCCGGGCGATCGCGCTCGCCGATACGCTGGTCACGCCGGTCAACGGCTCCTTCGTCGATCTCGATCTGCTGGGCCGCTTCCGCGCGGATTATTCGAAGCTTGAGGCGCAGGGCTGCTTCGCCACGCTCGTCAACGCGCTGCGAGACGCGCGGGCGCGGCACGGGATGCGCGCGCTCAACTGGGTGGTGATGCCCAACCGCATGCGTCAGGGCGGTAGCCAGAATGACCAGCGGTTTGAAGATGCGCTGGAGGAGCTCGCCTCGGCCTGCGGCTTCCGCGTCGGTCAGGGTCTCGCCGAACGTGTGGCTTACCGCGAGCTGTTCCTGCTCGGCCTCACCCATCTCGACCTCAAATATATTCGCGGGATCGGGCGCCTGCGCGGCGCCGCGCGCGATGAGCTGGCCAATTTTATCGAGGATTTGCGCCTGCCGGAAATCCCGCTGTTCGTCCGCTCGTTCGGCGAACGTCGCGCCTGACGGGCGCTTATCCCTGCCCTGCACCCGGCGCCAGCGTTCCCCGATCATTGCGCCGCCGTCAATGCTGCGGTTGCCGCCCATCGGCCGCCTCGCTAGGCTTCGTGCCTATGAAAATGCTTACCGTCGCGCTCGCCGCCTTCGCCTTTGCCACCCCCGCTTTCGGCCAGACCGACACAATCGAGCGCGCCCGCTGGGCCGCGACCGCGCAGCGCACGACGATTATCCGCGACGATTGGGGCATCGCGCATATCCACGGCCCGACCGATGCCGACGCGGTGTTCGGGATGATCTATGCGCAAGCCGAAGACGACTTCAACCGCGTCGAGACCAACTATCTGGTTGCGCTCGGGCGGCTGGCCGAGGCGGAGGGCGAGAAAGCCATCTGGCAGGATCTGCGCCAACGGCTCTACATCGATCCCGCCAATCTGCGGCAGCAATATGCCGACAGCCCGGCGTGGCTACAGGCGCTGATGCGTAGCTGGGCCGACGGGCTGAACTATTATCTGTTCACCCACCCGGGTGTCCGCCCGCGCGTGATCAAGCATTTCGAGCCTTGGATGGCGCTCGCTTTTTCCGAAGGGTCGATCGGCGGCGATATCGAGCGCGTCAATCTCCGCCAGCTCGCGGCGCTCTATGGCGGCAAGCAACTGGCGATGAACGACCCCGATCCTCGCGCCTATCGCGAGCCGCAGGGATCGAACGGCATCGCCATCGCCCCGTCGCGCACCAAGGATGGCCATGCACTGCTGCTGATCAATCCCCACACCAGCTTCTTCTTCCGCTCCGAACAGCAAGTGTCGAGCGACCAGGGGCTGAACGCCTATGGCGCGGCGACCTGGGGTCAGTTCTTCATCTACCAGGGCTTCAACGCCCACGCCGGGTGGATGCACACGTCGAGCGGCGTCGATTCGGTCGACGAATTCGCCGAGACGATCGTCGAACAGGCCAGCAAGCGCTTCTACCGCTATGGCCGCGAGTTGCGCCCGGTGAAGGTCAAGCCGGTCACCCTGTCGTACCGGCGCGCCGACGGCACGCTCGCGATGCGACGCTTCACCACCTTCGCCACGCATCACGGCCCGATTACGCGCAGCACCGGCGGCAAGTGGATCGCCTTTGCGCTGATGAACAAGCCGATGGCCGCGCTCGAGCAAAGCTTCCTGCGCACCAAGGCGACCGATCTGGCCGGCTTCCTCAAAGTCGCCGAGCGCCGCGCCAACAGCTCGAACAACACGTTGTTCGCCGACGACAAGGGCGAGATTGCCTATCTCCACCCGCAATTTGTGCCCAAGCGCGACGATCGCTTCGATTACCGCAAGCCCGTCGATGGCAGCGATCCGGCGACCGATTGGCAGGGGCTGCACGCGCTCGGCGAACTGCCCAAAGCCGCCACGCCGCCCACTGGCTGGGTGATGAACACCAACGACTGGCCGTGGTCGGCAGCCGGACCCGACAGCCCCAAAGCAAGCGCCTTCCCGCGCTACATGGACACAGCGGGCGAAAATCCGCGCGGGCTGCACGCGACCGCGCTGCTGACGCCAGCGACCGGCCTGACGATCGAGGGGCTGCGCGCGCTCGCCTTCGATCCCCACCTCAACGCGTTCGATCCGCTGATCCCCGGGCTTGTCGCGGCGTGGGAAGCAATGCCCGAAGGCGCCGACAAGGCAAAGCTCGCCAAGCCGGTCGCGCTGCTCAAGGGCTGGGATCGCCGCTGGGCCGCTGACTCGGTTGCAACCTCGCTCGCGATTTTCTGGGGCGAGGCGTTGTGGGGGGAGACCATCCCCGATCTCCAGCTCGAAACCGCAGGGCTTGCGCATTACCGCGCGATGGAAACCGCGAGCCCCGCGCGCAAGCTCAAGGCTCTCGGCGTCGCCGTCGACCGGCTCACCGCCGATTTCGGCTCGGCCGAAGTGCCGTGGGGCGAGATCAACCGCTTCCAACGCAATGATGGGGCGATCGTGCAAAAATTCGACGATGCCAAGCCGAGCACGCCGGTCGCCTTTGCTTCGGCGCAATGGGGCTCACTCGCCTCGTTCGGCGCGCACGCCTGGCCGGGCACCAAGCGCTATTATGGCACCAGCGGCAACAGCTTCGTCGCGGTGGTCGAATTCGGCCCGCAGGTGCGCGCCGTTGCCGTTACGGCGGGCGGCGAAAGCGGCGACCCGGCCTCAAAGCATTTCAACGATCAGGCGACACGCTACGCCACGGGCGCGCTTCGCCCGGTCTATTTCTGGCCCAGCGAGCTGACCGGGCATATTGAGCGGCAGTATCACCCCGGCCGCTAAGCCGGGAGCGCTCACTGGCCTTGTCGGGGAAAGCGCCTTATTGGCGGCTTTATGGCCAAATCGCGCACGCACCGCTTCTATTCGATCCACGCCCATGAAATGGTGCGCGTCGCCGCGACCACGCCGCGCGCGACCGTCGGCGAGCCCGCCGCCAATGCGGAAGCCGCGATCGATCTGGTCAAAAAGGCGGCGGCGAACGGCGTCGACCTGATCGTTTTTCCCGAACTCAACATGTCGTCCTACGCGATCGACGACCTGCACATGCAGGCCGCCCAGCACAGCGCGACCGACGCCGCGATCGCCCGGCTCGCGAGCGCGACCGCCAAGCTCGCGACAGTGATGCTCGTGGGTGCCGCAATCCCGCGCAACGGGCGACTCTATAATTGCGCCATCGCCATCGCGCGCGGGCGCATCCTCGGCGTGGTGCCCAAGACCTTCCTGCCCAATTACCGCGAATTTTACGAAAAGCGCTGGTTCGCGAGCGGCGCTGGCCTCACCGGCATGGACATCGACCTCGCCGGCCAGCGCGTACCGTTCGGCACTGACCTGATCTTCGCCGCGAGCGACCTGCCGCATTTCGTGTTTCATACCGAAATCTGCGAGGACTTCTGGTCCCCCACCCCGCCGTCGACCACTGGCGCGCTCGCCGGGGCCTATATCTGCTGCAACCTGTCGGCCTCGCCGATCCTGATCGGCAAGGCACGCGACCGCGCGATGCTCGCGTCGGCGCAATCGTCGCGCGCGATCTGTGCCTATGTCTTCTCGGCCTCGGGACCGGGCGAAAGCACCACCGATCTCGCCTGGGACGGGCAGAGCCTGATCTACGAGAACGGCGATCTGCTGAAAGAGTCGCAGCGCTTCCGCTGCGAGGCGGATACGATCGTCGCCGATATCGATGTCGCGCGGCTGCGGATCGAGCGAATGCGCAACGGCACCTTCAACGACGCCGCGCGGCTCGCGGGCGACCCCGAATATGAGTTCCGCCGCATCACTTTCGAGCACAAGCCCGACTTCGCCGATGTAGGCCTCCAGCGCGACCTGCGCCGCTTCCCCTTCGTGCCCAACACGCCCGAGCGGCTCGACGCCGATTGTTACGAAGCCTTCAACATTCAGGTTGAAGGGCTGATGAAGCGGATCGAGGCGTCACGCACCGAACGTCTCGTGCTTGGCATTTCGGGCGGCCTCGATTCGACGCATGCGTTGATCGTCGCGGTCAAAGCCGTCGACCGGATGAAAATCCCGCGCGATCATGTGCTCGGCTATACCATGCCCGGCTTTGCGACGAGCGACCACACCAAGGAAAACGCCTGGGCGCTGATGCGCGCGCTTGGCGTGGCGGGCGACGAGATCGACATCCGACCGGCCGCGCAACAGATGCTCGACGATATCGGCCACCCCTTTGCCCAAGGCGAGAAAATCTACGACGTCACGTTTGAAAATGTGCAGGCGGGCCTGCGCACTGATTACCTCTTCCGGCTCGCCAACCAGCATAATGGGCTGGTGGTCGGCACCGGCGACTTATCGGAACTTGCGCTCGGCTGGTGCACGTACGGCGTCGGCGATCACATGAGCCATTACGGCGTCAACGCGGGTGTACCCAAGACGCTGATCCAATATCTGATCCGCTGGACGATCGCGACCGACTTCTGGGATGCCGAGACCGACCGCGTGCTCGAAGCGATCCTCGCGACCGAAATCTCGCCCGAACTGGTCCCCGCCGATGCGAGCGGCGCGATCCAGAGCACGCAAGAGCGGATCGGCCCCTATGAGCTGCACGACTTCTTCCTGCACTACACGATCCGCCAGGGGCTGCCGCCGTCGAAGATCGCGTTCCTCGCGCTGCATGCCTGGAACGATGTCGCCAAGGGCCGCTGGCCACGGGGTTTCCCGAGCGCGGCAAGGCACAGCTATGATTTGCCGACGATCCGCAAATGGCTCGAGGAATTCCTGTTCCGTTTCTTCACCACCAGCCAGTTCAAGCGCTCAGCGCTGCCCAATGGCCCGAAAGTCTCGGGCGGTGGGGCGCTAAGCCCGCGCGGCGACTGGCGCGCGCCGAGCGACGGCGTCGCGACGGTGTGGCTGGAAGAGCTGAAGGCGAATTGTCCCGGTTAACCAGAAAGCGATTGTTACAATTTCTTGCTGTTTTCTTCCCTCTGCTCGCCATCACCGGGTTGATTGCGCGCGGAAGGCATCCGATTTCGGCGGCGTAGATCATCTTGTGGCGTAGCAATTTGGTGCCAGCCATTGCTCCGCAACCAGATATCTTGTCCGGGAGGTTGAGCAGGTGTCCACGCCGAACCAAGGATTGAACACGCAGAGCGAAGCGGAAATGTCCGCGCGCCACATCAGCGATCTTGATCGGCCAGGTTTCGACTTTTTTGAACACAGCGATACGGGCATCACGCTTTTCGACGTTGTCCACCCAGCCCGGACCAACGAGCTGATGGTGTCCGAGCGAGTTGAAACCCAACCAGACATGTTGATGATTACGCGCGGTTCGGGGGATAGGGCGTCTGGCAAATTTGCCGGGACGCCATTTGCAGTGCAACCCAGTAACGCGGTGCGTGCCACATTTACCCCATATGGTTCCGACAGCCATGTTGTTTATAATCCAACGTCCCAAACATTTGGCCTGAATTTTCCTAACGGGTTGCTGGCCAATTTGTCGCCAGACTGCACCAAATTCCGCGAGATGGCCCCCATCCTGTTCCACCCCCATGGACAATTGATACAGTTTGCGCAGGCGTTGAAGGCAGAAATCGCTTCACCGGGCTTTGCGTCTTCCATGCTGGTCGAGGGGATGAGCCGCGCGATCAGCGTGGCATTGCAGCGTTTGGACCTGCACCCGATCAACGATCAGGCCGACCACATCGTCCTGCCGAACTGGAAACTGCGGCGGGTAATCGACTATATCCAAGGTCATTTAGAGGATGACGTGCGTCTAAGCGATTTGGCGTCGGTGGCCGGGTTGTCGACCTTCCATTTTGCGCGCGTGTTCAGGCAAGCGACGGGCGTCACGCCTTATCAATATGTGCGTGATCGCCGCATCGAACACAGCCGCGTCCTGCTGCTGGAGGACAATCTCGAATTGTCACAACTCGCGCTAAAGTGCGGGTTTGCCAGCCAGTCGCATTTTACCGCCGCATTCACCAAGGCGGTCGGCATGTCCCCCGGTCGATTCCGCCGCAACAATCGCCAATAATGCCGCATCGAACGCTTTTTTCGAAATCTTGCTATTCACCGCATCTCCAAATTGCCGACGCCGCACGGCGGAGCAACTGTTTGAGCTGAAGCCAAACCGCCCCTGAACGGTCGGGCTGATTTTTCGATCTTTGCGGCGGGTGAAGCCTGCGCGCGTCACGTCAATTGCTTCGGTCGGTGCCCTTATGTCACATTGACGTCTGAAATCGGCCAAAATGGGTCGGTGTTCAGAGGCGGGCAACCACGACTCGCGATGATGCCAGCGGAGCGGAGGGCGGCAATGACAGAGCAATCGACCACCGTATACCGATCGCAAACCGGCTATGCGCCGACGAGCCAGATCCGCTTTGAGCAGGCCGCACGCGTGGTGCCGCATCATCATCAGGAATCGGACATCGTGTTGTATCGCATGTCAGGCGCGAAGGGCGCCGCGGGCATGAGCGAAGCCACGCGCGGCGGTGACGCGCCCGATTTATTCTATCTGTCGCGCGGCACCGGTATCGGTGCGGTCGGCAAGGTTGCCGGCACCCCTTTTGCGATCAAGCCGCATCGTGACCTGCGCACGACCTTCACGCCGTCCGGCGCCGACGCGAGCGTTACCTTTGCTGCGTCCGCCAGCTCATCCAATCTGATGTTTCCCAAAGGCTATCTTCAGTCGCTGCTCGAAGATCGGATTTGCCAGAGCTTTCGCCCGATCCTGTACGGCCCCGACAAAAACCTGATTCAGCTCTTCTACATGCTGGAAGCCGAAATCGTTCAGCCGGGGTTCGTCACCCGCGCGATGGTCGAGGGGTTGAGCCACGCCATCGCCGCGCGGCTGATCGGCATTGACCCGTCGGAAATCAACCTGGAGGCGGACAAGATTCATCTGCCAAAATGGAAATTGCGTCGGGTCATCGACTTTATCGAGGCCAATCTGACGCAGGAGATTGCGCTTGCCGACCTTGCCGCCGAGGCCGGCTTGTCGATGTTCCATTTTGCCCGCGTATTCAAGCAAGCCGTGGGCGTGACGCCCTATCACTTTGTGCGCGATCGCCGGATCGACCGCGCCCGCGCCTTGTTGCTCGACGAAAGCCTTGACCTCTGTCACGTCGCGGCTGCTTGCGGTTTTGCCAATCAGTCGCATTTCACGGCGGCGTTCAGCAAAGCGGCGGGCATTTCGCCGGGTCGGTATCGGCGCCATCGCCGCGCTTAGTCGCACGCTGACCCGCGCCCTTTACGGGCGACCTAGCGATCGACCCGACCGGTCGCTTTCGGATATCGCTGCGTGCGCTGCTGCTGCCGTGCCCGGGCGCAGCACATGATCGCGATCAGTGCGAGAAGCGCAGGTTTCGGCGATAGCGTCCCGGCGAGATGCCCATCGCCTTGGTGAAGGCGCTGGTAAAATGCGACTGATTGGCAAAGCCGCACGCACCGGCGACATTGACCATGTCGAGATCGCCTGCGGCCAACAATTTACAACTATAGGCAATGCGGCGTTCGAACACATAATGATAGGGTGTTGACCCCGTCGCGCGCTTGAACACGCGCGAGAAATGAAACACTGACAAGCCGGTCAACGCCGCGAGATCACCGAGCCGGATGTTCCGATCAAGGTTCGCTTCGATATAGTCATCGACCCGGCGCAGCTTCCACGCGGGCAGATAGATACGCTCGGCCTCATGCGTCAGCTTGTCCTGATTGATCTGGACGAGGATTGACGCAATCGCCCGCGTCAGCCCCTCGATCATCATCGCCGAGACAAAGCCGGGCGCCGCAATCTCGGCCTCAAGCATCTGGATCAAACCGGCCAGCCTGACGTCGTCGATGAACAGCTTGGGCACCAGGCCACTGTGGCATTCCTCGGCGACCAACCGGTCGAGATAGCCCTGCGGGAACATCAAATTGGTCGAGCGCGCGGCCGCCGTGAACGAAATCGACGAGTCGATATCGCGCGGGATAAAGGTTGCACGCAAGGTCCGCCGCGGCTCCATGATGAACGGCGTGCCAGCAACCTTGCCTTGGGCGGGATTGCCTGTCCCTGGGAACAGGAACAACAGGTCGGGCTCGCCGGTTCCCCGCACGGCTTCGGTCAGCATGCCGGCATTGCCGTTGCCGATCATGCGGTACATCAGAATGTCGGTCGCGCGGTGCTGAAACGGATCGATCACGGTCTCGCGTCCATAGCGGACCGCATCGATCGGATCATAACCCGTTTGAGCCCGATAGGCTGTCATCTGCGGTCCCGCCATTCCAACCCTCCCTCATTTGGCGTGCGTTTGCGTGCCATCAGCGTTGCAAATGATCTTATCACAATCCGGCAAATCGTAACGGTGCCGTGCTCATTTCGCCGCAAGAATGCGAAAATGGTGCGGCGTCGACCTATGGTCGTTAGTGGCCACCGCGCTGCATCACCTGCGCCGCGAATCGCTCCATCTCTTCCGCCTGCGGGCTCATCTGGAGCAGCAGCAGATCGAGACCGGCAGCTTCATATTCCTCGATCCGTTCGCGCAATTGTTCGGGCGTACCGACCAAATTCGGGCGTAACCCACGGTTCGACACCGAATATTCGTGGATTTTCATTTCGCGCTCAAGCTGCGTGCCCGACAGCCACTGGTCGAAATTGTCATAGCCGGCGGGCAGCTCGCTCACTTCGGTAATGCGCGCCAGCTCGCGCTGCGCTTCGGCTTCGCTGTCGCGCACGATCGCATAAGCGGCCATGCCGTACTGCATTGGCGGCTTGCCGGTGGCTTCGCGCCGCGCGGCCATGTCGGCGATCTTGGGCGCAATATTCTCAACCGGATCGCCGTGCATCACATAGGCGTCGCATTGATTGACGATCAGCGTCTTGGCAGCCTCGCTCTCGCCGCCGGCGTAGATGGTCGGATGCTTGACCGGCTTGGGGCTACAAATCGCCTTGTCGGCGTTGTAGAATTTGCCCTGGAAGTCGAATTCCTCCTCCGACCACAGCCCCTCGACCATCGTCAGCCATTCGCTGGTGCGCGCATAGCGATCGTCGTGCTGGTCGAATTGCAGGCCATAGCGCTTGGCCTCATCGGCCCACCAGCTCGACACCACATTCAGCGCGAGCCGCCCGCCAGCAATCTGGTCGATATTCGCGGCGGCCTTGGCGAACAGCGCAGGCTGGTGAAAATTGGGGCGCACCGCGACCATCAGCTCGAGCGTTTCGGTCACCGCCGCAAGCGCCGCCGCCGTCGACCAGGCATCGAGCGTCGGCGCGCCGACACCCTTGATGTCATTCATGTTGAGCTCGGCAATCAGCGACAGATCATAACCAAGCGCTTCGGACCGCTGGGCGAGCGCCTTGGTATAGGCCCAGCTCGCGTCCATCCCCTCGTCGGGCACATTGCGCAGCCAACCGCCGAAAACGGGCATCCAGTAACCGTAGCGCATTATCTTCCTCGTTCGATTTCGGCGACCAGATAGTCGACGAGACGTTCGTGCGGGTCCCAGCCCAAGACATCGAGCGGCTTGGCAACAAAGTTGGACAGCGCATTGATATCATAGAAGCGCGGGGTGCCGTCGCGGTCGTCGATCATCACTTCGACGCCGCCGATGTCGAGTCCCGCCGCCGCCGCGATGCGTTCGGCGGCATCGATCATTGTCGCGTCAGGGTCGACCTTGGTCATCGTGATCGGCTTGCCATCGGCGACACAGGCGTCGGCCGGGCAGAGATCGAACGCGCCACCCCCGGCGACATCAAGCGCATAGAGATAGCGCCGGTCGAGCGTTTCAATCCGGGTGATCACGCCGTCACGCGCGGGCACATATTCCTGCACCAGCAGCACGCCGTCGATGCTCGTCGGCAGGAATTTGTCGGCAACCGCGGCCGCGAGCTCGGCCGGGGTATCATAGCGCATGATTCCGGCGCCCGACCCGCCGACATTGGCCTTCACCACCAACGGATAGCGAAGTTGCGCCGCCGCCGCGATGATGTCGACCGAGCGGTGGACGACGCGCGTTGCGGGCACCGCGAGCCCAAGGCTGGTGATGAGCGCGAGCTGCCGCGCCTTATTCGCGTCGACCGCCAGCACATCGGCGCCATTGATGACCCGCGCACCCTGCCCCGCCCAATGCGCGAACAGGGCATGCGCGTAATAAATCGCGTGGTCAGGCGAGCGCAGGAAACTCGACATCGCGAGGCGACTGAACACCACGCGCGCCGGTGGCGGCGAGCCCGCTGGATCGAAGCGATGCCCCTCGATTCCGATCCGAAGATAATCGACGCCCCGCCCATCAAGCGCCGCAAACAGCGACGCGAACCAGGCGGGATGTTCATAGAAAATCGCGAGATCGTGCATAAAATCCAGTTCAGCGGCGCCGTCGTTCAGGCGCGTTGATGATCCCCCGTCGCGCGGGATGTAGCGCTGTGTCTATGCCGCGCCATGTCGGCATGCAATCATCGCACGCGGGCGAGACTATGCCGCACGATCAGGCCGTATTGGCGTCCGGCAGCGGCGCATCGATCGTGCAGACCAGGCCTTCGGGCCGGAAGTCGAGCCGGACTTCGCCTTGCAATTCAGTCGACAACGCGCGCTCGATCATCAGCGAGCCAAAGCCGCGACGGCTAGGCGCCACGACGGTTGGACCGCCCGATTCCTGCCAGCGCAGATGCAGCCGGTGATGCGCGCCGCGCTCGATCGACCAGGTGAGTGCAACCCGCCCCGAATCGACCGACAGTGCGCCATATTTGGCCGCATTGGTGCACAGTTCATGCAGCGCCATCGCGATCGTCACCGCCGTCTTGGGCGCGAGCCGGAGCGACGGGCCGTCCATCGTGATCCGGTCAGCACCGTCGAGATGCGGCGCGCACGCTTCTGCCGCCACCGCCGCCAGATCGGCCGATTCCCAGCTTTCGCGCGTCAACAGGCCATGCGCCTTGCCAAGTGCGGCGAGCCGCTGGTCAAACGCTTCCCGTGCCTCGATCGCGATGCCTTCCTGCCGAAAGGTTTGGTAGGCAATGCCCTGAACGATCGCGAGCGTGTTCTTCACGCGGTGGTTGAGTTCGTCGATCATCAGCCGCAAGCGCCGCTGCGCGCGGCTGTGCTCGGTGACGTCGGTGGTGACCCCGACCACGCCAACGATCGTGCCGTCGCTGTCGCGCATTGGCGCCTTGGTCCCCTGAAAAATGCGGACCTCGCCATCGGGCGTCGTGAAATGTTCCTCGACCCGAATGAGCTCACCGCTGTCCATCACCGCGCGGTCATTGGTGATGATCGCGGTCGCCTCGTCCTGGTCTTCGTGCCACTCCTCCTCGGTGTGACCGATCACCGCGTCGGCGGGCTTTCCGATCACTGCGAGCGTCGCCGAATTGGCATAAAGCATCCGGTGCGCGCGATCCTTGGCGAAGATCAGCTCGCCTGAACTTTCGCCGATGGCGCGCAGCAGCCGCTCATTGTCAGCGAGCGCACGGTGCGCCCGCGCCGAAGCGCGCGCGGCTGTCGTGCGTTCAGCGACATCGGCGATCAGGCTTTGTTCGGTATCGCTCCAATTACGCGGCTGCGCGGCGACAACGAACATCAGACTGCGCAGCGCATCTTCGCGCCACAGCGGCACCACGACGAACGCGCCGACTCCGGCCGCCACCAGCCCGACCCGCACCGGCGCCACGATCCGCTCTTCCCGCGCAACATCATCGACGACCACGGTGTTGCCGCTGCGCAATTCACCGGTCAGCGCTGGCCCGAAATTGATGACCCGGTGCCGCCCCGCCACCGTCCGCCCGCCGGCGCGGTGCCATTCATGCTCGATCGTCATCGAATCGGTGGCGAGATCGGCATCGATGAAGCCGACGCTATCGACGCCGAGCCGCTCGCCGAGCATCGCCGACGCCGTCGCGAGCACCGCGACCGGATCGCCCACGTCGCGCAACGCATCGACCAGCGACACGACAAATGCCTGCCGCTGTTCCGCCATCACCCGCGTGGTCGTTTCGGTGCAGATCACCAACACCCCGGCAATCCCGCCCGGCGCGCTATCGTCGTCGATCGGACTATAGCTATAGGTCCAATAGACATTTTCGTGGCGCCCGTGGCGCAGGATCGGGATCAGATGGTCCTGATGCCACGTCGCGCCCTGCGCCTGCATCACCAGCGCGATCTGCGGGCCGATCACTGGCCAAATCTCGGCCCAGGCCTCGACGGCGGGCGCGCCGAGCATGGCCGGATGCTTCTCAGGGCCGAGCGATGCCCGATAGCCGTCGTTGTAGAGGCATGTGCCCTCGGCACCCCAGAAAATGAACATCGGGTGGCGCGTGCCGAGCATCAGCCGCACAACCGTGCGCAAGCTCTGCGGCCAGCCCGACGGCGGCCCGAGCGGAGTCGCCGCCCAATCATGCGCGCGGATCAGCGCCCCTAACGTGCCGCCGCCGCGCAGAAAGGCCGGTGCCTGGCTGTCATCACCCAAGCCTGCCACCGCCTCGTCGAGCGGCTGGTGGGGGTCCGCCGGGTCGTGCGCACTCGTCATCGTCACAGGCGTCCCCGGGCCGGCAATGCGCGGGCGCGCCAAGACTAACCCGTCGCCGCCACTTTGTCATTGATCGGCTTTACGATTCTTCGACCCGGCCGGCCTGCAGCCGCACGACCCGGTCGCAAAAGGCGAGCGTCTCGGCGCGATGCGCAATCACCAGCATCGCCGGACGCGGCACCTGCGCGCGTAGGGCGGCAAAAATCCGTGCCTCGGTGGCCAGATCGACCGCGCTCGTCGCTTCGTCGAGGATCAGTAGCCGCCCGCCGCGCAGCAGCGCGCGCGCCATCGCCAGCCGCTGGCGCTCGCCACCCGACAGCAGCGCGCCGCGTTCGCCGACGATCGTCGCCAGCCCCTCGGGCAGCGCACGGACCAGATCAGCCGCAGCGGCAGTTTCGAGCGCCGCCCAGATCGCCGCGTCATCAGGATCGCGTGCGCCCCACAACAGGTTTTCGCGCACGCTCGCATGAAACAGATAGGGGTCCTGCGCGGCATAGGCGATTTGCTCGCGCCACGCCGTGGCCGCCGCCCCGGTGATCACGACACCGCCCACACGCACCGCGCCCGATTGCGGTGTCAGCAGCCCGACGAGCAGATCGGCCAAGGTCGATTTGCCCGCACCCGACGCCCCGGTCAGCCCCACCATCTCGCCGGGCGCGATACTCAGGCTCGCGCCGTCGAGCACGGGCGCCGGGCTATCCCCACCACCGCGCGCGGGATGCGTGAAATGGACGGCCTCGACCCGAATCGGCGCGCCGTCGGGCAAGCTCGGCACCGAACCGGTCTCGGGCGGCGCCGGGACAATCGCATCGGCAAGGCTCGTGAGCTGGGCATAGGCGGGCAGCGCGAAGAAAAGCTGCTGCATCGACTGCTGGATTTGCGACACCGGCCCGCCCAGCCGCGACAGCACCAGCATCAGCGCGCCGAGCTGCGGCAATGGCGTCTCCAGCCAACCGCGACCAACCAATGCAATCACCGCGCCCACCGCCAGCGCCGCCCCCGACACGATCAGCCGCGCGCTATTCTGCTGGCGGATGAATTGCACCTGCTGCGTCCGCACGGCGGCTAGCCCCGCCTCGAACCGCTCGACGAAGCTCGGTTGCAAATTCTGGCTCGCGGCGATGCGCAGCCCGCCCAGAAAGCGCGTCGATGCCTCGGCAAGCTCCAGATTCGCCCGCACGGCCAATATGCCGATATCCTGCGTACGGCGCAGCAGCAGCGCGAGTCCGGCGCCGACCAACACCAGCAAGCCGAGCGCTATCGCCGCCAGCAACGGCGCGAGCAGCAGCGCCACCAGCGCGAAAGCCACCAGCATCACGCTCGCCACGGCAATCTGGACCAGCATCTGCGTCGCCTGCGAGATGCGGGCGACATCGCCGCCCAGCGCCTGCACGATCCGCGCATGCTGCATCGCTGCAACCTGCCCCCAGGGCGCTGCCGCAATCCGGGTGACGATCCGGCGCCGCTGCGCTTCGGCAAACCCCATCGTCAGCATCGCCAGCCGCGTGTCGCGCTGCCACGCCAGCACCCCGCGCGCGATCCACAGCGCACCGATCAGCCCGAGCAGGCACACGAGCTGGGCAAAAGGCGTCGCAATCCCCAGACTGGCGAAGCTGCGCGCCAGCACTCGCCCCGACAGCGCGCCACCCGCCAGCAACGCCAGCAGCGGCGCAACCAACGCGAGCGCCGCGCTTTCGGTCACCGCGGTCACGATCGAAAGCAGCACCGCGATCACCCCGCCCCGCCCCGCAAAACGCGCGACGTCACGCGTGAAGTCCAGCGCGGTACCGGCCCGGACTTTCATCAGCCGTGCATCATTGCGGCGGCACGAACGCGCCGATTTCGGCGATGCCCGGCGCGATCGGATAGCCCGTGACTTTCACGCCCGCGGCGTCGAGCCACGCATGCGCAACCAGCGCCCCCTTCTCATCACGACCAGCGCCATAATGCAGCTCACTCGCGACACCGCGCCGCGCCAGCATGCCGCGCGCAGCGACCGCTTGCTGAATGCACATGGCTTTGAACGGCATCACCGACGCCGTCGCCGTGACGGCCCAGCCAACCGCCCGCGCGAGCTCGACCGCCTCGTCGGATGCGTCGGCCAGGGTCAGCCGGGGATCGCCGACCGGGATCAACGCCCCCCAGCGCGCGGCCAGCTTGGGAAAGGGCACCGCCAACAATCTGATTCGCGCGACCAGCAGCATCAGCGCGGCTTCGGGCACCAGTCGCTGGCGCGCCCAGCCGATCGTCATCAGCGTCCGTACGCGGCGCAAGGGGTGCCCTCCCGTCATCGTCGTTGACGCTAGGCGGCCAACCGCCGAGCGTCCACCGCGCGGACTGTCAGCCATTGCTCTGGCTCGCCTTGCGCAGGAAATGCCCGACCGAGACCCCGCGCAGCATCGCGAGCCGATAATCCTGCGTCACCGCCTCTGACCCCCAGCCGTCGGTCGGCCAGTCGCGCTCAAGCGCGGTCAGCCGGTCGAGATCGAGCAAGCTGCTGGCCGGCCCGCAGGCAGCGATCCGCGCCAATTCCTCGCGCATCGAGGCGCGCGCGGAATCGAACCCCAAATGCCAATCGGCGGCCTGCAAGCCCTTGCGCGGCTCATCGAGCACGGCGGCAGGCAGCCGGTCGGCGAGCGCGCGGCGCGGCAAGCTGCGGAAGCGACCACCCGCCACAAATTCGGCCATCGGCGCTGCCAGCATGTAATCGACCAAACGGCGGTCGCTCGTGGGGTCTCGTTGGTCGACGCCCCACCCGGCCAGATAGCCTTTGTGATAATTGCCGGGGTCGTGGCGGCCGATCACGAACAACCGCATCGCAAAGCCATCGTGCCAAGGCCGATAGGCGAGGTCCATACCGCGCGCGCGCGCCCGTTTGTCGAGGTCGACATCGCGGTACACGTCGCGATTGACTGCCGTATGCGCGAGCGGATCATGATCGAGCTTCCAGCGGCGCTGCCGGATCGCCTGCTCGACCCCGCCCGGCAGAAACGGCAGCAACAGCCGCGTCGCGAGCCCGCGCCACCGCATCGACCCCTGCCGCACCAGCGCGCGGCTGACCCGCGCCAGCTCGATCAGCCGCCCTTCGCGCAGTAGCTGCGGCAGATACTCCTGCCCCGCATAGGTGAGCGACATATTGCCGATTTCGCCGCTCAACATCACGCCGATGCCCCGCCGCTTGGCCTCATTCAGAATGCCGTGCATCCACGGCATGTTGCAGCGGTTTAGCAGTGGCATTTCGAACAGGAAAAAGTCGCGGTCGAGCATTTCGAGCGGCGATGTGCGGCCCGTGCGCATCAGGACATGCTCGATGTTTGGATAAAGCGCGGCGGTCTGCGCGGCGAGTGGCCCTTCATCGGCAAAGTACCAGCGATCCTCAACCGGCGCACAGTCGAGCTCGGGTACCGAGGTGAAGGCCGCCACCGATCCCTTGTCCGCCAGCAGCCGCGCTGCCGTGGCGGCGACCGACGCGCTGTCCCACCCCGAGCTCAGATGCGCGCCTACGGTCGTCCCCGCCCCGCGCAACCGGGCCGCGACCGCCTGATCGAGATGATGCCGCAAGCCCTCGACATAATCGCGCGGTGGCGCGGCGCGATCGGGTCGCAATGGCAGCCAATAGCGCCGCGCCGCGATCGCCGATCGCGTCACCGACAGGATCGTGCCCGGCGGCACGCGCTCGATCCCTAGCCAGAAGCTCGGCGTCTCGGCAGCGGGCATCATCACCAGGAAATCGGCGCTGGTTTGCAAGTCGGGCGCATAAGGCACGTCGGCCAGCGCGTGCAGCCCCTTGGCCATCGACGCGACCGCGATCATCCCGTCGCCGCGATGGAAATAGAGCGGGCGATTGCCGCGATAGTCGCGCGCCAACAGCAAGGTCTGGCCCGCCGCGTCCCAGCAAGCAAAGGCGAAATCGCCGATGATCCGATCGACCGCGCGTTCACCCCAGCGCGCGAGGCAATCGAGCAGCAGCGCGGCATCACAACGATTGGCGATGCTCCCCGTCGGCTGGCCCAGCGCGGCCGCCAGTTCCTCGCGATTGTCGAGCCGGACATCGGCGACCAAAGTCAGTCGCGCGTCCGGGGTTTGCAGCGGCTGGCGATCGTATCGATCTTCGGGCAGCGTCCGGTGGAGGCACCGCCCCAGCCCCACCGCGCCATCGGCCCAGTCGGCAGTGTCGTGCGACCCATAGGGCCGCAGCGCCGCGAGCATCCGCGCAAGATCGCGCGCGACCTCACCTTGCCCCTCGAACCGCCAAAGTCCCGCAATCGCGCTCACTGTTCGTCATCACCCCGTCTGCGGTCGGCATGTACCAAGCGCGCCGCCGTCGCAACCGCTTGGCGCGGGCGTCGCTTGCTGGCAAGGGCGAAGCAACGGGGGAAAATCGCTTGGTCCGTCATGTCTATACCGTCGCCGGGCTGAAGGTCGTGAGCGACCTGCCGATGCCGGGTTTGCTGCCCGGGCCGTCGCTGGACGGATCGCCCGACACCGCAGACGTGACGATCGCGCGCGCGGTGCTGCCGCCGGCAGCGATGGCCAATGCCCATCACGAATTGAACTTCGAGATCGCCGACCTGATGCGCATGTCGATGCGGCACGGCACGACCATGCTCTACGATCCGCTGCCCGATGCGCGCGCCGACGATATGGCACTCTATCTCGGCGGCACCGGCTTCGGTGCGCTGCTGCACCAGCGCGGTATGGTGCTGTTGCACGCCAGCGCCGTGCGGATCGGCGACGCAGCGGTGCTGTTCTGCGGCCCCTCGGGCGCGGGCAAGTCGACGCTTGCCGCCGCGCTGGTCGAAGCAGGCTATGATCACGTCGCCGATGATTTCTGCGCGATCAGCTTTGCCGCTGACGGCACGCCCATGGTCGCGCCCGATGGCCGACGCCACAAATTATGGGACAGCGCGCTTGACGGGCTTGCCGCACACCACCGCAAAGGTGTCGCGGTGCGATCGGACATGGCGAAATATTATGTCGATCCGCATCGCACGGTCGCGACCCCATTGCCGATTGCAGCAATCTTTGAACTGGCGGTCGGCGATCAGGTGGCGATCGAGGCGCTCGGCGGCTTGGGGCTGGTGCGGGTGATGCGCGAGCATGCCTATCGGCCGCATCTCGTCAGCTTGATGGGCCAGCATCGACACTATTTCGATGCAGCGGCTGCCATCGCCAAGCATAGCTGCACGGGCCAGCTGATCCGACCCCTGCAGTTTGAGATGATGAAATTGGCGATCAGTGCGGTCGAGGAATACCTCGATCAGCAATAGCCAATCGTCACTTTACGTCGACCATCTAGCAATTTCGCAGCACCGCGACTCACGCTCAGGATGTCGAAAATGCACCGTCTGGAGTGGTCGGACGAGTTCCAACCTCGGCATCAGCTGCTGCGATCTTGATGACTTGGGGAGCCTGCCAAGGTGCACGATTGCCTGAAAACTCAGGGCGCGCAGTGCCGCCTGCCATAATCGGTTGATCCGTCGGCGACATTAACAAAATCCCCATGTTTGTTGCGCCATAGTTTTTGCGGTCCCGTGGAGTTTTGTCAACCCGATTCGGCCCCGCGTCAGAGGCGCATCGAGTCGAGCGCACCCTTGTTTTTGTGACCCTTGGCGGGGCTTTTTGGCATCATTTTGAAGCGGTCTCCCGGGCCGTTTTTCGGCTTCCAACCAGGCGATGATCGCAGTATCTCCCCGGCTCATGACCGCCACCGTGCCGCCATCCATCGACGACCAGACCGTCATTGCTCGCAACAGTGGCATGATCGACGCTGAAATCGGCGGTGAGCTGGTCGGACTGCACCTCGAAAGCGGCAATTGCTACGGCTTCAATCCCACCGCGACTCGGATCTGGGCGTTGATCGAACAGCCCGCCAGCTTCGGCGATCTCTGTGCCGCGCTCACCGCCGCATTCGACGTTGACGATGCCACCTGCCGCAACGACGTCGCGCTGCTGATCGACGAGCTGAACCGCGAAGGCCTGGTCACGCTCGACCCGGCCTGACTATTCGCGCAGCGCGGTGCGTCCCGTTTCGAGAATCGGCGACAACAGATATTCGAGAATTGTCCGCTTTTCGCCGAGCAGATCGATTTCGGCGATCATCCCCGGGCCGATCTGGTGCATTTTGCCATCGGCATCGGCGAGCTGGTTGACCTTGGTCTTGACGCGGATCGTGTAAAAGCTCTCCCCGCTTTTCTCATCGACCAGCGCATCGGGCGAAATCGACACCACGACTCCGTCGAGCATGCCATAGGTTGCCCGGTTGTACGCCGTCAGCGACACCTTGGCCGGCTGGCCAATCGCGATCGTCGCAATGTCCGACGGCGACACGCGCGCGTCGATCAGCAGGCGATCGTTGCTCGGCACGATTTCGACCAGCGGTTGCCCCGGCTGAACCGAGCTGCCCGCCGTCGTCACCAGCACGCGGTTGACCGTGCCGCTGACCGGCGCGCGAACGACCGTGCGTGCGGCGCGATTTTCGAGCGCGGGCAGCGTCTGCCCCCGCGCGCCATATTCAGCCTGCGCCGCGACCAGTTCGGTGGCCGCTTGCGCGCGCCATTGTTGCAAAGCCTCAGCGCGAGCCGACCGCGCCTCGGCGATTTGCGCGCGGGTTCGCGCCAAGGTGGCGAGCGCTGACTGTGCGTCGGACCGCGCCGAATCAGCCGCAGCTTGCGCCTGGACAAGGCTAAGGCGCGGCTCGATCCCCTTTTCGACGAGCGGGCCGATCACCGTGACTTCGTGCAACTTCTCGTCGCGGATCAGCTCGCGCGATCGCAGCAGCGCGGCCGCGCTCGCCGCTTCGCGCTGGGCGGCATCGAGCCGGGCATCGGCGACCGCCGTCGCATGCCCGAGATCGGCCATTCGCGCCAGATGGAGCGAGCGTTCGACCGCAACCTGCTCGGCCAGTGATGGATCAGCCACCGGGGGATATTGCGGCTCGCGTCCCGCGACTTCGGCGGTCAGCCGCGCGATCTTGAGTTCGAGCGCGCCCAGCGTCGCCTTGCCACTGCCAAGTTCGGCGCGCATTTGGGTCCGGTCGAGTTCGAGCAACGGCATCCCCTGAGTCACCGTGTCGCTCACCTGGGCGATGATGCGCTGCACGATCCCGCCTTCGGGGTTGGACACCACCTGAAGCTGGGTGGTCGGAATCACCCGACCGGTCGCGCGCACGGTGCGGTCGAGCTTGGTGAAGGCGGCCCAGATCACCGCAATCACGAAAAACGCCGCAATCGCCCAGAGCAGGACGCTTGAGCTTCGCCGCGTCACCGGGCGCGCGAACTCGGTCGTCATATGGTTCATTACGCCGCCTTGTTCTGCATCGCGGCGCGCAGCACCTGATCGCGCGGGCCGTCGGCGGCAATTTTGCCGCCTTCGAAGACGATCACGCGCTGCACCAGCGCCAGCAATTGCGGCCTGTGCGTGATGATGATGACGGTGCGGTCGGCAATTTCGGCCTGCAATCGCTGGATCAGCCCCATTTCGGTCTGATTGTCCATCGCACTGGTCGGCTCGTCGAGCACCAGCAGCCGCGGCTTGCCTGCCAGCGCGCGCGCGAGCGCAATCGACTGGCGCTGGCCACCCGACAGACCCTCGCCGCGATCAGCGAGCCGCAGGTCATAGCCATTGGCGATCCGTCCGACGAATTCATGCGTGCCCGACAGCGTTGCTGCGCGCAGCATTTCATCATCGTCGATCCCGGCACGACCCAGCGTGATATTCTCGCGGAGCGATCCGGTGAACAGCACGCTTTCCTGCAAGCCCACGCCAACCGACTGGCGAAAGCTCGGATCGAACTGACGAACGTCGGTGCCGTCGATCATCACCACGCCTTCTTCAGGCGGGTAGAGCCCGAGGATCAGCCGCGCGAGCGTCGACTTTCCGGATCCGACCCGGCCGAGCAACGCGACGCGCTCACCCGCCGCAATCTTGAGCGAGACATCGCGCAGCACCGGCTCGGCCGCACCTGGATAGCGAAAGGTCACCCCGCGCAGCTCGATCGCGCCGGAGAGCTTGGTCATTTTAAGCCCCTCGCCGCGCGGCCCTTCGACCGGCTGGTCCATCAGCGCGGTCACCTGGCGATAGGCGGTGCGGGTCTGCGCGAGGCGTGAAGCGAGATTGGCGATCTGGCCGAGCGGCGAAATCGCCCGGCTCGACAGGATCGAACAGGCGGTCAGCGCGCCGATCGTGATGCCGCCATTGCCCGACAGCACCGCACCGACGATCACCGTCCCGGTATAACCGATCGTGCCCGCGGATCCGGCAAAGGTCGTCGCAATCGCGCCGATCAGCCGCTGCCGGAGCGCCGTCGCCGATTGGTTGCGCGCCGCGCGGCGCCAGCGATCGGTGAGGAGCGGCCCAGCCCCTGACGCCTTGACGGTCTCGATCGCGCCAATCGTCTCGACCAGCACCGATTGCTTGGCATGCCCCTCGCGCATCGTGTCGGCGGCGAGCCGGTCCATCGCCGGCTGGGTGAACAATCCCACCAACACCACCAGCGGCACCAATATCCCCGGCACCAGCGCCACCCAACCGCCGATCAGCGCAATCAACAGCAAGGTCAGGAAAATGAACGGCACATCGACAATCGCGACCATCGTCACCGATGCGAAGAAATCGCGCAGCACTTCGAGTTCGCGCATCAGCCCGGTCAGCGCGCCGGTCGACCCTTTGCGCAACTCGAGCCGCATCTGCACGATCCGTTCGAACACGGTGTCGCCAACGTCATGATCGATATCGGCGCCCGCGACATCCACGAAATAGGACCGCAACAGCTTGAGCGCGAAGTCGAATATCACGACGATCGCCAAACCGATCGACAGCCCGACCAGCGATGACATCGCGTTATGCGGAATCACGCGATCATAAACGACCATCGAAAAGATCGACGTCATGAACCCGAACAGGTTGACGAGCACTGCCGCCACCGCGACCTTGACGTAAACCGCCGAATTGCGGCGCATCGGCGCGACCAGCCATTCGGCAAAGCGCGGCCGCGGCGTTTCGATCAGCGTATCGCCCGTCACTTCACGCGGTCTCCGGCTGGCACGTCGATCTGCAGACAATTCAGCAGACCACCGGTGCGCGCGAGCAATACATAGCGGTTCGTGTCCAATTCGGACAGGCCTTGCAAATAGCCGACCGCAGCCTGGAACAATTCCTCTTCGCCGTTCAGCACATCGAACACCGATCCGCGCGCGACACGGAAGCGTTCGGCAACGCCGTCGCGCGAAATGCGCGCCGCGACATAGGCCGCTTCGAGCGCGTCGAGCTGATCTTGCAGTGCGTTGACATCGGACCAGGCAATCGCGGCATCGCGTCCGGCATCGCCCCGGATCTGGTTGGCGCGCGCGTCCGCCTGCCGCGCGCGGGCTCCTGCTTCGCGAATGCGCGCGTCGGTACCGCCGAACAGCCGAACGCGCAGATTGACGCGGCCGCGCACGTCATAGTCGAAGGGCGTCTCGAAGATACCGTAACGCCCCGCATCGACACCCGCCGTCAGGAGCGGTCGCGCCTCGCGTGCCACCGCGCGGGCATCGCGCGCGGCTGCCTGCGCGGCTGCAGCGGCACTGATGACGGGCGGCGCATGCGAGGCAGCGGCAATCGCTGCGTCCTGCCCCCCCTCGAACCCGCATGCACGCGGGACGCGCTGGAGCCCCGGCGGTGGCGTACGCCCGGCCAGCGCAACGAAGCGCGCTTCGGCGGCGTGCATCCGGCGGTCATAATCGGACAGCCGCGCCTTGTTGCGGGCAATCGCGCTGTCGATCCGCGCGAGATCGACCGGCGCCGCGACCCCGGCATCGATCCGCTGCTGCACGGCGATGCGCGCGTCGACCTCGCTCGCCAGAAACCCGCGCGCCAGCCCGCCGAGCGCGCGATAAGCGGCAACTTCATACCACGCCACGACCACGTCGAGCGCGATTTGCGAGGCACTGCTGTCGATATCGGCGATGCTCGCGCTCACACGCGCCCGCGCCGCCGCCTGCCGCTCACCGCCGGCGCCGAAGTCGAACAACACCTGGTTAAGGCTGAGCGTCCCGTCGGTACGCCGCGACGGACGTGTCCGTTCGAGCACGTTGAGCGGATCGTTCGAAAAATCGCGAGAGATGACGCGAAAGCTCTGGATATTGATGTCGACGCTCGGTCGCATCGCTTCGCGTGCGCCGTCAAGCTGCGCTTCGGCGGCCGCGCTCGCGGCCCGCGCCTCGGCGAGTGTGGGATGCTGGCGGACGGCATCATTGACGACCGTGATGAAGGGCGCACGCGGCATCGCCGAATCGGTGAGCGACAGCACGGGGTCTTGCGTCCGTGCGTCATCCAGCGGTTCGGGCACACGCGTCGGTAAGGCGATCGGCGGTGTCGCCTGTTGGCCGACCGCCGCCACAGGCAACACGGCGATGCCCAGCGCGAGCGCTCGCCACCGCTTCCGCTCATTGCTGCTACGCATCACCATCTCGTCAACCTTGGCCCCGCCAGCGGTCCTGATACGGCCGCAACCCGTCATCTGCGGCCACGTGCCGGACAGGACACGAATCGAGGACGAGACCCCATCCCTTTCCGCACCGCCCGACCGGCTGTCAACGCCGCGCTTGCCATAGCGTCCAACAATCGACTTTTCCGTTAACCAGCAGCGCATCGACGATAATTGACGGGATTTTCGCAATCGACTAGATCATTGGCATAGTTCAACCATTGTTTGCCGAGATAACCCCGCGATGCCGACGCGCCCAACACCGACTTTGGCTGATCGCGCGACGCTGACGCGGGGATCGGCGGACGTGAATCCCTTTGCCGGCGAAGGCAATCCGGGCGATAACTTCGACATTGCCAGCTTCTTGCACGGCGACGAATTTGTGCGCCTCGACGAGCTCGTTACCTCTGCCTCGGCGCCGATCCGCGCTGAGGCCCCTGCCGCCGCCCCAGCCAGCGAAACTGTCGCGATCACTCCGCCGGTCGTCCCTGTGCTAGGGGTCATCGCCGAAGGCGGTACGCCGCCCGACCGCATGATCGGCACCGATGGCGCAGTTGCTTTCGGCAGCAGCACCCAAACCACCCCGGCGCCCGATCGCGCGGGCGGCTTGGCGGGTGATCTCGCGCGCAACCCCGCGACCAACGACGGGGCTGCCGTTGTTCTGGCGGCAGTGAACACGCCTGCGACGACGCCGATCTCAACGCTTTCCGGCGGGCCGCTGATCGTCCAGCTCGACCCGACCAGCAGCATCGCCACGCCAATTAGCAGCACGCCCCAGCCGATTGCCGCAACGGTGACCGCACCGCCGGTCACGGCATCGACTCCCGGCTTCACGCTCGAATGGGCACCGGTGCTCGAAGCCCATGGCGGCGCCGCGAGCACGCATGTGCCGCTGTTCGATACCGACCTCAATCTCGACAATAGCGTGCTTGCGGCACTGCACGAGTTGCCACCGCTGCCGCCGATCACGCCGCCTAGCGGTGACGGTCTCGGCGCCTGATCGCCACGCCGAGTCTATCGCGGCCCTCTGACGAATTGTCGCAAAACACATCGGGTGAGGCAGCACCGCCGCCTCACCCTGTGACCCTCGTTACAGCGCGAATTGCGCCTCAAGCGGCTGCGCGCCTTGCGCCAGGATCTGGAAGTCGGCAGCGCCGTCGCCATTGACATCGCCTTCGATCAGCCAGTCGGCGCCCGAAGCAATCACACGAAGCTGACCCGCGACATTGGTGAAGGCCCCCGCGCCGATGAAGGCGAAGGCCGTATCGCCATTGCCCGCATTGCCGTCAGCATCGATCTGGGTGAGCTCGACCCGGTCCCCCGCCGCAAAATCGGTAATCCGGTCGCGAGTGGCCGCCAGCGTTTCGTTGACAGCGGTGTAGCGGAACAGATCATTGCCCAAGCCACCGGTCAGCACATCGGCACCGAGGCCGCCGAAGAAGGTGTCGTTGCCCGCCCCGCCGATCAGCGTGTCGGCGCCGCTGCCCGCCGTGAAAGTGTAATTGCCGTCGAGTTCGGCGCTGGCGTCGAGCTGGAGCGCGGTCTGCACCGGCAGCGCGAAGACGGTAAAATTCTGCCCCGCCCCGACCAGCGAGTTGGCGAACTGGATGTTGTACGTAGCCAGATCGCCGGCGACGCCCGCGAGCAGCGCAAGCACTTCGACATTGGTGATCTGCGTGCTGCTCAGCGTGCCGGTAAAGTTCCCGTCGAACGCGACTTGGTCATTGGTCCCTGCCCCACCGTTGACGGTGTCGGTCGCCGGATTGAAGCGACCGGGGCCGAAGTAGAAGCCGTCATCGCCAGCGCCGCCCGTGAAGGTGTCGATACCGAGCCCGCCATAAATCCGCACCGAGCCATTGGTCTCGGCCGAGGCATTGACGGTGAAATTGTCGGTCGCGCCCAAATTGGTGCCGAACAAAGTCAGGATCTGCCCTGCCGCGATATTGGCGTCGACAGTCGTGATGTCATAGCTGAATCCCGGCAGCACGGCGATCACTTCGACATTGGCGATCGTCGACGCGCCCAGTGTCAGCGCATTGGCCCCGCTATAATTGCCCTGCAACCCGATCTGGTCGTTGGCGCCAGCGCCGCCATTGACGCTGTCGGCGGCGGTGAAGGCGGCGCCGAACAAGAAGCCGTCATTGCCATCGCCGCCGCTCACCGCATCGTTGCCGCCTTGGCTGAAGTTGAAAAAGTCGTTCCCGGGCGTGCCGGTATAATTGTCGTTGCCGCCCGAGCCGGCAAAGCCGGTATTGCCGCCGGCGTTGGTGACGAGCGATACGGTGGTTCCGCCATCGCCGTTACTGGCCGTGCGGAGCGCGAAAGCGCCCAGCCCTGTCCCGACATTGACCGTCGCCAGCGTCGCATTGCCGGCGCCCGTGAGCGTAAGCAGCCCGGTGGCGACATTATAGCTCGCCGTCGCGGGGGTCGCTGAGCTGCCGGCGAAATTCAGCACGTCGCCGTCATTGCTGAAGCCAATGATCGCATTGCCGAGCGTCCTCGCGGGATCAGTCCCGAGCGCAGGCATGCCAATTTCCAGTGTTTGTGCGCCTGCGCCAAAAGTGATCGCGCCGGAGACAACCGCATTCAGAGCAAGGTTTCCGCCATTCAGGGCAATGCCGCCCGAATAGCTCTGCGCATCGGTGACCAGCCAACTACCGCTGGTCACCGTCAGATTTTCGAAATTGATCACATTGGTGAGCGACCCGGCCGTGACGCCCGAATTGGCGCCGGTTTGGGCATTGCCCGCGACCCGGTCGTCGAGCGCGAGGATCAGCGTGTCGGTGCCCGCGCCGCCGTCGATTCGCCCGGTGATGCTCGATCCGGTGCGCAGCGTGAGCTGGTCGGTACCACCTTCGAGGTTGATCGCGCGCCCGCTATTGCCGGTGATCGTGCCATAATTGGCGAGCGTGTCATTGCCCTCGCCGGTCTGGATCGCCGCGCCATCGCCGCGAATGAAGCGCGCATTGCCCGCGTCGGCGGCGGTGTAGGTCACCCCGTCGAGCGTGCCGACGGCGCCCGGATCGGCGACATTGTCCTGCCGCAGCACCGTGCCCGTCGGGACCGTCCCCGTGCCGGTGATCGTGCCGTAATTGGTGATCGCGTCATTATCGATCGCGGTGCCGGTCTTGTTTTCGAGCCGGATCGCAAAGCCCGTGCCGCCGCTGATCGTGCCGCCGAAGAAGTTCAGGATCGTCGTTGCCGTGCTGCCCGAACGGCTGTTGTTCGCGTTCGAGTCATTGTTGACGACGATACCGAAGTTAAAGCCTTCGATCGTGCCCTGGTTGGTGATCGCCCCGCCACCGATCGAGATTGCTTCGGAGTTGTTCGCGCGCCCACCGCTGTCGAAGCCGCCTGCGCCGGTCGAGCGGATGATGCCGCCAACATTGTTGGTGATCGTCGCCCCGCCGTCGATGTCGACGCCATCGCCATCGCCATCAACCGAGACATAGCCCGCGCGGTCAAAAGCCGGGGCGAAGTCGCCCCGGATCAGGCCGCTGTTGATCACGGTCACCGTGTTCGCCGCTGCGCCCGTCGTGTCGGCGCCGATGCCCGATCCGTTGCGACCGATGATCTGCCCGCCGGCGTTGTTGGTGAAGATCAGGTTGGTCGCATCAGTGACGCCGACATCAAGGCCGTGCTGCGCCCCGGTGATCGTGCCGAAATTATTGACCGCCACCGCCGTCGCCGCGCCTTGGTTGACGCGCACGCCGCGCGACACGTCATAGGTTTGCGTGACAGAGGTGTTGGGGTTGCCATTGGCGCCGTTGAACACGTTGTTGGTTGCCGCGTCGTTGACCGGCCCGTTGCCGTTGATCGTCCCGTAATTGTTGAGTGTCTGATGCGCGCCAAGGCGGATCGCATCGCCATTGTCGGCGCGGATCAGTGCGGTGGTGTTACCGACGCTGCCATTGGTGATCGTGCCGCCGGTGGTGAAGTCGGTCGACGGCGCGCCGGTCGCGCCGAGCGCGGCGTTATAGGTGATCGCAAAGGCGGTGCCCGGATTGGTGCCGCCGACGCTCGGGGTAAATACCGCGGCCCGCGCGATGATCTGGCCCAGGTTGGTCAGGTCGATCTGGCCGCGCTGCGATTGGCTGCGGATCGTATCGCCATTGAACGACTGGACGACACCGCTTGCGCCGACACTGATCGTGCCGTTGATCGAGCCGTTTACATAGTTGATCGCCCGCTGCGCGAGCGACGTAAAGTCGAGCGTGCCGTCGATCGTCACATTGATCGGACCAGTGGCCCCGGCGACGGTCACGCCCGCGCTCCCGGCAGCAGTACGCGTCGTACCGCTCAGCAGCGTGAACGTGCCAGGGTCCTGGATCAGGAAAAAGGAATTGAAACTCCCGTCCGGAATGCTGAAGCTGGTCGTGAAATCGAGCGCATCAAGCACGATGCCAGCGAATGCGCCGCCGAACGCATTTGTGATCACGCCCGACGCGATGATCACGTCATAGGCAACACCGGGGCGCAAGTCAGAGGTCGGGTTGATCGTCACCTGATTGCCGCTGAAACTGATCTGCGCGTTGGCGATCGGGATCGAGAGGTCGGCCCCGGTGGCGGGTCGCAAGATGACGCTCCCGGTTCCTGCTTGCACGTTCTGGTCGAACGTCAGGACGATATTGCTAGCAATCGCGAAATTGGTCGCATTGTCGGCGGGTGTACTGGACACCAAGGTGGGCGGCAGCGCGTCATCATTGGCAATCGTTGCAGTCGCCGTCGCTGTGCCGATCGTAACCGAGCCGGCGCTGCTGTTCGAGGCACTGACGAGCGTATAGGCGAAATTCTCATCGAGCTCTATCGTGGTGTCGCCCTGGACAAATACCGTGAAAATTTGGCTGGTCAGCCCCGCTGGGATCGAAAGAGTCACCGTGCCCGGGAGCGCGCCGGTAGAGAAATCGGTCGCATCGGTACCGAGCGCCGCAAAATTGGCCGTGAAGAGCAGGTCACCTGTCGTGCCCCCAGTGCGCGCCACCGTGAACGTGTAGGGTCTCGGGCCGCTATTGGTTTCGCTCTGTGACGTTGGCGACACGCTGATCGACACGAGCTGACTTTCGCCAACGTCGTCGTTGGTGATCGTGCCTTGGCCCTGCCCGTCCACGACCGTTGCATTGGTGGCGTTCGTCACATTGACAAAAAAAGTCTCGTTCGGCTCGACCGCCGTGTCGCCGTTGACGGTGACGTCGAACGTATAGCTCGTCAGCCCCGCCGCAATCGTCTGCGATGTCAGTGTACGCGCAAGATAATCGCTGCCGCCCGTTGCCGTGCCATTTGCCGTCGCGATGTCGAACGTCACGCCGCCTGCCGGTGCCGGGGCGCTGAGCGTCACCGTGAAGCTGTAGGTCGTCGTGCCACTATTGCCTTCGTTCGACGACACATCGTTGATCGTGAGCGTCGGCAAAGGCGCGACATCATCATTGGTGATCGTCGCGGTCGCGGTCGCGGTGCCGATCGTCGCCGATGCGGCGGTGCCGTTCGAAACGCTGCCGAGCGTGTAGGTGAAATTCTCGTTGCCTTCGATCGTCGTGTCGCCCGCGACATTGACGGTGAAGGTCGCGGTCGTCTGCCCTGCCAGGATCGTACCGTTGACGGTACCCGGCGCAATGCCACCGTTGAAATCGGTCGCGTTGGTATCGACCGCGCCGAAATTGGCGATGAACGCCAGCGCACCGCTGGTCCCGCCGGTGCGCGTGACGGTGAAAGTATAGGCCGTCGAGCCGCTATTGCCTTCGTTCTGCGACGTCGGTGACACGCTGATTGAGGCGATCTGATTCTCGCCCGCCAGCGGCGCCGGCGCCACGCCACGGAAAACCGTGTTCGTTGCCGCCGTGGCAAGCGTGGTCGCGGTGCCGCTCAGCCTGCCGTTATAGCCGCTTGTATCGGTGATGCTGATCAGCCGGTTGGCGGATGTCTCCGTTGTCGTCGCATAGAGCGTTACATTCGACCCGTTGACCACGCCGGTCAGCCCGCGCGCGCCGACCGTTCCGGTGCCGGCATAGATGTCAGTCAGTGCCCAGCTGCCACCGACCAGCGAGAATTTTGCAATGCCGCCGCCGCTCGCCGTCGCGCGATCATCGGCGACATAAAGCGTGTCGAGACCGGCAACCGAGGTCGTCAGATCGGCAAAGAAGAATTGATAGGGTGACGCATTGCCAATGCCATATGGCGGTGTAATCAGGGTGACGGTCTGGCCCGACGTCGTGGGCGTCCCGGTGCCGACGGTAGAAATGCCCCGAAAAGTGCCCGTCGAACTGCTAAAATAAAGTTGGCCCCCGAATATGTCGACGGTTCGAAGATTGGTAACAATGCCTGCAACGGTACCCCCCGCAGAGCCTGTCGACCCAATGTTTGTGTAAAATACGCCCGTGTTCGCGCCGACTGCCCAGACATCGAAGCCGTCGGTGCTGGCGGCGCCGCGGATATTGTTCGAGTTGAACTGGTTGATCGCCGTCGATGTGTCGATCGTACCGCTTGCGTCGACGCGACCAATCACCCGTGCAGCCGTAAACGAAGAGGTGCCAGCGACGGATGCCGTGCCAACCGCAGCATCATAGCCGGTCAGCAGCAGATAGCGACCGTCCGCGCTTCGAGTCAGGGCACCCTCGGAGGTTGCAGTGCCGCTCGCCGTAAGCGCGACATTGGCGCCATTCACGGTTGTCGGCAGCGCGATCGACTGCGCCAATGTGCCGCTTGAGCTATATTCGTCGAGAAATACCTCCGTTGCGGCGCCGCTGAGGGCTGCGGCGCCCGTGCCGACGCGGTAAACCACGATGTTACCGCCGGTGAACGCCGCCTGCGATGAAGGCGTCGTGATGTCGAAGCCGGGGGCGACGCCGCTCGCGAGCGCATCGGTCGGGCCGGTGTCGCTCGCCAGCGTCAGCTCGCCGCCGCCCGCCATGTTGCCAAGCTCAGCCGAAAAAGCGGTTGCTGTTGGCGCAAAGGGCGACGCGGTGCCGCCGCGATCGGTCACGGCGATGAGCTCGCCCGCCTGCACCGCCGAGATATAGGCCTGGTCGAGGAAGAGCGAGGCGGCGTTGCTCGACAGGCCGCCCAGTCCAAAGCCGTCGACGTTTGTCAGCAGTGCGCGCGCCATATCAGTCCCCCTGTGCCGATTCGACACCAGGCGGTCCGAATCTATCGCAAATCTTAACCAGTACTACGCAGCCGTAATGGCAGAAATGTTACACAGACTGTGCAACACTGCTGCTTGCCGAATGCCTAGATGAAATCCCCCGTCACCAGCGACGCGGGCGGCGTCGTGAGCTGGATCACATAGTCGCTCCCCGCCTGATACCCGGCAACGCCATTGGCATCGACCACGAGGAACGTCAGCCCGGCAAGGTCGCCGCCATCGGCCTGGAATAACACCGCGTTGTTCGCCGCGAGCTGGCCCGCACCGATGACCGATGCCAAATTGGCGTCGAAGCTTGCCGTCGACAGCGCGCCCGTGCTCACCGTGGCGCCGATGCCCGTCACCGTGAAGTTGAAGTCGATCTTGTCGACCCCGGACACAAACCCGGCGATCCGGTCGTAATTGACGCCCGTCGACTGGCTGACCCCGTCATAGACGAAGGTATCGGCACCCGCGCCGCCATTCAGGCTGTCGGCACCGCCGCCGCCGAAGATCCGGTCATTGCCCGCCCCAGTCGTGACCGTCTCACTGCCGCTGCCGCCGAACACGGTGACATTGCCATTGGTTTCGGCCGAGGCATTCAGCGTGAAGCCGGTGTCCACCGCCAACCCGAAAACGGTGAAGGTTTGGCCCGCACCGATCAGATCGTCCGCCAGCGTGATGTTGTAGGTGCCCAGATCACCGACAACGCCGCGCAGCAGCGCGAGCACTTCGACATTCTGAAGCTGCGCACCGCTGATCGTCGCGGTGTAATTGCCATCAAGCGCGACCTGATCGTTGGTGCCCGCGCCCGCATCGACGAAATCAGTGGCGCCGAACTTACCCGGGCCGAAGTAGATACCGTCATTGCCTGCACCGGTGCGGATCGTGTCGACGCCGAGCCCACCATAGACGCGGAAATTGCCATCGGTCTCCGCCCGCCCGTCAAAGGTCAGGTTATTGTCCGCGCCGAGATTGCCGCCAAAGATCACCAGTTCCTGGCCCGCGGCGACATTCGCGTCGATCGAAGTGATGTTGTAGCTGAACCCCGCGCCCGGCAGTGCCGCGAGCACTTCGATGTTCCGGGTCGAATTGACGCCAAGCGTAAGCCCGCCGTCATATTTTCCCTGCAGGCCGATCTGGTCGTTCGTCCCGGTGCCGCCGTCGACATTGTCACTGGCGTCAAACGTCGCGCCAAAGAAGAAGCTGTCGTTGCCGTCACCGCCATTGGCGGTGTCGTTGCCGCCCTGGCTGAGATCGAAGGTGTCGCTGCCCGAGCCGCCGGTGAACTGATTGTTACCCGAATTGCCCGACTGGTTCTGGTTGGCGGTGCCGGTATAGACCAGCCGCTCGACATTGGTCGGCAACACATAACCCGCGATCGAGCTACGGACCTCGTCAAAGCCTTCGCCAACGCTTTCGGTGACGATGTCGTCGAGACTGTCGACGATGAAGATGTCATCGCCCAGACCACCGATCAGCGTGTCGATGCCGCCATTGCCATCGATCGTGTCATTGCCGCCAAAGCCGTTGATCGTCTCGCCTGCGGCCGTGCCGGTCAGCGTTTCGGCGCGCTGGCGGAAATCGAGCTGGACGACGGCGGGATCGTGATCCGACAGCGCCGGAGTGGCATTGGCGCCGGTGCCCCGCCGGTTATAGCCGGTGTTGATATGGACCACGTCATAGGTCGCGATGTCGGCGAGTTGCTGGTTGACCAGAATATGGTCGATCGCCTGGCTGCGCCCGTCGAAGGTATAGGTGTAGCGCTCAGCCTCGGCGAGGGTGAGCGTTAGGTTGGTGAGTCGCGCGCCGTCGTTGCGCGCCGTCCCGTCGGCGTTGACATAGCCGGTTGCCGCTTCGAGCGGACGATAGAATTGGAAGTCGTTATAATCGCCGCCCGCGATAATCCCCGCGTTCGGCGAATTGATCTGGATGCGATTGAGGACCGTATAGAGATCCTCGGCGACCAGGCTCCGCTGGAGAAGGTCCGAATTCGCCGGGTTGCCGGTTTCGAGATTTTGGTTGAACTGCCAGAAATTGCCTGATCCGCCCTTCGACGGGAAGTGGCTGCTCGCAACAAAGATCGTTTCGCCCCGGAAGGTGAACTGGCCGAGCAGCGAGCGCCGCGTGCCCGTCCAGTCAGCGGTATTGATGCCCGCGACCTGATTGTCCGAATAGGTGATCAGATCGCCCGCATCGCGCACATTGTCGCCGATCCGGTCAGTATATTGTCGGCGTTCGGCGATGGTCGCATTGGCGGCGAGATCGCCGAGCTGCACGCGCCCGGTGTTGTAGAGGAAGCCGACGCGGATGTTGCCGCTCTGCTCGCCGCCTTCGGCATTATAGACCGGCGCTTCGTCGACCCACTGGTAAGTCTGGCCGGTGGCGAGGTTGAGCGCGTTGACGAGCATCGTCCAGGTCGTCGACGCGTCGGTGCCGGTCGCATTCGTCCCATCGCCCGCAGCCGCACCGTTATTGTCCTGAATCTCCTCGATCGAGATGATATCGGGCGCCCTCAGGTTCGTCGCAATCGCATTGGCAATCGCCGTGAAGCGCGCGGCGCCATCGGACGGGTCGAGGTTTTCGACGTTGAAATTCGCAAAGGTCAGCTGGCGGCTATCGGGCGTATAGGTCGCGATTTCGGGCGTGGGCTGGCCTGCGGTCTGGATGCTGCCGGCGTCATAGCTGGTGACGAACAGCTTCAATTCCTGGAAGTCGAAATCGATGATGCCGCCGAGCGTACCAAGCCGGTCGCCGATCGTCGCGGTCTCCGTCAATCCGGCCGGGGCGTTGATAGCAAAGCCGGTGAAGTCGACTTCGAAAATGTCAGGATTGGTGTCGCCTTCGTGCAGCACCCGCCCACCGGTCTGGACGTCGTCGTTGACCCCCGCCGTGTCGGGGGGCGACAGCGCGGGATCGCCGCCAATCGTATAGCCACCGCGGCTGTTGATCTGCGTGGGATTGCCGAAGTCTTCCGAATAACCCTTGAAGAAGGGCTGACCGCCCGAAACGGACACAAAGCCGTCGGCGACGCGGACGTTGGGGATCGAGACCAGCATCCCCTCGACCGTTTCCCAGAAGGAAATACCGTAATTGACCGCGTCAAAGCTGTCACCGGCATTGTCCACCGAGTCCGTGAAATCGGGGGTCACGCGCGTGAAGGCCTGGTTCGGCACATTGGCGGTCGCATCGAGCAACCGCGTCGGCAGCGTGTTGCCCGACGAATTGATCGTGATGCCCGTAGCGTTCACCAGCGCCGTGATCGGCAGGTTCGTATTGAACCCCTGATATTCCATGATGTTCGCGGTCAGCGTCACGCGGTCGCCGACTGCCAGCCCGGGCGCTGCCGCCGACAGCAGCGTACCGACCCCGGCATCGTTGCGGGTTAGCACGAAAATGCCTTCGGAGCTGAAAGGATTGCCGTCCTGATCGGCGAGCTCTTCCTGAATGTAGAAGCCCTGGCGATTGCCGACGCCGTCGAGCGCGGTGACGATCGCCTGCACCGTCACGGTGAAGCTCGACGCGACGTTGAAGCCGCTGACGCCCGACGCGCGCAGCAGCGGGCTGTAATAGCTGTCACCCTGGATCTGGCTGATCAGCGTATTGTCATCGTTGGTGATCGTCCCCTGCCCCTGCGCATCGGCAACAATCGTGGCGCCCGTCGCATTGGTCAGGTTGACGAAGAAGGTCTCGGCCGCTTCGGATGCCGTATCGCCGTTGATCGTGACGCTCACGGTCTGGGTGTTGACGCCCACGCCGAAACTGAGTGTGCCATTGGCCGCGACATAATCACTGCCTGCCGTCGCGCTGCCGTTTGCGGTCGCGAAATCGACCGTAAAGGCATCGGTGCCGCCGGTGCGCGTGACGGTAAAGGTCGCGATCGAGGTGCCCGCATTGCCTTCGACGATCGACACATCGTTGATCGTGATGCTGGGCGGCGTCGCATCGTCGTTGTCGATCGTGCCGATGCCCTGCGCGTCGGTGATCGATGCCGTACCGACCGTGCTGGCGAGGTTGGAGAGGTTGAGCTGGAAGGTCTCATTGCCCTCGGGCGCGGTGTCGCCGTTGATCGTGACGCTGACCGTCTGCGTCAGCGCACCGCCCGCCGTGAAGGTCGCGGTGCCATTGGCGGCAACATAATCGCTGCCCGCCGTCGCGGACGCATCCGCCGTCGCATAGTCGAGCGTGAAGGCGCCGGCATTGTCCGACCGGGTGATCGTGAAGGTCAGCACGCTCGTGCCAGCGTTGCCTTCGGTGATCGAAACGTCGTTGACGGTTACCGAAGTTGCCGGGGCAACACCCTGTGGCGTAATCGAAAAATCATCGACGCCAAGCCCGTCGTCGGCGCCCGCTGCGTTAAAGTCAACCCAGCGAAACCAAACGGTCGCGCCATTGGCAATGCTCAGGCCGCTGATTGTGCTTGAGATCGCGGTCCGATTGACTGCGGCGTTGCCGTCCAGCGCACCGGTCGCAGCGGAAGTGTTGGGCGAGCTAAAATCGAGCGCGTTAACGTCGGTCCAGGTGCCCGCCGAAAGGTTGGTTGCGCCGACCTGATACTGGAAATCGAGGCGATCGGCTCTGCCCAAGGCACCGAAGCGCCATTGCTCGCCCGTGTAGGCAACTTGCAGCGACGTGATCGTCGCGCCGGTATTGTTGGTGAACGATACGCCGATCGTCGACACCAAGCTGCCGGACTGCGTCGTCCCAAAGGCGCGCTCGTTCGAAGCGGTTGCACCGAAGCTATAGGTGTCACCCGCATTGCTGCCGCCGTTATTAGCCGTGTAGAGCGTATTGGCGTTCGCTGCGGATTCTAGGAAATCCCAGCCGGTCGGCACGGTGCTGCTGGTGCCTGTGTTGGCAAGCGAATTGAAATCCTGCGTGTAGGCCACGCCCAGCGTCGTCAGCGATACTGTTCCCGCCTGCGGCGTCGGCCCGACATTGATGATGTCGCTGGCAATCGCGCCGCCCGTCTGGCTTTCCGGGCTCGGCACGCCGACCAAGCCCGCCGTGTCCGCCACCGGCGGCGACTTGCCCGCTTCGAGCATCGCGAAATAATTGGCGTCGAGGAAGAGATTGGCGCGGTTATCGGTGAGCGCGCCCGCATCAACGTCGAGTGCTGCGATCCTGCCGGTGCGTCCAAGATAATTCATGCCATGTCCCCGATTGCCCGCGGCGGCGGGTCGCGCGAATCCTTAATTTTCAGTAAACCGCGCTAGTGGTGGCTCGTGACAATCGGGTTACAGATCGTCAATTAAGTTGGGGATTGCACGACAGCGGACGCCCGGCCGGCTGGCGGGTTCGCGGCGGAGAAAACCACGCAAATCATCGCCTCAAAACGACTCATTTGCTCGGAGACAGGGAAATGGTGCACCCAGAGCGATTCGAACGCCCGACCCTCAGATTCGTAGTCTGATGCTCTATCCAGCTGAGCTATGGGTGCGTGAGAAGCGGTCCCTTAGAGGGCTAACCCCGATTGCGCAAGCCCGTTGCGCAGCGACGGCGCCGAGCATAGAGCGGCGGTGATGAAACGCCCCTTGCTACTGTTGCTGTTGCTGGCCGGCTGCGTCCAGCCATCGAGCCGTTTCCCCTCGCTGCTGCCGCGTGCGATCGAGACGCGCGACGATTCCGAACCGATGCCCAGCAGCCCGGCAATTGTCGCCGATCCCGCACTCGATGCCCGCGTCGCGACCGCCACCGCAGCGCTCGCCAGGACCCACGCCGATTTCACGACGCAGGCCGCCCGCGCTGAAGCGCTCGTCAAGGCCGCGCAGGGGCAGCCCGCCGGCACCGACGCCTGGCTCGATGCACAATCAGCGCTCGCAGATCTCGATGTGTTGCGCGTGCAATCATCGTCTACGTTGACCGACCTCGAACGCGACGCGATCGATCGCGCGGCGGAAGGCCACCCGGCCTATCCCGCGCTTGAGGCGGCGCGCGCGCAGGCGACGACGCAGCATGATGACGAGGGCATCATTATCGAGACGCTCAACGGACAGCTCGCACCCGCCTGATCGCGTTCCCCGCTATTTGAGCAGCGGCAGGATGCTCGAATGATCATCGGTCCAAGGCGCAAAGCCGGGGCGCGGTTTGAGCGGTTGCCAGCCCGGGTTGCCCTTGGTCAGCGCGGCGAGCGTTGCGCGATCGTGGCTGAGCGCGATCCACTGCGAGACCGTTTCGCCCTCACGCGGCTTGCCGACAGGGTAATAGACCAGCACGGCGGCATGCCATCCATCCGCTGCGGCGTTGGCCGCAACGACCGGCTCAAGATCGAGAAACCGATTGGAGATGTGGACGATCAGCAGCCCGTTCGGCGCGAGCACGCGGGCATAGCGCGCAAAGGCTTCGCGCGTCATCAGATGCATCGGCACCGCGTCCGACGAAAAGGCATCGAGCGCGAGCAGGTCGAAACTCGCGTGCGGCTGAACCGCCAGCGCCAGTCGCGCATCGCCCACGACAATATCGGCGGCTGGCAAGCAACGGCGCAGATAGCCGAAGCGCGTTTGCGCGATCCTGACGATCGCGGGGTCGATTTCGAACATCCGCCAGCGCTGCCCGGCGCGGGCGTAGCAGCTCAGCGTCCCTGCCCCGAGCCCGACAACCCCGATCCGGGCTTGCGGACCAAACAGCCGCGGCGCCGCCAGCATCGCCTGGCCCACGCCCGAACCGGGGACATAGTAAGTTGTCGGCATCACCTCGCGCTGGACCGAGCCGATCAGCTCAGTGCCGTGGACGGTGGTGCCATGCGCGAGCTGGCGTTCGGTTGCGCTCTGCCGCACGGTGTAGACGCCGAAATAGCTGCGCGTGCGCGCATCGCCATGGAGCGACAGCATCAGCGAGTTGAACCCACCGAAGATCACTAGCGCACCGACCAGCACCACCATGAAGGCGGCACGGTGGCCGAGCGCGACCAGCCCAAGGCCGGCGATCACCGCGAACACCACCGCCCGGTTGGTGCCGTCGCCAAGGCCTGCCCAGCCACTGAGCGACACAACCACGAGCACCAGCGTGCCGAGCGCGACCGCGAGCGTCATGATCCGATGGCGCTGCGGGTCGTCGGTCCATGGACGATTGAGCGGCTCGATGAACAATTCCTGCGGCACCAGGACGCCCGCGAGCAGGATCAGCAGCGGATATTCCCAAGTCCAGTCGAACAGCAGCGGCGCAATGAGCCCCGAAAACATCCCGCCCAGCGCACCGCCGAGCGACATCGCGAGGTAGAATCCCGTCAGCCGATCGGGCTCGGGCCGGGCGCGGTACATCACCGTGTGGAGCGCGACCGAGACGGTGAACAGCAGGATCAGCGCAAGAATCGCGTTGAGATAGGCACGCGATTCGAATCCGCTCACCATGATGCCGCCGAACAGCAGCACCACGATCGGTGCAAGTCGGGTGATGATGTCGGCAGGCGCCCGGTTGCTGGCAAAAGCGATCGAAAAGCTCAGCAGATACAGCCCGAGCGGGATCACCCACAGCAGCGGCATCGCGACGATGTCGGTGGTGATGTAGGTGGTCGCGGCGAGCATCAGCCCTGACGGCACGAACGCCAGCAATACCCAGCGCGCGGCGGTGGCGCGGGTCGGCGCTGCACTGGTTGGCTTGGGTGCCGCGCGCGCCGCCGCCTTGGGCAGCATCAGCGCGCAACCCGCGACCAGCAGGATCACCACACCATAGCCTGCGCTCCACAGCCAACGCTGCGCCTGCACCGCGAGCAGCGGCTCGACCAGTAAAGGATAGGCGATCAGCCCCCCGAAGCTGCCTAGATTGGATGCGGCATAAAGCGCATAGGGATCACGCCCGCCACTCGCGCTCGAATACCAGCGCTGGAGCAGCGGTGCCTGCGCTGACACGGCGAAGAACAACGGCCCGATCGACATGCCGAGCAGCCACGGTACCCAGATCGCGGGCTGCGCATTGGCGGGCAGATCGGTCGCGATCAGCCCGATCGGCAACCACAGCGCGGCGACCAGCAGCACGCCGAGATGCACGCCGCCTTGCGCGCGCGGGCTCAGCCGCCCGAGCGCGTGGGCATAGCCATAGCCGCCTAGCAGCAACGCCTGATAGACCAGCATCGCCGAATTCCACACGCTCGGCGCACCACCAAGCTTGGGCAGCGCCATGCGCGCGACCATCGGCTGGACCAGAAAGAGGAGAAATGATCCTGCAAAGATCGCGGCGAAGAACACGGTGGCCGTCGCTTGGCGCGGGCGTTCTGCGGTTATCGTTGCCGACATGTCCATATTCGCCCCCAAGATCGCGGCCCGATACGGGGCGCGCGACCCTCTTCAGCGAAGATGGTTAATAAAGGGTCGATCGAGGCGATAGAGGATATGGCGTTTGAGGGGGCTGCCGTCGGGCACGCCGGGATGATCAAAGTCCTGATCGACCAGCCGCCGCATCCCCAGCCGCTCCATCAACCCCCAACTCGCGGTGTTGGCGGGAACGGTCATCGAGAATATTGCCTCGATCGCGAGATTGGCCGAGGTCCAGTCGAGGCACGCCAGCGCCGCTTCGCGCGCATAGCCCTGCCCCCAATAGGCGCGCGCGAGCCGCCAACCGATTTCGAGCCCGCCCTCGAGCGGCGTGCCGACCGGACCGGCATTCAGGCCGCAAAAGCCCAGAAGGGCCGCATCGCTCCGCCGCTCAACCGCCCAGAGGCAATAGCCATGCTCGGCCTGCATCGCGATCATGCGGTCGATCAACCCATCGCTCTCCACGCGCGACCGCAGTGGCCCGAGAAAGCGCATCACTTCAGGATCCTGCCCCATTGCCGCAAAGGGCGCACGGTCGCTGTCGCGCCAGGGCCGGACGATCAGCCGTTCGGTCTCGATCATGGCCGGGCAATCGCATAAGTGACCATTGCACGGAGCGGATCGCCTTCGGCAATCAGCGCGTGGTCGAAATCGCCCTCCGCCAGCCGGACCATCCCCAACCGTGCCATCAACGCCTGACTCTTGAGGTTGATCGCGGAGGTAATCGCAACGATGCGGGCCGCATCGAAATGCGTCCAGCCCCAATCGAGCGCGGCCACCATCGCTTCGAGAGCGTAACCCTGCCGCCAATAGGGCCGATCGATGATCCAGCCCGCTTCGATTTCGCCCGCGATCGGGTTGTGCGCATCGCCGCGCTTCAGCCCGCAAAAACCCAGCACGGCCCCGTCCTCCCGCCGCTCGACGGTCCAAAAGCCAAGCGCCTCGTGGCGATAGCCCTCATGCTTGGCGAGCGCCGCGTCGCTGGCGGCTTCGTCCTTCACTGGCCCAAGTTCGGCCATCACTTCCGGATCGGCCCACATCGCATGCAGCGCCGCCCGGTCGCGCGGCTCGGGCACGCGCAGGATCAGCCGCTCGGTCGTGATCATCGGCGCGTGCGGCTCAGCCGCCCATCAACCGCGCGGCGTGGAGCGCGTGATAGCTCAGCACGCCCGAACAACCCGCGCGCTTGAACGCCATCAGCGTTTCCAGCACCATCGCATCGCGCTCGGCAGCACCGGCTGCCACAGCGGCCTCGATCATCGCATATTCGCCCGACACTTGATAAGCAAAAACAGGCACTTCGAACGCGCTTTTCACCCGAACGATGATGTCGAGATAGGGCAGGCCGGGCTTGACCATCACACTGTCGGCGCCTTCGTCGAGGTCGAGCGCAACTTCGCGCAGCGCCTCTTCGGCGTTGGCCGGGTCCATCTGATAGGTCTTCTTGTCGCCCTTCAGCAGCCCGCGCGAGCCGACCGCATCGCGGAACGGGCCGTAGAAGGCGCTCGCATATTTGGCGGCATAGGACATGATCTGGACGTTGACATGGCCTTCGTCCTCGAGCGCTTCGCGGATCAGGCCAATGCGCCCGTCCATCATGTCGCTGGGCGCGATAATGTCAGCCCCGGCTGCCGCTTGGTTAAGCGCCTGCGCGGTCAGCACTTCGGCGGTGTCGTCGTTGAGGACATAGCCCTGCGAGTCCACCAGCCCGTCATGCCCATGCGCGGTATAGGGATCGAGCGCGACATCGGTCAGCACGCCGATGCCGGGGACATGATCCTTGATCGCGCCGATCGCGCGGCACATCAGATTGTCGGGATTGAGCGCCTCGGCGCCGTCGTCGGTGCGCAGCTCGCGCGGCGTGTTGGGGAACAGCGCGATGCACGGAATGCCCGCCGCCAGCGCTTCCTTCGCGCGTTCGACGATCAGGTCGACCGACCAGCGCGACACGCCCGGCAAGCTCGCGATCGGTTCTTCCACGCCCTCACCCGCGGCGATGAACAGCGGCCAGATCAGGTCGGCGGGCGTCAGCACCGTCTCGGCATGGAGCCGGCGGCTCCACGGCGCGGAGCGAGTACGACGAAGGCGAAGCGCGGGATAGCTGGTCATGCCGCACGTTCTGGAACTTCGGGCGCGAGCACGCAAGATGCGTCTTGCCAACAACCGACTTCAGTATATGATACATCATTACATTAATGGGAGCTCGGGCATGCGTTGCAGAGGATTCGTACTGGCATTGGCAGCTCTGCCCCTCCCCGCGCTGGCACAGGATGGCGGCGGCTTAGCCAATCGGCCCAACACGATCCTGGTTACTGCAACGGGAACCACCGAAACGGCGCCTGACATCGCCACGATCTCGCTGACAATTCGCGGCGAGGGCAAGACCCCCGATGCCGCCACGGCAGCGCTCGCGGCAAAACAGACCGCCGTGTTCGCAGGCTTGCGCCGTATCGACGCCAAGGCCGAAGTACGCACCGGATCGGTCGAGATTCGCGAGATACGAAAGGGAGACTGTGCCAATCAGCGCTTTGATAGCGATTCGATGGCATTGATGGCGGACGAGTTGGATGCCGCAGTGGATGCGGTCGAAAGCGGCCGACCAAGCGCCAAGGGCCCGTGCACCGTCGTCGGCGCGGTCGCCGAAACCGAGGCGACCGTCATCATCGCTTCGGTTAAGGACGCGGGCACGGCAGTGGGGCTTGCCGGGCGGTTGGGCGCCAGTTCGGCGAAGACCGAAAGCTTTGGTCTGCGCGACGACAGCGCTGCCGGTCGTCAAGCGATCGGCCAAGCGATCGTCCAGGCGCGGGCGCAGGCCGAGGCAATTGCGGCGGCGAGCAAAGCAAAACTCGGCCCGTTGGTGTCAGTCGTCGATATGGTCGCAGGCAGCTTTGAGCAGAACCGGCTCCCGGCGGCGACGGAGGTTTACAATTTGGTACCGGCACTCTCGCGACCGCCGATCGTCGTCGATGTTTCGCCCACCCCCGTCGAAACGCGCGTGCGGTTGCTCGTCACCTTCGCGCTGATCCCCTAGCCCGCCGGTTTCAGGCTCGCCCCCGCCTCCGCCGTGATGTGGGCCTTCGCGTCGGTCTCATGCGCGCTCGGCACGGTCAGCCGCTCGCGCCGCCACGGGCCATAGCGATAGAAGAGCGCGGCCAGCGTCACCGTGCTGATCGACCCGACCGGGAACGACCACCACAGCGCGTCCACCCCCAGCATCGGCCGCGCCAGCGTCGCAAAGCCGAGCCGCAGCGGGAACATCGCCACGAACAGGATCGCGAGCGGCCCCAGCACGGCGCCGTTCGCGCGCACGACGCCGAAGAACACCATCGTCATCCCGAACAGGATGAAACCCCAGGTTGCGATCAGCTGGATATGCCGCGCAATCGGCAGCGCGGCACTGTCGCTGCCCAGAAACAGCGCCATCACCGGCCGATCAAAGGCGATCAACGCGACCACCATCGTGCCGGTGATCACCGTGTTGAACAGGATGCCCGATCCGGTGATCTTTTCGACCCGGTCCCATTTGCCCGCACCGATGTTCTGCGCGGCCATCGCGCTCACCGCTGCGCCGATCGCCATCGCCGGCATCTGCACATAGGCCCAGAGCTGGAGCGTCACGCCAAAGGCCGCGCTGGTATCGACGCCCTCGCGGTTGACCAGCCCGAACATCGTCAGCCCCGCTACTGCGATCACGATCATCTGCGCGCCGATAGGAACCCCTTTGCTGACGATCGCCCAGACGACATCGCGCGCCGGGAACAGATAGGATAGCTCCGCCCCGCGCAGTCGGATCGGCAAATCGCGCGCATAGACATAGAGGACCAGCCCGACCGTGGCGGCCAGATTGGCGATCAGCGAAGCCGTCGCCGACCCACCGATCCCCATCGCCGGAATCGGCCCCCAGCCCAGAATGAACAGCGGGTTGAGGCCGACATCGAGCACGGCGGCAAAGGCGGTGACGAACAGCGGCGTCATGGCATCACCCGCGCCGCGCAAGCCCATCGTCATCAGCACGATCAGCATTGCGGAGGGAAGCCCAAGAAAGCTGATCCGCAAATAGATCAGCGCGAGCGGCATCGCATCACCCGGCGTCGCGAGCAGATAGAGAATCTCGCGCGCAAACACCCAGCCGAGCGTCGCGACGATCACCGCGCTCCAGAACACCAGCCCCACCGCCGACCCAAACGCCCGCCGCGCGCCGTCGATATCGCGCCGCCCAAAGCTCTGCCCGACCAGAATCGTCGCGGCCATGCCGAAGCCGAACACGGCGGCGAACATCAGGAACATGATATTGTTGGCGTTCGACGTCGCCGCCAGCGCACTCTCGCCAAGCAACCGCCCGACCCAGATCGCGTTGATAGAGCCGTTCAAGGACTGGAGGATGTTCGACGCGAGCGTCGGCAGCGCGAACATGAGCAGCGTCGCGCCAATCGGCCCAGTCGTCAGGTCGCGCGCGCCGGGGCCGGAGCCAGTTTGGGCCATCAACCGAGCCGCGCCAGCGCCGCCGTCAGCCGCTCGGCCTCGGCGGCCTTGTCGGCATGGTCGGCGCGCGCCTTTTCAACGGCCTCGGGCTTGGCGCGTTCGACAAAGCTGGCGTTGCCCAAGCGCCCGGCGAGCGCGTCGCGTTCCTTCTCGGCAGCGGCGATGCCCTTGGTGAGGCGCGCGCGTTCGGCGTCGAGATCGATGATGCCCTCGAGCGGGATGACGAAGGTCGCTTCGTCGACCACGAGTTGCGCGGCGCCGCCACCCGGCGCGTCGCCCTGCGCAACATCGACCCGCGCCAACCGCGCCAGGGCCGATTGCTGGCGGTCAATGCGCGCCAAGGTTTGCGCATCGGCGTCGCGAAGATGCAGTGGCAACCGCACGCCGGGTGCGATGTTAAGTTCAGTCCGTGCCGCACGAATGCCGCTCACGAGTTTGATCAGCCAGTCGATTTCCTGTCCCGCCTCGGCATCGATTGCGGCCGCATCGACTTGGGGCCAGTGCGCGACGATCAGCTCGCTCTCCCGCGCGCCGAGCTTCGACCATAGCTCCTCGGTGATGAACGGCATGAACGGGTGGAGCAGCACCAGAATCTGGTCGAGCACCCAGCCCGCGACCGCGCGTGTCTCGGCAGCAGCGGCGTGCTCGGCGCGCGTGACATCGTTGGCGCGGTCGACTTGGTCGGCCTGCATTGCGGCCCAGCCTTCGGCGTCGTCGGCAGAAAAGCGCATTTCCTCGATCAGTTCGGCAGCGACGGGCTCCGGCGTGCCGCCGCTTTGCAACACCGGCTTGATCAGCTCGAGATACCAGTCGCAGAAGCGGCTCCAGACGAACTGGTAGATCGCATTCGCCGCCCCGTCGAAGCGCAGGTCGGCGAGCGCGATGTCGACGGCCTGCACGGCTTGGACGACTTCGCCGATGATCCATTTGTTGACCGCGAGCGTTGCCTCGGGCGGCGCGACCGATGCACTCGCGCCAATGCCGTTCGCCTGGCAGAAGCGCGCCGCGTTCCACAGCTTGGTCGCGAAGTTGCGATAGCCCTCGACCCGCTTCTCATCCATCTTGATGTCGCGGCCCTGGCTTTCCATCGCCGCCATGAAGAAGCGCAAAGCATCGGCGCCATATTGGTCGATCAGGCCGAGCGGATCGACCGTATTGCCCTTCGACTTTGACATTTTCTGCCCGTCAGCGGCGCGGACGAGGCCGTGGAGGTAAAGCTTGCGGAACGGCACGTCTTTCATGAAGTGCAGCCCCTGCATCATCATCCGCGCGTCCCAGAAGAACAGGATGTCGAAGCCGGAAATCAGCACGTCATTGGGGTAGCGTCCGCCTAAATTCCTCCCCGTGCTTGTCTCGGGGAGGGGGACCGCGCCCGCAGGGCGTGGTGGAGGGGGCGCGGGGATTGAGCCTGCAGCGCGGCCCCCTCCACCATGCTGCGCAT
>CAYUYZ010000024.1:0-50094 GCA_964449575.1 uncultured Stakelama sp.
GACGAGCTCGACATCGACGCGACGATCGACGGCACCGCGCGGCAGGGCTGGCTCGACGTCGTGATGCGGCCTGAGCGGCACAATGCGGTCAAGCTGCTGCTGTTCCTCGACGTCGGCGGATCGATGGACCCTTGGGTGAAGCTGTGCGAGGAGCTGTTTTCGGCGGCGACGACCGAGTTCAAGAACCTCGAATTCTTCTACTTCCACAATTGCCCCTATGAAGGCGTGTGGAAGGACAATCGGCGACGTTTCAGCGAGCGCACGCCGATGTGGGACGTGCTCCACAAATATGGCCATGATTACAAGCTGGTGATCGTCGGCGATGCGTCGATGAGCCCCTATGAAATCACCCATCCCGGCGGCTCAGTCGAGCATTTCAACGAGGAATCGGGCGCGGTCTGGCTGCACCGGTTGGCAACGACCTATCCCGCGACGGTGTGGCTCAACCCGATCCCGAGCGAGCAATGGGGCTATTCGCAGTCGATCCGCATCATCCGCGAGCTGGTGGGTGATCGCATGTATCCGCTGACCTTGGCGGGGCTTGATGAAGGCATGCGGGAATTGACGCGCAAGCGCTAAGGTTGCAGCGATGGCCTATTGCTGCCGCGCCAGTTCTGCGGCGATCCGGCTGCGTTCAAACACGCCTTTGACGAACCCCTTTTCCTTATACAGGGTCCGGAGATAGGTCAGATCAGTTCGGGTCATCTCAGGCGGATGACCATTACCGGTCGTCTCAAACAGTCCCAAGATGGTCGTCGTTCCCGACTCCGCCGTCGGGACCCGCGTCTGCGCCAGCCCGCGCATCGCCGCATAATCGGCCAGTTGCCTGAGCGTCAAACCATAGGTCGCCTCGCGATCGAAGATCACGAACGATGCGTCGAGATATTGCGTGGTCACCTCGTCGATCAGCGATGCCGTGTGGGTGATGAGAACGCCACCGGACCCAACTTCCTGACCGCGTTCGTCGCGTAGCGATGTCGTGCTCCAGGCTCGCGCTGGCGCCGTGGACCGTTCAAGCCGGTCGATTTCCGCCTGTTCCATCCCGGCAAACCAGCCTGGCCAGCGCTTGCGGGCATCATGGATGAAGCCATTCACGTCGGTGGAGACAATCAGCAGAAAATTGGCGGAACAGTGCGCCTTTTGATCGACGAGAATCCCGACTTTTCGGGCTGTTTCCATGATTCGACGGCGAACCATATCGGTGTACTTGTATGGAAGGCCCACCACTTCCGGGCATAGCGGCTCGTGATATCGGGCTATTTGCCCTACTTTCGGCGCGGTAATCTCGCCGACGAAGCGACGGATCGCTTTGCGATCGGTAACGCGACGCGCCTCGACAACGACCTCAGGGTTGGGCGAGATTTTTTCGAGCGGTGGCGGTGGCTTTGCGTCGGACGATTGATCAGCCGCCGGCGCCGGCGGTGGGCCCTGTTGGCCCAGCACGGGGCTCGCCATCAGCACGTGCAGGAGAGCTGCCCAGTAAAATCTTCGCTGTCCCGCCAACCTCAGTGCCATGGTGATGCGTCGTCCCTGTCACTGGTCGGCTTGTCAATTCTCAACAGTTTCGAGAATTTTCGGAAGATCGGCAAGCGCGCAATGGGCAATTTGTCGGCAACGGCGGCTTGATCCCATCCGCAACGAGCATTGTTTTCCTGCGTGGACGCTGCCGCAAACGCTCACCGCCTTTGATCGACGTCAATGCCGCCCGCCGCTAAAGGGGCGATGGTCACTTCGATCCTTTTGATTGGAGAAACGCCATGACCCTCTTTTTCGACGAACCTTTTCTCGCGCTTGCGCTGCTGGCCATGACGACTTTTGCGCTCGTGCTGGGTTATGTCAGCCTCACCGACCGCGATCCGGTTGAGGGCAGCGGCCCGACCGTCTAGTCAAGGGCGCGCTTCGTCGCACGCCCGATTCGCTTTGCCGCAAACACGCTTCCCTTACGATTTCCGCGAGTCGTGCCTTGTGCGATAGGCCTCTCCACGAATTTGGGAGACGTCGGCACCGCAGCAACATCGGGGGGACAGCATGAAGCAGGCACGCACGCGCCAACGCCAGTCGCATCGTGATCGGAACGCCTCGGGCGTCGGTCATGCGCCGCAACGCCCGCCGGTGACCCCTCCTCGATCGACTGAACGCAGTGCAATACCGCTGCCCGATGTCGATGAACCGCTGGTCGAATGCGGGCCGCTCAGCCGCCAAAGCCGCCGTCAGGAGCGTCGGGCACGGGCCAAGGCCGCGCGTCGGCGGGGGGCGCCGGTGTCGTTGGCGGCGCTCGTGCCGACCGAAACGGCGGTGGTTGAGGCTGTCGCGCCGGTGGCCGACGCCATCGCCCCGCTTGCTGCGCCTATCGCCGAACGCGCCGAACAGGCTGCACCCAATCCCGAGATCACACCGCTGCCGCGCCATATGGCGCTCGCCAAGCCGCGGAGCCGGGCAATGATCATCCTCGACCGGCTGTTCCGCGGACCCTTTCGCCGCCGCGCGATCGAAGCGCTGCCGCCGATCGACCAACTCCGCCGCCTGCGCGATGATCTGGCGAGCGTGCAATCGACGATCGACCGCCTGCTCGACCGCGCTGCGCTGAGCTAAGTCTGCCCCGAATCGATTTGGGCAAAGATCGCTTCAACGGCGGTTCGCTCGTCGGGCGTAATCTCAGGGCGCCACACGTCGAAGATCAGCACGACGCGGTCTTCATCGCTGTCGTTCCAGGCTTCATGCTCCATCGTGTCGTCAAAGATCAGCAGCTTGCCGACCTCCCATTCGCGAACCTCGTTGCCGACGCGAAAGCCGCAGTCGGGCGGCACCACCAGCGGCAAATGGCAGATCAGCCGGGTGTTGAGCATGCCCGTGTGCGCCGGAATGCGCGCGCCGGCTTTCAGCAGCGAGAACATGATCGTCGGCGCACGCGTGGTGATGCGGCACAGCGGCAAGTCGCGCATCGCCGCATAGGTGACGGGCGCGCGCGCGACATTGGCGGCCACCGGGGCGCCGTTCTCGTGCAGGTAGAGCGAGCTCCAATCCGGATTGTCGTTCAGCCCGTGGAATTCCTTGCGCGGGCTGTTCGGGTCGCTGACCAGATAAGGGCGGAAGCCGCTGCGATCCGCCAACAGCCGCAGCAGTTCGTCGCGGATCGCGTCGGTCTGGGCTTCGAGCGCCGGAACCCAATCGAATTCCTCGCGCTCAAAATACTGCCGCTGCGGTAATTCGGGGAAATAGAACATCTTGGGCTGTTGCTGGTAAATCTGCTTTTCGCCGAACAGCAGGTCGAGCGCGTGCTGGAAGCGGCGCGAGCGCGGGATATCGGCCGCAGCCAGACCGGTTTCGAGCTGCTGGCGAAACGCCGCTGCCAGTGTTTGCGAGGCGTCCCGCGCGCGCGCGACTTCGTTCGCGAGATCGCCGGGGAGGCTGCGTCCGTCAGCCAGCTTGATCGCGGAATCATAGAAGCGCGTCGCGCCGCGCGGTTCATCGAGCGCCGCACGCGCGTCGCCCTTCACGATCAGCGCACGGATATTCTGCGGGTCGGCAGTTAGCGCCCGATCGGCGGCGGCTTCGGCGGCGACCCAATCGGCCATCCCGCGCGCCGCAATTGCCTGCATCAGCCAGATCTGGATATTGCCGCGCGCGACCGCGGTGACCTGGTCGAGCAGGCGCCGCGCCCCGGCATAATCGCCGGCTTGCAGTGCTGTTGCTGCCGACCGCACCAGCGCTTCTAGCTGTCCGCGATCGGTCATGGCGTTGGGTACCGCCGATAGGGCGCGGAAACCTCGGCCCAAGCGGCTTCATCGGCGCAGGTCAGCGCGTCGAGATCGCTGGGCGTCGCAGCCGCATCGTCGACCCAGTCGCGCAGGCCAGGACCGCCGTTGATCACGTCGATCGCGAGCTTGCCGAATTCATATTCATACGGGAAATCGCGCCACAGGTCATAGTCCGGGCGCAGCGTGCGGATTGCCTTGAACGCGAGTGCCTGCACCCGCCAAGGCCGGAACGCCAAGTGGTCGTAGCCCGGCCCCTCGGCGTGGATATGGACGCCGTTGCACAGCTGGCCGACATGCTTGTGGAAGGTCGGCTGGAACCAGATATCGCGCAGCGTACAGCCCTTCAGCCAATCGGGCGCCAGCCGGTGCATCTCCGCGATGATCGTGGCTGCATCGAGATCGGGGGCGCCGAAGATTTCGAGCGGTCGCGTCGTCCCGCGCCCTTCGGACAGCGTCGTCCCTTCGAGCATCACCGTACCGGGATAGGCGCGCGCCATGTTGACGTTGGGGGCGTTGGGGCTGGGGTTGATCCACACGCGGTCGGTCGGCCAGCCGAAGCCCGGCGCGGTGTCGGGTGCCCAGCCCTCCATCTCGATAACGCGGTAATCGACGTCGAGCTTATAGTGATCGATGAACCAGTGGCCGAGCTCGCCGAGCGTCATCCCGTGCCGCATCGGCATCGGCCCTGCCCCCACAAAGCTCTCCCAGCCAGGCAGCAAGGTCAGCCCCTCGATCGGGCGGCCAGCGGGGTTGGGGCGATCGAGCACCCACACCGCCTTGCCATGTTCGGCAGCGGCTTCGAGGACGTAGAGCAAGGTCGTGATGAAGGTGTAGATGCGCGTGCCAAGGTCTTGCAGGTCGACCAGCATCACGTCGAACGTTCCCATCGACTGGCCGGTCGGGCGGCGGACTTCGCCGTAGAGGCTAAAGACGGGGATATGGTAGCGCGGATCGGTGAAGTCGGGCGACTCCATCATATTGTCCTGCAGGTCGCCGCGCACGCCGTGCTGCGGCCCGAACATCGCCGAGACGTTGAGGCCGCAGGCGACCAGCGCGTCGAGCGAGTGCGTCAGATCGGCCGTGACCGAAGCCGGGTGCGCGAGGAGGGCGACGCGTTTGCCCTCGAGCGGCTTGCGCAGAGCAGGGTCGGCGAGCAGGCGATCGATACCGAAGTTCATGAAGGCGACCTCATCCCCACTCCTTCATAGCTTCCCCGGCGAAGGCCGGGGCCCAGCCGCGAACCAATCGAAACTGGACCCCGGCCTTCGCCGGGGAAGCGGAACGGGTCAAGAGGGGTCGGGCGCCGGAAGCCGCGCCGTCCAGCAATCGCGATTGTGGAAATCCGGCGGCCCCGGCGCATGGGCGAGTGCCCAGTAGGATTTGGTGCCGTCGATTTCTTCGATGACGGCAGAAAGGCCGACGTTCCAGCCCGTTGCCCGATACGCTGGGCAAGCGGAAAAATCGATCCGCGCTTGAAATACCGTCCCTAACCGTTCGAACATCGGCGTCAGCGAAGCGTCCCGCATCCCGTCGCGATACCCTCCGAAATGATAGGCAGCCCATTTGAGCGAAGGCGCGAAATTGAGTTCTACGTAGCTGTTTGACCCCGGCGTCTGCACGAACGCCTCCACGCAAGTCGAGCGCCATAATTGATCTCCGCGTCCGCAAGCCGTGCGTTTAGGCATGACAATTTGAGCTTTTCCGCCGATCACGAAGCGAAGGTATAGCGCATCATTGTCACGGATAGCATCGACGGTAACCCTGACATCGCCTGCAGGTCCGGTGTCGGGATGCGGCACAAGTTCGAACGCCGCCATCACCGCTTCCCCGGCGAAGGCCGGGGCCCAGCTGCCACCCCATTCATGGCTGCGCGATCTGATCGAACAGATCGTCCCAGTCCGGATTGAGCCCTTCGATCTCGCGCAATTTCCACGCCCGTTTCCATTCCTTCATCTGATATTCGCGGCGACGGGCGATCATCAAGTCGTCATGCACCTCGTACCAGACCAGCAGTTTGCAACCGTGGCGTTTGGTAAAGCCTTTCACTACGCCGTTGCGATGCTCCCAGACGCGACGGGCGAGGTCATCTGTTGAACCCACGTAGGTCGTGCCGTTGCGCTTGCTGGCCATGATGTAGACATAGGCTTGCTCGTTCATCACGGGCGCTTTCGATACTGGGCCCCGGCCTTCGCCGGGGAAGCGAGATGTTCATCATTTCTCGAACGCTCATATCCCAATCGACGCGAACACCACCCCCATCACAGTGTAGATCATGAATCGCATGCAACAGGCTAGCCGCACCGCACCTTGCCGGGAAGCGCTCTGTTCAAAAGCGGCGCAAGTCCCTATGTGCGCGGCTTCCCATGGCAACAATTCTCCCTTCCCCGCCGAAGATCGGCATGGTCTCGCTTGGCTGTCCCAAGAATCTTGTCGACAGCGAACGCATCCTGACAAAGCTGCGCAGCGATGGCTATGCCTTGTCGGGCGATTATGCCGGCGCCGATGTCGTGCTGGTCAACACCTGCGGCTTTCTCGACTCCGCCAAGGAGGAATCGCTCGAAGCGATTGGCGAAGCGCTGGCGGAGAATGGCCGCGTCATCGTCACCGGCTGCATGGGCAAGGAAGCGGAGATGATCCGCGCCAAGTTCCCGAACGTGCTCGCGGTGACCGGCGCGCATCAGTATGAGGAAGTCGTCGGCGCGGTCCATGAAGCGGCGCCGATGCCGCCGAGCGCGTTCCTCAACCTCGTCCCCGAAAGCGGACTGAAGCTGACGCCGCGCCACTATAGCTATTTGAAGATTTCGGAAGGCTGCAACCACCGCTGCGCCTTTTGCATCATCCCGAGCCTGCGCGGCGACCTCGTCAGCCGCCGCCCCGATGCGATCCTGCGCGAGGCCGAGAAGCTGGTCGCGGCGGGCACGCGCGAGCTGCTGGTGATCAGCCAGGACACGTCGGCTTACGGCGTCGACATCCGCCATCAGCCACGCGAATGGCATGGCCGCGAAGTCCGCGCGCATATGACCGATCTCGCGCGCGAGTTGGGGTCACTCGGCGCGTGGGTGCGGCTGCACTATGTCTATCCCTATCCGCATGTCGATCAGGTGATCCCGCTGATGGCTGAGGGGTTGATCACGCCCTATCTCGATATTCCGTTCCAGCATGCGAGCGCCAAGGTGCTGAAGCTGATGAAGCGCCCCGCCAACGAGGCCAAGGTGCTCGAACGCATCCGCAACTGGCGCAGCATCGCCCCCGATATCGCGATCCGGTCGACCTTCGTCGTCGGCTTCCCCGGCGAGACCGAGGATGATTTCGCCTATCTGATGGACTGGCTGGAGGAAGCCCAGCTCGACCGTGTCGGCGCGTTCCGCTTCGAGCCGGTCGAGGGCGCGTCGGCAAATGCCCTGCCCGATCCGGTGCCGGACGAAGTGAAGGAAGAACGCTACGCCCGGCTGATGGAACTCACCGCGCGGATTTCAGCCGAGAAGCTCGCCGCGAAGATCGGGCGGACGCTGCCGGTGATCATCGATCTGGTCGATGAAGAGACCGGCGGCGCAACCGGACGCAGTCAAGCCGATGCACCCGAGATCGACGGCGAAGTCCATCTGCGCGACGCGGGCCATTTGGCTCAAGGCGACATCGTGCCCGTCGTCATCGAGGATGCCGACGAGCACGATCTGTTCGGCGTACCTGCGGCTTAGCCAACGCGGCGGCGGAGCAGGTCGAAAGCGATCAGGTGCGTCGCGCCCGATAGCGCCACACCGAACATCGGGATCAGCGCGAGCGGCAGGTAACGGATCTGGCTCATCGATTCGGGATCGCTGAGCGTGAAGTAGAGCCCGGTGCCAACCGCTGTCACAAAGTCCAATGAGCCAAACACATGCATGGCGGCATAGCGCCAGCGCGCAAACGGCAGTGCCACCACCACCACTGCCAGTACCCCGGCGATCAGGTCACCCCAGGCCGCGCGCTCGACGAACAGCGGCGGCAACTGCCCGGCAGCGCCATAGCCGAAGAACAGCACTGCCGCGACAATCCGCCAGGCGTGGAACAGCGTTAGCCGCCGCAACCCGAATGCCTCCACCCAATGCCGGACGGCGGGGTTGATGAAGTGCGCGAGCGTCGGCACCGCGACGCCCAACACCACCAGCCCCGCAACCGCGCGCGGCGGCACTTGCGCGAGCAGCCCGGTGCTGGCGGCGACCGCCACACCCCCGCCCCACGCCGCCAAAACGGTCGCAACCAGTCGGTTGGACACCGATTGCGGTAAACCTATTGAAGCCATTGTATGTCTCCTCTATTTAAGTGTAGTTACACTTTTATTGCCAAAAATAGTGGGGATTCTGGATGCGTCGCTTCAGCCTGGGCCCAGGCGGGCCAACGCTTGTCGCGCAGCCGACCAGCCATTGTCCTCCATCGCCCCGGTCAGCTCGGCCTGCAGCGCGCGCCAGATCGGCGTCGCCGCCGCGAGCCGCGCGGACCCCGCATCGGTCAGTGCAAGCGCCCGGGCGCGTGCATCGCCCTCGACCGCCGACGAGCCGAGCAGCCCTGCCGTTTCAAGCGGGACGAGATTGCGCGTGAGTGTTGTGCGCTCCATCCCCAGCACGCGCGCAAGATCGCCGATCGTCACTGGCCCCGGCTGGTTGAGCGCCCCCAGGATCGTGAATTGGCCAGAGGTGATCCCGATCGGGCGGAATGCCGCGTCATAGCGCCGCGCAACGCGCCGCGCGGCGCGCTGAACATTCAGGCAAACGCATTCGGCGCTGAGCTGCATGGCGGGAATGAGAGCGGCATCGGTCACGACGCTTATTTAAGTGCAGTTACACTTACTGTCAAGGTGCGCCTGTCTGATCTCTCGATTCCCTGAGTGTGCTTTGGCCCGTTTCAGCGGGTATCTGTCGGTTGCCCGTGCCAGCGCGTGCGCAGCCCCACCACGATCGCGCTGGCGACCACAACCGCCACCCAGAGGTAGAAGCCGCTGTAATGCCTGGTCACTGTCTCGACGACATTGTTGGTGGTCGGGATCGTCGACCAGCGACACGCCTCAACCAGCGTCACCGCCGTCAGCAGTAGCGACAGCGCGCTGAACCAGCGCGGTAACGGCCAGCGCAGGGCTGCGAGCGCTGTCGGCACCGAGAGATTGGCGAACCAGCCGATCGTTGGGACCGTCCACCAGAAGACCCCGCCGACCACCAGCATCATCCAGCCGGGCATGCGCGCGGTATCCGCCGCGTCGGTCTGCACCGCAGGCAGGGCGAGCGACAGCGCATAGCCGATGACAATCGCCCAGCCGATCAGGCGTCGTCGCGTGGGAGTCACCGTTCCCCCGGTTCGGGTTTGATCCCATAGGGTTCGACGATCTTCCACACATGGTCGGGGATCATCGACTTCATCCGGCGCGGGTGGCTGCGGCGCAGGTGGAGCACGGTCTCGACCGCTTTCATTTCCAGCCGCGCGCGCGCGAATTCGAGACCACGCGGGCCGACCCTCGGCATCAGCCAGCCGAAGATACGGCGCATCGGCTTGGGCATGCGGCGCAGCGGCAGCCCCCCTGCGGCGAGTTCGGTGTTGACGATGAAGCCCTTGACCGGCCCGTCGCGCTTGCCATGGCTTTCGAGTGGCGCCGTTTCCAGCTCGTCGCCGAGCAGGCCGACCAGCTCCTCGCCGCGATCGTTGCGCACGATCAGCCACTGCTGCCCCTGCCCCGCCATATAGCCGACGGTCACATCGGCGAGCACATTGGTGTAATCGACGCAGGTCTTGCACGTCATCGGGAAGAAATCGGGGCGCAGATCAGCAAGCGGCAATTGCAGGAACGGGATGGCCTTGTGCCGCCCGTCGGCGAAGCGCAGCTCGACGTGATAATCGGCACGGAATTCCAGATAGGTGATCGTCTCGGGCGCGTCGGAGAGCAGCGCCAGAAATTCGTGGAAATGCGCGGTTGTCGTGTTGTCCGAACACGGCGTGCCGATCACGTAAAGCCGCTCAAACCCCAGTTCGGCCTCGATCCGCCGCAGGGCATAGACCTGGCAGGGGATGCCGATCACGGCGATCCGCTTGTGCCCCGCCGCGCGCGCAGGCTCCAGCAGCGCGAGCAGCGGCGCATAGCCCATCCGCATGCCGCGCACGCCCGCCATCCCCTCGGCCTTGGTGACGAGCACCGGCACCGGGCGCCACTTGTCGTCGGGATCGGGCGCCATCGTCAGCACCGCGTCGACTGCACCCGTTTCCAGCAGCCGCTCGCCCAGTCGACTGGTGATGCCGGTCCATTGTGCACCCTCCCGCGCAGGCGCGAGCCGCGCTTTCACCATGCGCCGGAACGGGCCGAAGAACAGCTCGTCACCCTTCGCCGGATCGCGCGCGCGGCCATGCACACGCACTTCCATCGCCGGATAGTCGGGCTTGATGAACTGGCAGGCGGTACCGCAGCGCTTGGGCTCGCTGCTGCGTGAGATGCCGCAATCGGTGCACAGGTCGCGCGGCGCGGCGGGACCGATCATCGGTGCGGTAACGCTTGTCGTATCGGTCATGCCATCCCCTTGCCTCGTGCGGTTTATGGGCAAGGCCGACCCGGCGGGTAAAGCAAATTCACGCCCCACTGGCGCGCGCCGCGCGAGCGGCTATGCTCTCCCCTTGGCCTCCGATTTTCGAGGATATTGATGAAGCGCCTCCTGACCATCGTCTCGACCCTTGCTCTTACGCTCGCCCCAGCCGCGCTGCACGCGCAGGCGATCACGCCGGACGAAGCCGCGCAGATCGACAAGATCGTCACCACCAGCCTCGCCCGCACCGGCGTTCCTTCCGCCTCGGTCGCGATCGTGCGCGGCGGGGAGATCGTGTTCACCAAGGCCTGGGGCAAGCAATCGGAGACGCGCAAGGTCGCCAGTGCTGACCTGCCTTATCAGATCGCGTCGGTCTCGAAGCAGTTCACCGCCGCCGCGCTGCTGCTGCTCGAGGATGACGGCAAGCTCAGTCTTGACGACAAGGTGTCGAAATATCTCCCCGGCATTTCAGGCGGCGACAAGATCGCGCTGCGCCAGTTGCTGAGCCATACCTCCGGCCTGCAGGATTATTGGCCGCAGGATTACAGCTTCGCTGACATGGCCAAGCCGACGACGCCGCAGGGCATTGTCGATCGCTGGGCGAAGAAGCCGCTCGATTTCGAGCCCGGCACCCAGTGGCAATATTCGAACACCGGCTATGTCGTCGCGGGGATGATCATCGAAAAAGTCGCGGGCATGCCGCTGATCGATTTCCTGGATGCACGCATTTTCAAGCCGCTGGGGATGAAAGCAATCGATCAGGACAAGGCGATCGGCCCGAATTATCCGCAAGGCTATCAGCGGTTCGCGCTTGGCCCGGTGCGCGTCGAAAAACCGGCCGCACCCGGCTGGCTTTATGCGGCGGGCGAATTGTCGATGACTGCGCGCGATCTGGCGAAATGGGATATTGCGCGGATGAACCGCAGCCTGCTGCCCGCCGATGATTGGGCGGCGCAGGAAACGCCGGTCAAGCTCGCCGATGGCACCACCAATGGCTATGGGCTGGGCGTCGGCACCGGCAATGCCAATGGCTTGCGCTATGTCGAGCATTCGGGCGAAGCCGTGGGCTTCCTGTCCGAAAACATTGTGTTCCCCGATCAGAAGGCGGCGGTGGTCGTGTTCGTCAACGCCGACTTCTCCGACGCCTTCACCAATATCGCGCAGCAAATCACTAAGCTTGTCGTGCCCTCACAGGCCCAGAGCGCGGATGCCGCGACGACGGTGGCGGCGCGCAAGCTGTACGACCAGCTCCGCACCGGCACGCTCGATCGCAAGCTGCTGACCGACAATGCGAATTATTATTTCACGGCCACCGCGCTCGGCGATTACAAAGCCAGCCTCGCCCCACTTGGTGCGCCCAAATCGTTCGAATTGGTGCGCAAGCCCCGGCTGCGCGGTGGCTTCGTCAATCGCAATTACAAGGTCACCTACGCGACCCGGACGCTCAACATCATCACCTATAGCGAACCCGATGCGCCGGAGCGGTTCGAGCAATTTCTGGTGATGCCCGCCGAATGACCGACTTTGCCACCCTCCTCCAGCCCGATCGCGGCCAGCCTGCACGCGCGATCGATGTCGTCCATCCCGATCGCTTTGCCGATTGGCTGAATGGCCAGCCACCGCGCATCCGCTCCCTGCTCGCGGCGCAGAAGATCATCGGCAAGGCGGGCAATCGCGCGATCCTGCCCGGCGACCCGCCCGATGACTGGTCGGCGCTGCTGGTGTGCGACGAACCCGAGAGTTCGCCGTGGCGGATCGCGTCGCAGGGGGAGATTCTGCCCGAGGGGACTTATCGGTTGCGCGACGGCAACGTTGGCGCGGCGGGGCTCGGCTGGTTGCTCGGTCAACACCGGTTCGAACGCTATAAGGCTGGCGAGCCGAATGGCCCGCGCGTCTTGCTGACCAGTGCCCCCGCGCGGATCGACGAGACCGTGCGGCTCGCCGAGGCCACCGCCAAGGTGCGCGATCTGGTCAATATCGGCGCGTCGGACCTTGGCCCCGCTGAGCTGGAAGCCGAGGCAGCGATGCTCGCGGATCGTTTCGCGGCGACGCTCACCGTCACGCGCGGCGATGCACTCGCGACGGGCTACCCGATGATCCATACCGTCGGCCAGGCCGCCAGCCGCGAGCGCGCGCCGCGGCTGATCGAGATTGAATGGGGCAACCCCGATCACCCGCGTGTCGCGATCATCGGCAAGGGCGTGTGTTTCGATTCCGGGGGGCTCGACATCAAGCCGTCATCGGGCATGCGGCTGATGAAAAAGGACATGGGGGGTGCAGCGCATGCGCTGGCGCTCGCCGGGCTGGTGATGGCGGCGGGGCTGAAGCTGCGGCTGCACCTGCTGATCCCGGCGGTGGAGAATGCCATCGCGGGCAATGCCTTTCGCCCCGGCGACATATTGCGCACGCGCCAGGGGCTGACAGTCGAGAACACCAATACCGATGCCGAGGGGCGGCTGATCCTGGGCGATGCGCTGACCAAGGCGGCCGAGGGCAAGCCCGGCCTGATCCTCGATTTCGCGACGCTGACGGGTGCCGCGCGGGTGGCGCTTGGGCCCGATTTGCCTGCGACCTTCGCCAATGACGAAAGCCTTGCCGCGCAATTGCTCGAAGCGGGCACGGCGGTCCACGACCCCTTGTGGCGGCTGCCGCTGTGGGATGGCTATGACGACATGCTCAAGTCCGACATTGCCGACATGGTTAATGCCCCCGATGGCGGCTTTGCCGGGGCGATCACCGCTGCGCTTTTCCTGCGCCGCTTCGTGCCCGCAGGCGTACCCTGGGTGCATCTCGATACCTTTGCGTGGCGCCCCGTCGCCAAGCCCGCGCGGCCCAAGGGTGGCGAGGCGCTGGGGCTGCGCGCGGCGTGGCAATTGCTGAAGTCACGCTACGCCTGATGGGCGGGACCGTTTCAAGTCGGGATGGTTTGCCACCCGTTTCTCAAGAGGCGACGACATTTCCGACTAGGTTGTCTTCGCTGAATATGCGATTATCATCATTAATTAACGCTTGAGTCCAGCGACCGACCAAGCAGGAAGAAATCGAGGGGGAAGCTTCGCCATGGCAGTCACGATCACCGGCACACGCACGCAGCAGTTTGCACCGGGTGGCGATACCGATGGCGATGGCGTCTTTGATCCCGGCGAACTCGTCCGCGTCATCCTGCGCATCACCAACAGCGGGGACATGGACGCGACCGGCGTCAGCGCGAGCGACCCGTTCAACGGGACCACGCTGAGCGCAGGCACCGTCCGGATTACGCCGATCGCGGTCAACGAAGCCTTCAACATCACCGGCAACGTGCCGATCACTTTCACCGCCGCGCAATTGCTCGGCAATGATCTCGATCCGCTGGGCAACACCGCCACGCTTCAGATCACGGCGGTAAGCGGCGCGACCAACGGGTCGATCGTCAACAACGGCAATGGCACCTTTACCTTCACACCGGCGACCGGGCTCGACGTCGGTCAGAGCGCGAGCTTCCAATATACGATCACCGATGCCGAAGGGCTGACCAACGTCACCGGCTTTAACGGTGTCGTGACGCTCAACATCACCGACGTCGTCTGGCACGTCGACAGCGCCTATGCGGGCGCCAATGGCGTTTCGGACGGGTCGTTCCTGCGGCCGTTCACGTCGCTGACCGAACTCAACGGCGTCACCGGCGACGGGACCATCAATGACGATGTCGATTCGGCGAACGAAGCGATCTTCATCAACAATCGCGGCACCAATTATGGGGCCGGAATCACGCTTGAAGCCGGGCAGCGGCTGTTCGGCGATGGCGCGGCGGTGACCGCGAATGGCACCGCGCTGGGCGTCAGTGCGACCAATTCGACGATCAATTTCGGCACCACTGGCGGCATCGTCCTCGCCACCAACAATACGATCAGCGGGATCAGCCTGAACGGCACGATCGCGACCGGCACGGGTATTATCGATTCGGGCGCGAGCGTCGGCACGCTGAATATCAGCGCAACCAGCGTGTCAGGTACGGGCCGCGCGCTCGCGATTCAGAATGGTGGCGCGCTCAATGCATCGTTTGACACATTGAGTTCGAGCGGATCGGCTAACACTGGCGTGTTGCTGAGCGGCGGCACGACGGGCACGCTATCCGCGACCTCCGGGGCCATCGCCAATTCGACCTTTGCCGGCTTCCAGATCGGCACGGCGACCGCTGGGTCGGGCGGCAGCGTCGCGGTCAGCTATGGCGGCACCATCAGCAACGCCGGCGCCGAAGCGGTGACGATCCAAAATCACAACACCGGCGCAATCACATTTTCGGGCAACATCGCCGATAACGTCGGCGGGGCTCTCAGCCAGATCGTCGCCAACGCCAACAGCAGCGGCACGATCACCTTTTCGGGCGCGGTCAATGTCGCGACCACATCGGGCACCGCGATCAATCTCACCAACAACACCGGCGCGACGATCACTTTCGCGACGACCGGTAATGGGCTCGATATTGCCACAACGGGCGGTCAGGGCTTTGTCGCGACTGGCGGCGGCACCGTAAACGTCACCGGCGCAGGAGGCAACACCCTCAGCACCGGCGCGGGCACCGGCGTCAACATCGCGAATACGACGATCGGTGGCAGCGGCGTTCGCTTTGACTCGGTAAGCACCACCGGCGCGGCGAGCGGCATCATTCTCAACAATACTGGCGCGGGCGGCTTCACCGTCAGCGGCACCGGTGGCGCCAACACCGGCGGTACCATCGCCAATTCGACCGGCACCGCAGGCGTGCTGCTCACCAGCACCGGCCCGGTCAGCCTGACTGGCCTGTCAGTCACGGGCAGCGCCGCCGACGGCCTCAACGGCACGACGGTGAACGGCTTGACCCTGTCGGGCGTCACGATCAGCAACAACGGCAACGCGGCGGGTGAGCGCGGCGTTTACATCAACGGGCTGAACGGCACCGCGACGATCACCGGATCGACCTTCAGCGGCAATGCCGATCACAACGTCAATCTGATCAACAACGCAGGCACGCTCAACCTGACCGTCACGACGTCGAACTTTCGCAATTCGAACAATGCGACCACCGGCAATGACGGTCTGCTGCTCGAATCGAACGGCACCGCGACGACGACCGCGAGCATCACCGGATCGACCTTCGACAATAATCGCGGTGATCACTTCCAGTTCGCGACCAATGGCACCGGCGGCGCGGGCGGATCGCAGAACAACCTTACTTTCAGCGGTAACACGCTGACGACGAGCAATTCGGCCAATATCCTCGGCGGCGGCGTCACGATCAGCCCGTCGGGTGGCGATGATCTGGTCGCGGCGATCAACAACAACACGATCACCGGCACGGTATCGGGCGCGGCGATCAATCTCGTCGGCGTGACGACCGTCAGCGGCGGCAACATCCAGGCGACGATCCAGGGCAACAACATCGGCACCGCCGGTGTCGCCAATTCGGGCACCTCGGGCGGCGCCTTTGGCATCAACGCCGAAGTCAATGGCAACGGTATCGTCACCGCGCTGATCAACAACAACAATGTCCGTGAAATCAGCGGCAATTTCGGCATTGCCGCGACGGCGCGCGCGGGGACCGGCGCTGGCGGCACGCTGAACGCGACGATCACCAACAACACCGTCACCGCGACGGCGACGGCTGGGCTGGTCAACGGTATCAACGTAACGGCCGGCGTGTCGACTGGCGGCGACCGCGAGACGCTGAACGCCCAGATTTCGGGCAACACGATCAGCGCCGGGTTGAGCACCAACATCCGCGTGCGCGCCCTGTCCAACAGCACGAACAGCGGCCTCGCGACGTTCAATCTGCGCGGCTATACCGGCGGCGCGACCGATACCGTCGCCGTCGGCACATATGTCAGCGGCCAGAATGGCGCGACGACCGCATCGGCGGCGTTGCTCGCCAATAACACCGCGTCCTTCAACAACACCCCCGGCGGTGCCGCCCCGACTCAGCCGGGCACGCCAGCCTCGCCGCTGCTGGCGGTCGTGCAGCTGCCGCAATCGGGCGCGGGCGAGTTTGGCATCGCCAGCACGCTCGAAGTCCTGCCCTTTGGGCCGATCAAGATTGCGACCGGCTCGATTGCCGACCGCTTCGGGCTGTTCGGTGATGGGCCGACCAATGGCAATATCAGCGTCCAGCTCGACGATAATGGCAATATCATTGGCCAAACACTCGATCCCAATGCCTTTGACGTGCCAGCCGATCCGGCTGCCGTCGCGGCGCCCGAAGCTGCCGCGCCCAGCGCACCGACCTCGTTCGACCTGACGCCGATCGTGGCGACCGAAACCGGCATTCTGACGCAGGCTGCGCTTGATGCGGTGGTCGCCGCCGCGATCGAACGCTGGGTCGCCGCTGGCGTGACCGACGAGCAGCTCGCCGCGCTTCAGGCGGTGAAGTTCGACATCGCTGACATGCCCGGCATTTATCTCGGCACATCGTCGGCAAATGGCATTCAGCTTGATAGCGATGGCGCGGGCTTTGGCTGGTTCATCGACAGGACGCCGGGCGACGATGTCGAATTCGGCGGCACCGGCACCGCGCTGACCGGCCTGAGTGGTTCTGCGGCCAACCGGATCGACTTGCTGACGGTGGTCCTGCACGAGCTTGGCCATGCGATCGGCCTCGAAGACACCTATCTGTCGACCAACAGCAGCAATCTGCTCTACGGCTATATCAACCCCGGCGAACGCCGCCTGCCCGCCGCAGGCCAGGCCGACGGCGCCGTCCCCGGCAGCGTGGCGGGCGAAGCCTTTGCGCTCGGCGCGACCGCGATCGGCACGCTCGCGGCGGGGCGTGCGGTCGAGATCATCTTCGATTCGACGGTCAATGCGCTGACCAATCAGGTGATCACCAACCCGACTTCGACGTCGGTTATCTCCGGCACAAACTTCGCGACGGTCAATTCGAACTCCCAGACGCTGACGCTCGATACGTTGACCGTCGGCGGGTCGGTGTTCATCGACACGAACCGTGACGGCATCCAGAACAACGGCGAAGTCGGGCCGACCGGCGTCGCGCTGACCCTGTTCGCCGACACCGATGGCAACAACAGCTTCACCGCTGGCACCGACGTCCAGCTGGCGACCGGCACGACCGCAGCGAATGGCGTCTACAGCTTCGGGAATCTGGCGCCGGGCAATTACATTATCCGGGTCGACGCCGCGAACCTTACCGGTGCTGGTGCGCTCACCGGACGGATTTCGACCACCAATGCGGGCGACCCGGACAACAATGTCGGAGGCGACAGCAATGGCGGTGCGATCACTTCCGGGATAGTCACCAGCCAGGCGATCACACTTGCCTATAATACCGAGCCGACGGCGGGTACCGGCAACGATACCAACAGCACGCTGGGCTTTGGCTTCTTCACGCCGAGCAGCGCCGGGAATGACGTCGGTACCGCCACCGAAAGCACGACGACGGGGATCACCATCCTGGCCAATGACAGTGATCCGGGCGGCACGCTGACGATCAACCAGATCAACGGCGTGACATTGACGGCAGGCCAGAGCACCACGCTTGCATCGGGCGCAACGGTGACGCGCAATGCCGACAACACGCTCACCTACAACCCGAACGGCCAGTTCAATTATCTCGTCTCACCGGCGACTGCTGCAGCGACGGGCGCGGTGAATGGCAGCGTGGTCGACACCTTCGGCTATACGCTCGTCGGTGGCGGCAGCGCGACCGTCAGCGTCACCGTCAATGGCGTCGACAGCACGGGCGACCAGTTGCGCGGTAATGCCAGCAACAACACGCTGACCGGGACCGGTGGCGTCGACTTCTTCAACTTGTCGCAGGGTGGGGATGACACGGTTTCGGGCGGCGCGAGCAACGATGCCTTCTATTTCGGCGCGGCCTTCAACCTCACCGACTTCGTTGATGGCGGGACGGGCACCAACGATCAGTTGGCGCTGCAGGGCAACTATAGTTACAACTTTTCCAATCAGCTAACCAACGTCGAAGTGATCGCGCTGCTGTCGAGCACCGTGAACACTTATGGCGGCGGCAGCGGCACACCTTACAGCTACAGCCTTGTCATGAACGACGGGAACGTCGCTGCCGGTCAGGAGCTGGTGGTTTTCGCCGGGGGGCTAGCGGTGAATGAAAGCTTCCAGCTCAATGCCTCGTCGGAAACCAACGGCAGCTACCGCGTCTATGCCGGGCGGGGCGCCGACACGATCGCCACGGGTGCCGGCAATGACGGCATCTATTTCGGCCCGGGCGCTTTCGATCCGAATACCGATACGGTGAACGGCGGTGCGGGCACCAACGATCAGGTCGCGCTCGACGGCAATTACACCGCGACGATATTCGGCGTGAATTTTCAGAACGTCGAAGTGCTCGCGCTGCTGCGCGGGGTCGCCGGCGATCTGGCCAACTATAACCTGACCTTTGTCGACGCCGTGGTCGGCGCAGGTCAGACCTTCACCGTGTTCGCCCTGCCCGTTCAAACCAATCTCACGCTCAATGCGTCGGCCGAAACGAACGGAAATTACATCATCACGGGCGGCCAGGCGAACGACACCATCACCACGGGTGCCGGCAATGACCGCATCTTCGGTGGCCTTGGCGCCGATGTTCTTAACGCCGGCGCGGGTGCCGATACGTTCCTTTATAATGGCGTCAGCGAATCAACCGGCGCGACGTTCGACCGGATCGTTGGCTTTGTGTCCGGACAGGACCGTTTCGATGTCACCAGCACGATCACCAGCATCGGCGCCACGGTGGGCGCTGGCAACCTGTCGACGGCAAGCTTCAATACCGATCTGGCAGCCGTGATCGGTGCGGGCCAGCTCGCCGTTGGCCAGGCCGTGTTGTTCACGGCGACCGGCGGCACCTTTGCCGGCAGCACCTTCCTGATCGTCGACGGGGACGGCGTTGCAGGCTATCAGGCCAACAGCGATTACGTGTTCCTGCTGTCGACGCCGCCTGCCTCGCTCACCGTGGCCGACTTTATTTGATGCTGCGGCGGCGCCGGGGGCGCCGCCAAAGCTCAGGCCGTTATCGGCACCGCGACCAAGGCAGCACGCGCTTCCGCTAAGCCGGCGGCAAAGGCCGCATTGTCGCCGGTTGCCCGCGCAATCATCAGTGCTCCTTCGATCCGGCTGACGGCGGCCAAGGCAGCAGCCTGGGCGGTTGCTCGCTCGGCGCCGGTCGCGATCAAGGCATCGCGGACCGCATCGATCCATTCACCCAGCGCGGAACCCAGTTCGGCGCGCACCGAATCGGGCGCGCCCGGCATCGTCATGGCGGCAATCAGGCAAGGCGCCCCACCCCCGCTGAACAGCTGGTCGACGCCGGATATCATCCGGTCGACCCGCGCGATGCGGTCGCCTTCGGCCAGCGTTGGCGCGACCACGTTGGCGAGCAACCACGACCGGGCACTGCGCGCAACGGCGAGCGCCATGTCATCCTTGCCGCCGGGGAAGTGATGATAAAGGCTTGATCGCCCAAGCCCAGTACGCTGGGTGATGTCGCCAATCGACACGCCTTCGAACCCGCGCGTCCGAAACAGATCATAGAGCGCGTCCATCAAGGCATCGCGGGTGTTCTCGGATCGGGGCGACGGGGTCATGCGGCTGTTTTACGGTGAATATGGGCGGCAGCAAGCCGGGAAGGCGCAGATCGCCCTCCCGGCATTGCCGTTCAACCGACGATTTCGGCGACGGGGAAGTCGACGTCGGTCTTGAACACCTCGTTGACATAGTTGGTCAGCGTGTTGAGCGCGACATGGCCGACGATCTCGAGGATCTGGGCGTCGGTGTAACCAGCAGCGCGCACCGCTTCGACTTCGGCTGCATCAACCGCACCGCGCTTTTCGGTGATCGACTTGGCGAACACGATCGCGGCATTGGTGAAGGCGTCGGTCGAGCCGCCCTGGCGGTTGGCAGCGATTTCCTCATCGCCGACCTTCAGCAGGTTCTTCGCGATATAGCCGTGCGCCGAGTTGCAATAGGTGCAGTGGTTCACATTGGCGACCGCGAGCGCAATTGCTTCACGTGTCTTGGGCTTCAACGTGCCCTTACCGAGCGCACCACCGAGCGAGAGATAGCCGTCGAGCGTCGCCGGGCTGTTGGCGACCAGACGATGGAGATTGGGAACGGTGCCGAGTGCGGCCTGAACCGTCGCGAGCAATGGCTGAGCAGCGGCGGGGGCATCGGCGGCGGTAGCGGGGATCGAAATACGGGCCATGGGACAATCCTTCGTGCGGGCCGCATCAGTGCGGGCAGTCATCAGATAAGATAGTCCGAACGTTCGGTACAGAAACAGATCAATGGCTGAGATAAAGAAATACTATCGTGCCAGCTCACGCTGTGGTGCGCGGCGCCAGATCGACGTGCGGATGCGGCAGGCGCTTATCGCTGTGATCGCTGGGGTCGAAAGGTCGCCAGCCATTGAGGTCGCGGATCAACGGCATGCTGCATCCGCGACAGGCGCCGCGCATGCTCACCGAATCGTTCCAGACGCGGCGACGATCGACTGCATGTTGTCCGAAAAGGCACTTGATCACTTGCACCACGATCGACCTCCTGCCCGGATAAGCAGGGGCGCCCTAGCCGCTCAAGATGACAAATATGAGCTCATGCGCGACAAAAACGGTGATTTGCCGTGTGCAGGCCTAGTCGCGCGGTGACTCGCGCAATAGTGCCGCCATGGCCGCCAGATCATCGGTGGCGGCGGCTGCGAGCCGCGCTTCCATCGCCCGGTAGCGCGCGAGCACGGCATGGCCCGTCGCCGAAACGCGGGCACCGCGCCCTGCCCCGCCTCCGGCTTGCGCTTCGACCAGCTTGTCGGTGAAGCAGCGGTTCATGCTGTCGACGAGCAGCCAGGTCCGGCGATAGCTCATCCCGAGCGCGCGCCCCGCTGCCGAGATCGATCCGGTGCGGTCGATCGCTTCGAGCAAATCGGCCTTGCCCGGCCCCATCGCGGGTTCGTCGCCACATAAAATCTGGGCCTTCAATTTGAGTGGTCCAACGCGCATGCTTCAGGCTAGGCGCAGCGACAGCCACGGCGCAAGATGCGCGCGCGATCAGGGGGAGATGCCATGCCACTTTACGAACTCGACGGGCAACGCCCGGTGCTCGACCCTGCGGGGGCTTGGGTAGCGCCCAGCGCCGACCTGATCGGGGACGTGCGGCTCGGCGCCGATGCGAGCGTCTGGTTCGGGGCGGTGATCCGAGGGGACAACACGCCGATCATCGTCGGGCCGCGCAGCAATGTGCAGGAAGGCGCGATGCTCCATTCGGACCCCGGTGCGCCGCTGACGATCGGCAGCGAATGCACGATCGGCCACCACGCCATCCTGCACGGCTGCACGATCGGCGATCTGGTGTTGATTGGCATGGGCGCGATCGTGCTCAATCGCGCGGTGATCGGCGAAGGATCGATCGTCGGCGCGGGCGCGCTGGTGACCGAGGGCAAGAGCTTCCCGCCGAACAGCCTGATCGTCGGCAGTCCGGCTAGGGTCGTCCGCACACTCGACGACACGGCAGCCGCGATGCTGCGCGTGTCAGCCGAGCATTATGTCGACAAGAGCCGCGCGTGTGCCACCGGGCTGAAACGGATCGATTGACGCAACGCCGAGATTACTGGGACCACATTCTCCCCGTTCGTGCTGAGCTTGTCGAAGCACCGTCCTTCTTTTTCGGCGGTCCCGAAGAAGAAGGACAGCCCTTCGACAAGCTCAGGGCAAACGGAAGAATATCGGTCGCCTCAGCGCAAACTCACCCCTAGCTCCCCGCGAGCCACGCCGCCGTCGCTGCGCGCAGCCGGTCAGCCGCTGCCTTGCGCACCGCAATTGCCGTCAGCGCGCGCTTGGCGCCACCGCGTGACGCTTCGGGCAGGTTCTTTTCGGCAAAGGCCTGGATCTTGCCCGGCATCGCCGGATTGTTCGACCGGCTCCCGAGCGCGACAATAAAGCCGGCGCGCGTGCTCGTCTCGAGCAAGCCGTTGACCAGCTCGAGATTGGCGACGGCAAAATCGAACGCCATGTCTGGATGCCGCCCGGAAATCGCGCCGAGCAGCTCGGCCTTTTGCGGTGCGGTGAAGTCGCTTGCTTTGATCAGATCGAGCGCGCGCGCCGCGAGTGCGTCATCGCGCGCGGTGCCGAGCAGACGGATATAGCCGTTCTTGGCAACCGGATTGTTGGTCGCCTTGGCGATCGACAACAGCGCATCCCATTCGGCGGGGGTCGCATTGACGGCATAGGTTGTCAGGATCGGCTGGCGGATCGCGGGCGGAATCGCGTTTGGATCAGTCGCGAGCGCAGTCACATAGCGACGCGCCTGCGCGGCAACTTCGGGATCGCCCGCCAGCCCGAGCCGCTGGACCAAAGTCTCACGCAAATTGGTGACGATCGGCGCTTCATCGGCCTTGGCCGCAAAGCCGACGCGCGCCATCACCGGCGCGAGCAGCTTGATCGTGCGCGCGCGCAGCGGCGCTTCGAGCTCGGTCTGTGCGAACAGCCCTGACAGGCCGCCGAGATCATCGGCAATCATGTCCCATTCGAGCGGATTGGCGTCAGGCGTCACCGCACCGACCAGATCGAAATAGCGCGCCAGGCTCTGATCGCCCGATGCCGCGAGCGCAAAGTCGTCGCCTAATGTGCCGAGCCGGTCGGCAACCGCCAGCTTGGCATAATCACGCACCAGTGCCGCATGCGCCGCGTCGTCATATTGCACGCGCACATAGCTGCCCTTGCCGAGATTGGCGATCACCGGGCCGCAGCCCGCGATCGAGACCGTGTAGGGCGTGTCCTGCTTGACCAAGGTCTTGGTCGGCGCGCCGCCCAGCGTCGCGATCGTCAGCGGCACCTGCCAACGCTGCGGCACTTTCGACGCGGCATCGAGGCCGAAGCGCGATTGGGTGAGCGTCACGCTCGTGCTGCCACCGCTGCACTGCGCGCCCGAGACAGCGATCAGCGGCACGCCGCCCTGCAAGGTGAAGTCGTGCGCGAAGCCCTTAACTGGCATGCTCGACGTGGCTTCGAGCTCGGTCCAGAGCTGGTCGGTCTCGGTGTTGCCGTATTTATACTTCGCCATGTAGCGGCGGATCCCCGCGCGGAAGGCGTCGGCGCCCAGCGTCGATTCGATCATGCCGATGACGGCCTGACCCTTTTGATAGGTGATGCCATCGAATGCTTCGCCGATCTGGTCAACCGTCTCGACCTTGCGGATGATCGGGTGCGTTGCCGCGGTCGAATCGGCACCCATCGCGCCTTCGCGGTCGTTCGACACGGCCGTCTCGCGCGCGAACCATTCGGGGTTCAGGTCGCCGCTCGCCTTATTCTCCATCCACGAGGCAAAGCCCTCGTTGAGCCACAGATCGTCCCACCAGCGCATCGTCACCAGATCGCCGAACCATTGGTGCGCCATTTCATGCGCGACGGTGACGAAAATGCCCTGCTTGCCGCTCACCGTGGCGCGTTTCGGGTCGTACAGTACGGTCGGCTCGAAATAGAAGATTGCGCCCCAATTCTCCATCGCGCCAAAGAATTGCGACGAGCCCGGACCCGCGATCATGTCGAGCTTGGGCAGCGGATAGGGCTGGCCGAAATAGTCGTTGTAATAGGTGAGCAGCCGCTTGGCCGAGGCCAACGCATAATCGCCCTGATCGACGACACCGCGCCGGGTGATGATGCCGATCTCGGTCTTGCCCGCCATCACCGTCTTACGCTCGACATCGCCCATGCCGAGGAACAGCAGATAGCTCGACATCACCGGCGTTTCGGCAAAGCTGTAGAGCTGGCGCCCGTCGGCGAGGCGCGACACCGTGGCCGGCATGTTCGAATAGGCAAGCTGCTTGGCAGGTGCCACCGCCGACAGCTTGAACTTCGCCTTGAAGGCAGGCTCGTCGAACATCGGCGCGAAGCGGCGCGCGTCGGGCGCTTCGAACTGCGTCGCGAGCATCCGTGCCGCCGAGCCATCGGGGTTCTTGTAATCGATCGCGAAGAAGCCGGCGGCGGTATCGTTGATCTTGCCCGACCAGACGAAGCCGAGCGTATGCGCGCCGGGCTTCAGCGGCGTCGCCGTGGTGAGCGTTACCTGCTGCTTGGCGGTATCGAACGCGATCCGCGCGGGCTTGCCGTCGATCGTCGCACGCGTGATTTTCAGATCGGCGGCGTTAAGCGTGATCGTCTTGGTCGCGGGCTTGACCATGACCGTGATCGTTTCGCGCCCGGTGAAGGTCTTGGCCTGCGCATTGGGATCGATCGTGATGTCGTAACGGATGGGCGTCACAGTGTCGGGCAGTTGCCCCACCGCCAGCGCGGGGGTGGAAACCGTCACCATCAAGCCGGTCAAAGCCAAGCGCTGCACCAACGAACCCATTTGCACTCTCCGCAATTAAATTTCAGGCGTTCCTTAAGCGATTTACGCGCCGATGCAATTGGCGCCCGCTGGACAGAAGATTCGGTTGCGCTATGAAACCAACATGAGCCTGCCTCCCTTGTTCGACCGCCTGCGCCTGCCCGTGATCGGGTCGCCGCTCTTCATCATTTCGGGCCCCGAGCTCGTCATTGCCCAGTGCAAGGCGGGGATCGTCGGTTCCTTCCCGGCGCTCAATGCGCGGCCGCAGGCGTTGCTCGACGAATGGCTTCACCGCATCACCGAGGAACTATCGGCGTGGAACCGTGAGCACCCCGATCGCCCGGCGGCGCCCTTCGCGGTCAACCAGATCGTCCACCGCTCGAACGACCGGCTCGAAGCGGATCTCGCGACCTGTGCTAAGTGGCAAGTGCCGATCATCATCACCTCGCTCGGCGCGCGGGAGGATCTGAATACCGCCGTCCACGGCTGGGGCGGCATCACGCTGCACGACATCATCGACGATCGCTTCGCCCGCAAGGCCGTCGAAAAAGGCGCCGACGGGCTGATCGCGGTCGCAGCAGGCGCTGGTGGCCATGCCGGTCGCTTGTCACCCTTCGCGCTGATCCAGGAAATCCGCCAGTGGTTCGACGGCCCGCTCGCGCTGTCGGGGTCGATCGCCAATGGCGGCGCCGTGCTGGCAGCCCAGGCGATGGGCGCCGACCTCGCCTATATCGGATCGGCCTTCATCGCGACCGAAGAAGCGAACGCCCAGCCCGCCTATAAGGAGTCGATCGTCGCATCGAAGGCCGCCGACATCGTCTATTCGAACCTGTTCACCGGCGTGCACGGCAATTATCTACGCAGCTCGATCGAAGCCGCCGGGCTCGACCCGGAGAATCTGCCCGAAGGTGACCTGAGCACGATGAACTTCGGCGGCAATGCCGGGGCCAAGGCGTGGCGCGACATTTGGGGTTCGGGCCAGGGCATCGGCGTGGTCGACCATGTTGGGACGGTCGCGGAAATGGTCGACCGGATCGAGGGCGAATATCGGGCTGCGCAGGCACGGCTTGGGGTTGCGGACGCGGTTGCGGCTTAGCTTGGGGTGAAGTCGCCGTCATCGCTAGGTGCTACGCAAACGGCTTTTTTCAAGATATTTACCTTTGACGGTTACTGCGAACTGCGTATCGTCGAGAGGAGCTAGGGTGAGCCGAAACGCTGCTGTTGCTATCGGTCGTGTCCGTCGGCAGCGCTACGGCGCAGAACTGTTCCTTTCGTTTTGCGGGATGTGTGCGATCGCTTGTTCGCCCGCCGATGCACACACTTGGCAATGCCGTGCGCCGGAGGGGAGTTTCGCCGAGCAAAACTTTCCGGTTTCCCAAACGGCGACACAGTTTACGGGCCAGATGGTGATCCGCAAGGCAGATGGACTGAGCGAGTGGCATCCAACGGCGAAGGTCGCATTCACCGACGTCGATCTCGCCGCCTCTGGATGCCATTGCAACGGGATCGTCGCCACCTGGTATCGAGAAAGACCCGACTATTTTCTGGTATCGTTGTCCGCCGATGGCCATCAGATTCCGCTCGGACTGGTGCCCTATGACAAGCCGGTGACCTTCAAGCTGACGTTTGCGCAGGACGGCATGCTAAGGCTTGAAGTGGGGACCGGGATGGCGACCGGCAGAACGACCAGCCCCAAGCGCAACAATTTGCAGTTGAGCTGTTCGACGGCCAGCGTCGATTTCGACGTAGCCGTCGCGCCTTCGGGTCACGACGCAATCAGCAACAACGCGCCCTCGAAAGAATGAATGGCTACGGGCGCGAAATCGACCGCGACGCTCGGAAGACACTATTGCCACAAGAGCCCGTCCCAAGGCTTGAAATCTCTTAGATCGACACCGCCAGCCGCTCCAAAATCGCGCGCGCGGGGCTGTCGATGGGCGTGCCGAGCTGGTCGTCATCGAGCCGCGCGGTGCGGCGGAACAGGTCGATGCTGGCGGCGACCAGCGCGCGCGTTTGCGGCGGCATGGTGGCGATCACTTCGGGGTCGGAATGCGGCGGTGTCCCCAGCCGCCGCGAGGGATCGAGCGCGTCCGACCGGCTCATCTCGCCGGCATCGACCGCGCGCTGCGTCAGCAGCCAGGCAATCACATGCATCAGCCGCGTCGTGACCTTGAGCGATTCGCACGAATAGGCGACGCGCTCCATCGGCCCGAGCGCTTCGCGATCCTCGCGCCCGCCTTCGTCGAAATAGGCGCGTGCCTCGTCGGCAAGCACCATCGCCTCGACGTAAAGCGCGTCGACCAACCTTCGGTGCAGCCGTGAACTGACCTGTTCCGTCCCCATCGCACCGTGCTGCCAGAAACCGGGCGCCGGGGGAATGTGCCGACTCAACGCGATCGTCCCAAAGCGAAGCGATCAGGCGATTATATCGGGGATAAGTTGGTCTTCGAGCAGGCTGATCTCGTCACGCAGCCGCAGCTTGCGCTTTTTGAGGCGGGCGAGCTGGAGCTGATCGGTCGAATTCTGCTCGAACAGCGCGGCAATCGCCGCATCGAGATCGCGATGCTCGATCTTCAGAATCTCGATCCGCTTTGCGATCTGGCGATCGTCCATGGTCCTGCCTCTGTCGACCGGCCGATGCCGTCCCCCACGAGCCATAGCAAAACTGCGCGCGGAGGCGAGCCCCAAAGCGGCAGAATTGCGGGCCCCAACCGCTCATCGCACAAATCGCCGGGTCTGCCGCGCGGGCCGCGAATCACCACGCGACAAGGCTCAAAAACTATGCTGTATTTATCCACCCGCCTGTTGTCGGGCGGGCCATTCAGGAAAGGAAATCCTCTCCATGCACAGCGGTCATCAAGCAACTCTCGCGGCCAAGCACGCTACGCTCGATCAACGGATCGCGCGCGAATCACAGCGGCCCTTGCCCGATGCCATGACGATTGCGCACCTGAAGAAACTGAAGCTGAAGATCAAGGAAGAACTCGCGGCGCAATAAGCGCGGCGGCCATCGGACGGCCCAAATCGTCAGGCAGGGGGGCGCGCAACCCGCAACGGGTTGCGCGGCCGGACGAGACCCGGTCCCGGCGTTAAATTACCGGCAGAATTGGCTTTACGACGAGCGGCGCCTTGGCACCGCCAGTGACGGGCTTGCGCGCGAGCACAGGATCGATCGGATGATCAAACGCCACGCCGATGCGGCCCGCCACGCTCCACGCGACGCGGCCCGGGACCCAGCCGATGCCGCGCACATCAAACTCAACGGCGGCGCCCTGGGCAATCGGATCGGCGATCTCGGCCATCAACCCGCCCGCCGAAAGATTGCGGATGCGCACCTGGCGCACGACATCGCGTTGGGCACTTGGACGGAATTGCGCGACCAGAAACAGGCTGTCACGGTTCTGGTTGCGCTTGTGCGCACCATCGTCCGCTGAAGAGTCCTGCACCGGATTGCGCGCGACGTGATCCATGCCTGCTTGCCTGACTTCCTATGAGGGTCCGTCGCAAGGGCTAACAGGCAATGCTTAGCAATTTACTTAAGATCGGCGGCGCGGCGCCCGCCGATTAGTCTTCGCGCGAAACTTTTTCGTGGCGTTCGTGGCGTTCCTGCGCCTCGACCGTCATCGTCGCGATCGGCCGCGCTTCGAGCCGGGCGAGCGAAATCGGCTCACCGGTCACTTCGCAATAGCCATATTCGCCGTCCTCGATCCGGCGCAGCGCGGCATCGATCTTCGAAATAAGCTTGCGCTGGCGGTCGCGGGTGCGCAGCTCAATCGACCAGTCAGTCTCGCTAGACGCGCGATCGGTGAGATCAGCCTCGCGCAGGCTTTCGGACTGCAATTGCGACAGCGTGCCCTGCGCTTCGAGCAGGATCGCGTCCTTCCATTGCAACAGCTTGCCGCGAAAATACTCGAGCTGCCGCGGGTTCATAAAGGGTTCGGACGCACTCGGCCGATAGCCGTCGTCGCCGTCATTGGCCGGAATCGGCCCGAGCTTTTCTGTTTCGTCGACGCGGTTCACCAGCGATGCCATCCCCACTCTCCTGACGCATACATGGGCATTACGCCCCTTGCCCCTTGAGCGCGCCTATAGCCACACCATTGCCGGTCGACAAGCGAGCCAATGGACGAAAAGCACGGCCTTTCGGCCCTTTGCGCACGATCAGGCTGCATGGCGCGCGGACAGCGCGGCAGATCGCAGGCAAAACGCAGCGATGATTAACAATTCAGCTGCATCAGGGCGCACGCCGGCCCCAATTCCGTACCAATAAGATACGTTAACCGATTAATTCCGGCTGACCGTGCTCCGATCAGCCCCGCCGGACACCAAATCATGGTTAACGTTGTTGAACTTAACGCTTTGTTCTGCACTTTGGGACAAGAGCGACAAGTCCGTCGACCATGTGATCCATCATGTGGCTGACCGGCAAATTTGAGAGAGTGACGCAATGTCTGTGCGGATGGCCCTGGCGAAACTATGTGCTTGCGCGTGCGGTGGCGCCGTTGTCGGCGGTGGTGCGGTCCATGTGACCGAATCGGCCAAGCCGCGTCCAGCCTATGTCAAGCATAGCAAGAAGATCGTGCGGACCACGGTCGCGCGGCAAGGCACGCGCGTTCGCCGGGTGGTGACGCGGACCACCGCGACCTGCCCGCCCGCGACCGTTCAGATCGCGAGCCAGCCAATCCCGCTGCCCCCGCCCTATGCGGCATCGAGCGGCGACTTCCCGGTTTCGGGCGGTGGTGGCGGCGGCGCGCCGGTGATCATCGGCGGCAGCGGCGGCTTTGGCGGCGGCTTCGGTGGCTTTTTCGCAGGCGGCTTCTTTGGCGGCGGTGGCGGCAGCAGCGGCGTCGTGATCTCGTCGAACGGTGGTGGCACGTCGAGCAGCACGAGCAGCGGCGCGACCTCGTCGAGCACCAGCTCGGGCGCGTCGAGCGGCACAAGTTCGGGTACATCCAGCGGCACGTCGAGTGGCGCGTCAAGCGGTATCGTCATCAACATTTCGTCGACCTCGAGCACGGGCGGTTCGGGCGGCTCTTCGTCATCGACCTCATCGGGCGGCAGCGGCGGGTCATCGACGTCGTCGGGTAACGTTTCGAGCACGTCGTCAACCGGCGGCTCTTCGACTGGCGGTTCGTCGACCGGCGGATCGTCGTCGTCGACCTCGTCAGGCGGCGTCTCCAGCACGTCGTCGAGCGGCGAAGTGTCGAGCACGTCATCGACCGGTGGGTCGTCAACCTCGACCGGTGGGTCATCGACGGGTGGTTCCTCGACCTCGACCGGTGGTTCGTCGACCGGCGGTTCCTCGACCTCGACCGGCGGTTCGTCGACTTCGACCGGTGGCTCGTCCACCTCGACGGGTGGATCGTCGTCCTCGGGCAATGTTTCATCGTCCTCATCGGGCAATGTCTCGTCGGCTTCGTCGGGTGATGTTTCGAGCTCGACCTCGTCGTCGAGCGCATCGAGCGCCAGCAGCGCATCGAGCGCGAGCAGCAGCGGCTCGTCGTCGATGGGCTCGTCGAGCGTCGGCTTCAGCACCAGTGCTTCGGGCTCGACCTCGGCCAGCGGCAGCTCGGGGTCGTCGGGTTCGGCATCCTCGGCGTCGTCGGCATCGAGCGCCTCGTCAGGCAGCAGCGGCAGCTCGGGATCGAGCGGCACGCCGACCCCGGTCCCGGCCCCGCCGATGGTGCTGTTGTTCGGTGCCGCTGCGGCTGCACTGGTCGCGCGCAAGCGGCTCGCCAAGCGCAACGTCGAAGTCGCCGCCGCATAAGCTTGCGTCCCGGCAAGGCCCTCGCCATAGCGCGGGGGCCATGCACGACATCCGACTGATCCGCGACAATCCGGCAGCCTTCGACACGCAACTCGCGCGGCGCGGCCTAGCGCCACAAGCCGCCGAACTCGGCGCCCTCGACGAACGCCGCCGCGCGCTGGCGACCGACATGCAAGCCGTTCAGGCCCGCCGGAACGACGCATCGAAGCTCATCGGCGCGGCGATGGCCAAGGGTGACAAGGACAGTGCCGAGGCGCTGAAGGCCGAGGTCGCCGCCCTGAAGGAACGCCTGCCCGCGCTTGAGGCCGAGGAAAAGGATGTCGCGGCCCAGCTCAAGACCGCGCTTGAGATCATCCCCAATCTGCCCGCCGAGGATGTGCCAGATGGCGCGGGCGAGGAAGATAATGTCGAGGTCGCCACCTGGGGCACGCCGCGCGCGTTCGATTTTGCGCCAAAGGAACATGCCGACCTGGCGCCGGCGCTGGGGATGGATTTCGAAACGGGTACGCGGCTATCGGGCGCGCGCTTCACCTTCCTACGCGGCGACATGGCCCGCCTCCACCGCGCGCTCGGCCAGTTCATGCTCGACATACAGACGCGTGAGCATGGCTATCAGGAATGCAACCCGCCGGTGCTCGTCAAGGACGAGGCGATGTATGGCACTGATAAGTTGCCGAAGTTTGCGGAGGATAGTTTTCGCACCACTGACGATCGCTGGCTCATCCCCACCAGCGAAGTCAGCCTCACCGCCAGTGTGATGGGCGAATTGCTCGACGAGAGCGCCCTCCCGATGCGCCTAACCGCGCTCACGCTATGTTTCCGCTCCGAAGCGGGGGCGGCGGGGCGCGATACGCGCGGGTTCATCCGCCAGCATCAGTTCGAAAAGTGCGAACTAGTCAGCATCGTGCGGCCCGAGGACAGCGAAGACGAACACAAGCGCATGACCCGCGCTGCGGAAACGATCCTCGAGCGCCTCAACCTGCCCTATCGCAAGCTGTTGCTGTGCACCGGCGACATGGGTTTTGGCGCGCGCAAGACCTATGACCTCGAAGTCTGGCTCCCCGGCCAGAACGCGTATCGCGAGATCAGCTCCTGCTCGAACACCGGCGAATTTCAGGCGCGGCGGATGAACACCCGCTACCGCGTCGCCAAAGACAGTGGGGGCGAGCAGAAGAAGACCGAGTTCGTCCACACGCTCAACGGCTCGGGCCTTGCGGTCGGGCGCACCTTGGTAGCGGTGATCGAGAATTACCAGAATGCGGACGGCAGCGTTACCGTACCCGACGCCCTGCTGCCGTACATGGGCGGCGTCACCCGGCTGGAGCCCAAAGCCTGATGCGCATTCTCCTCACCAATGACGATGGCTATCATGCGCCCGGTCTCAAGGTGTTGGAGGCAATTGCTGCGACCATTTCTGACGATGTCTGGATCGTCGCCCCCGCTGACGAGCAATCCGGCGCGGGCCATTCGCTGACGCTGACGCGGCCGATCCGCGTGCGCAAACATGGCGACAAGCGTTACGCCGTCTCGGGCACGCCGACCGATGCGGTGATGATGGCGCTCGCCAAGATCATGAAGGAGACGCCGCCCGACTTGATCCTGTCGGGAGTCAATCGCGGCGCCAATCTCGCCGAGGATGTCACCTACTCCGGCACCGTGTCGGCGGCGATGGAAGGGGCGCTTGCGGGCGTGCGCTCGATCGCGCTCAGCCAGGCCTATGCCCGCGAAGGCATGGGCGATGTCGTGCCGTTCGAAGCGGCCAGCACTTGGGGCGAGCGCGTGTTGCGCCCGCTGCTGGGCGCGCCGCTCGCGCCGCGCACGCTGGTCAATATCAATTTCCCCGCGCTGCCCGCCGCCGACGTGCTGGGCGTGCGTGTCGTCGGTCAGGGCCTGCGCGACTATGGCCGCTTGCAGATCGTCACCAATCGCGATCCGCGCGGATATGAATATCACTGGTTCGGTCTGGGGCCGTCGATCGAGACGCCCGCGCATTCGACCGATGTCGAAGCGGTCGCCGACGGTTACATTTCGGTGACACCGCTCCATCTCGACCTGACACATCGCGAATCGCTCGATATGCTGGGGGCGGCGTATCGTTAACGAAGGTGGCTTGAAGATGCGGCGGTTGGGGGGAATGCTGGCTCTGGCGGCGCTGGCGCTGGTCGCTGGCTGCGTGCCGCCGCCGATCGAGCGCGCAGGCGATTACCCGCCCGAGCGCCGCCCGACGCTGCCGCCACCGCAGGTTGAGGCCGACACGCGCTTGCCCGGCCCGCCGCCGCGCCCGGCGTGGGAAGCGCGCCCCGTCACCCCCGATGCTGTCGACGTTGTGGCAAGCGATTATGTCGTCGTGGCGGGCGACACGCTGCGGGCGATTGCCAACCGCACCGGTGCCGGGACCGAAGCGATCGGCGCGGCCAATGGCTTGATCCCGCCCTATACCGTCTATGTCGGCCAACGCCTGCACATCCCGGCGGGGCGCTATCACCTCGTTCGCCCCGGTGAGACCGGCATCGCCATTGCCCGCGCTTATGGCGTGCCCTGGGCGCAGATTGTCGCCGCCAATGATTTGTTCGAACCCTATGTGCTGCGTGCCGGGCGGCGAATCATCATTCCGCGCAGCAGCAGCACCCCGCCGAGCGCCGCCGAGCGCGCCGCCGCTTTCCATCTCGACATCGACGATATCGTCACGGGCAGCGAACCCGCGCTCGCCGCGAACACGCGCCCCGCCCCGCCGACCAGCTCGCCCACACGCATCCTGCCGCCCGAAGCCGCCATCGCCGCGCCACCGCGCCGCACCGGCGGGTTTGGCTGGCCGATCACGGGCAATGTCGTGCGACGGTTCGGCCCCGGCGGCACCGGCGAGCGGATGGACGGGATCAAGATTGCCGCGCGCGCTGGAACACCGGTGCTCGCCACAGCCGATGGCGTGATCCTCTACGTCGGCGACGGCGTGCCCGGCCTCGGCAGTCTGGTGATGGTCAAGCACAGCGACGGCTGGGTCAGTGTCTATGGCCACAACAGCCAGTTGCTCGTCCAACGCGGGCAAGTGATCCGGCGGGGACAGACGATTGCGCTGTCGGGCGAAAGCGGCACGGCCGACCGGCCCGAACTCCATTTCGAACTGCGCAAGGGCCGGACGCCGGTCGATCCGCTCACCCAGCTCCCTGCGCGCTGAGATTGCACGAGCGCGGCACTTTCCTCTAAGCGGGCGGCATGACCTATGCTTCCGATCTGCTCCGCCTGCTCGACAGCCGCGGCTATATCCACCAGCTGACCGACGCGCACGGACTCGACGCGCTGGCGGCGAAGCAGATCGTACCGGGCTATATCGGTTTCGATGCGACCGCGCCGTCGCTGCATGTCGGCAATCTGATGGTGATCATGCTGCTGCGCCGCCTGCAACAGGCCGGCCACAAGCCGATCGTCGTGATGGGCGGCGGGACGACCAAGGTGGGCGATCCGTCGGGCAAGGACGAGGTTCGCAAGCTGCTCGACGATGACGGCATCAACGCCAATATCGCCTCGATCAAGCGGATTTTCGAACGATTCCTGACCTTTGGCGACGGCCCGACCGACGCGATCATGGTCAACAATGCCGATTGGCTCGACGCCCTCGAATATATCCCGTTCTTGCGTGACATCGGCCGCCACTTCACGATCAACCGGATGCTGGCGTTCGACTCGGTCAAGCTGCGGCTCGAGCGCGAACAGCCGCTGACCTTCCTGGAATTTAATTACATGATCCTCCAGGCCTATGATTTTCTTGAGCTTTCAAGGCGCGTCGGCTGTCGCTTGCAACTGGGCGGATCGGACCAATGGGGCAATATCGTCAACGGGATCGAACTGGCTCGGCGGATCGACGGTACCGAAGTGTTCGGGGTAACCGCGCCGCTGGTGACCAAAGCCGACGGCAGCAAGATGGGCAAATCGGTGTCAGGCGCGGTGTGGCTGCACGAAGACCAGCTATCGCATTATGATTACTGGCAATTCTGGCGCAACACCGACGATCGCGATGTCGGACGCTGGCTGCGCTTGTTCACCGATGTGCCGCTCGACGAAATCGCACGGCTCGAAGCGCTCGAAGGCGCCGACATCAACGCCGCCAAGATCGCGCTCGCCAATGCCGCGACGGCGATGTGCCGCGGCGAGGCAGCCGCCAGCGAAGCCGCCGACACCGCACGGCGGCTGTTCGAGGAAGGCGACGCGGGCGGCGCGCTCCCTACTTTTGCCGTCACCGGCGACAGTATCACACTCGTCGATGCGCTCGTCGCGCTGGGCTTTGCGGCGTCCAAGGGCGAAGCGCGGCGGCTGATCAAGGGCGGCGGCGCGCGCGTCGATGGCGACAAGGTGGCCGACGAGGCATCGGTGATCACGATCGGTGCCGAACCCGTCCGGCTGTCGGCCGGCAAGAAGAACCACGGCCTGCTGACCTCTACACAATAAGTTGTAATCAATCCCGCGTTAGGCCTTTTTCTACCGGCGCCATTTACCTGCAACTGCGAGCTTCCAGACGGGCAGCAAACAAGGATGGCGAAGATGGCAGGCAAGATGGCCGTCGCATATCGGGATGATCGGATCGTCGGCCGCGACGAAGTACATTATCGCGCCCGCGCCATCGGCCCCGATGCCCGCCCGCTCGCGCTGGTGATCGTCAACATCTCGGCGCTGGGGCTGATGGCCCGGTGCGAAGGCGAGTTTCGCGAAGGCGACCGGCTGCACATCACCTTGCCCGTCATCGGCGTGGTCGTCGCGCAGATCCGCTGGTCACTGGGGGGACGGATCGGTTGCGAGCTCGACCGGATGATCGAGCTGGCCGATTACTACGAACTGCTCGCAGCGATGCTCAAGCCGCGCTGAGTCACCCGGACCGCAGCAGCGCCACCCCCGCGTCGCGTTCGAATAGGTAGAGCGCCAGACGCGCCGCTTGGCCGCGCTCGCCCGCCAGCCCGCCGTCGCGGTCGATTAGCAGCCTTGTGTCGTCGTGCGCGATCGGCAGCAGCTCGCTGAGCATTTCGGGGCTGGCGAGCCGGAATTGCGCTTCGCCCGATTGGCGCGTGCCGAGCAATTCACCCGCGCCGCGCAACCGCAAATCCTCCTCGGCGATGCGGAAGCCGTCGTTGGTCTCGCGCATCAACGCGAGCCGGGCGCGGGCGGTCTCGCTCAGGTGGGCGCCCCGGATCAGCAGGCAGTTGGAGGCGCCGCTTCCGCGCCCCACGCGCCCGCGCAACTGGTGGAGCTGGGCAAGGCCGAAGCGATCGGCGGCCTCGATCACGATCAGCGTCGTATTGGGGACATCAACGCCGACTTCAATCACTGTTGTCGCGACCAGCACCCTGGTCTGCCCGGCGGAGAAAGCCGCCATCACCGCGTCCTTCTCGGGCCCCTTCATCCGCCCATGCACCAGCGCGACCTTCTCGCCGAAGCGCGCGCGCAATGTCTCCGCTCGCGCCTCGGCAGCGGCGAGATCGCTCTTCTCGGACTCCTCGACCAGCGGGCATACCCAATAGGCCTGCCCCCCTGCTGCCAAATGCCGCCCGAGCCCCTCGACGACATCAGCGAGCCGGTCCTCCGAAATCACCCGCGTCTCGATCGGCGTGCGGCCCGGCGGCATTTCGTCGAGCTTGCTGACATCCATCTCGCCGTAAACGGCCAGCGTCAGCGTGCGCGGAATCGGCGTTGCGGTCATTGCGAGCAAATGCGGGTGCTGGCCCTTGGCGGTGAGCATCATCCGCTCGGCGACGCCGAAGCGATGCTGCTCGTCGACCACGATCAGGCCGAGGTCTTTATAGCCGACCGCCTCCTGGAAGATCGCGTGGGTGCCGATCAGGATATCGATCGAGCCATCGGCGAGGCCCATCAAGGTCGCCTCGCGCACGCGCCCCTTGTCGCGCCCGGTGAGCACGGCGATGTTGACGCCCACCCCCGCGAGCAACCGCTGGAGACTGTCGAAATGCTGGCGCGCGAGGATTTCGGTGGGAGCAAGGAACGCGCCTTGCGTCCCCGCTTCCACCGCGATCAGCAGCGCCATCGCCGCGACCAACGTCTTACCCGATCCGACATCGCCTTGCAGCAGCCGGAGCATCGGCTGGGTCTGGCGCAGATCGCCCTCGATCTCGACCACCGATCGCGTCTGCGCGCCCGTCGGTCGATAGGGCAACTGGAGCATGTCGCGCAGCCGCCCGTCGCCCACCAACGCCCTGCCCTTGCGCGCACGCGTCGAGGCGCGGACGAGCGTCAACGCAAGCTGGTTGGTGAAAACTTCGTCATAGGCAAGCCGCGCGCGGGCAACCCCGTCCTGCGGATCGGCGTGGACGCGCCCGAGTGCTTCCCGCCACCCCGGCCAGCCGCGCTGCGCAAGTAGCCCGGGCTCGATCCATTCGGGCAGATCGGGCGCCCGCTCGATCGCCTGCGCCGCCAGCATGCCCAACCGTTTTGACGTCATGCCGTCAGACAGCGGATAGATCGCCTCGCGCCCGCCAATCCCCTCCGCCTCGTCGAGCGGGACGACGTGATCGGGGTGGATGATCTGGAGTTCCTGCCCGTACATGTCGAGCCGCCCCGACACGCGGCGCGGCTCGCCCAGCGGGAGCAGCTTCTTCACCCAGCCGCCATTGCCGCCGAAATAGACGAGGCTGACGTAATTGCCCTTCGCATCGGTGGCGTGGACACGCACCGGCCCGCGCCCGCCTTGCTTGTAATCGACTGCCGTCAGCGTGATCACGATCGTGCGCCCCGCATCGGCCATGTCGAGCTCGTCGCGCTCGACGCGGTCGATCCACCCGGTCGGCAGATGGAACGCCACATCGAGCAAGCGCGCGATCCCCAGCCGGTCGAGCGGTTTGGCGAGGGCTGGCCCCACGCCCTTCAGCGCGGTGATCTCAGCGAACAGTGGATTGAGGATTTGCGGGCGCATGACTATGTCCCCCCTGTAACCCGAGCCGGCACCTGCTTCCAAGCGGTGACCCGGCCAATCGCCGTTGGAGTGTTTGATGGACCGCGAGACTCGCCTGAAACGCCTGCACTTCCGCGCGCACCACCGCGGCACCAAGGAAGCCGATCTGCTGATCGGCGGCTTCTTCGACGCGCATGGCGCGGGTTGGTCGGAGCCCGAGATGGCGCTGTTCGAGGAACTGCTCGAGGAACAGGACGTCGACATCATGGCCTGGGCGATGGCGACGCAGGAGGCACCCGCACGGTACGAAGGCTCGATCCTCGCGGCGCTGAAGGTGCTAAATTACGTGCCGGTGGCCGACTAAGTCGCCAATGCCCAACCTCGCCACTCTCCTCTCCGCCCCCGCGCCCCTCACACTCGCGGGCGTCCCCAATGGCTTCCTGCCCTGGCTGCTCGCCGACCTCGCGCGCGCGGGCGGGCGCACCGTGTTCATCGCCCCCGACGAAGCGGCGATGCGCGCGATCGAGGCGGCGGCGCCCTTTTTCGCGCCCGATGTGGAGACGGTGAGCTATCCGGCGTGGGACTGCCTGCCCTATGACCGCGCATCACCAACCCTGCGGGTGATGGCCGAGCGCGTCGCGGCGCTGCACAAGCTCCAGGCCAAGCGCGCCAAGCCGCAGCTTGTCCTGACCACCGCCAACGCCGCCGCGCAGCGCACGCTCACCCCATTCCGTATTCGCCAGCTCGTCGCGACGCTGGCGCCCGGCGAGCGGATCGGCCGTGACCGCGTCGCAAGCCTGCTCCAGGCGAACGGCTATATGCGCGTCGAGACGGTGACCGACTCGGGCGAATATGCGGTGCGCGGCGGGCTGGTCGATCTGTTCCCCAGCGGCGAGGACCAGGCACTGCGGCTCGATTTTTTCGGCGATGAAATCGAATCGGTCCGCACGTTCGACCCCGCCGACCAGCGCACGACCGGGCGGCTCGATGGCTTCACGCTGTTGCCCGCGTCCGAAGCGCTGCTCGACGACGACAGCGTCAAGCGTTTCCGCACGCGCTACCGCGACCGCTTCGGCGCGACCGCGACCGGCGATCCGCTGTACCAGGCGATCAGTGACGGGCGGCGGCTGGCAGGGATGGAGCATTGGCTGCCGCTGTTCGAGGAGAAGCTCGCGACCTTGTTTGATCATCTTGGCGATGCGGTGATCGTGCGCGATTCGGGCGTCGCGAGCGCCGTCGAAAGCCGGTTCGAAGCGATCAGCGATTATCATGCCAATCGCGTGCGCGCGCAGTCGAACGACCCCGGCAGCTATCGCCCCCTCCCCGCCGACCAGCTCTATCTCGCGCCCGCTGGATGGCAGGAGCGCTTGAGCGCGGCCAAGGTCCACCTCGTCACGCCGTTCCACGAACCCGCGAGCGACCGGGTGCTCGAGTTCGACGTCGACGGCCCGCGCGACTTCGCGCCGGAGCGGACATCGGGCGCCAACATCTACGAAGCCGTGACCGATCATGCCGCCAAGGTGATGAAAACACGCAAGCTCGTGCTCGCCAGCTATTCGATCGGCGCGCGCGACCGGCTGTCGGGGTTGCTCGCCGATCACGGCCTGAAGCGGCTGATGAAGGCCGATAGCTGGCAGGACGCGCTGGGGCTTGCCGCCAGCGGCAATGTCGCGCTGATCGTGCTGCCGCTCGACCACGGTTTCACCGCGCCCGATGTCGCGGTGCTGACCGAGCAGGACATGCTCGGCGACCGGCTCGTGCGCCGGACCAAGCGCCGCAAGTCGGCCGACGCTTTCCTCGCCGAGCTCGCGACGCTGACGCCGGGCGATCTCGTCGTCCATGTCGATCATGGCATCGGGCGCTACACCGGCCTCACGCAAATCCCCGTCGGCCAGAGCCCGCATGATTGCGTCGCGCTCGAATATGCCGGCGGCGACAAGCTCTATGTGCCGGTCGAGAATATCGACGTGCTCAGCCGCTATGGCAGCGACGAGGCGGGAACGCTCGACCGGCTTGGCGGCGAGGCGTGGCAGCGCCGCAAGTCGAAGATGAAGGACCGCATCCGCGAAATCGCGGGTGAACTGATTGCGATCGCCGCCGAACGCGCGCTGCGCCCCGGCGAAATCGCCGAACCCGATGCGAGTGGCTATCCGAGCTTCGTCGATCGCTTTCCGTACCAGGAAACCGACGACCAGGACCGCGCGATCGGCGAAGTGCTCGACGATCTGGCGGCCGGCAAGCCGATGGACCGGCTGATCGTCGGCGATGTCGGCTTCGGCAAGACCGAAATCGCCCTGCGCGCCGCCTTCGTGGCGGCAATGGCAGGCTTGCAGGTCGCGGTCGTCTGCCCGACGACTTTGCTCGCGCGGCAGCATTACAATAACTTCGTCGCGCGATTTGAGGGGTTCCCGCTGAAGATCGGGCGCCTGTCGCGTCTCGTCACCGCCGCCGAGGCAAAGACGACGCGCGAGGGGCTCGAGGACGGCACGATCGACATCGTCATCGGCACCCACGCGATCCTCGCCAAGTCGGTCGGCTTCAAGCGGCTCGGGCTGGTGGTGGTCGATGAAGAACAGCGCTTCGGCGTCACGCACAAGGAGCGGCTGAAGGCGCTCAAGAGCGACGTGCACGTCCTTACGCTCACCGCGACGCCGATCCCGCGCACGCTGCAAATGGCGATGAGCGGCTTGCGTGAGCTGTCGGTGATCCAGACCCCACCGGTCGACCGGCTCGCGGTGCGCACCTATGTGATGCCGTGGGACCCGGTGGTGCTGCGCGAGGCGCTGCTGCGCGAGCATTACCGCGGCGGGCAGAGCTTCTTCGTCACCCCGCGCATCGCCGACCTGCCCGAGATCGAGGAATTTCTCCGCGAGCACGTCCCCGAAGTCCGCTACGTCGTCGCGCACGGCCAGATGGCACCGACGCAAGTCGAAGAGCGGATGAGCGCCTTCTACGACAAGAAGTTCGAAGTGCTCGTGTCGACGACGATCGTCGAGTCCGGGCTCGACATCCCGAGCGCGAACACGATGATCATCCACCGCGCCGATCGCTTCGGCCTTGCCCAGCTCTACCAGCTGCGTGGGCGCGTCGGGCGGGCGAAGACGCGCGCCTACGCTTATCTGACGACGCCCGCCGACCGGATCGTTACCGAAACCGCCGAGAAGCGGCTGAAAGTGCTATCCGATCTGGAGTCACTCGGCGCGGGGTTCCAGCTCGCCAGCCACGATCTCGATATTCGCGGCGCGGGCAATCTGCTCGGCGACGAGCAGTCGGGGCATATCCGTGAGGTCGGCTACGAACTCTATCAGTCGATGCTCGAGGAAGCGATCATGGACGCCAAGGCGGGTGGCCTCGCCCAGCGCCCGCGCGACTTCTCGCCGCAAATCACGATCGACGCGCCGATCCTGATCCCCGAGGATTATGTCCCCGATCTCGACCTGCGCATGGGCCTCTACCGCCGCCTGAACGACATCGACGAGGCCGAGGGCATCGAATCCTTCGCGGCCGAGCTGATCGACCGCTTCGGTCCGCTGCCCGACGCGACCGAAAATCTGATCCGCCTGATCGAGATCAAGCTGCATGCGAAAAAGGCGTGCGTCGCCAAGATCGATGTCGGCCCGCGCGGGGCGCTGGTCGCGTTCCACGACGACAATCCGCCGAACATCCCCGGCCTGCTCGCCTATGTCGAGCGGCTCGGCGGCATCGCCAAGCTGCGGCCCGATTCGAAGCTCGTGCTGACCCGCACCTGGGGGGATCCCAAGGCGCGGCTCAACGGCGCGCTGCAACTCGCGCGGGGGCTGGCGAAAGCGGCGGGCTGACGCGTCAGATCGCGACGCCGCACTGCTTCAACGCTTCCTCGACCGCAGCGGCCGGCGCGCAGGCGATGTCGGGCGCAAAGCCGGTCCCTTCCCAATCCTTCCCCGTCGCCGGATCGATCGTCCGCCCCACCGGCAGGAACACCGCGAGCCCGGCGCCGAGCGGCTCGAACCCGCCGAAGTGATTGGCGCCCGCCGTGGTTTCGCCGATCAGCTTCGCGCGCCCGGTGTGCCTGAACGCGAGCGCGAGATGCTCGCCTGCCGAGGCGGTCCCCTTGGACACGAGGTAGAAAGCCTTGGCACCGAGCAGCCGCTTCTCCGTCGCGTGCGGCGTCACAAAATGCTCCTTGCGGGCAATGCCTGCTGGTCCAGCGACGTCCCTGATCCCCACCTCGCCCTCGAACGGCGAGCCGCGCGTCTTGGCAATCGCGTCAACCATTTCCATCTGCGCAAGCACGGTCTCGCGCGAATAGAGATAGGGCAGCATCACCCCCATTTCGTCGATGCCGCCGCCGCCATTATAGCGGCAGTCGATGATGAGGGCGCTCGCGCTCGCATGCGCCGCCATGAAGTCGCGCACCGTCGCGAGGGCTGTCGGCTCTCCGGTAAACCCGATGAAGCGGATATAGGCGACGCCCTTCGCCAGCCAGCCAGCGTCCTCGACCGACGCCCGGCGGCGCACGCGCGCGGATGGAGGCGCACCGGTTGGCGCGCGTGGCGGTCCGCCGGGCAACGTCGCAGCAGGCGCGATGCGCAAATGATTGTCGGCGGATACCGCCTGCAGATCGGCGGTCAGTTGATCGCCCAATTGGGCCGGATCGGTGATCGCCGCATACCCCCCGCTCGTCAGCTTGCTGCGGAGAGTCTGGGCGTAACGCTTGCCCGTGGCCGGCACGACATAGCCCGATTCGAGCAGATCGGCGAGCTTTGCCACCGCTGCCGCAAGCTCGTTCGACCCCGCCTGCGCGAACGCCGCACCGCTACCAAGTGCTGCAATACCCGCCGCTGAAAGCCCCAAAAATGCGCGCCGCTCCACTGCCAAGTCCATCATCCACCTCATGACTACAGTTGTAACTGTAAGCGCTTATATAACTTGTCTCGGCCTTGTGAAGTGCTAAAATGCGGGGATGTCGAACAACCACACCTCCGGCGCTGCCAGTTTCGGTGCCGCGCTTCGCCGTTTGATCGATCAGCTCGATGGCGCGCTCGAAGCGGCTTATGTCGCTGACGGGCTCGATTTCCGACCGCGCTACACGCCGATCCTGCGCGCCATCCTCGCCCACGGCCCGCTCACGCTGCGCGGCCTCGCCGATCAGCTTGGCGTCTCGCACTCGGCGGTCAGCCAGACGATCGCGCAAATGGCTGCGCGCCAGCTCGTTACCGTGACCAAAGGCCGCGATGCGCGCGAGCGGATCGTTGACTTGAGCGATGCCACGCTTGCCCTAATGCCGCGCCTCGAACGCCATTGGGCAACGGCCCGCGCGGCGACCGAAGCGCTCGATACCGCCGTTGGCGGCATGCTGGTCGATGCCGTCGAGCGCGCGAACGCCGCGCTGGCAGAGCGGCCGTTCCAGCAATGGCTGGAGGACCAGCGGCGATAGGCTCGCGGCAGAGGGTCAGCTATCCTCGTGCGACTGCGGTCACCGCATGAAGACGAGCACGTTAGATGCGCAATGTCGCTTGCAAAAGCGGTCAGTTAATAGCCTACTCGAACAGTAGGAATATGGGGAGTCAGTCGATGGTCCGTCACGCCTTGTTGCTGTTCGTCGTCGTCCCCGTATTTGCGGGCTGCCACAAGATTGAAACTGTCGGCGGATCCTCGTCAGAGCGCCACAGTGGGCGCTATGAAGGGGTCGGCATCGCAACGCCGGGCGATCAATGGCGCAAGCTTGCCGATGCGCCCAAGCCAACGTCCGACAAAGCGGCAACGCTGGACGACGACGATTATGTTGTCTTCGTCACCGATACCAAAACCGGCGAAGTGCGCGAATGCGGCAATCGCAGCGGCTTTTGCGTAAAGATGCAACCATGGGCCAAGCCCGCACCTGAAGCCCCGCTCGCGTTGACCGAGCATAAGCGCATTTCGGATGCCAGCGAGACAATGAGCAACGAAGCAATGGCGACCGAATAGCCAATCCGGTGGCGCTGTTCCCGCCAGTGGCGCATTGATATCGCCTCATGCTATGTCGCACCCGCTGGGGAGGACGGCATGGCCGACTTGGACATCACCGCGCGCTGGACGCTGCTCGCCGAAACGGTGCGTCAAATGGCGCAGGCTCGGTCGGCGGCGGAGGTCGTGGCGCTCGCCCATGCCGCTGCCCGCCGGATTGCGCGAGCCGACGGGATCACGATCGTCAAGCGCATCGGAGAGGAAACCGATTATCTCGCCGAGGATACGATCGAGCCGCTTTGGAGCGGGCTGCAATTTCCGATCGACAAATGCCTCGCCGGCCGCGCGATGACCGAAGAACGGACGATCATCGTACCCGACATCACCCATGTCGAGGACATCCCGCTCAATGTCTATCTGGCGACATTCATCCGCAGCCTCGTCGCCGTGCCGATCGGCGACCACCCGCCAAGCTATGCGATCTGCGCCTATTGGCGCGAAACGCGGCCGATCGATCCCGACGCGCTGCTCCTGTTCGAAGCGCTGGCGCGCGGCATGGGCGCGGCCTTCGCGCTGGTCGAAATTCTCGATCTCGCCGCGCGCAACAGCACGAAAGCCTAGCTGCCCTTAGCTGCTGTGGTCGGCAATGATCTTCCAGCCGCCTGCTTCCTTCGCGAAGATGAGCGAGGTCGGCCCGGTCGCGGTCTTGCCGTTCGGATAGGTCAGCAGATACTGGCCGATGTAGAGCGCATGGGTCGCATCGAGCAGGCGAAAATCGAGCGTCTTGAAGGTCAAGACCCCACGCTTGGCCGGATCGTCGAAGCTATAGCGCGCCTTGTACCGTGTGATCATCGCGGCCTTGCCACGCAGCAGCCCTTCCTTGGTGACGAAGCTCGTCGTGGGTGCGTCCGAATAGACCGCCATGAAGGCATTCACATCGCCCTTGTTCCACCCGGCAGCGCTCGCGGTCATCGCCGCTTCGACCGCATGTTTTTCGGGCGGGTGTGCGACGGCAGGCGCGACCAGCGCAATCGCGGCGGGCAAGCCAATCCAGGCGAGTTTTGACATTATCATTCCTTTCGCGTGGTGATCAGCGCGGCCAGCGCGGCCACATCGAGTGGCTCGGCGCAGAGATAGCCCTGATAATATTGGCAACCTTCCTTGGCGAGCAGATCGAGCTGTTCGGGCGTTTCCACCCCTTCCGCGATCACCGCGAGGCCCAACGAGCGCGCCATATCGATCACCCCGCGCACGACGATGCGGTCGCGGGTCGACCCGGCGATATCCTGCGCCAGCTTCTTGTCGATCTTGAGGTAATCGAGCGGCAGCGCTTTCAGATAAGCGAGACTCGAATAACCCGTGCCGAAATCGTCGATCGCCACGCGGCACCCGGCGCTGCGCAACTCGGACAGCAGTGCAGCGGCAATCCCGAGATCCTCGATCAGCCCGCTCTCAGTGATCTCGACCGTCAACCGCGTGCGGGCAAAGCCGCTCGCGTCGACGCGGTCGAGGAAGATGTCGGCAAAGCCCGGCCGCGCGATATCGGCAGCCGTCAGGTTGATCGCTAGCCGCAGCTTGGCGAGCGCCGAGGGCCAGGCCGCCGCGCGGGCGAGCGCGGTGCGCTGAATATGGTCGGACAGGCCAATCGACAGATCGGCGCGGTCAGCAGCAGCAAACAAGGTTTCGGCGCCGAGCGGTCCCAGCAGCGGATGCTCCCACCGCGCGAGCGCTTCGACGCCGACGATGGCGCCACTGCCGATCGCGACTTGCGGCTGGAAAACGATGTCGATTTCGCTGCGATCGATGGCATTACGCAGGTCTACGGCAAGCGTGTCGAGCGACGGCCCCGCCTCGCCCTCGCGCGCGACATGGATCGTCAGGCTGTCCGACGCACGCGCAATCGCCAGTGCCTCGCCCGCGCGACGCAGGAGGCTCGCAGCGGTTTCGTCGGGCAGGCGCGCGGGCGCGATGCCGATCCGGCAGCCCAGCACCGCCACGGCGCCGCCCGCGACGAAAGGCCGCGCGAGTCCTTCGGCGACACGCCCGGCGGCGAGTTCGATCCGCTGTGGACTGTCTTCGACCGCGAGCAGAAACTCGGAGCCGCCCATGCGCGCGACCACCGCGCCGCGGCCGAACAGATCGGCGGCGACTTCCTCGATCCGCCGCTGGGCCGCGCGAAGCAGGCCGTCCCCCGCCGTGCGGCCATAAGCCGTATTCACAATGTCGAAGCGGTTGAGTGCGATCAGCGCGGCCTGGATCCCCCGCCCCTCAGCCAATTGCCGGTCGAGCCACCGCCGCGCCCCGGCGGCATCGCGCACCCCCGACAGGGCGTCGCGCAGGATGACGGCGGCTTCGGGGACGGCGCCAAGCCGCTCGACCACCGCTTCGGTGATGCCGGTGGCGGGATCATGCTGGAGATGCTCGACCACCCGCCCCAGCTCACCCAGATCATGCGCAAAGGCCGTCGGCGTCCCACTTGCGCGGAGCCGCCGCCACGCCGCAAGCGCGGTGGCGCGATCATCGGGGTGGACATGGCCGAGCAACCAGCGCGGCGTCGGCGCGGCGGGCGCGTCGAGCAGATCGGCCAGCGCGGGCGTCAGCCGCACCGCGCCGCTGGCGTCGATCCGCCAGCCAAGCGGTGCCACCGGCTCGCCACCGCGCCGCCCGGCATGGCGCGCGGCAAAGCGTAGCGCCTCGACGAATTCGCCTTCGCTGTGCGGGCTCGACAGAAAATGCGTGGCGCCCGCTTCGTAGAGCGACGCGAGCGCGCCGACATCGCCGCGCGACACCAGCACCAGCAGCGCCCCGCCCCGCTGCGCCACCGCAGCCCCCAGCGCCGCGGTCGCTGCCAGCCCTTCACTCAGCGCCCCGCGCGCATCGACCACCGCAAGCGCGGCGCCGCTGGCGCTATAGCGTTCGACCGCGCCATCGCTGCGGCGTGCGGCGATGGCCTGCCAGCCGCTGCGTCCGGCAAGCGCAGCGATTTCGTCGCGCTGGCGAAACGACAGAATGAACAGCGGCGCCGGATCGGGGGGCGTATCATAATTCAGATCGGGCACAGGCGGTTGCGTCATCAGCCCCCAGCGTAGCAGCGCCCGCCGGGCTTCGCTACCGCCTGACCCCAGCGCCTTCGGACAGCGATATTGCGCTTGGTAAGCCCAGCCGCAAAGCCTAGGCACTCGGCCATGGCGGCGGATATTCCAGCGGGCGTCGACCCCGCAGCGTCGCACCCGGCGGTCGGGCTGCTGCGCAAGCTCGGTCCCGGGCTGGTCACGGGCGCCGCCGATGACGACCCGAGCGGCATTGCGACCTACAGCCAGGTCGGCGCGGCGTTCGGCTATAGCCTTGCGTGGACGATGCTGTTCAGCTTTCCGCTGATGGTCGTCATTCAGGAAATCGCCGCGCGCATCGGCAGCGTCACCGGCGCCGGAATCGCGCAAAATCTGCGTCGCCATTATCCGCATATCGTGGTGCGGATCGTCGTCGGGCTGCTGGTGATCGCCAATGTCATCAATCTGGGCGCCGATCTGGGCGCGATGGGGGCGGCGCTCGATCAATTGCTGGGCGGGCCGGTGCATCTCTACACGATCGGGTTCGGCGTGGTCTGCATCGCGCTCGAAGTGTTTGTCGCCTATCCGCGCTATGCCGCCGCGCTCAAATGGGCGACGCTGTCGCTCTTTGCCTATGTCGCGGTCGCCTTTGCCGCGCGAGTGCCGGTCGACCGGGCGATGAGCGGTACGTTGATCCCAACGCTGGTGTTCGACGCGCCGCATGCGATGGCGCTGGTGGCGGTGCTGGGCACGACGATTTCGCCCTATCTGTTCTTTTGGCAGAGCGGCCAGGAAGTCGAGGAAGGGCACCGCCGCCACGTCAAGCCTTTGTGCATCGCACCCGATACTGCCGGGCCGGAACTGGGACGGATTCGTACCGACACGATCATCGGCATGGGCTTTTCCAACCTGATCGCGCTGTCGATCATTGTCGCGACGGCAGCGACGCTGAACGCGCAAGGCGTCACCGACATTCAGACATCGGCACAGGCCGCGCAGGCGCTCCGCCCGATAGCCGGCGATTTCGCCTTTGCGCTGTTCGCGAGCGGCATCATCGCCACGGGCATGCTCGCGGTGCCGGTGCTGGCGGGGTCGGCAGCCTATGGCGTTAGCGAGATGTTCGGCTGGACCACCGGCCTGGCGCGCGGGCTGAAGGAGGCGCGCGCCTTTTATGCGGTGATCGCGCTGACGACGCTGGCCGGGGTCGCGCTCAATTTCACGCCGATCGATCCGATCAAGGCGCTTTACTGGAGCGCGGTCGTCAATGGCGTGCTTGCCGCGCCACTGATGGCGGCGATGATGCTGATCGCGACCAACAAGCGCGCGATGGGACGGCTGACGCTGTCACTCCCGATGATGGTCGCGGGCTGGCTGGCCACGGCCGTCATGGCGGGCGCGTCGATCAGCTTTTTCGTGCTTTCGGTTTGACTGCCGTCAGGTCGCGCGGCGCGGCAGATGTTGTTCGCATTCGGCAACCCCCGCCGAAATGCCGAGTCCAGCATAGAGGCCGCGCGCTTCGCGCCACAAGGACACCGCAGCGTCGTGCAGATCATTGAGGTCAAGCGCCAGCGCCGTCACGCGGAGCGCATTGGCGAGGTCGAGCGGCTGCGGTGCCGCCTGTGCGCGGTAAAGCGCGAGTGCCTCGCGGCCAGTTGCCAGCGCCTCGTCCTCTCGTCCGGCCTCGCGGGCCAGATCGGAGAGGTGCCGCAACGCGTGCGCCAACTCAAGCGGCGCATCTTCCGTTCGCGCCCGCGCGGCTGCATCGCGATAGACAGCCGCCGCAGCATCGGCCTGTCCTGCGGTCCGCAACGCGCGTGCCTCCGCCAATAGTACTTCAATTGCCGCGCTCATCGGCCTCTCCCGTCGCGAGTCGTCGTGACTAATGTGACATGACGATACCCTTGCCGCCACTCATGCGAAGCCCTAGCTCTTGGTCCATGTCCTGCGGCCCTGCCCTTATCGACCGCCATGGTCGCACGATCAGCTATCTGCGGATTTCGGTGACTGATCGCTGCGACCTGCGCTGCCGCTATTGCATGGCCGAGGAAATGACCTTTCTGCCCAAGGCGCAGTTGCTCAGCCTTGAGGAAATCGCGCTGATCGCCGAGCGTTTCATCGCACGCGGGGTGACCAAAATCCGGCTGTCGGGCGGCGAGCCGCTCGTGCGGCGCGACGTCACCGAGCTGGTGTCGCGGCTCGGTCGCTCGCTGGGACATGGGCTCGACGAGCTGACGATGACGACCAATGCCACCCGGCTCGCCGACCATGCCGAAGCGCTCTATGCAGCGGGCATGCGGCGGATCAACGTCAGCCTCGACAGCCGCGATCCCGCGACCTTTCGCCACATCACGCGCCACGGCGATGTCGCCCAAGTGCTCGGCGGCATTTTTGCCGCGCGCGACGCGGGGCTGAAGGTCAAGATCAATCTGGTCGCGCTGAAAGGGCTCAACGACCTTGAAATCCCCGAGATGCTGGCATGGTGCGGCGCCAATGGCTTCGACCTGTCGCTCATTGAGACAATGCCGCTCGGCGCGATCGATGAAGACCGCGCCGATCGCTTCGTGCCGTTGACGGCGGTATTCGCCGATCTCGCCACGCGCTTCACGCTCGACCCAAGCGACCACAATAGCGGCGGCCCGGCGCGTTACTGGCGCGTCAGCCCGTGGGGCACCAAGCTCGGGCTGATTTCGCCGCTGACCAATAATTTCTGCGCCACCTGCAACCGCGTGCGGCTGACGACCGAGGGCAAGCTGTTCATGTGTCTCGGCCATGACGATCAGGTCGATCTGAAGGGCGCGATCCGGGAGGGCGGGCTCGCGGCGCTCGACGCAGCGCTCGACGCAGCGATGGATCGCAAGCCCGAACGGCACGACTTCGCCATCGCCCCCGGCAGCGCTCCCGCCGTCGCGCGGCACATGAGCGTCACCGGCGGATGACCGGCCAGCCCCGGCGCGCGCTCGCCGTTTCGCCGACGCCGCAAGCGCAGGAAGCCGCTCAGGCACTCGCCGACGGCTATGAGTGGGTGAGCGAGGATCAGGCCGAGCTGATCGTCGCGCTCGGCGGCGATGGCTTCATGCTGCAAACGCTCCACCGCCAGCTCGAACGCCCGGCCAATCCGCTGCCGGTTTTCGGCATGAACCTCGGCACCGTCGGCTTCTTGATGAATGACTGGCAGGTGTATGGCCTCGACGCGCGGCTCGCGGGGAGCAAGGCGTTCAAGGTGACGCCGCTGCGCATGGTGGCGACCACCATGTCGGGCGAGACGGTGTCGCTGCCCGCGATCAATGAAGTGTCGCTGCTGCGTGAAACCCGCGAGACCGCGAAGCTCGAAGTGACGCTCAACGACCGTGTCGTCATCCCCGAACTGGCGTGCGACGGAATTCTCGCGGCGACGCCAGCCGGCTCGACGGCCTATAATTTCTCCGCACAAGGCCCGATCCTGCCGCTCGGCTCGGCGCTCATCGCGCTCACCCCGATCAGCCCGTTTCGCCCCCGGCGCTGGCGCGGGGCAATCCTGCCCGACAAAGCGCGGATTAAGCTGCGCGTGCTCGAACCGCACAAGCGCCCGGTCAGCGCGGTCGCCGATCAACGCGAAGTCCGCGATGTCGCGAGCGTCGAAATCGCGATCGACCGCACGCGCGAACTCACGCTGCTGTTCGATCCCGAACATGCGCTCGACGACCGGATCACGATGGAGCAATTCATCGCTTAAGCACCCGCGACGCGTCGGCACCCCCAAAGCTATTGCAATGCCGCAATCGCCGGTTATAGAGCGCCCTTCGCACCGCATTCCCTGATAGCTCAGCGGTAGAGCACTCGACTGTTAATCGAGCGGCCGTAGGTTCGAATCCTACTCAGGGAGCCA